>DLGT01000091.1 GCA_002482845.1 Saprospiraceae bacterium UBA7687
GAGGCTATCTTTTTAGACAGCCTCTTTCCCAAACACTTTGATTGCCTGCTTGACGTATTTTTCCTTCTAGATACCAAATGTGTAATCTTGTCGAACTAATTGATAAAGGAAGACCTGAAGAAAAAGGAATAAACCCACTTGTGCTATTGTCTTTGTAATATACACTTTTATTGGTTCCGACATATATACCACCGTTACTACCACGTTGATAAACTACATCTTCTATATTTTGGTCATTAAGTAATGCGTGAGAGATATTAGTCCATGAAGTGCCACCATTATTTGAATAATATATTTTATTATTGTTGCCAGAATTCCATCCATATCTATGGTAAACATTCATCCATACATGTTGGCTATTGTCACCTACGGTAATATTATACCACATATCTGAGTTGTAACCAAGTGTAGCACTACTTGGTGTCACATCTATCCAAGTGATCCCTCGATCTATTGATTTCCATATTTTTTTAGGGTCATAAAAACCATTAGGATCGGCGCCTGTCACCCAAATGATATTTGGATTATCCCATGCAATCTCCACGTCACCAACATGGTAAGGGCTAAAATCTTTGACCAATTGCCATGAGTAGCCATCATTGGGGCTATACCATAGGCCACTAGAATTTCCAGTAAATACACAATTGTAACATCTAGGATCCCACGCTATTCGACTAGTAGGTTCTGTATTTGGTTTTTTGTGAAAAGGCAGGTAGGTAGGGTTTTGGGTTCTGACAGGAGGTAGTAAATCTCTTCCACCATCATTGTAGACGACTTTGTTTTTACCTGGATTTACAAAACCACGAGTACCATCAGCACTACCAGTGTAAGATATCCAACCATTGATATAGACATTATTATTTTTCAATAAATGACTATTGTGATATGTACCGCCCAACATTACATTTGCGTCTTTATGACCCATTCCGAAGCCCCAGAAATCGGTACCTGAGATACCAAATTGACGTTTATTGAAGACAACTTTGCCACTATCTTGTGACATAAATATTCCACCATCGCTGACTGTCCAGACCTCGTTACCATAGATTTTGATATTGTGAACATCTGCATGTACATAGCCTACACCTGCTGGATTGGACCAATGCCCTACATTGGTAAAAGTCGTTCCGCCATTTGTGGATATCCAAGGATTGATACCTGCTATGTGTACTTTATTTGCATTACTTGGATCCGCATCGAGTGCTAGATCGTAGTAATATTGGCCGCCATTTTCTGTGCCAGTGGATGAGTATCCTAGAATGTTTGGGTTAGAAGCTGAAGCTGATCCACCAGGTCCTGTTCCACAACATTTATGCGTCCAAGATGCACCTGCATTGGTACTTTCATAAAAACCGAATAGTCCAGTTCCGCCATAAGCTGAACCAGCCAATAAAGCATATATCTTTTCAGGATTGGCAGCTGTTACTGCTATTTCAGCTCTTTTTTGATGGTCTCCTACAGGAAGGTTTGTAGCGGTACTTCCCCAAGTGGAAAGTTCACGATTCCAGAATGTATTCATGGTCCCATTATTTGAACCCACATAATCCAAAAGTGTGGTTCCTGATGCTTCATCACATTTGTAATAATGGAGAAGATTCCCATAATAAGCGTGAGAATTATCTACATCTTTATATTTCCAATCATTGATATCTGTTGCATTCAGTGGAGTATTCCATATTCTGAACTCATCTACTTGCATGTCAAGACCACCATAAGCAAGATTACCATCCCTTCCCAAGACCATTGGAAGACTAGTATTGCTGTTTAGTGTAATATTGGTAGTACTCGTTGTTTTTAATACGCCATCGACATAAAGTTCCTTCTGCCCTGAACTCCTATATACTACTGAAACTTGATGCCATTGGTCATCCCAAATAGCTGGCGCTTGTAAGTCTATTCTGGATGCCCCATTACCGATATTGAAGGTCAATTCACCTGTATATCTGCTTGCAAGAACCCATCCATTGTTTGCGCCAGAGTTCCAGTTTTTATTACTTAGAAATGATTTGTCAGCGCTTGGTGTAGGGAATTTTACACGCATCTCTATGGTGAAATTTGGAATTGCAGACGTACCTAGATTATCATTCGTAAAAGTTGCATATTGGTTTGAAGTGGCTGTTTTTCCAACATATTTGTATTCATAATTTGATACTGAAGAAAGCACTGGCCACGATGATATAATTGTAAAGTTATTTCCACCATTTATTGACTTATAAAGTTCTGTGTAAACACCATTGACTTCATTCATTAGAACATAGATAGTATTTGGGTCGCTGGGTTTAAATTCAATTTCCCCAAAATATGCATCAGAACCTTTGATAGCTAATAGTTTAGTAAAATTATTACCACTATCTGTAGACCTATATAAACCTTTGTTTGATGCAACAAAAAGTGTGTTGTTTGTACCAGGTTTGAGCGCAATATCGTCAATGCTATGAGAAATGGCATTAAATGTAGCATCACCTACTTGCGTCCAAGAAACACCACCATTCGATGTTTTATAAACTCTATTATTTCCACCTATCCACACCGTATTTGGATCTGTTGGGTGTATTTCTAGCGCATTACAATGATTAACTGGAAGGGTGCTAGATGCATAGGTCCAATTGAGCCCCCGGTCCACAGTCTTCCAAATTCCTGCATTGGCTGTTCCACAATATAAAATATCAGGGTTGGAAGGAGCTTTTTCTATTGTATAAACATGAGCTGCTCCTGGTGCATGGCTTCTACCTGCTGCATCTTTATCAAAATCAAACGGTCCAATTGGAGTCCAATTAGGCTGATTCATTATGAAACGTTCATTTGAAGTATTCTTACTTGCTTTAATTCTTTCTGAATCAATCCTATCTTTTTCTGTTTTAGATGGTGGATTTATGAACCCTTTATCATCTACAACTTCTTTGATGTTTTTAATCCATCGTTTGTAGTATTGGGTATGCTCGTTTTTAACAAAGGGGTTAGTTGCATAGTAGGTATTATATAGGCTGATTACTTCTCCGATATTGGGGTTTTTGTCATACATCTTCCTAGCCCAAAGAGGTAGCGCAATGTCATCAGGTGACCCATATCTACTTTCTTTTACATACGAAACTTGATCTTGGCTTTGGGCAGTTAAAACTAAAAAAGAGACTAGAAATAAAGCAAGGAAAACAAATCTAAACATAGAACTGATTATAAGCTGCAAATATAATCATGTAATTTATAATTCCAAATTTGCCGAAGAAATAGGATATGTATTTTTAGAATACTTTCAATATTTAGGAAGGTAAGTTATAAAAAAAGAATAGGCAATCCATAAATGGATCACCTATTCAATACTATCTAACTTACAAAACAATTTGCAACTTAATGTAGCTTAGCTTTTGCAGCTGCAGCAACTTCATTCATGGCATCTCTAGCTTCTGCTTTGCCATTCTGCGCTGTTTGATGAACTTCATCTTTGATTGAATCGATCTTTGAAGACATTCTATCCATCAAACCATTAAACCTAGAAACGAGACCATCGGTCATATCATTTCCTTGTTTAGCTATTTTTTTTCGAGTAGACTCTCCTTTATCTGGTGCAAAAAGAATGCCTAACGTTGTACCTACAGCGACTCCCGTCAATAGGCCTATTAATACTTTACCTGTGCTCATAATGTTTCATTTTTATAGATCATCATTGCAAAATTACAATACTACAAAATTGCGGTGTTTTGCATTAAGATGTGTTACAATATTTTGATCAATTATTATATTATTTTTAGAAAGCATATTAAAGATCTCAAACATGATACTCCTAGCCAGTCTTATGTTCTAGTTTAGATACCTGACGTGGAACCGTTTTACTAATTAAGTGCACCGTTTTAATTTGAAGTTTTTTTTGTACAATGTAAAATAACTTGTGCCTGGATTAACTAATCTAGGTATAAAAAAATGGGCAGGTGTTGTTCACAGCCTGCCCCAAGCATCTAAAAAATGAGTGTGATCTTGCACTTTTACAAGACTATTGTCATAAATCTTTAAATTGGTATTCAAGAAAATGTAAAACTATTTCGTTGCTGTTGTAATCATTCTATGAAAAGAAAAAAGGACAGGCGTTTCCGACTACCTGTCCTTTGCACCTAAAAATATTTGAGAATTTGACTTGTGTTAATTGATTAAGATAAGTTTTTTGAACATTACGGTTTTACCCGATGTCATTCTTACCATATAAATACCTGCTGCTAAATCTTGCCCTTGGAGTTTTATTTTATGCCATTGTTCTGATTCAGTGTTTTCAAAATGTATTGATTTTACTTGTTCTCCTACGGTATTAATCAAATCTACTTTTATCTGCTGTCCAGCTAGTTCATGTTTGAATTCGATGGTGGTTTCATCAAAAAATGGATTAGGATATATCTTAAACTTGAGCGGACTCTTATCTTGATCACCCGTACTAGAGACATCAGAAAATACCACTTGAACCGAACATGAATCCATACATAAGTTATTGTTGGTCACAGTGACACTTCTCATTCCTGACTCAGTAATAGCGATACATCTTGTTTTGTCCTGAGTGTTCCACTTATAAGCGTCCACACCTTCTGGAGCGCACAGCATGATCGTCTCTCCTTCAGTAGGATTGAGATTTCCTGCGATATGACATTGTGGAACTTCTGTTACTTGCACAGGGATGGCATTGGAGAGCACATTTCCACATTGGTTAGTATTAGTTACAAAATAACTGCCTGGGTTATCTACTGTAATTGATGTGGTTGTGGCGCCTGTGTTCCATACACCATTTGTGTTACCATGCAAGACTACTGAACTTCCTTGACAGAATGAAGTAGGGTCTAGGGCAAAAATAGCAGACGCAACAGGCATAGGGTTTACTTGCACAGTAATACTATTTGATAAGGTCGTATCGCAATCATTGGCATTAATGACATAATAATCTCCTGAAATGCTCACTTCAATACTTGGCGTGGTTTCACCAGTATTCCAAGTACCATTTATGTTGCCAGATAAAACTGTACTCTGACCTTCACATAAAGTTGTAGGAGACATCGCCAATATAATAGAAGTAGTAGGTAGTGGGATTACATTTACAATAATTTCATTGGACATGACTGTATTGCAAACATTACTATTTGTAACAAAATAAATACCCGAAGTGGTTACAGTAATGGATGCTGATGTATCACCAGTATTCCAAATACCTAGAATGTTTCCGTACAAAATGACACTATCACCTTCACAAAAAGTAGTAGGCGTCAGGCTGAAAATGGAAGAAGTATCTAGATTGTCAATAGTAGAGATGGTGATAATATTAGACTGATAATCATCTCCACATGGATTTTCAGTGATTAAAAAGTAGCTACCAGCTATGGATGTAGTTATACTCGGAGTTGTTTCGCCAGTATTCCAAACACCTGGTACATTTCCATACAAAGTGATACTATCTCCTTGACAAAAGCTAGTAGATTCGACTGCGAAAATTACAGGTGGTATGTCATTTTGTTGACTGGTAACATGGACATTACAATAAGTGATACAGGCTTTGTTTTGTGATACGGTGACTGCATATTCACCAGCTTCAGATACGGCTATACATTGAGTGGTCTCACCATTGCTCCATAAGTAAGTTTCTTGATCCGGTATAGCACAGATAATAACAAGGTCATTATTGCCACAAAGGACTGTTTCGCCAGTGATGACACAAATTTCTGAAGAAGGAATGATACTCACCTCTATATTGCAAAAGCTCTGACAACCTTCGTTATCTGTGATGGTAATTGCATAATTGCCGGGTATCGATCCATCTATACAATTTGTTTGTTGTCCATCTTCCCACCAATAATCTTCATAACCAGGTGGCACACAAATTTCGTTGGTACTTCCTTCGCAGATGAGCTCAAGTCCTGAAATTTCACAAATAGGTAGCGGTTTGACTGTTAAAGACTTTTCGCAACTACTAGTACATCCAGATTCATCTGTAATGGTAACTTGATAATTACCTGCTTGGCTGACTAAAATACAACTATTCGTTTCACCAGTACTCCATATGTAGGTAAAGTTACCTTCATTGGCACAAATCTCAGTTTCTGATGATTCGCAAAAAGCGTCTTCTCCCGTTATTTCACAAATAATTAAATTACTTAATGTGACTGTTTGACTACAGCTACTAACACATCCATTTATATTCATGATGGTAACACTATAAGTTCCAGCTGTATTAACTGTTATACAATTGGTTGAAGCGTCATTGCTCCATAAGTAACTTGTTGCACCTGGTGATGCACAAAGTGTGGTTGTTTCCCCTTGACAAATGGTGTTGTCTCCTGTAATGCTACAATTTGGTATTGGTGAAACCGAAACTGTAACGCTACACGAACTAATACATCCAGTGCCATCAGTGATGGTGACATTATAAGTACCGGCGGTATTAACGGTAATACAATCCGTTGAAGCACCATTGCTCCACAAGTAGTTGATTGCACCTGGTGATGCACAAAGAGTGGTTGTTTCACCTTGGCAAATAATGTTGTCTCCTGTAATACTACAATTTGGTGTTGGTGACACGGAAACAGTCACGCTGCACGAACTAGTACATCCATTGCCATCAGTAATAGTGACATTATAAGTTCCTGCGGTATTGATCGTTATACAATCTGTTGAAGCGCCATTGCTCCATAAGTAGCCAGTTGCACCTGGTGATGCACAAAGAGTGGTGGTTTCTCCTTGGCAAATCGTGTTGTCTCCTGTGATATTGCATGTTGGAAACGGCGAAACTGTAACTGTCACACTACATGAACTTGTACATCCAGTGCCATCGGTAATAGTGACATTATAAGTTCCAGCGGTATTGACGGCTATACAATCCGTTGATGCGCCATTGCTCCATAAGTAGCCGGTTGCACCTGGTGTTGCACAAAGAGTGGTTGTTTCCCCTTGGCAAATAATGTTGTCTCCTGTAATGCTACAATTTGGTATTGGTGAGACGGAAACTGTAACGCTACACGAACTCATACATCCAGTTCCATCTGTTATTGTGACAAAATAAGTTCCAGCGGAGTTGACTGTTATACAATCTGTTGAAGCACCATTACTCCATAAGTAGCCAGTTGCACCTGGTGATGCACAAAGTGTGGTTGTTTCCCCTTGGCAAATGGTATTGTCTCCTGTGATGTTGCATGTTGGTAAAGGCGAAACTGTAACAGTAACGCTACACGAACTCGTACATCCAGTGCCATCTGTGATGGTGACAATATAGGTTCCAGCGGTATTAACGGTTATACAATCCGTTGAAGCGCCATTACTCCATAAGTAGCCAGTTGCACCTGGTGATGCACAAAGAGTGGTTGTTCCCCCTTGGCAAATGGTGTTGTCTCCTGTAATGCTACAATTCGGTATTGGTGATACGGAAACAGTAACGCTACACGAACTCGTACATCCAGTGCCATCAGTGATGGTGACATTATAAGTTCCAGCGGTATTAACGGTAATACAATCAGTTGAAGCGCCATTACTCCATAAGTAGCCAGCTGCACCTGGTGATGCACAAAGAGTGGTTGACTCTCCTTGGCAAATGGTGTTGTCTCCTGTAATGCTACAATTTGGTATTGGTGATACGGAAACAGTAACGCTACAAGAACTAGTACATCCAGTGCCATCTGTGATGGTGACATTATAGGTACCAGCGGTATTAATGGTTATACAATCTGTTGAAGCACCATTACTCCATAAGTAGCCAGTTGCACCTGGTGTTGCACAAAGAGTGGTTGTTTCTCCTTGACAAATGATGTTGTCTCCTGTAATGCTACAATTTGGTATTGGTGATGCGGAAACTGTAACGCTACATGAACTCGTACATCCATTACCATCAGTAATAGTGACATTATAAGTTCCAGCGGTATTAACGATTATACAATCCGTTGAAGCACCATTGCTCCATAAGTAACCGGTTGCACCTGGTGTCGCACAAAGAGTGGTTGACTCTCCTTGGCAAATGGTGTTGTCTCCAGATATACTACATGCTGTAGGGCTGGTAGTTGTAACTTCTACACTACAAGAGCTAGTACAATTATTAAGATCAGTGATTGTAACTGAATATGTTCCAATGGTGGTCGCGGTGATACAATCGGTTGTTGCTCCGGTGTTCCAAATATAACTAGTACCACCTGTTGCACATAATTCAGTGCTTTGTCCATCACAGATGACTATATCTCCAGTAATGGCACAAGTTGGTGATGGATTAATTGTTACGGTAATGACATTCGAAGTTGCATTACCACAACCATTTGTGTTTGTAATGGAATAAGTTCCGCTTTGTGTCACTGTGATGCTAGGATCGGTGCTTCCGTTGCTCCATGTACCTCCACAATTTCCTGAAAGGACGACACTTCCGTTTTGGCAGAAAGTGGTGGGGCCATTGGCAATGATTGTGGATGGGGTAGGAGATTGGTCTATTCTAATAAAGTTATTTGCCAAAGAAACTGCACCGTCTCTTGACAAGGCTCTACCGTATAGTTCTGCTGCTTCAAGCAAATTGATTGCTCCATTGGCTAATATATTACCTCTGAAAATAGCATCTTCTGCTATGCTAACGGCACCATTCACTTGCCAATATACGTTACATATGGAAGCGGAATTGGTTAGGATAATGTTTGCAAATGTTGAAGTGGAAAGTGCACCATTAATTTGAAAAATAAAGATGCCATCTGGATTACACTCTCCATCAAGGTATAAAGTATCATTAATGGTGGATGCTTCTCCGATGCAATATATATTCGGTGTAAGTACTTGTCCATTACCTAAAGTAGATGTCAAAACTTGTCCACAAGTAAGCGCAGCTGTGAATGCATAAGCAAGGTCTACATCAATGGCTGCCTGTACAGAAACAGGATCTGCCACGTGAATGTCTCCCACAAGGACACCAGGTGGAAAGGCATTAAATGCGCCAACATTTGTTCCTACGTCGCCCACTACATTGGTAGCAGCTCCTACATTATTAAATGCCCCAATGGCTGTAAAAACGGCAAAACTCGATGATGAACCTAAATCTGGGGTTTGTGATAAGATTGATGTAGTTACTGTAAAATAGAAAATAATAAGTAAATTTAAATTTTTCATGAATCTGTTGTTTAAAAAATATTTTAATGTGTTAATTGGGTTGATTTATATAGAAATATATATATTATTTTGAGCTATAATTATATTTTAAGATGTTAAGAAATAAGGCAGAGCAATAGCTACGGTATGGTTATCAACTGCACAGTTCGAATATGCCCATATGGACACATAATAACTATGTCAAATAGATAAACTTAACTACTAAAATTAGTAATAATAAATTATAAAATATACTCAAAGATTTAGGTGCAGATCAAAATCTTCTTTCAAACAAAATTGTGTAAATGCCCATGATATTTCCAAAGAAAATAATTTAAACTTTCACTGTCAATTTTCGAATCGAAATAGTCTAAATTGCTAAGGTGATTTCGACTAAAAAACTAGAATTTATACCATCAAATTGTTTGATAATACAAAAGTCACACATTTCTTATTGAAGTAATTTGTATAATTATTTAAAAAAATTACATCATTCCGAGATTTGGCCAAAATAGTGCTGATTTATGTAAGAATTCTTACATTTTAATTAGATTATTTATAAAATTAGAGGTTTGTGCTATATAGTGTGGCTATTTGATTGTGGGTTCAATTTTAAATTTTGTCTATGCCCTATTTTTATATGTGTGGTATTTTGATAAATATCCAAAAATGTAACTATTTTGATCATTTACTTGGTCTTTATGCTCATTATTCAATTTTTACTACTTTGGTTATGTGTTACTTTTAGAATAGACAAAATACTACTTGAATTTTCATAATTGTTTAAGTAATTACATATGTAATGGTGGGTAAAGTCGAGTTGTGCATCTATATTAGGAAATAAATGGAATAGGTTAAAAGTACAAACTTTTGGATAAGGGTTGATGTGAAAATTGTGTTGTGTAGGTACATGCATAATGGAGACAATGTGCTTGTTTTGATAGATGGTATACGGAGCATAGTGGGAGTGTATATAAAGCATCAGTAAAGCGTGGTCGGGCCAAGGTCGGGGCAACCTCGGCACAACCTTGGGACAAGGTCGGGACAACCCTATTTAGTTATTGGTAAAAAATGGTAGTTTTGGTGAGTTTTTGGTTAGATTTGGTATGAAATTCAAATTTGCGGTAATATTTGATATTTTGTATCAGAAGCCGCTATAAAGATAAGTTATTTTGATAAGGAAATGGATTGATTTTGAAGAATTTTTTAAAGGGAAATAAGATTGCCACTAAGGCTCGAAGACGCTAAGGCTTGACAAATATCGGTAGAATGTCATTTGGGTTGTTGTTTCGTACCTAAAGGCACGGGGATGGGGTTTCGATGTTTTTTCTACCTATATTTTGTCCCTAGTGGGACAGGGTTTCGGGATCAATTAGACAAAAGATTTTTTGTTAAAAGGGTAATCCACGATTTAATCATGGGGAAGAGATAATAGGTTTATATCTCACAGACTATGCAGATTGCGCAGATTTTTTGGGAAATAAGATTGCCACTAAGGCTCGAAGACGCTAAGGCGTGACAAAAATCGGTAGCATATCATTTGGGTTGTTGTTCCGTATCTAAAGGCACGGGGATGGGGTTTCGATGTTTTTTCTACCTATATTTTGTCCCTAGTGGGACAGGGTTTAGATGGTTGTATTATAGATGTTGAAAGTGATGCGGATTAAGGACTTTCGCTCATCAGTCTTCGTTGCTCTCAGCATAATGGTCGAAAGTGAAGCAGAGAAATGTTAAGAAAAGTGTTAAAATTTAAAGTGTAAAAATTTATTTAATCCGACTGTCAGCAGAAATAGCGTTAAAGTTCCGTTAAGGCCGCATTAAATGGGGTATTTCGTTCGTTAGTAAG
>DLGT01000112.1 GCA_002482845.1 Saprospiraceae bacterium UBA7687
ACTAACTTGTTACAAATATTTCTATCAACAAGTGCTAATATTTGGCTGAATACGCTTACTTTTATCCCTGACATGGCGTGTTAATGGTTGCACCCACAAGATGGGACATTTCTGCCATGTCATTTTAATTTATTTTGGACAGATGTGATTCTGTATATTGTTTTATTAATAGTTTTAAATTAGACATTTGATTTAAATTTAGTAATGATGTATTCCACTTCGCTGTTCTATCAAACCAATATATTATAATTTTATCTAACTCATTAAATTCGTTTTCTTTTTTAATTATGTCTGACATGTTGGTTTTGTTAAAACGTATTGCAATTATAGTATTTTTATAAATCATTATATGTATTTTTCTGAAAATAAAATATTGTGATACATTATAATTGCACAATTGGCGACATAAATAATTAGAAATAATTATTAAATAGTATTCTTGTTTTAATTGCTTCCTACGCAAAAGAAATGGACTTCGTAAATGATCAACAAAACTACATGACCCCACAGGCTTCGTAAAGTGTGCAAACTGTCAAAACTCCGACCCTTTTTTTTGGCTTAGTATTTGTACTGCAAATGAGAAAGATGACCTAAAGTCCATAAATTTTATTTGAAATATTTATCAATTGGTTAAAATACATATATATTAAAAACAAAAATCTAGTTTATGGATTCCCAAAGTAACACAGCTAGACATAATTATATATTATTGTTTATAATAGTTTGTATAATAATTTTGATAATTACTTGGGGGTACTTTAAATGTTTAACTCATTTCGACATAATAACACTTAAACTTAATGAAAAACATGGACTATTTGGAGATATGTTTGGTGGGTTAAATGCTCTATTCTCTGGGTTAGCTTTTGCAGGTGTTATAATAACTATCATAATGCAAATGAAAGAACTTGAATTAACAAGGGAAGAATTAAGAAAGTCGTCAAAAGCTCAAGATGAAAGTCAGAAAGCCTTAAATAACCAATTAAACCATATGCAGGCGACATCAAAAATAGAATTAGCTAATAGTGCAATAAAAATATACTCAGATAAAAACGAAGATGATAAAGTAGAAATAGCTAAAGCTATATTTGAAAGAATGACAAAAAATCTTTTTGAAAATATAGAGTTTATTGATATTGTAAAACCACAGATTGAGTTTAAAGATTTTAGGATTAATGGTCAAGATGATGATTACACACATTATCTACCTAAAAGTACAGCTTATGATATTAATAAGAAAAACAAGATTAAAATTGATTTTTTTAGTCTTGGGGCTAATTTTAATTTTTACATAAAAGATAAAAAAGATTTTAAATTTGACTTGATAAAAGTCGATCCAATTCCCAATTCATCCAAAAGAAAATACAACCAAATTTCTTTAGATGGGGCCTTAATTGAAAGAAATTATAATTATATTTTAACTATTAATAACGTATTAAATCAAGAATCCATAATTATATCATTAAAGTATGTCGGAGAATTTATAAAACATGAATTTGAGCAAACTCTAAAATTTGATATAAAAAATAGAAAAGGAAACAAAATTGATCCTGAAATATCTGAAATTACACATCATGAAATTCAAAATCAACTGATTGATCCTTAGTAAATTCTAAAAAAGTTAGATCAAGATATACTACAAAAAGATATTTGGCAGAATTTTTGTCTTAGATTTAGTAATAAACTAAATTTAATATGTCTTTTATTATTAGTTTGATATCAAACTTGTTATTGTGGCTTTTATTATTATTCCAAACACGGCATTCAAATTCAAACACTGAAGGGTCAAATGAAAGAAATTATACTAACATAATTTTACTTATTGGCATATTGGTTTTTGTAGTCTCGACAATAATTAGTTGGAACGATTATGAAGATAGAGCTAAAGATACACAAACAGCCACCAAAACTTTAAATATTGCAGATTCAATAAATTTTAAAATGGTTACCATTGATACACTTTCTAAAAATTTAGAAAATCTAAAATTATTGAATGATAAGTTATTTAACATTTCAGAAAAAACAAAAAACGTTATATTTGAAAGGGAAAAGAGCTTGGAAGATTATAATAAACTCAGTATAAATTTGGAAAATTACTATAAATCTGATTTTGATAGCTATAAAGAAATGATTAAATGTTTATTTAAGGACAAAAAAATTTATATTACTGTTATTGATAGTTTATTGAAAGAAAACAATAATATGTTTCAAAATCTTGAAGGGTTAAAAGTAAAGTATAATTCTATTAGTCAAAGAGTTGTGTTGTCTGATTTAGAGTTAATTGAACTTGATATTTTAGCAAACACCAAAAAAATTGAACAACTAAAGAAGTCAATGGGTCAATATGAAAAATTTATGAATAGAATAATTGATAAAAATTTAAGAAAATTTTATGATTCTGGTAAAAGCCATGATTTAAGGAGATATATTGAATTTGAGGTTTCTAATGATTGAATAAAAAAGTAGTTTTTATGCAGATTATTAAAAGGTGAAATCATAAAATTTTAGCACGATTTCTGTTTAGCTGATAAAATAAGGCAGTCAATCAGGCAGTTAATTACAATTGAGTTTTATTGTATTGATAATCAAATACTAATCAAGTCCTGGTGGGCCCACCCATATAAAGAATCCTTAATCTTAATTGATTAGGGATTTTTTGTTTTATGGGTGGTTATCGATGGATTAAGTATTTTCGTCACATATTTTTTATGGTAGCGTTAAGAAAAATATTCAGATTGTGGCGGATCCTACACTTTTGTAAGATGAAATCATTCTGATTCAAATACTGCAAACCAATATATTAAATCTTTGAGATTCCACACTTTATGTTAGGACGATTATACTTGTTCAAACTACAAATAATTTACGATTGTAAAACACCATGTTATCCTAATACTTTATTACATTTGTTTTTGAAAGTATTTATACTATCTTTTACTAGAAGTGCGCATCGCTTTATTAAGGATCAACGTTATCATAAATCAAAATAAATGAAAACATTATTAACAATCATCTCCTTGCTTACACTATGTACTACCCACCTTTTTTCTCAATGTACATCGAATGAAGTAAAAGTAAAAGTCGATATATTTACAGATGCTTATGGAGATGAAACGTATTGGACGCTCACTGACTTGGCGGGAATAGTTATACTACAAGGTGGGCAAGGAAGAGTTTACCTAGGCAATACAAATTACGCTGATAGTATTTGCATTCCATCAAACACCTGTTTGGTTTTCAAGATTTATGATACTTATGGAGATGGTATATTTGCACCTGGTGGATGCAAGCTGTATGTGGATGGCACGCTTGTTTATGAAGGTGCTGATGACATAAAATCGACTGCAATGTCCATTGTAAATTGTTCAGACGCATGCGATCGAGTACTCAATTCTCTCAATGATCTTCAGTCCCACATTAATGCAAACATCACCCTTAGCGCACCAGAACTGACACTGATAAGAAATATTTTTACCATATTTCCAGAATGCCTGGCCAACAATGAGTCAACTATATTACTAGCTAAAAGTGTTGTTAAGGATTATGACGATATATTTGGAGCACTATTCGTGAATACCAAAACTAAAAATGGCTTTTCTAAGGAACCTAATGCCGCTCCTGGTTTGGAGTTAGAACGTGCTGTTTTTGCACTGCAGCAAGGAATGTTCGATCACATTTTTACACCCGCTGTTTATAAAGATTATCCACAACACTTGAATGGGTGGAAGTATGATGCTTGCATTTCTTTCCCTAGATATGTGGCTCCACCTTCGGATTCGTCTATACGCAAAACAGTCCTTATTCGTGCTAATTTTGTAGACCCTGATGGCCTGAATCCGTACTATGACATTAATCAAGATAGAATGGAGCACGCACTTCGTCCTACAGGAATGTACTTATCTCCAGGCAGTGTAGCCATGATTACAGTCCCCGATAGCTTAGTAGGCAAAAAATATTGGGTTAGAATAGGATCCCATGATTGGGACTTGACGGATCGTCCCGAGTTTCGAAGGTTTGATCGGATATCAAAATTATTTCCTATCGATTCTACCACCATTGAAGTGTTCAATCCCTTTGGTGGAGCAATTTCTATCCTTGTCCCATATGGTGCGAATGAGGGTATTGTCGAAGTCGGTGTGTACAACGGTGTAGAAGCGCCTTTCTTTTCGATGAAGTCGTTTTATACCACACCAGACTTTGATGCAGAACTTAATAAACCTGGACCTTGGGCAGTTTTTGAAACAGAAAATGTGATGTTTACCATTCCTAAACATGCTATTGTGCCAGGACAATACGACCTCATAAAAACCATGGTGGACTGGGAGACAGCCTTAAGGGGTATGAATTCTATTTTGGCAAGACAGATCATTCCTGACAAACACAATATGTACATGATAACAGATGTAGATATTCGTACGGGCGTTTATTCTATCGGTTACCCAATGTCCAATACGCCACTCAACTATACCGATGTACCTGGCCCAGCCTATTTTCTTAACGGTCCTGGACCTGATGATGAGACCAACTTTCACGAGATGGGACATGCGCTTGCTTTTTCCAAATTTGCGGGTGAAGAAGAAGCATTGGTCAATTTCCCATATATCATGGCATTGAATTATGGCTTGGGTGTAGCATTGAATGAAGCTGTAAATTATAGCTTCGTTCCTAATACATTCAATATCGACAAGACTGCTACGCATAGGATGGTATCTAGAACTTTTGGTATAAAGAGAGATATATCAAATACAACAACTGATGAAGTACGATACCAGCATAGAGGATACGGACACTATTTTGAAATCGTCAATATACTCGGATGGTGTCCACTTAGAAATTTCTGGAAACAAGAATCCATAGACTTTGAAAATGGCATTAATCATGGCATCAATGATCAGGATAATGACAAGAGAATAGTCAGAATGTCCGTAGCAGCAAAAGCAGATCTACGTCCGCTATTTCATGTTTTTGGAATTCTTCCGCAAGATTCAATTAGGATGCAGGATACACTAACTCAATTGGGCATTCTACCTTCTTTTACAGTCTACAATAGAATCCAAGAGTATAAAAAGCTGATTCCTAAGGATAAAACGGAATTTATAAATTATGCACAGTCAGTATATCCAGACCTCTTCTCGGAAGGCCCCACGGCTGATCCTGATTATGGCGTAGGTTGGCATTACCTAAAATCATTGACTTATGATGAAGCTGAAGCCACACAACGTACCAATATCCTCCAATCCATCATAGATCTTTATTATCCAAATGGTCCGCCATCTAACAATGGGAATGTAGACGTTTGCTGCCAACTTGACACCATTCAGATCAGTATTGCAAATCAATCGGTTATCGTGACCGGAGGTGTCAAACCTTATGACGTGACTGTAGACACAATAGGAAACAATATGGTAGTAACCGTTGTAGATTTTGATGGTTGTACGTCTACTACTTCATTTGTTTTGAGTAGTATGACGGAAGAATTTATAGATGGGATAAAAATATATCCTAATCCTACTTCGGCAGAAATTTACATAACTTCGACAGGAAATGATAATCAAATAGAGAGGTTAAGGATAATTTCTGTAAATGGTCAAGTCCTTATTCAATCTCCTAAAGCTGATTTTATAGATCTAGGTTCATTAAATGCCGGTGCCTATATATTGCAAATCGAATTGGCAGGAGGAAAACAAATTAATAAAAGAGTATTAATGGTGAGATAGATAAGACCTATCAAATACTATATCAGAATTGTTGAAGCCTATGATCAGGGTGGTAGATATCTCAGATACAAATCAGGGGATGAAGATAGAATTTGGCTATTTGATAATAATCTTGGTGAAATTCCTGTTTTAAAAAAATCCTTAATCTTAATTGATTAGGGATTTTTTGTTTTATGGGAGGTTAGTTTCGATATACACTACTTCTGCGAAAACATCATGTTTGGTTAAAGTCTTTTGGTCAAAACTTAATGAAAATCTATATCATTTGATAACCGTTATATCTCCAGTCATCAACTTCTTTTCACCAGATGTCATTTCTACCTCTACTATGTAAATATAAACACCTGTAAGGACATCCATATTATTTATTTTTCCATGCCATCCGAGAGATGGGTCATTTGGTAGAAAATTTTGGTCTGTAAAAATCAAATTTCCCCATCGATCTAAGATTTTCATAGACACAATTCTTTTAAGCGTTAGGTTTCCATATACAGTAAAAGCATTATTTGGCGATCCGCCCGAAGCAGTTATTATATTTGGCATAACCACTAGCTCTTCTATTTTATTTATCTTGCGACTGTAAACAAAGTTTCTATTGCAAATATCTGTAAAATTCCATTCATCTGTCAAAACACCTTCACAAAGATTATTGAATCCAGTCCTTACGACATTCACTATGCCAGAGATTCCGCAAAACCCTTGTAACCCATTGGTATATGACAAAGGGATAAAATCGTCTGGGACATTTTTGCAGCTAACTGTAATATCAGGCGGTAATGAATCTAATTCTGGCGAATTGGCGGGCATATTAGTGATTGACTGGGATGCGAAAGTAAGCCTTCCACAAGTATCGGTGTGCAACCAAGTATTAGTGACAGTTGCGCCACATATCGAAAAAACACCTTCAATAGTTGGATAAACGGTGTCAATTATTGCCCCAATTCCATATTGTCCGTTACTCAGTGCTAACGCAAACGTATTTTCAGGTATTGATTCACAATCAATGGTCATGTTTGCAGGAACATTTTTGAAAACACCTTGTGGCGTGGGATCAATGATGACTGTTTGGGTAAATTCCGTTTCTCTTTCACATTCATCGACATAAGACCATAAGATTTGTTGGGTTCCACCACATTTTGTCACAGAACCGGATATAATAGGAAGTATATTGGTCTCAATCAGACAGTCTCCGATATTGTTATTGCTCAACTTCAGCATTGGAGCTGATGTTGGAGCATTTTCAAAACTTACATTAACTTGAGATGGTGGCGTATTGATAAACGCTGCTTTCGGACTAGGTAGGACTGTAATTTTTTGCTCATGAACAATTTGTTTTCCACAAGGACTTACTGTTTCCCATTTATAGACAAAACTCCCTCCACATCTACCCACAGTTCCTATTTTAACTGGGCTTACAAATTTTGTGATTTCACAAGGACCTTGTTGAAAATTTGTTACCTTTATGTCAGGTGCTCCTTGTGGCATATCTTCACAGCTTATAGTAATATCTGTAGGTGGATCTACAAATGTTATCTCTGGGGTGCTTTCCACATTTATGTGTTGGGTATGCTTTGTTATTCTTGAACAAACATCTCTAAATTCCCATGTTAACTCAAGTTTCCCACCACAAATATCAGGACTGCCACTCACAATAGGTTCAGCTACACCAGCGATTTCACACATGCCTAGTTCACCATTAGAAAATCTTAAATTGGATGGACTAAAATCAAAAAAATCTTTACAAGATAATGTAATATCATCTGGTAAGCTATCAAAAATTGCTTGTGGAGCAGGTTCAACAATCATTTTTCTATTTCTAATAATTACTTCACCACAATCAGATAAATATTCCCAAGTTTCTACATATTGACCACCACAAATATCATGACTTCCCGTTATTTGGGGTATAATATATCCATTGATCAAACAATCTCCTTCTCCTAAGTTAGTGTAGTATGCATCCTTTCCCAAAACATCCATCACATCTTTACAACTAACTGTTGTCTCTGGTGCAAGCTCTTCAATACTTGGAGGTGTTATTTGTTCGATTGTAATTAATTGTACGTGAGTGGATGTGTTACCACAAATACTTGACGCTGTCCACGACCTTATTATAGTGTCTTCACCACAAGGAAAACTATTCACAACTTCTGTACCCAAAGCTATTCCGCTTGCCATACAATTATTTGTAAACGCCAAACTATTCATTGAAGGTAATAAATCTATACATGTCAAAGAGATATCATTGGGTGGGTTAATTAATTCCGGACTACCTCTTTCCACAACCATAAAAGAGGATTGTATCATGGTACAACAAATTGATTGGCAATTAATCTCATATATATTTGAACCCAAAGAAGGCAAGGTGATACTTCCATCGTCCAAGTAATTATATGAATGTAATAATAATTTACCGCACTCCTTTGGAATATATTTCCCAGAAGTTCCTATAAAAATTTGGAGTATTTTACCTGATTCATCCGACACACATAACATATTGGAATAATCATTAGAAGTATTTGAATCTGTTACATCAAAATAAATGGTATCATTGCTACAAGCTTCATTAGTGGAAAGCCGTAGTGATCCGGCATTTGCTGTACAACAAGGAATAACTAGCACTTTTGCGGATCCTTCCAACCTACAACCAGTTTCTGAAGTAACTGTGACACTAAAATCTGTAGTTTCGGTAAGGCAAGTTTGTATATTTGACAATGTATCTCCGGTGCTCCACAAATATGAATCACAACCAATACCTGCGTCCAAAACTACACAGCTATCTTGACAAATAGGACCAATGATTTCAGGGAGTTGAAGACCTGCAGAATTAATAACAATAGGAAAATTTAAGCTAAAAATACAAGACCCAGAATTATGCCATCCACCAGTTTCGCCATCTTCAGTCAAAATAAAGGTTATGATCTCGTTTCGTGTCCCTCCACTGTGTGGACAGTAAGTCAAATCAAATCCAAATTTAGGGCAATCATCTCTACAAGAAATACCCCAGTTATCTCTAGGATCTCCATCTTTTAGAAAGTTTGATGTAGCTTCACATGATTGAGTGTCTGCACATCTAGTCCCATTGAACGAAGATCTATTGCCTGATGTAGCACAACTTCTACCTACAGGATCCCAATAATAACCATTATTATATTTTCTCCTAGAACAAAGGCCAACTATAGAATCAAGAAAAATCCAACCTGGATCATACGGTATAATGACTCCTTTACCAGCTGACCAATTGGGAGATTTTTGAAAACTTATACCATGCAACCAATTGTTCCGATCGCCCTTATCCCATTCAAAATCCAACATAACTGACAAGGTAATTTCGCCACATGATGATGATGCTATTTCTAATGGATTTGCACCTGTTGCTACTACGTTTGGATTTACACTGCCATTAATGATTGAATTTCCATTTATTATGTTTGCACCCGAAATAGCTGTTATCGTGGCACTTACATTACAAACTTTGCAAGGACCAGGATCGCATTGACTATATAATCTTGAGATAAATATATTTAATACCAAAAGGACAAATAATAAAGAATACTTCATCATAGTTTGCAGATTTAAGTTAAAAATGAATATTTATAGTGGATATATTTAATTTATTTTTTGACATAATATTGTGCTATATTTCACCGATAATTGATTGCTAATGTTATTCTTCACATAAAAACGAAAATAATATTTTACCTGATACAAAGATATATAAAACATTATAATTCCCATATATTATTGCCAATTAATAGAATAAATTAAAATTTAACGCCTTACGGCTCCATAAGTACAATTATATTGAATGTTTTACACTATGATTCTATCTGGGCTTTTACAGCGTAAGTATTTATTTGTAGCATTAAGTGTTTTTAAAGTTTTACTTAAGTATTATCAAGTAACGTTTGAATGTTATAAAGTAACCTATACTCGTTACTAAATAACCTTATAGTGTTGCAAAGAATCCTTTACTCGTTACTTAGTAATCTTATAGTGTTGCAAAGAAACCTTTACTCGTTTCTTAGTAATCTTATAGTGTTGCAAAGAAACCTTTACTCGTTTCTTAGTAATCTTGAAGTGTTGCAAAGAAACACTTTAACAAAACATCGTAACTCAGATGAATACATTAAATATTGATCTGAATACAGAAAAAATCCACATGGATATTTTCTGTATCCATGTGGATTCAGAAAATATTCATGTGGATACAGAATATATTGACATGGATTATTAATAATTTTATCTGAATCATTTAAATATCTAAGTGAATCTCTAATATTTTCACATGGATTATGAATAAATGCAGATGAATACTTTATTTATCGACGTTTATATCTACTATATTAATGTTGATACAGATAATTTTAGATAGGAAGTAATGCCTAAGATTTAGGGCATCTTACTTTTTAAAAGACTACTATTAACTGTACAAAAATAGTGTTTTATTTTGATATGACAATGTTTTTTAGAATATTTTTTATTTCCTTATTTTACTGATTATCAATGGATTAAAATTTAATTTTTCATTAGCATAGAAATTATGACAAGTACTAAACAATTATTCTCTAGATATTTCTATCCCGATATGCAAATTAAAAAACAATGAAAAAAGATTATCCCAAACACCAATGAGTTAAATATCACCCATCAAGCTCACTTCCCACTCATGATCTCATTCCCTATCTTACAAGAAAGACATCGCTGCTGATCACAGTACGCTGTTTTGAGTTGGATGAGAGCTTGTGAGTCAAAGGCATTTTTTGCTTTTATGTTTAGCTCATTCCATAGGGTGATGATATTATTTTTTTCAGCAGGAAGATATTCCATGATGGATATAGCCTTATCTATATAGGTCTCCTCATCATTGACCTTGCCATACAAAAACAGAACGGGCGCAATGGCATTGATCATCAGAAGGTCAATAAAATTACTTCCTGTATTTTTGGTCTTATCTGTAGAGACTAATCCAAATCTGTAATGCGTTTTCCAATATTCACTGATGTCGGATGTGAGTATTTTTTTGATTTCCGCAGCATTATCAGCTTCTTTTATCTGACTGAATAGAAAGCTTACACGATACATAAGCCCAGCAAATTGAGCAATCCGTACGGTAGGAAAATTCATTGGCCGAAGCTTGCTAAACTTCCAAGCCACAGGATCGATGGGTTGTAAATTGTATTTTTTTTGTTGGTATTGATACTCAGATTTTAAAGTTTCAAAATATTCATCCGTGTAATTGGCCATCAGCATACCCGCTTGACCAAAATACAGTGCATCTAGTGTTTGTCTTTTATCTTTATTTTTCTGAACTATCTGAAGCGGCAGACTCCTAGCTAGTCGTTCGAATGGCTCTGTATTGACCTTACTTCCAAAATATCTAGCGATCATAACGTACAATGTCTCTTCCCAATCATGGCCTGTAGAAGTCAGAATGTCATTTACAAAACTAGATTTATTGCTTAGACGTTCTACAGCTAGGGTAAATTTCCAGAAGTTTATCTTTTCTTCACTTACTTTATGGATGATGGATTCACACGGGATTTTTTGTTGCGATTGGACTAGATTGAGGTAGTTGTCTAGGTATATTTTTGGTATTTTTCCCTTTAGCGCTAAAGTCGGTATTGGTATATTGTCGGTATTTAACACAGGTTTGTCATCTTCATAAACAACGTGAAGTACTACATTGTCGTAAGCGCTATCATGCTGATGTTTGTGTTTTTGCCAGTCTGAGCTGAAGACGTGCATCTCTATATTTCCAGCCCAAATGGTACCATCTATTTTTATTTTTCCATTAAAAAAATCAGGTCCTGCATCCACATTATAAATACCAAAGTCCAAGATTTCTAGCACTTTCCCATCTGTAGTTACATATCCATCTATTGGGAGTTTTTTGGTTCTCCACAAAAAATGAATAAACTCTTCCTTAAGTGGTGAATTAGTCATATCGTATTCTTTTTAAAACTTTAAATGTATAATCAAAATCATTTTTGTCGTCTTTATTGTGTTTTTCTTCAGATATCAGTTCCCATTGATTCATATCTAATGCTGGAAAAAAAATGTCACCATCTACCGTAAGATCTACTTCTGTCAGGTATAATTTGTCACAAAGATCCATTGATTGTGCATATATCTGTCCGCCACCTATGATAAAAGCTTCTGTTTCACCATTTTCGTGTGCCATGTGTATCGCTTCAGGTATGGACCTTGCTACAAGACAGTTGCTCGATATGAAATAAGGGTCTCTAGTTACGATCACATTTGTCCTTTTAGGCAGTGGTTTGCCTATCGATGTATAACAGTTTCTACCCATAATAATGTGGTGATTGAGCGTCGTTTTTTTGAAATACTGAAGATCCGCAGGTAGATACCAAGGTATATCATTGTCTTTACCTATCACGCTATTATGGGCTGTGGCTACTATACAGGAAATGGTCATATCAAAGTTGTGTGTATTCTGAATGGTAAAGATAAATGGTTTTATTTATATGGCTATCAAGAATTTTTAGAATTGTAAATTTATTAGAACACTTAAACGTTATGCATTTTTAGATAACCATACGCTTTTCTCATCATTAAAAACTACTTTTGTACTGTCAGTAGATTCCGAAAATAAGCGTTTTGTGATAATCAACCGTTTTCTACCCTTACCCTAAAGGGAAATAGTTGATTATCAGTGTAGTAAGAAATAGTATTTTTTTACTTCTACATCTAAGCCTTTTCGGAATAGACTCTTTTTTTGTTCATCCAAATCAAATCATTGGCTCAGCTACTGCGAATACTAAAATTTGTTGTGATTCTGATTATCTGTGGCTTGCTGTACTATCAAGTAGCGCATGGTAAAGGCTATGAAGCATTAATCAGTTCATGGGAGAGTCAGTCTATGTATTGGGATTTTCGTTTTTTGATTTTAAGCATCATGCTCATGCCTGTCAATTGGTTTCTAGAATCTAAAAAATGGCAAATATTAATGTCTCCTCATATAGTATTGAGTTTGAATGATGCCCTTAAGACTGTATTATCTGGCATCGCATTAGGTATTGCCACGCCAGCTAGAATAGGAGAATACGGTGGAAGGTTATTAACTTCAGACCCAAATCACAAACCACAAGTCATCTCTGCCACCTTGCTAGGCAGCATTGCTCAGAACCTTTGCAATGTCGTGATAGGACTAGTATTTAGTTATTATTTTCTTAAATCTATTTTTAATGTTACTTACTCGGACCATATTACGTTTAGTATTGCAGTAGTATTACAAATCGGAATTCTGATTTTCATCTACTACAAGTTGCCAAAAGTGGCAAAATTTGTTGAACGCTTTTTGAAATGGAAGTATTTCTTGAAAATTAGTTCGAAGCTAAAATCCCTTGATTTATATACGGTGCCTTTATTAAATAAGATCATATTGATATCTCTATTAAGGTACAGTATCTATTTCACACAGTATTTCCTCATCTTAAAATTCTTAGGAGTTCAGAATGACTTTTTGGAATTGAGTGGTGGCATTGCTTCAATATATTTAATACAAACAGGCATACCTTTACCTGCTTTTTTAAGTATTCTGGCACGTGGAGAGTTGGCTATTTTGGTATGGTCATCCTTGGGTATTGTCGAACTGACCGCTTTGGTGGCGACATTTATTCTTTGGTTTGTCAATCTTATTTTCCCATCATTGGTCGGGCTTATGATCTTAACCAGATTTGATGTGAAAGCTTATTTCAAGAAATGACTTTCTACTTTACCTAAGAGGAACAACAAAATTTCTTATTCTTAGATTTTATTCAAAATAGAAATACACCATGACATTATCATCAAAATTAACCACTTTACTTTCAGGATTAACGATTGCAGTTTTGCTGACAGCATTTTCTACTCCTGTGGTAAATCATAATATTGTATCGTCCAATGACCAATGTGGATTGACCAACCAAACATTTCAACATGGCGAAAAGCTAGTTTATAAGCTGTATTATCAATTGGGTTTTATTTGGGTTCCAGCGGGAGAAGTCGTTTTTTCTGTGAAAGATGTGGGAAGTGCCTACGAAATGAGAGCTTTGGGCAAAACCTATTCGAGTTACGAAAGTATATTTAAGGTAAATGATTATTTTTACTCAAAAGTAGACAAATCTACTATGTTGCCACGCAATTTTGTAAGAATTATCGAAGAAGGCAATTATCGTCTTTATGATAGTATCTCTTTCGACCAAAAAAGAAATGTGGCCATGACCTACCATGGTAAAACCAAAGATAGTGCAAAACCACAAATGCATAGGTTGAACAATTGTATGCATGATATTGTATCAAATATGTATAATATTAGAAATCTAGAAACTTCAAACCTTAAAAAAGGTGATAAAATAGGACTAGATATGTTTTTTGACAAAGAAGTTTTACCTGTCAATATCAGATATGGTGGTAAAGAAACAAAAGATATCAAAGGTTTAGGAGATTTTAAAACAATCAAAATGGTGCCAGATCTTGTAGGCGGAAATGTATTTAAAGATGGAGACAAAATGACGATGTGGGTCTCTGATGACCGTAACAAAATTCCATTATTGATAGAATCACCTGTGTCTGTAGGCTCCATAAAAGCAGTATTAAAATCCTATTCAGGCCTTAAACACGATTTGAGTTCAAAAATAAATTAAGATGTTAAGATTTACCGTAAGGCAGATAGTTTTTATTAGTATTATTGTGATAGCATTCATGGTAGGGTTTTGGTTTATTGCCAAAACGCAATTATTTCCAGCAAGACAAGCTGAGAATACAACCATCATGTTAGAAAAAATAAAAACTGTCACCAAACTCATCAGTGTGGAAGGTCAGTTTTCTGAGTTATATGATTACAAAGAGACTTACGATTATGACTTCTTTAATTTATTTAGTAAAAAAATACTGCTAAGGGTCACTGCAAAAGTCTCAGTGGGTTACGATTTTGAAAAGGTGAATATCAGTATTGATAGCCTAAGCAAAACGGTTACACTTAATGAATTGCCAAATGCTGAAATCTTGTCCATCGACCATAATCTAGATTATTATGACATTACTCAGGGTACTTTCAATAAGTTTACGACGCAAGAGTATAATATGATCAATAAAAAAGCAAAAGATTACATTGCGACCAAAGCAAATAACGCAGAATTATTGGCCACTGCAGAAAAACAAAAAACTGAATATATAAAAATGATGGAAATGGCACTGCAAAGTGCTGGTTGGTCGTTAGTAATCAAGGTACCTAAAGAATTTTTAAATTAAAATCAAAAGAAACTTAAACGTATATGATCACTTTCAGAGTAATAGTTTGTTTGCTAGTCTTTGCACTTCCTTGGTTATCTTCAGGTCAAGCGATCTTAAAAGGATCGCTTAATACTAAAGAACTCAAATTATACAATGATGCAAAAGTTGCCGCACAGAAAGGAGATCTTAAAAAAAGCAATGCAAAATTTACAGATTTACTCAAGACGCAACCACAATTTGTAGAAGGTATATTGAGATTGGCTAGCAACCACTTCACTGCAAAAGATTTTGCGAAAGCTGAGTCATTATTTTCAAGTGCCATAGCCGTAGACCCTGAATTTGATACTGAAATGTATTATTCTATGGCAATGTCACAGGTATCACAAAACAAATATCTAGATGCTGCAAATTCATTTGACGAGTACATAAAAAGAGAAAAGTCTAAAAATGACAAAATTGCCAAAGCTACTTCATTAAGGGATAATCTCAGATTTAAGGACCACGCATTAAAAAATCCTGTATCATTCGAACCCATCAATTTGGGACCAAATATCAATTCATCTTATTTAGAATATTCTCCAAGTATAGCGGTAGATGGCTCATCTATCATTTTTACAAGGAATATTCAGCACAAAAATGATTTTATAGGTCAAGAAGATTTTTATATCTCCTTGTCAGATAGCCTTGGATTTCGTCCTGCTACACCCATAGAATCATTAAATACGGGTGGAAATGAAGGTGCATTCGCCTTATCTTCTAATGGCAAATATATCGTTTTTACAGCCTGTGACCGTAAAGATGCATTCGGTGGTTGTGATCTTTATTACTCCATGTTTATGAATGATGAATGGACAATTCCCGTCAATATGGGCCATAAAGTCAATTCAGCTGGATGGGACTCGCAACCTACATTGTCGGCAGATGGAAGGACACTTTATTTTTCGAGTAATCGCAAAGGAAGTATCGGTGCGGCTGATATTTGGATGACTTACCGTAATGAAAATAATGCTTGGGTGACACCCATCAATCTAGGTCCTGAGATAAATAGTACGGGTAGAGATGAGACTCCATTCCTGCATGCGGATGGACAGACCCTTTATTTCAGATCTAATGGTCGTCCAGGAATGGGAGATTTTGATATTTATTATAGTAGAAAAGATTTGAACACAAATAAATGGACCGAACCACAAAACATAGGATATCCCATAAATACGGAAGGAGCTGAAGGCTCGTTTGTTGTTTCGGTAGACGGAGAGACAGCCTATTTTGCTAGTGATGTGGATTACAAAACTGGAGAAAAGCTCCAACAGTTGGATCTATACATGGCAAAACTCTACGAAAAAGCGAGACCAAGACCAAGTAATTATGTTAAAGGAACAATCAGAGACATCAACAGTGGTCAATTACTAAAATCCACAGTGATCATCAAAAATTTAGACTTGAATACAGAAGTATTTAAATTTGATACTGATGATGATGGCTTTTTTATCACAGGGATTACCGCCGGATATAATTATGCATGTATCGTGCTCAAAGATGGTTATGTGTACTACACTAAAAATTTTGATTTAACAGAAGTCATCCTTTTACCAGAACCATATAGGCTTGATATCAAGTTGATGCCAATTATTAATACAACCAATGACACAGTTTCTACGCCTGTTGTACTCCAAAACATATTTTTTAGTACTGGATCAGCAGAACTATTGCCGACATCGGATACCGAAATAGCGTTACTCACAAAAATGATGAATGATAGTCCAAAAGTGAAGATTTTGATTACCGGACACACCGACAATGTAGGTAATGATGAAGCAAATATGGAACTTTCGCTCAATAGAGCAAAAGCGGTCACTCTAGCATTAGAAAAATCTGGCATTGACCCATCTCGTATAAAATATGATGGTAAAGGAGAGACCATTCCTAGAGATTCAAATGATACACCACAAGGCCGCCAAAACAATCGACGCACAGAATTTATCATTTTGAAATAAACGGATCATGTCGTTATCAATCATGTCATGCAGTTAGGATTACCTTTGATAGAGAATCTCATTATTACCAATAATGGATGACATCCCAATAATCTTGTCATCCATTATGAATTGGATTACATGATTGAAACCTTCATCATCATTTTCGTTAATCCCGTAGGGATGTTATGATTATAACAAACAAGCGAATTTTGACATTAAAACCCTGAAAAGATGATATGATTTATTATTATAAAAGTTCACATTTTTATAAAAAACAAAGCCCTTGACTTTATTGTAAAATCAAGGGCTTTTGTATTATTACCTGTATCAAAACATGGAATTATTTTCTCTTTTTAGGAGGTCCATTATTTGGTCTTGGTTTGTTTTTATTCTGATTATTATTGTTGTTATTGTTCGGTTTATTTGGTTTTTTAGGTGTTTTAAAGGTATTGATACTTGCGTTGGGCAGGTTATTTTTTGTAATAACGGCAATAGTATGATCATCGTCCACACTAAGTTTGTTTCCTGACATCACTGCAAGATCAGAAATGATAATATCATCACTTACAAAATGCTCTTTATTCCATGTACGGTAAGACAACTTCATGTATGATAAGATAGTCTCCACAAAACCTTTTTTCACTGGACCTTCTTCCATTTTTAGGGCTTTGTCTATCATTACCCTAATGTTATATCCATAATGTCTCCAATTGAATTCATGTTGTGGATATGGAACCGTATCTGGTGTAAAAGTATTATCTTCTTCTGTGACCGAATCGCTGTATGGATTATCTACGTCTAGCTCATAATCTGCCATTTTGTAGACGTGTCTCCACAATTTCTGTTTGTATTCTAATACATTCTTTGTTTGTGGATTAAGTTGGTTTATTATTTCTACAATGGATTCAATGACACTTTGTCTTTCTTCTCTAGTTTCTACGGTTTTTGCATACTGAACTAGTTTTTGTACACTTCTACCATACTCTGAGAATATTAATTTATCTCTAGTCGAATTATATTCCAAACTTAACAACTTCTTCATCCTACTAATTTTATTATTCGTACTTAATTATTCTACCGTTACTGATTTTGCTAAATTTCTTGGTTGATCTACATCACATCCTCTCATAACAGCTATATGGTATGCCAATAACTGCAAAGGAATAACAGACAATAGAGGAGTCAATGGTTCTTCTGTTTCAGGTATTTCTATAGTATAATCAGACATCTCTTTTATCTTGGTATCACCTTCTGAAACTATGGAGATAACGATCGCTTTTCTCGCTTTTACTTCCTGAATGTTGCTTGCTACTTTGTCATATGCAGACTTATTGGTAGCAATTACAATGACTGGCATATTCTCATCTATCAATGCTATAGGTCCGTGCTTCATCTCTGCAGCAGGATATCCTTCGGCGTGGATGTATGATATCTCTTTTAGTTTAAGAGCGCCTTCTAATGCTACAGGGAAATTATATCCACGACCAAGATACAATGCATTATTTACATCCTTGATTTCTCCAGCTATAAACTTAATCTTTTCATTTTGCTGGAGTACTTTCTCAACCTTATCTGGAATACTTTCTAATGCATAAGCTAACTGTCTGAAGTAATCTTCAGAAATGGTACCACGACGATAACCCAAATTTAAGGCCATCAAGGTCAATACTGTCAACTGACTAGTAAATGCCTTTGTAGATGCCACACCTATTTCTGGACCAGCATGCGTATATGATCCACAATGGGTAATCCTAGCTATAGACGAACCCACGACATTGACGATTCCATATATCAAGGCACCTTTTTCTTTTGCAAGTTCAAGTGCTGCTAGTGTATCTGCTGTTTCTCCAGACTGAGAGATGGCAATGACTACATCGTCTGAATTAATGATAGGATTTCTGTATCTAAGTTCTGAGGCGTATTCTACTTCCACAGGTATTCTTGCCAGTTCTTCTATAATGTACTCAGCTACCAACGCAGAGTGCCAAGATGTACCACAAGCAGCAAAGATGATTCTTTTGGCATTCATGATTCTATTGATGTACTGCTGCATACCTCCTACAAGTACCCAGCCATCATGTGCATCGATCCTACCTCTCATACTCTCACGGATGGTGGTAGGTTGTTGGTATATTTCCTTTAACATGAAGTGATCATACCCTTCTTTCTCAAGCTCTTCAAGTTTCAGATCCAATTCGTGAACGATTGGTTGTTGCACTTCATTGCTCAAATTGATGATTTCGTAGTGGCCATCTTTGTGTATGGTTACTATTTCTTCATCATTAAGATAAATAACTTTGTTAGTGTATTTTATAATCGGAGAAGCATCGGAAGCTAGAAAATATTCATTTTCACCGATACCCATTACAAGTGGGCTAGATTTACGAGCACCTACAATGACATCAGGATTTTCTCTGTCAATGACCACTATAGCGTATGCCCCTACAGCTTTTTCTAATGCTCGGCGGACAGCTTGGCTAAGTGTAAGGTCCTCTCTTTTCTGATATTCTTCGATCAGGTGGACTAATACCTCAGTATCTGTTTCACTTAAGAATGTATGTCCGATTTCTGATAATGCTTTTTTAAGCGTAGAGTAATTTTCTATAATTCCATTATGGATCAAAGCTAATCTACCATTGCCTGATAAATGTGGGTGAGCATTGAGATCATCAGGTTTACCATGTGTAGCCCATCTTGTGTGGCCAATACCAACAAACCCAGTAACGTCTTTATCCTTAGCCGCTGCTTCTAATTTTGAGACTTTTCCTTTTTTCTTTACCGTCTTTATGGCTCCGTTTAGAATGGAAATACCTGCACTATCATATCCACGATACTCAAGTCTCTTGAGACCTTCTACGATAATCGGATATGCTTGTTGTGTACCGATGTAAGCTACAATGCCGCACATGTGTCGTTATTTTTTATATTTTTGTATAACTGATATTAAGTTTCATTGGGAACGTACTATGTTTTGCCCCGTATATTACTGCCCTATTGACAATTTCTGATTCTGTGTATACATTAAGATACAGATCTGAATTGTATGTGCTATCCTTTAAAGAATTTTTTATATGATTGGTGATGTTTAGACTATATTTTCTAAGATTGCCCGTACCCGTCACATTTCCATCAAAAATACCAGCAAAGTTCCCAATTGAAATCCCTTGGATAACATCTTGGATAAGCTGAATGCTACCTGAAGCGTTTTTATAACTAGCTATAAGTTGAACAGGTGCAGGATATAGATTAAAATCACCTCCCAAATCAGATACGTAAACTTCAAGTTCAACCCTATTTACTAGTTTATCTTCTAGAAACGAAAGGTCATCAAACTTAACTACTGTTTTTACACCTCCTAATCCTTGCAAGAATGATAAACTATCACTACTACTAGTACTATCAATAAATTTCTCTACCTCTGATCCCATCCTATCGTGAGTATAGTTTGCAGGTGTAGATGCGTGAATTGGGTATTGATATTCTTTTTTCAATGTATCGTTTTGTGTATAATACATCACCAATTTATTCACACCATCAAGACTTGAGAGACTTGCGTCTAATAGATTTAAGCCGAAAGTAGATGGACCAGATAAAGGTGTCGACTTGATATAAAATCCTTTTAAGAAATTACCAAGTAAGGTATCATTTTTTGTAAGGTTTGTATCTGAGATCAACATCTGTCCAAATGAGTCATCTAGCCTCAATCTTAATTGTGCTCTTTTCTTTACAATCTTAGATGTCACATGATCTAAATATGAAACAGAATCTCTCGTATTAATCTGAACTTGTTTACTAACTAACGGTGTAGTATTTGCATCAAATTTTACATCAGAATAAAAGGTGTCTGTCTTTGAAAAGGTATTTAATAATTGGAAAACTTCCACTTGATGCAATGGATTAGAGACCCCATAATTCCCTAGTGTATCATAAGCTAAAACCAAAACTAAGGAATCAAATTTAATATTACCTGTATATACTGGTTTTGTACTAGCTAAAACATTTGTCAGATATAAGGAAGTAGTAAGATTACCAAAAGTCGCATCATTAAGACTACCTAGTACGTAAGTTCTAGAGTTTACATTCGGTCTATGGGTAACTACCCTTGTACCAGCTACGGTGGAACTGCTGAGTTTTAGTGAATCATTAAATGATAAAACAAGTTTTTCATTATCTAGCAATTCATTTCCTACCAATATTGAGTCTTGGCAGCTTTGTAATATCAAAAAACTAAAAACTATTGCTGTTATTGCCTTACCGATTGTATGTTTTAACATTCTTTTATTCTATATTTTATGCTTCTAAAATCGTTTTATAAAACTCAACCGTTGCTTTTGCAGACGCGTCGATGTCATCATCGTACGTTACAATAGGCATTTCTAAATCAAGTCCATATTTAGTAACGATTTCATTTGACGATTCGTTTCCTGAGATGATGCCATCTGCAAATTTTATTGCTCCGAGATCAAGATTAATACCACCATTATCTTTATAAACATCCAAGTCTTCTACCTCTAGATCATTGATAGCTGCTATATTGAGAAACTTTGAATCAAACGAATGGCCCAACTCATTATTGTATACAGAATAAATTATTTTAGCATCTTGAAAAACGGGGTCGTTCTTGTATGCTTTTTTCATGTATAATGGAATTAAACTTGTGATCTGACCATGTAGGTGTACAATATCAGGTGACCATCCAAATTTTTTGACTGTTTCCATAATACCTTTACAGAAGAAAACCAACCTCTCTTGATTATCGATGAAGTCTACTTTTTCATCATCTACAAATACAGCTTTCCTTTTAAAAAACTCCTCATTATCTAGAAAGTAAACTTGTAGTCTAGCGCCTGGCAAAGAAGCCACTTTAATTATCAGCGGATAATCTTCATCATCCACAATGATATTCATTCCAGAAAGTCTCACTACTTCATGCAAGCGATGGCGTCTCTCATTGATTATTCCAAATTTGGGCATTAATACCCTCAATTCAAACCCTTCTTCTGCTGCAAAATGAGGAATTCTCCTCGCTAAGTCAGACAGCATCGAAATTTCAGTGTAAGGGTTTAATTCCTGCGTAACAAAAAGAACTTTCTTTTTACTCATTATAGGAAAATGTTGATTATTGAAGTATTTTAAAAATGTGCGCAAAGATAATACTATTTTTCTATTAATTATATTAAAAACTATTGACAAAGATTAAAATATCTGTAAATCAATTAAATATGATATCAAATACCCACTCTAAAATTCAATTTTCATAGAATTCCTTCTTTTAAGATTAGATTTTTATAGTTTTGTGCAATATGTGCTAAAATTCATTAGCCATTCTTATTTAATTTATTTCAATTATCAATTTACGCAAGTTTAAATTTTACATTTATTATGCATATGCAATTAATAATAAAGCCTATCCCATATTTTACAGATAATTTAGTTGTCTTCGGCATATTGATGTCTCTTCTTGCTTTTGTTTTTTATACTTCGTCAAGTAATCATCCATATTGGAAAAAATTTTATGTGGTTTTTCCATCCTTATTGATGTGCTATTTGCTACCGTCTATCCTTAGTTCCTTAAATATTATATCACCAGAATGGAGCTTACTGGATGAAAGTGGCAATGAAATATTAGGTAGTGATGGCAAACCGAAGATGACTGGATTGGCCATTTATTATGTTGCTAGTAGGTTGCTTTTGCCCGCAGCACTCATATTGTTGACTGTAAGTATTGATTTAAAAGCACTATGGGGCCTTGGTAGCAAAGCGCTAATAATGTTTTTAACAGGAACTGCAGGTGTAATTTTAGGAGGTCCGATTGCCATTATGATTATGTCTATTTTTTCTCCATCAACTGTCGGAGGTGTCGGTTTTGATGCAGTTTGGAAAGGTCTTTCGACCCTTGCTGGAAGTTGGATAGGTGGTGGCGCTAATCAAACTGCAATGTTAGAAATTTTTAAATATAATCAAGAAAAATATGGCGCCATGGTTTTAGTAGACATTGTAGTGGCAAATATTTGGATGGCTATATTACTTTTTGGGATTGGAAAAAAAGAGACTATTGATCGCTGGTTTAAGGCAGATAATTCATCTATTGAAGCGCTAAAGCAAAAAGTTTCTACATATACTGAATCGGTTACAAGAATTCCGACATTAAAGGATTATATGATTTTATTGGGTGTGACTTTTGCAGCTGTTGGATTTTCTCATTGGTCTAGTGTAGCTATCCCTGCATTTTTAATTGAATTTTTTCCTGTAGTGGGCGATAAAACCAGTATGATCTCAACTTTTGGAGATAGTTTTTTCTGGATGGTGACTGTAGCCACTATTCTTGGTGTAGTGCTTTCATTTACACGTATAAAAGAATATGAAGGTATAGGAGCAAGTAAGATTGGTAGCATTTTTATTTACATATTGGTTGCATCTATTGGTATGAAAATGGATCTGAAATCAGTGGTGGACAACCCAGGATTAATAGTAGTTGGATTGATATGGATGTCAGTCCATGTTCTATTATTGATCATAGTAGCTAAAATAATCAAAGCGCCATTCTTTTTTCTTGCAGTAGGTAGCAAAGCCAATATTGGTGGTGCCGCCTCTGCGCCTATTGTAGCATCAGCATTCCATCCATCGTTGGCAAGTGTGGGCGTTTTATTAGCAATCTTCGGATATGTGATAGGAACATATGGAGCAATATTAAGTGCAATTTTGATGGAGATGGTCGCCCCTACCATTTAATAAAAAAAGGAAGTTACCATTTGTTTATGGTATCCTTCCTTTAAAACTTGTTTTTGATTTATTAAATTATAATTGGTAACTCATACCTACTGTATAATAATTTTGAAGTTTATTAACTTCTTGTTCGCTTAGTCTCAAGCCTACTTCCACTCCTACTCCGATTCCTTTTATTAGTGTAAGACCAAACCAGTTAGTCCAAGTACCGTTGTGAAGTGATGGATCGCTGTTTTTGTAGCTAATGAATCCTGTCAAATTACTTCTCCAATTGATACCTTTAATACTTGTAGAGTAATCTCCCACGATTTTACATCCCAGTGATGGTGTGAATTTAGAATCTTCTTTAGAAAATATAAAGTTATAGTTGATTGGGTGAAATACAAGCACAAGATTTTTCATTGGCGTGTAAGTGACTCCCACTCCAAGGTCAAAATAACCAGGATTGTTAAAACTACTAACCTTCACTCCAGATGTATCTGGATAACTTAGAATGGATGTTTTGTATTCTCCTAGTGCTGATGCAGCAATTGTTGGCGTTATATTATATCCATATAGTGAAGTAATGTTGAGTTGGTCAGCGATAGGCTCATATTTTCCTTTTTCTTCTCCAGGAAGTCTCTTATCTAATTTTTGCCATCCAAGATTTAAACTTCCTGAATTTCTCCAAAAATATTTGTTTTCTATTTTATTAGCAAATGCTCTGAAACTTCCTTTGATTGAACTAGATCTAGCATCCTTTAATTCTCCGGCAGCAAACCAGCTGTCTCTCCCCAAAAAGTCGACGCCTATGATTCCGAATGTACCTGTATACCAACCAGGCAAGGATGCAATTTTGGCATCCACGGCAGCAATTTCTGATTTAAATGCATCGGCTTGAGCTTGGATAGGAGCAGCTTTTGCTTCGATTTCGGCTTTTTGCTTTTTGAGTTCTTCCAGCGTAGGCACTACATCTGTTTGAGCAGTCGAAATATTACAAATAAAAAATAGTGCTAAAAGTAGATAAACATGTCTCATAAAAAAAAATTGGTTTAAATGTTATAAATGATGAATTTCGATATTATCCTGAAGTATTTTATTTAGTGGTATGATTACGTGTCTATCACCAGTCTCTACAGTAACTGAAGACTTGTCAAGGTCCGTTATCTTTCCAGTGACCCCATTTACAGTTACCTTGTCACCTATATTGAGTTTGTCTTTAGTATAATATGATGCTAAAAAACTTGCTACCAAATCTTTGGAAGCAAATCCGTAACCAATCGAAAAAGCAAGTACGCCACCTGCAATCAATATTGAAATATTTTGTGCAAAAAAATCAGTATTAATCTGTGCTTGGGACAATGCGACGATGAGTACATTAATAAATACAAAATAAAATACAAACGAAGCGATGATATTTGCAGAAGGCATCCCAAGTGATTTACATGTGGTAGCCACCAAATTTTTTAAAGTATCTGATAGTAAAAGTCCAGCAATGAGAATTACAAAAGCTGCTATTAGATTAGGTACAAATTTTATGATATCTTGTATCAAATCTGCGAGTATTGGCATATCGAGCACACCAATAGCCGTCATCACAAAAATCAACATCATAAGGTAGTACACAATCTTAGCTGCTATTGCACTGAGTTTTATTTCTATATTATTTTTTGCTAATAAATCTATTTCATTGAGCTTTTCTCCTAAATCATCGATCCTTAAAGTAGCCAAAAACTTAGTAATTACTTTTTTTACTATCTTCGAAATGATCATACCCACTATAATGATGATCGTAGCAGTAACAAATTTAGGGATAGCTGTCATCATGCCTAGCAACATATCCATCAGTGCAGTTTGTATTTTTTCGCTAAACATTAAGGTAAATTGGACCATTGCTGTAATATAATTTATTTTTTATTTTTAATACTGTCACTAGAGCTATCAAACGAAGTAAGAACATTACCTAATTTGGGCAAATACAAATCGAATATATTACTGACAAATCCAAAAAAATTAATGTTTGAATTAATGTTCTGTTTTGTCTTGTCACTATTTTTGCTTCTACTTTCGACAAGGATTTTCTCTAACTCTTTAAAATTATTCTGCCCCATTTGATATTTTTGACTAGGCTACTGACTCCCCATATTTTGTTTTATATATTTTCATAAAACGCTCTTTTGCTCTAAGAATTTTCATTTTCACTGCACTTTCAGTTTTATTAAGGACCTCACTTATTTCTCTAATTGACAGCTCATCTTGGTATTTCATGAGCAATATTCCATTGTCTTCAGCACTAAGCTCGGTCATAACATCTTTCAATCTATACACATTTGTCTCCATTATTTCGGCATCAAAAGCACTATCGTCTTCTATCTCAAATTTTGTATAGTCACCATATGATTGTGTGATATCCTTTTTTTCCTTTCGGATAAGGTCTATACAAAAGTTATAAGTGATAGAATAAAGCCAAGTCGAAAATTTGGACTTACCACTAAATTTTGATAAACTGAGCAATATCTTTACAAAAATCTCTTGCGTCGCATCTTCTGCCATTTCTATATCCTTGAGCATAGTGACACACTTTGAGTAAACCTTATTTGTATACCTATCATACAGAATATTAAAATAATTAACATTCTGTGTCAATAAATACTGCTCCAATGCCTCCTCATCGCTAATGGACTTTAGAGAAGGAATGGTAACAATTGGGTTTAATAGATTAATTATCAAAATAAAACCAAGTTGATTTTTAAAGGATATGCCATTTATGACGCATTTTTTCGGAAAAGTTGCACAAATTTAAAATAATATTTCACTTTTATACAAATCGATCAAAATTGGTTGACAAATTCAGTCAATTAGTCATTTTTTTGAATACCATTTAAACACCTAATATGCCCTTCAGAAATCTTTTTTTGAAACATTTTTTTACCAATATTAACCTCATCTTGAGAATAATTTACTTTATGATCTAAGTGATATTGGATGGCAGCATATCTGATAGAGTAAAGCTGAAGTCCTAACATTTTTAACCTATATTCTATATCTACATCTTCGCCAACACCTGCTGACTGATAATCTTCATCAAAACCATTTACACTCAATAAATGATTTTTGCTCACTGACCAATTATGGCCCCATATTCCTGTTTCTCTTTTTTGTTTTAGAAATGGAATGAAAATGCCATATTTTAATCTTTTTGAACCCGATCTTATTAGATTCCAAAAACTCAATAAATCGAGATCCTTGGTAACATACAGTTTTTTTGTGAGTTGTTCGCTAACCATGATACGCCTTCCAAATAACATCGATCCTTCGTCCATATGCTTTTTGTAAGCTTTTATGAAATGATGATGGGGAATGCAGTCACCGTCTATAAATATTATAAACTTTCCATCCGATACGCTAATAGCTTTATTTAATATTTGGTTCTTTCTGAATCCATTATCTAATTCTTGATATACATGCTTTACAGGAAATCCATCAATATCATGAATAAATGAGAAGGTGCTTTTGATATCATCTTCGGCAATAATTACTTCAAAATCTTTACAAGATTGATATTCAAATGATTTTAAGATCAATTCTAATGCTATCTTATTTTTATAATACGCAATGATAACGCTGAATAATTTTTTGTCAGTGATAGCCATGACTAACTTTTATGAATTAATTTTTATAAATCTGCAACAAAAGTAATTCTATTTGCCTATTCCTTTCAGAAGTTTATTGAAAATAAAATTTTTATGAAGTTAAATCTTTGAAGTACAATTTTATAAACTGAAATATTGTATTTTGATAGTTACTTATTTTATTTGTTTCCAAAACATTTAATTATCTTTCAATTTATGTTTTCGGAACAGTATAAAAATTAATCCTAATTAATTAATAATCTGTTACTTATCATACTAAAAACACGTCTTGCTGTTAAGATTATGTTAAAAACATGTCTTACTATAATCCAAGTATTCTTTATGGCGTTATTAAGCATGATATTGAATTTGAGAACATTTTTACTCAAAAATAATATCTTCAGTTAAACCAATAATAATCATAACAAAATGAAATCTTATATTCAGTTAATACTAGCAGGCGTTATAGGCGGGCTCATTGTATTGGGTGGATTAAAAGCATACAAGTTTGATAGTAAAGGAGTATCAGATAATGTTGCCAAAGCTACTCAAGTGAGCTACAATATGTCTCCTTCATCTTTAAGTAACAATATGCCTAATGATTTTGTAGAAAGTGCAAAAAAATCCACAGGTTCTGTAGTACATATTTTTGCAGAAGAAAGTGATGAACTTGCCATGCAGAATCGTAATAAGAATAGAAGTAGAAATCCTTTCGGTGATTTTTTTAGTATGGATGATTTTTTTGGTGGTAATTTTTATTCACCCAAAAATGGAAGCGGATCTGGGGTAATATACTCCACGGATGGCTATATCATCACAAATAATCACGTTGTAGGTTTTGCTGACAAAATAGTTGTCACTGATTCAGAGGGTAATAAATTTGATGCTGAAAAAATCGGAACTGATGAATCAACTGACTTAGCAGTCATAAAGGTAGTAGGAGCTAAAAATCTTGTCCCTGTAAAAATCGGAGACTCTGAAAAAGTTCAGGTGGGTGAGTGGGTACTTGCGGTAGGAAATCCTTTTGGATATCTCTCTTCTACAGTCACTGCTGGTATAGTAAGTGCAAAAGGTAGAAAACTTGACATCATTAAAGGCGAAAAAGCAATAGAAGAATTTATCCAAACGGATGCAGCCATCAATCCAGGTAATAGTGGTGGAGCACTCGTAAATCTACAAGGTGAACTCATAGGTATCAACACCGCTATAGCTACACCTACAGGCACGTTTGCTGGATATTCATTCGCAATTCCAACAAAAATTGTAAAGAAAGTAGTAAAAGATATCATCGAAAATGGTGGTAACATCGAGCGTACAAATCTAGGTGTTGGTGGTTACGATGTAAATGAAGATATAGTAAAGGAGTTTGGGCTTAAAATTAAAAACAATAAAGGTTTTTATATAGAAGAAGTAGAGAAAAAAAGTGCTGCCCAACTTGGTGGCCTTTTACCTGGTGATGTTATCGTAGGTATAAATGAAAATATCGTCGCAAATTATGATGATATAGAAAAAACCATGAAATACAATAAAGTTGGAGATAAAGTAAATATTAAAGTGAATAGAAATGGCAAAGAAATGACAATTCCCGTCCAACTAAGGAAGACGTTTTAGTGTTAATACTGTGATAGTAACCCAATCATGAGAACATTGGGAGCTTAAACTCAAAGTGACACGAATAGTAAAATTTTGAGTTTAAGTTGGTTAAAGAAAAGTTGGTTTTTCGTTTTGTTTTGATTCGTCTGCTCTCCCAAAAGAGCAGACGTTTTTTTTATTTAAAACAGATAAAATTAACTCAAATACTTTCCTACTATAGGCATACGTCTGCCTACTCCGAATGCTTTAGGACTGACGCGAAGTACTGGAGCAGTTTGATGCCTCTTAAATTCATTGATATTTACCAATCTTAGTATTCTCCTGACCAAAGCCGGGTCATATCCCATGTCAATAATATCTTGTGGACCTTGGCGCTTTTCTATATATTGGTAGAGAATGGTATCTAGTATATCATAATCAGGAAGACTATCACTATCTTTTTGATTTGGTCTGAGCTCTGCAGATGGTGGTTTGGAAATAGAGTTGACAGGAATCCATTCTTCATCTTTATTGATATAATGAGCGAGTTCATAAATTTCTGTTTTATACACATCTGCCAAAACAGACAAGCCACCACACAAGTCACCATAAAGCGTCCCGTATCCTACCGACATTTCACTTTTATTGGTGGTATTGAGCAAAATGTGGCCAAATTTATTGGAGATCGCCATATTTAGAATACCTCTGACCCTAGCTTGGATATTTTCTTCTGTAACATTAAAGGGAAGTTCACCAAATAATGGTGACAACTTCAGCATGAAAGCATCATACATATCTTTGATAGGGACAATATCGTATTGAATACCTGATTTTTTTGCCAAAGCTACAGCATCATCTACTGAATGTCCTGTAGAAAATTGAGACGGCATGAGCAATACACGTACATTTTCTGGACCTAATGCTCTAGCTGCAAGTATGGCAGTAACGGCAGAATCTATTCCACCTGAAAGGCCTAGGACTGCTTTTGTGAATCCTAATTTTTTAAAATAATCTTTAATACCTAGCACGATAGCATCATGGATAAGGGCAATCTTTTCTTTAGGTTGTTCCTGTATCGAGCCACCTTCGTCTACTTCGTTGAGATCATAATGTCTGATGCTCTCTTCAAAATATGGTAATTCGTCATGAAGTGCACCATTTTTTGACATTACGATAGACCCACCATCAAAAATCAATTCTGTCTGAGCGCCACAATGATTGACATAGAACATGGATACGCCATATCGCTCCACATTTGTTTTAACTACTGCAATACGACTAGCTGCATGATTGTAGTTGAATGGTGATGCAGACACATTAATCATAAAATCAGGACTGTACTTCATCATTTCATCCATGGGAATAACCGTATAAAGTGGATCATCTGTACCGACATCCCAAATGTCTTCACACACAGTAAGTGCTATTTTTTTGCCTTTATACATTAGAATATCCCATTCTTTAGCTGGCTCAAAATATCTGTATTCGTCAAAAACGTCATACGTTGGTAGCAAAGTTTTGTGTTGCACAAATTCAATTCGACCATTGGCAAGAAAATATACTGAGTTAAATAAGCTTTTCCCTTTAGCTTCTGGATTTCTAGATGGTGCGCCTACGACAATGGCGATATCATGCGCGTGTGTGCACAAGGTCTGAATGCTCTCATCCGAAAGTCTGATAAAATCATCAAACTCCAAAAAATCTCTAGGCGGATATCCACATGTTGCTAATTCACTGAAACAAATGATGTCTGTACCTACATTTTTGGCCGCTTTAATAGCTTCTATCATCTTGGCAGTGTTACCTTCGAAATTGCCTATATGATAATTGAGTTGTGCAATGCTGATTTTCATGATTGAATTTATAAAATACCAATTGTTTTATTATAAAGTCCCAAAGATACGAACTTAAGGTTAACGATTAGTATGCCAAAATTTGATTCTTTTTGTGTGAAGAATAAAGCTGAAATATTTTTTAACTTTTCACTTCCAACTATAATCAGCTTTCCCAATTAAGCTTCCATCTTTTGAATAATAACTCCAAGTTCCTACTCTTTGTATCTTTTGGATTTTGTAACTACTTGGCTCACTATTTTTATCAGATTTATAAGTAACATCAAAAACGATTTTTTTAAATTGTCCTTCTATTTCCTTAACATATGTATTATTACGAACGTAGGAAAACTCTTCGTACTTACCGTCCAATTCACCATCTAAATTAAAATTTGCAATAATTTTCTTTTTGTCATTAGTAAAAAACTGCCATTCTCCAACTCTCTTGCCGTTTACATATTCACCTTTACTTTTAATACCTCTATCCATATAACTTGGGTAATATTCAATAAAATCTCCATGTGGTATATCTAATAAAAATTTGTTGTGAGATTCAATAAGTTCTTTAGTTAAGTAGTCTGTATAAAGAGTAGTATCAATTCCTAATTTATGGTAAATACCTGTTTTTAATTGAACTTGGCCATGTTCAAAATAAACTGTACAGACCAGTTTGTTATTCTCTAATGTATATTCTAATTTAGGTTGTCCATTATTATATTTGGTATTTCGTGGTATTGTATCATTATATTCCTGACTTCGAGCTAAGGTGGTTGGATTAAAACTACTAAAATCTGGCAAATCATGTATTTGACAAAGAATTGGCGATATCATCATTAATAAATAGAATGTAACAAATAATGTTAAATATTTAATTTTCATTTTGGCGCTTTTTATAATATGTATCCAATAAAGAAAATTAATATTCTTTATTGGTTTAAAAAATAATATAATCAATTTACTCGATACTTAAGTTCCTAAAACCTGACTTTCTCTCCATGCCAACCACCAAAACCAAGCAACAAAAAAACCATACACAAAAATAGGAAGTTGACCTTCTAGATGGGTTTCAAAAGTAAAACTGAAAATGGCCGGTATAAAAAATGCCATAAACCAGATATTTTTTCGCAAATATGGCATCGTAAAAGGTATAAACATGTGACTCAGAAATAATAAAAACGCAACAATTCCACCTGAAGCCCAATATATAATGATCTCACTACTCGGCAAAAAGTAACTTTTGGGAGACAATTCAGGTAAGTTTTGTTTGTACCAACTTTCTGTTTCTTCTTGTAAGTTACTGAATCCTACACCCGTTATTGGGTTAGAAATAATAATATCTTTACCAGCCTTTAATGAATTAAATCTAACAGCATCACTAAGTCCATCTTTAAATTCTCCTTTACTGTAATGGCCGAAATCATACTTTATATAGTTTACTCTCTGTGCAAATGTCGGTATGGTATTATATGCGATGATCGGTAAAAGAAATATTACTGACGCAAATAAAACAAAAAGCCAATTTTTTAGTCGCCCAAATTCATATGCGAGTAAAATGATTGCAGACAGATAAAGTGCAATTAATCCAGTCTTTGAGCCAAGGATATGCAGATACACGATTTGTATAACGGTATAACTGACTAAAAGCAGTTTAATATATTTAGAAGTAGTAGACTTATATTGATACAGAGCAAGCAAACAAGATATCACCACTACCCAGCTCACTCTGATATGATCGCCAAAAGACAAGACAGACATTACTTTAGATACATTATATTGAGATGTAATATTTTCATAGTCTAAAATATAGTTTTGAAGGCTGTAAGCTGTAGAAATAGTCATTACAAAGATAATAAGATAATGAATAGCACTTATTAAATTTTTCTTTGGATTAAAAGCAAATATAAATGCTGGAAAAAGAATAAGTAAGCACTTCATGACGCCACGATGTTGCAAAAATCCTGTTCCCTCATAAATTATATCACTTAGCAATGGGAGTAAAGCCAACCCTAAAAAAGTGAACATCCACTTATTATAGAATAGCCAGCTTATTTTTCGAATATGAAAAATAACATATATACCAATAAACAGAAACCCAATATTTGAAACTACTCTTGAAAACAAAAAGCCTATAAACAGCAGAATTATTCCAAGCAAAGGCAATGCTATGTTCCATTTATTAGCTTTGGTTTCTGTATCTATTGTATTCAAATTATCGATATTGTCTTTAAAATATTGCAAATGAGCCGCAAATGTAATATAACGAAACTTATCATCAAAATTGTCTAATCGGACATAAATTTAGTTATTGCGCTAAAGCTGAAAAAATACCTGCAATTTCAGTATGATTTTATACCTTTACATCGTTTTTTAGAAAAATCCATAACATATGTCAGCAGATATTTTTGCAAAAGTCCATCAAATACTAGACAATATCAAGTCTGTAAGTATAGAAAATACAACAGATCTAGAAGCATTCAGAATCCGATATACGGGATCTAAAAATGAGTTAAAAGCTCTTTTTGGTGAAATAAAAAATGTGGAAAATGATAGAAAAAAGGAATTTGGACAGTTGCTTAATGATGTAAAGCAAGCTGCTGAAGAAAAATATGAAACATTTAAAACAGCTTTAGAAGCATCGTCAGGCAAACAATCAGGTACGGATCTAGATCTAACAGCTCCTTCTGAAGCTATTCCTTCAGGATCGCGACATCCAGTTTCTATAGTTCTTAATAGAATCATCCAGATATTCGAAAGAATAGGTTTTACAGTAGCCGAAGAAAGAGAAATAGAAAACGATTGGTACAACTTCACAGCTATGAATACGCCTGAAGATCATCCAGCTCGTGATATGCAAGATACTTTCTATCTAAAAGACTCTACGACTGAATTGCTTCGTACACATACATCATCTGTACAAGCAAGAATCATGACTACCCAAAAGCCGCCTATTAGAATTATAGCTCCAGGTAGAGTATATAGAAATGAGACGATTTCGTCTAGATCTCACTGTCAGTTTCATCAAGTAGAAGGTCTATATATTGACAAAAATGTTTCTTTTGCAGATATGAAGCAGACATTATTATACTTTGCAAGAGAGATGTATGGACCTGATACCAATATCAGACTTAGACCTAGTTTTTTCCCATTCACAGAGCCAAGTGCAGAGATGGACGTGTATTGGGGATTAAAAAACGAAGATGATTACCGAATCACCAAAGGAACAGGATGGTTAGAAATCTTAGGTTGCGGTATGGTAGATCCTAATGTACTCATCAATTGTGGTATTGACCCAAATGAGTATAGTGGTTTTGCTTTTGGTATGGGTATAGAGCGACAAGCTATGCTTCAGTTTAATATTACAGACATCAGACAGCTTTTTGAGAATGACACTCGATTCTTGAAGCAATTCAGTGGTGTGATCTGATGGACGCTACAAGGCGGAATGCTATTCTAGCTACCATAATAGGTGCCATTTTCTGGAGTACAGGCGGGCTTTTCATCAAGTTATTGCCACAGGATGCATTTACCATTCTATTTTATCGGGGATTTTATGCTGCCATCATATTTTTGATACTATTCAGAAAGTCATTGTTTCGATTTAATAAGCTTTCGTTCATTAGTGTTTTATTTTATGTTCCACTTGTAGTTTCTTTTGTGCTGGCAACAAAACTCACTACTGCTGCAAATGCAATATTTCTACAATACACAGCTCCCGTTTTTGTGATGATTTTTGAACCGTATTTAGCACGTACGAAACTCAAACCAATCAATTTAGTAACTGTTATTATCTCTATGTTAGGACTGTGTCTCTTTTTTGTAGACCAGTTTTCAAAACCTGAGAGTTGGCTTGGCATATGGATAGCTTTAGCGAGTGGATTGTTTTTGGCAGGTCTTTTGGTGACTCAAAAGCTCAATAAATCTGAATATATTCCAGGAACTGTTTTCTGGGGAAATATCTTAGTATGTCTCATAACGCTTCCGTGGTTTGTGTCTAGTCCTTTTCCCAGTTTTGAAGAAAATAATTATCTGATGCTCCTTGGATTTGGGCAAATAGGCCTTGGATATGCATTTTTTATGTATGGTCAGAAACAACTTGCCGCTATAGAAAGCTCATTAATTGCCATGATGGAACCCATTCTCAATCCTTTATGGGTATTTATAGGGTATGGAGAGCGACCAGGACTTTGGGCTATAGCTGGAGGTTTGGTGATAATCGCAGCGCTTATTTTCCGATTATATTGGGTAGAAGTGCGTGAAAAACGGATTTACCCTACATAAAACTCATCATATACTACTTTTTCAACTTCTTTTCTAAAGGCATTTGGACTTTTGCCTGTTTTAGCCTTGAAGAGTTTATTAAAGTGTGAAAAATTATTAAAGCCACTATCAAAACATACTTCTGCAATAGAAAGCTGCTCTTCTGTCAGCAATTTACAAGCATGAACTATCCTGAACTCGTTTACAAATTCTGTGAATGTTTTGCCAGTTACTTTTTTGAAATACCTACAAAAAGATGGCACCGTCATATTGACATGGGCAGAAATATCTTCGAGCTGTATTGGTTCAGTAAAATTATTACGTACGTATTTATATACCGAATCTATTCTATTGGTATCTTGATTTTGGACCACGAGGGCGATTCCCGATGCATTGAGAATATTATATTCTTTGGACGTTGCTAAGATCTGTAAGATTTTGAGAAATTCAGTTAGCTTTTCGAATTGATCCATATAAAACAAACTCATAAGTCTGGAACCAACTTCATCTTTTGTATTTCCATAAAAAGAAAGTCCTGATTTTGATCGCTCAAAAAGCTGCACGATCAATTGCATTTCAGGCAATTTCAGAAAACCTGTACCCATAAAATCTTCCCTCATCTGGACCACTACTTCTGAATTGCTACCCGAAAGTCTATCTGTAAAACCATAATGTGGCAAATTAGGTCCAAGAAAGATCAAATCACCACCATTATAATAAGATATGTGATTGCCTATATGCCGCTTACCGCTTCCGTGTTTTACATAAACGATTTCTAACTCAGGATGAAAGTGCCAAAAAGGTACTTGATTCGGATTTCCATCCTCAAATTTTCTCAACGCAAAGGAGTGACCAAAATCTGGCTCTATTTTTTCTAATGCTGGAGTGAGATGATTAGACCTTATCATATTATCTGAATTTCATACAAAAGTAAGGGTATTTCAGTATAATAGATTGTTTGTTAAAGCAGACATATATTATATTAACTTAAAATTAACTTCAATTAACAAAGTAGGTTAATTTAGCATTATAATAGGAAAAAATTGTGGTAGAATGTTCGTTTGAAATGCCCTTACCTTTGTGGTGTTAATTTGAATCAATAATCTTTTAAACTTTTTCAAACATGAAAACTCAAATTTTTGTAATTTTATTATCGATCTTTTCATCAGCAATTTTTGCTGGAAGTAATCCCTCAGTACTTGTAGAAAGAGCGAAAACACTTGTCATCAACACTTCAAACTGGAAATCAGAAAAAGTGAATGTACAAATCAAAGAAGCATCAGGTACCATCATTATGGATGAAGTTGTTTCTAATCTTAAGAATTCAAGAAGTTACAATCTAAAAAACCTTCCAAGTGGCTCATACACGGTAGAAGTTTCTAATGATCTGAAACTTACGATTCAGTCATTCGAAATAGAAGGCAATTTTGTTAAAACTTCTAATGATATTGCAACTATCTACAAACCTGTAGTTAACTGGAATGATAATCAATTGGATATCAACTTGTTGACATTAGGTGCAAAAGTAGATTTGAATATCACAGATGCTAACAACAATACTATTTTCGTAAAGAAATTTGATACACCTACAGTTCACAAAAGATATGATTTTTCTAAATTGGAATCAGGAACATATGCTGTGAATATATTTTTCGGTGGTAGATCATTCAGCAAAACATTTACAAAATAATATTATCTCATCGAAGATGCCAATAGTTAAGCGTGTTAATATGAACTTTTGGTTGTCATGTCGAGATATACATTGTTTTTCTATCACAACAGCATATTTTACTGATAGAGTTTCTTTGATCAGATTAGGGTAAAAACGATCAAAGACATTCCTAGGAATAAAATGTGGCTTTAATGATTTTTAAAGGTCATCACAAATAGATGTGATGGCCTTTTTTATTTACCTAAATACTTAAAATAAAAAACTGATAAGGTTTTATGGAAAGATATTCATCATCACGTCCGATCACAATTTTCTCCCCACTCCACAAATCTGTCAACGTGATTCCTTCAGCAAGACCCTGTTCCTTAAAAATATAGTAAGTCAAAAAAGTATTTTGTCCAGAATAATTAAATAAACAATAATAACTTTGACTTTTATCATACCGCACGTAGCCAGCGACATGAATATTGTGAGAAGACATCCATCGGATATTATTATGATCTCCGAAAGTTTTATGGTTTTTGCGAATATTCAATATTTTTTTTGTATTCTCAAACACCATGTATTCTAGTGTCCCTTCTGTTTTTCTTTTTTCGTTTTTTGACCAATCGATCAAGGGTCTATGCATCCATCTATTGTCATAATCCTTACCTGGATCATTGAGATATGTATAGTCATTTGTATATCCAATCTCATCGCCATAATAAAGCATAGGCAATCCACCCAAAAGGATACTTTGAGCCTGCATTAGGGCAATTTTATTAAGAGATTCCTTTATTATTTGTTGCAGATTATGATTTATACCATACTCTAATCCACAGAGCGATGCTAATGTTCCGCTTATACGAGCATCATTAGTTTTTGGGTTTACACCAAAAAGTGCCCCTTTTGCCACAGAACCTCTATAATTACCAGCATAGTAATCTTTAATAAATGTGCGATGTGAATATGGATTGTACCCAGCACTTTGTATCATACTGTCATCATATCCTAATCCTATATCATCATGACATCTCGTATAAGTTATCCAAGTGGTCCCATAGGGTTTTTTCAGTATTTCCGATTGTGCTGACAGCATTACTCTAGTATCACCAGTAGCCAATGCGTCCCACTGCAAAGCCATCTGTGTAGCATTGTAAGCAACATCACACTCTCTGCCTGTAAATCTTCCAGTACCAAAATATTTCATAATTTCTTTTGGTGCAACAATTGCTTCTCCCAAAAGAGCCATACCAGGAGCAGATACTTGAACACAATGCTTAATCAATTGTAATAAAACGTGTGCTTCAGGTAAGTTTTGGCTAGTTGTCCCCAGACTTTTCCATATAAATGCGGGAGCGTCAATACGCAAAATATCAACACCCAGATTGGCATAAAAAAATATGGTGTCCAACATTTCAATAAAAACTGCTGGATTTGTATAATTAAGATCCCATTGGTAGCTGTTAAAAACCGTCATGACCCACTTTTTTGATTCTTCTAAGTAGGTAAAACTTCCTGGAGAGCTATCTGGAAATATATCTGGCATAGTACGCTCAAACGCATCCGGCAATTCTCTATTGTCATACATATAGAAATAATCCTGATAAGCTTTATCACCTTCAGCAGCTTTCTTTGCCCAAACATGTTCTTGAGAAGTATGATTCAAAACGATATCTAACATTAAGTACATACCTTTGGACTTCATCGTATGTTCTAATGATCTAAGGTCTTCGATTGTTCCAAATCTAGAAGCGACACTTCTAAAATCAGAAACAGCATAGCCTCCATCACTAGCTCCTTCAGGGCTTTCCATCACAGGCATTAAATGTAAAAAATTTATACCTAACTCCTGAAAATAATCAAGTTTCTGCTCTAAATCCTTTAACGTACCACAAAACCTATCCACATACAAACTCATGCCCACAATGTCATTAGATAGATACCATATATCACCTGACTCTTTGTCGATATCCAATTTCTTTAATGCAATAGACCTTTGGTCATAGGCATTATTGATAGTGGACAATAATTTATCGTACCATTTTTCTACTTCACCATGATTACCATAAATCTGATAAAAAAAGTCTTGGATTGTTGTAATATTGGCAGAATATCTCATCAAAAATGATGTATCCAAACTTCCATCTGTAATATTGATGTCTTTTAGTTTTTGTCCTAAGTGTCGATGGATGTCTTTGGTGTACATGCGTTAATGATGGGAAATTGGTTATTTGGAAAGATAAAAATTGGTCGTAAAATTGGACCATTGTTATGATTAAAGTAAGCTCTTGACCTTATCGCTCAATGTTTTCTGGCTATGACCTGGATTCTCAAATCGTCCAACTTCAACATTATTTTTAAAAATCAAAATAGTCGGGAAACCCAATACGCCATATTCTGTAACTACATCTTTAACTTTCTCATAATCTACTTGACCAAATTTAACATCTTTAAGTTCACTTTCTATTGTCAATCCTTCTACAGCAGGTCGTTGATCTTTGCATTTCGGACACCAAGTAGCGTGAAAAAATACAACTGATACGCCAGAGTTAATAGTCGTTTCAAATTGAGATTTACTAGTAATATCAACTAATGAACCGTTTCCAGTATCTTCGTCTTTACCGCATGAACTCAATACCAAAAAAACACAAATGTATAAAAGAACTCTACCCATGATGAATGTTTTTTAATTATGAATGACAAAGTTAAAAAACAATCTCTTTTTTCCTAAACTCTTTGTGAATTTTTAGTAAGGTACATCCCAATACGGGTTACGTTTGCCTTCTACACTCAGTTTAATGTGTTTCATCTTTTTTTCGTTGTAATCTTGATAGGTTGTTGCCTTTCCTTTCATTTTTTTAGGGATGGGCAGTACAATTGGCGTTTCTGATAACTCAACTTTTGTTGCCACTATGTTCACATCGTCAATATTCATATCCAATGCAAGAATCATCCCAGGTAATCCTGAAAATCCTTCTGGACCACCACGAAAAGGTATCTTATCGGTAAACCAAGCTTCTACCACGATATTGTTAACCGTGTCTCTAGTTTCTGCTTTCATACAGACATAGCCAGCCACATCTTTTAGTTCATTCAGGATTTTCCATTTGTATCTTGGCATATCGTCTTCTATTAGATATTTTTTGCCTAATAGAAACCTGATATCTTTTGTTGACTTTGCACTATGATTTCTCAATATAATATCTGGGTCATCACTCCAATTGTAGCCGAAATTTTCATCACTTTCTTTTTCTAGATAAATACTCATACTGTCTACATAAGTAAGAATATAATCTTGACCTTTATTTGTATCTTTTCCCCAAACTAGCATCGTCCTATCTTTTTCTTCTTGTGAGAGATAAGGCAGTTTTTTGATAATATTAAGCCAATTAACCTTTCGATTAAAAGTAATTTTTCCTGATTGGCTGTGTAAATTGCCAGAGATGATACAGACTACAAGTATTAACCAAATTTTATTTCTCATTGCTTATTTTTTAATTTTAATACCAATAATTATTCCTTTCTACACTCGATTTCATACCTTTTATATTATATGAAAATGATAGCATACCATATCTTGCCAATGATGGTGTACGTGAATCAAACACTCTAGAAGGAGACGTGTTCTGTGAAATGAGCACGTTTTTGTTAAATGCATCATACAACGAAAGTCTTAACTCGCCTCTGTTTCCTTTGAGAAATTGTTTGTAAATCGACATATTTAGGATAGGAATTTCTTGGGCTATTCCGAATCTTTCATTGGTAAATATAGAATAAGCTAAGCTTGAGTTCCAAAACCATCCTTTGCCTAGTTTTGTATTAAACTCTACATTATAATTGTTTCTGATGATGTCTTGATCTTGGGTTTTATCGATATCGTAAGCAGTATTACTAGTATAAAGATTTGCCGATAAATAGATGGCCACACCATCCACTGGAGTAATGTCAAAATTAATATTTCCACGTTTTCCTCTAGTATCCGTTGTATTCAACACCTCGTTTACCAAAGCGAAACTTTTGCTGCCTGTGTAAGCAGCGCTCAACCTTGCCTTGAGTTTATTTCTTATGATAGGAAAACTAACTCCAGCATTTGACCAAAACTGATTGCCACCTGAATAATTAATAGGCTTAGATGATGTGACTAAATTTTCATCAACATTTTGTTTGTAAATAACTTGGTCTTCAAAATATGAATAACTCAAATTTAGATTGGCTCTGATCCCGCTTGATGGCCAAGAATGACTTATGTAAGTGCCAATATCATGAGATCTAGATGGTAAAAGATCTGGATTACCTTCTATGATGTATAAAGGATTGGTGTAATCCACAACTGGTAATAAGTTTTCGATAGTAGGTTCTTCAACATTGAGTGAATAATCTGCACTCATCCATGTATTCCTACTGATATTGGCGTTAATATCGATATATGGTATAAATACATCAAAAGAATTGTCTACTTTACCACTAAATAGATCAGCTTGTGGAGATCTGTAAGTGCCATTTAAGTCGAAAACTTGTTGTGCTGCACCGATAGTGACATTGATGATTTTGGGTGAAAAAGTCAATGAAGTACCTAAACGATGGTTTTGAATTTGGTTTTCATATATTCTACTCAAAAAGTTATTGGTCACTCGATTTTGATTTTCTTCATCATTCACTATACGCTGACCATCTTCATTTCTCGAGCTAAAATTATAGAAAACTTTCAAAAAAAACTTCTTGCTTAATGGTTCACTAATTAGGGCATTTGCTTTAAGCACGTATTTATTTAAATCATCGATATTATATTGTCTAAGAAAAGCTAAGCTATCTAATTCTCCAGAAGATGAAAGAAATGTATTGGTAGAAAAACGGGTTTGATTATCGGTCACATCAGTACTCAAATATGAAAAATTAACTCCGATGGCTCTTCCTGCCTTTTTAAATTTTTTACGAAGCAACATCGAAGCGTTGATCAATTGACCTTCAAGTTCTGAACCATTATTGAATTCGGACGTACTAGTCAATTGGTTGGCATCTCTCTTTATTGATAATGATCCACTCTGTGTATTTGTGTTATTAACAAAGGCGAGATCTGAAGTTGCTATCACCGTGAATAAACTGTCTATATCATGTTCGACAACAAACTCTGCTCTATGGTTGGTGTTTTTTCTATCGTCAAGTTCATATCTTCCGTTGTCTAGAGAAAAATCCGGCAAGAATGTTCGAGAATTAGAAAACGTTTCTTTTACATTACCTGTATTTTGATAAAAATATCTAGAAGCAACTCTATTCTTTTTGTGATCATAATTATAATTGGCACCTCCTAATATATTAGTTGGGAAGCCGCCATTATTGCCAGAGAAAAAAGATTGACTCACTTTATTTTCAAGTCCCGAGCCTCCGCCACCACCGCCAAACCATCTATTGCCTCCCCCAAATCCATAGTCATAGTCATCATTATTTCCCCATGCATTTGCCCCCATAAAATCTTGATAATCATCCCAAGACAATCCATTTCTACCAGTATTATTGGCTACACCAACCAGAGAAAATTGATTTTTTGAGTCAAATTTATTATAATTTCCTTTTAACTCACCGCGTGATTCCACTCCTCCACCGGCTGTGACCTTTCCAAAACCACCTTTTTTGAACTCTTCCTTTAGTTCTATATTCATGGTTTTTTCTTCTGTGGCAGAAGATTTACCAGTTAACAAAGCTTCTTCATTTTTTTTATCGAACACTTGGACTTTTGATACACCTTCGGCAGGAAGATTTTTTATAGCAAATTTTGGGTCATCGCTAAAAAATGTTTTTCCATCTACCGTAAGCTTGCTAACGCCTTTACCATCTGCCTCTATAGACCCATCTTGTCCAACTTCGAGACCTGGTAATCGACGCAAAAGGTCTTCCAATGTCGAACCTTCAGGTACTTTGAATTGGCTTGCATCATATTCTACTGTATCACCGCGCAAACGCAATGGTGCCTTTGCTTCTTTGATGACGATTTCCATTAGTTCTTTACCGATTTCTTCCATTTTTAAGATTCCCATATCTATGTTTCCAGAAGTATGCTTTATAGGAATGGTTTGTGGGAAATACCCCAAGTAACTGGTCTTAATTATGCACTGCTGATCTCTCACGCCTTTAAACTCAAATACACCTTTTGCATCTGTTTGAGTATATTCCACCAATACAGAATCCATATCTAAAAGCATTACTGTCGCCGCTATGAGCGGTTCGTTTAGTGTGTCTTGAATGGTGCCTTTGATGTTATACTTTTGTGCAAATAATGATACATTTGCCATCATAATTAATAAAAAAACAAGTTTTTTCATAGTATTGTATTGATTTTATTGTTTAATATGAAATTTTAAAGTTCGTTTGATGGTGGAAAAGTAGAATAAAATACAATTTGAAGTATAATTTTACAATATTTTAACAAAACTTTAAAAAAAAAAGTTTATCAAAAAAAGTACAGAACAAGAAAATGTCGACTTAATTTAGTCATCTATCTAATTTATACAATTCTTGAAATTAATAGGCTTACTTTCGTGTTATAAGACCATAAACCTTTTGCAACCAATGATTAAAAATAATCTTTTTCAGTTTATCTACCATCGTATTCACAAATTGGGGATAAAACTTATATATTCTGTACTGTTAATGTTTTATGCCTACCAATCAGAACATACACCACCATGGGCAAAAAGAATCATCACAGGTGCGATTGCGTATCTCTTATTACCGTTAGATGGACTGCCAGATTTGACACCTTTTATCGGATTTACAGATGATTTGGGTGTAATTAGTTTTGGACTAGTGAGCATCGCTTGTTATATAGATGCGGAAGTAAGAACAAAAGCAAAACGCAAGTTATCTTCATTTTTTAAAAACATAGATGAGTCTGTCATCCAAAGTGTAGATCAAACCTTGTAAAAAATATTATTTGAAGTCTAAGAGTTGAATTTTAAAAGCTAATGTTGCATTAGGACGGATACCTCTAGGTGGATTGCCCCCAAACCCAAGGTCAGGTGGTACAATGATAGTTCCTGATCCATTACGACCAAATTTTGTCATACCTATTCTAAGTCCTTCAAGCATTACACCCACATTTATAGTAGTAGGATTTTCGCTTGCATTGTTGTCAAAAATGGTTCCATCTAGATACTCGCCTACTACTGTAAATGTAACTGATTTTGTAGAATCTATCTTTGGCTTCTCTAGACTTCCTTCGTTTATTACGCAGACTAATACGCCAGATAATGTATCCGTAATAGTGAGTTTGTTAGCTTCTACATATGCCAGAATATCATTAGTATTATCATCTGAACTACTTGTGCATGACAAACAAAAGATACTCATTAAAATGAGCAGGTATGGTGCAAATTTCATTATGGTTTAAAAGTTGTGCACTTCTACATCAAATCCTAGCACTGCACTCGCTCTACCAGGAGTAGAAGATTTACCATATGCAAATTTAGATGGTATAAATAACTTTCCTTTGCCACCACGTCCAAACTTAGGAATACCTTTTTGCCAGCCCTGGATTACATTGGCAAGTGGGAAGGATACATTACTTCCTGAGTCAAAAACAACACCATCTAAGAAATATCCTTTATACGTTGCTACGACAGTATTTGTTATTTTTGGTTTTTCTGCACTCCCTTCATTTTCTATTATATAAAATATACCTTCAGGCGTTTTTTCAGCTGTAAGATTCTTAGCAATTAAATAGTCTTCAATTAGCTTGGTGTCCACAGCAAATTGCTCTTCGGCAGTTAAATCAAAATTAAGGACTTCTATATCAAATATTAGTACTGCATTAGCTCTCCCAGGTCTAGATGATGTACCATATCCAAATTTAGATGGGATTAATAACTTGCCTTTCCCACCACGACCGAACTTAGGAATCCCTTTTTGCCAGCCTAGTATAGTGTTAAAAAGTTCAAACGAAGCATTAGTTCCTGAATCGAACACGGTACTATCGAGAAAATATCCTTTGTAAGTAGCATTTACAGTACTTGTGACTATTGGCTTCTCGGCTCCACCTGGATTTTCTATGATATAATAAAGACCATCAGGTGTTTTTTCAGCTGTAAGATTATTGGTTTTAAGATAATCTTGTATCAATTTTTCGTCTATCGCAAATTGTTCTTCTACAGACAACTCGTCATCACTACATGAAAGAAACATAAAAACAAGACCAAACAACAAAACTAAACTTCTCATAAATCACAAAATTTCTGCAAAGATGATACACAAAACTACATTTATACAATATTTTTTGTAAAGAATTACAAAATTATTGGTTTCTAGCTTCTTTCAGACTACATTCTAAAAATTCAAGATAACCAGCAATACCTTCCACAAAAGGTCTAGGTTTACTAATTACTTTTTGCTCATTAGTGGTCATGACGTAAAGTGGCTGTGAATTCTGTTCAAAATTTACAATCTGAAAATCAGCCCATTTATTACCCACATTTCTCAGTTTAGCGTCTGTATTCATTGAAGTGTAAACAGGGGACAATTTTTTGTCTTCATCTACATACAGTGAAATCAACACTACTGAATCATTCAATATTTTTTTGACCCTTTCGTCTACCCAAATCAGCTCTTCCGTTTTACGACAATTGACACAACCATGGCCCGTAAAATCCAACATTGCTGGCTTGCCCACTTCTTTTGCATAACTCATACCTTCGAAGTAGTCTTTAAAACAATTAATGTTGTTTGCACATTTGCTATATGAAGGATATTTTGTCTTTATAGATGCATCTACATCTTGCGGTGTAATGAAAAAATTGTAATGTGCAGGTGGTGCTAATCCACTCATCAAAGATAATGAACTATAGACATTTGTTTTATCATTAATCCTGAATCCTGACGCTAAATAAATTACCGAAATACCTGCAAGTACTGCAAATGACATCCTCACTGGAGATAGTTTTTTTATTGGACTATCATGTGGGAATTTTATAAACCCGAATAAATACAATGTCATTCCTGCGAAAATCAAGACCCATAATCCCATGAATAATTCATACTTTAGGAATCCCCATCCATTGGTCATATCTGCTACAGATAAAAATTTGAGTGCAAGTGCCAATTCCAAAAATCCTAATACAACCTTTACAGAATTCATCCAACTTCCAGATTTAGGCAAAGTATTGAGCCAAGCTGGGAAAGCTGCAAAAAGACCAAAAGGTAAGGCTAGCGCAAAAGAAAAACCAAACATAACTAAAAATGGTCCTAAATATTCTCCTTTGGTTGCCGCTTGTACAATAGCCGTTCCAATAATAGGACCTGTACATGAAAATGAAACCAAAGCAAGCGTAAACGCCATAAAAAATATTCCTATCAATCCACCTTTGTCAGCCATTCTATCGCTTCCTGTACTCCAACTACTAGGTAGCGTGATCTCATAAAACCCAAAAAATGAAAAAGCAAATGCTATGAAGATTACAAAAAACAAGGTATTCGCTATCCAGTTTGTAGATAATCTATTCAGTGCTTCGGGTCCTACAAAAATAGTAATCAACAAACCAATCAATAAATAAATAACTATTATTGAAGCTCCATAAATCAAGCCATTGACCCATCCTTTTCTTTTGGTATCTTTGGTAAAAAAACTAATGGTGATAGGCAACATTGGGAAAACGCAAGGCGTAAGTAATGCAAGTAATCCACCGATAAAACCAAATAAAAAGGTCCAGAAAAGTCCTTCTTTTTGTTCTTCTACACCGCCGCAAGTTGATAAAGGACTTTTAAAAGTTTCTTTTAGTGATGTTATTTTTTGATCTATTTTATCCCCGACAATGATAGCTCCAATGGAATTTGAAGCAATAGTACCTAATATTGTATCCGTAGATGCAACAGCATTGGATGAAGTGTCCGTAGGTGTTGGAATTACAGCAGTCTCATCTGTTGTCGAAGCATCATCCTTTGAATCGGCAATAGTGCCAGATTTTGGTAATTTAAAGGAAAAATCTACGTCTGATGGCGGTAAACACTTTTCATGGTCACACGCCATAAAATTGACGTATCCTTTAATCGGTTTTGATGCGTCTTTGACTTTTATTTTTTGCTCAATTACAAATGGTTTGTCAGCTAAAAACTTAACAACATTCACACCAAAGTATGCATCCATTCCTTCTTTTTTTGCTCCTTTTTCTGATGCTTTACCAACGAGTTCGATACCTGACATCTCTTCATAATTGATGCTCGTAGGTACAGGGCCGTCTTCTGATGTAAACTGAGAATACACTGTCCACCCTTTATCAATAGTAGCCGTGTACTTCAGTTTGAATTCTGTATCATTGATTTTTTCAACATCAAACTTCCATTTTACTGGTGTTAATATCTGTGCAAAACTTGCACTAGCCAAAAATAAAAGCAGCAAACTAAAGGTAAAAAGACGTTTCATTTCTCTTGGATATATTAGGATTGACAAAAATTTATAGATTAGTATTTAAGGTCAAAAGTGACATCAGTCGGTGGCAAACATTTTTCACCATCACACGTCATATAAGTGACATAGCCTGATAGCGATTCGCCCTTTTTGATTGTAAAAGTTTTGGTAAAGATTGCTTTTTCTTTAAATTTGATCACTTCTACATCAAACATGCTATCAAATTCTTTGATTGCTTTTGATTTTTCATCAAATTTCATTTCAATATTATTGACTACAAAAGATGTCGGTATGGGACCATTATCGTCTGTAAATTGTGAATACAAAACCCATGTCTTTTGTATGGATGCCGTGGCGATCAGTTCAATATTATGATCGTCAACTTTTTTTGTTTCAAATGTCCAAGTCACTGGACTGCCCTTTTCGCCAAAAAAATTAAATACTGAGAATATGGTGGAAAATATAATTGATAAATACATTTATGATAGATTATAACCGATTGAAAAAATAAAAATCTAAATTGATTGCAAAAGTAACCATTTATTTACTTTATAACTTTCCATGCATCTCGCTTTAATAAAAGATTAACGCCACGTTAGGTAATTATTTTAAAAGTTAATCAATTTAAACTGCGTGATAAAAATCAATGCAATGACAAAAATATGTATAAGCTCATTAAATATAATTCGCTTTGAATCACTTAAATAAATACCTATTAATATCGATAATGGTAATGAAAGAGAAATCAAATGAATTGTACTATTTGTCTTAAATATGAAAAATGACACTAACGTAAATAGCATAAACCAATATACAATATCTATTTTTTTCTGACTTTGAATACTTTTTTTGCTTGTAAAAGATGGATAATTGAAAACAGCAAAGGCGACGCACAAGAACAAGAATATTACTGAAACATAAAATATAAAAAGAATATCACTATTCAGCACAGGAAATCTAAAGAATATCTCTTTAACAAAATCTAAATCAGCAAACTTTATATCATTCCAATATTTATAAGTAAACAGAAAAAAATATGGCAATGAAATTCCTATAAAAAACTGAAGTTTTTCTAATATTTTGAAAGATCTCAGGAGTAACAGTGCAATTATACCGAATAAAATTAAAGCAAAATAGGGAGTGTATATAGCAGAAGCGACGCCTATAAAAAATCCTGTATTGAATATATAAACTGTTGCATTAGGAAGTTTATAAGTATTGAGCAAATTTGCTAATGCTACTATAATAAAGGTATTTGCTATAAGAATAGGAGAAAGTAAGTTATTCTCAGATATAATGGACACAAATAAAATATAAAGTAGGCCTGCAAATAAGGTAATTTCCTTAGATATCCTGTTTTTGATAAATATCTGATTAATTAATAATACCTGAATAAAAATCAGAATGTTTGCTATTATGTTTTGAATCAATGAATTAGGAAGAAATTCATATAGCAAATCCATAAGAATACTTTCGGCTTGATGCGGTTTATATCCTACAGGGTTTAATAATGTATTTAAACGCAATATAAAGATATATGGCAGTAGCAATATATTATTTATGAAGAGATTTTTTCTGAATATTTCCAGCAAACCAAAAAAATTAATATTTATCTAAATCAGAGAAGTCATACTAAATACAAGTAAAATGAAAAATATTGCTATTTAATTTTTCTTGTTGTAAATATAAACAACTTTTATACCATGTGGCAAATTTACAATTTAATTTATCAATGTTTCTAAATTATCGTGATAAAATAAATGAATGAGTCAGAATGGCTGATCAAGGTAAAATGTTTGAAGAAAAAAAAACCATTTTGGCATAAAACAAAAATCCCTTGACAATCTATTAATTATCAAGGGATTATGTTGACCCACTAGGACTCGAACCTAGAATGACGGTACCAAAAACCGGAGTGTTACCATTACACCATGGGTCAATGCTTCGTTAGCGGGTGCAAAGTTATAACTATTTGATGGAAATGTAAACAAATTTTTAAATTTTTTTTTTCAAATAATGTACCTTTGTGGACTTTTAAAAAGGAAATACCACATAATGATCGCTTGGAAGTCATTTTTTTCATCAAAAACGAGGTTAATTCAATTCTCAATTCTTGCAATTTTATGCCTGAGTCTTGTATTTGTATTTACTCGTTTTATGGAATGGAATGAAACAAGATCAGGTATGGTTTTTAATGATCCCATATTAAAATTGTTTAATCCAATAGACTTGAGTACGGTTATCAGTATCTTTACATTGGTTCCTATATTTTTGGGATTAATTTATATTTTTAGAAAACCGACGACTACCGTTTATTTTTTTATTGCAGCCATTGTTATTTGTTGTTTCAGAGCACTTACACTTTATCTGTTGCCCCTAGAACCACCTATTAATATCATTCCACTTACGGACCCTGTCATCGAAACACTTTTCTATGGAGGTCACGTCTTATTAAAGGATTTGTTCTTCTCAGGACACACAGCAAATCTTATCCTAATTGGACTAATTGTGGAGCAGAGGCGGATAAAAAACTTATTATTTATCTCTGGATTTTTAGTAGGTTCGATGGTTATGATACAGCATGTGCATTATTCAATTGACGTACTCGCTGCGCCGTTTTTTTCATTTGTCACTTATCGCATAAGTATTTGGGTAGGAAATGGATTAATTATAAAGGATTTCAAAATAGAAAAAGCTTAAGCCCAAACCTTACATCCTTCTGTACAATTGGTACAAATATCAATCTGATCTCTGCCTTTTAGTAGGGATGTCCTGAAAGCTTGATAACTGTCTCCCTTCCAAACTTCCCTAAACTTCAATTGCTTAAGATCACCTAGTTTATGAGTAGCATCTTTGTCAAAACAGCAAGGCACGACCAATCCGTCCCATGTAATGACACAAGCGTGCCAAAGCTTCCAACAATGGTTAAGCAGTTCGTTTTTTACCATATACGTTCCATCTTCTTTCTGTTTGTAACGAGAATACTTATCGATGGTAGGAATTAGATCATTTCCTTGTTCGTAATTATAAACTTGTGCCGTTTTGAGTTTTACCTCATCAACGCCAATTTCTTTGGCAAGTTTATAGATTTCTGGGATCTGATGTTCATTGGGTTTTACCACCAAAAACTGAAATATGATATGTGGTGTACTGGATTTGAATTCCTTTTTCCATTTAACCATATTGCGAGCACCTTGGAGTACGGTTTCCAATTTGCCTTCTTTCCTGTAGTTTTCATACACTTCTTGCGTTGTGCCGTCCACAGATATAATCATTCTATCAAGTCCAGATTCTATGGTTTTACGAGCATTCTCATCATTCAAAAAATGTCCATTGGTAGATGTAATGGTATAGATACCTTTGTCAGAAGCATACTTTACCATCTCAAGAAATTTAGGATTGATGTATGGTTCGCCTTGGAAATAAAAGATCAGGTAAATAAGATCCTTATATAAATCATCAATAGTTGCTCTGAAAAAATCTTCCTTAAGATTGCCCGTTTCACGACTGAAAATCCTTAATCCTGATGGACATTCTGGGCACCTGAGATTACAAGCAGTCGTAGGCTCGATGGATATTGTCATGGGCAATCCCCATTGGATAGGTTTGCGCAACCACTTTGTCAAATAAAATGATGTAATCAATCCCAAAGCATTTACAGCACGACGTATAGTCATTTTTTTTGCAAAACCCAGTACGTCTTTAATATAAATGCTCATCTGTGATGTTGAAATATTGGGTGTAAAAGTAAGGTGTATTATCTACAAAGTCAGCTAGAATGTCCAGAAAGTGTGTTTATCTTAAGGAATAAACATGAATTTCTATACAAAATGACTAATTTTGCGGCATGTTAGCATGGATAAAAAACATATTTACACCAAATAAAATTGTAATAGATCAGATGAAATTTCTCATTGTAGGATTAGGAAATATTGGTTCAGAATACGCAAATACGAGACACAATATTGGATTTGATGTAGTAGATTATCTAGCAAAAGATGCGGGAGTTTCATTTTCTCAGAATACCCATGGCGATCTCACAGAAATAAAACATAAAGGCCGAACGCTGATACTACTAAAACCTTCCACCTTTATGAATCTCAGTGGAAAAGCTGTAAAGTATTGGATGGATAAATATAAAATTCAACCTGAAAACTTGCTCGTCATTGTAGATGATCTCCATCTTGACCTAGGTAAAATGAGACTTCGGGACAAAGGAAGTGATGGAGGACACAACGGTCTTAAGGATATTCAAGAGAAGTTTGGTCATAACAATTATGTCCGTCTTCGTATGGGAATCGGCAAAGACTTTCATCCAGGTCAACAAGTAAACTATGTACTAGGAAAGTGGAAAGTCCACGAAAAAGATGATGTCGAAAAGATGATTATCAAAGCTGGAGAAGCTGTCAAAAATTTTGCAACAATAGGCCTCAAGCTTACTATGGACAATCTTAATAGATAGGTAAATCTTGGCAACTCATTCGACTTTTGAATGTTAGTCTATAAAATAGAATAACATGTGTTGGAAAGAAGAAAATAATAAATTGGAATTATCACTGACTTTTAAAGATTTTGTGCAGGCTTTTGCTTTTATGACCGAAGTAGCTATCCATGCTGAAAAAATAAACCATCATCCTACGTGGACTAATACTTATAATAAAATAGATTTTCAACTATCGACGCACGATGCAGGCGATATTGTCACCCAAAAAGATAAAGATTTGGCAAGCATTATTGACAAGATATATGTCAGATATCAGTAGTTAGTGCTCTGTCAAGATAAAGAACTTAATAAAATGGGACTCTTTTTCCAAATCTCTTCGTTAAAAATACTCACCGTTAATTTATCATTTATAAGATGTCGACTAAGCTGTGGCGCGGCGTCCACAGTTCAGAGCTAAAATCATTTACGACGATTTCTTTACGCTCTTCTTCTTGATCTTTGAAAAAATAACTCCCATTATAATTTAACTAATTATCTAGTCAGAGCACTAATCTATTCGAATACCTTCTTTTCTAAGTCTTTCGACCAAGTCCATCCCAAAGGCTTCTACTGGAGTAAGTACACCATATTTTATGTTTTTCGATTTTATTAAGTCTAGTAGTGTAAATGCTGATTGTGAAAACATCTTTGCCGTTTCATTATACCCTGGGTCGCCACCCGAAAATATAGTCCTTGCTTCTGTTGTAGTAGATTTACCAATACAAATAACTTCAAATTTGCTCTGTGCTCTCCTAGCTTCACTTGGTCCTGTGCCTGGCTTAAATTTGTCAAACATTTTTTTTCGAAAACTTTTAAATCTTACCAAAAACATAGCTGACACAATGGGGAAAACTGTCTTTACTACTTTCCCAAATGACGACCTTACGAAAAACTGTCCATAAGAAACTGCAACACCAAAGTCGTCTGACAATCTATGGGCACTTCGTTTTACAATGTGTGGATCTACGACAGGCATTGGTATACCCCAACCTTTTATCTCTTTATTGTAATGAATTTTTAAAGGCATTTTGGGTGCATCTTTGTGTCTTTTTATTTTTGTTTTGATAGATGTTTTTTCTACTTCCATGTGAAGTGCCTGAATTGCTGTAGTCAATGTTCCGCCTGAAAAAGTAGCATTGGTGCGTATGTAACCTTTCAGCGATTTTGGTTCGTCTTTTGGTAGTTTTTTGGCTGTGAGCCAAGCTGCAAAATCAGCAGGTATACTATCAAATCCACAACAATTTACAATACACGATTTTTGGTTTTCTGCTTCTTGGAAATAAGAATTGTACACATCTGCCACAAAAGAAGGCTCGCCAGTGATATCTAAGTAGTGCGTATGATGATCTATACATGCCTTGACTACATTTTTGCCATACCAATTGAATGGCCCTACTGTATTCATCAAAATCTTACACTTGGAAGCCATAACATTCAAACTATCGGCATCCTTTACATCAGCAATGACTATATCGGGTTTTGTGGTCAATCCACTCTTAATTTCATTCAGTTTGTCTGAGTCTCTACCTGCAATTGCCCAAGAAATATGCTCTATCTTTGCGTGATCTGCAAGGTATTTTGCCACCAAAGCGCCAGTAAAACCAGTTGCACCGAAAAGTATGATATCATATTGTCTGTCCATGATGTCGAGTTGGATTAAAGAAAACACAAAGTAACAAAAGGCTTTGAATATTCTAATTAAAAATTGAAATTGAGCTACAAAGATAAAAAATATGTGATTAATACCTTTCTCATCATACTTAAGGTAAAGATTGTATAAAGTTGAAATGAAGCAGGAGAGTTGTAGGGGTTTCAACCAATCATTAATGAATTGTATATGGAGCCTGGTGGGAGCTCATGTGGAGCGTATATGGAGTGTAGTCGGGCCAAGGTCGAGACAACCTCGGCACAACGTCGGGACAACCTCGGGACAACCCTATTGTGGTTTTTGTGAAAAATGGTAGTTTTTATACGTTTCGGGTTAACATTAGCAGATGTTTAGGCTTGTGCTGGCATTTGATTTTTTGTAAAAAACGCTGGTATAAAGATAAGTTTTTTTGACAAGAAAAATGGATAGGTTTTGGATGTTTTTATTGGAAAATTTAATTGCCACTAAGGCACGAAGGCGTGACAAAAATCGGCAGGATGCCGTTTGTTATGTTGCTCCGTACCTAAAGGCGGACGCTACGACGAATAGTTGTTATCTCACTAAAAATATTTTTGTGTTTGATAAAAGGGTAATTTATCTAAGTGATACCATTGACACATCAGATTGGGGCCGATCAACAATCTGAAAATTAAATAATTAAGAGATCTAAGTCTCACACTTAGATCGTTATGGTTTAGCTAAGATAAATCTTTTGATAATTCAGCTAACTTGAGTTGGATTCACTACTTTTGTCATTCTTTAATATGTAAATTCATGATTTCTATTCATAAATGGTTATGTATCTTAGCTTGTTTGATGTATTCCGCTGTAGGATCAGGGCAAAAACCAGCATTTTTGACAAATCACAATATCAAGTGGGTAGATTCTGTTTTTGCTAGTCTTACATTGGAGGAAAAGATTGGACAATTGCTGATGCCACGTGGTAATTACTCTGGTAAACCGCATGATTTGGCTACGCTTGAGCTTTGGGTCAAAGAATATAAAATAGGCGGTATCGTTTTTTTTGCTTCTAATCCTACGACACAAGCTCAAATTACAAATCGACTACAAAAACTATCTAAAACGCCGCTGATGATAGGCCAAGATTTTGAATGGGGACTTGGTATGAGACTAGATAGTACAGATCGATTTCCATACGCAGTGACTTTGGGTGCAGTCCAAGGACAATATGATTTACTGGAAGCAATGGGAATAGAAGTAGCGCGACAATGCAAACGGATAGGTGTTCACATCAATTATGCCCCAGTGGTAGATGTCAATAATAATCCCAATAATCCTGTGATTAATTTTAGGTCTTTTGGCGGAAATAAAGAAGCTGTTGCCAATAAAGGACTGGCATATATGAAAGGAATGCAAAGCCAACGATTATTTTGTACAGCTAAACATTTTCCAGGACATGGCGATACAGATGTAGATTCTCATCATGACTTGCCTTTGATAAAACATGATATGTCAAGGCTCAAAGACATAGAGTTGTACCCTTTCAAAAAATTGATTGATGCTGGACTTAGTGGTGTAATGACGGCACATTTGAATATTCCTGCACTTGATACGACTTCAGGTTTAGCATCTACTTTTTCTCCTGCCATTGTTGATAAATTATTGCGCAAAGACTTAAAATTTGAAGGACTTACTTTTACGGATGCGATGGAAATGAAAGGAGCTGTTAAAAATTTCCCTCCAGGGGAAGCAATGGTCCAAGCAATTCTAGCTGGTAATGATGTCCTAGAGACTTTTATAGATGTTCCTATTTCATTTCAAGCAATCAAAGATGCGGTAAATAGCGGGAGAATCAGTATGAAAATCCTAGATACTAAAGTCAAAAAAATCTTGATGGCAAAATCTTGGGTGGGTTTGGACAAATATAAACCTATCGAAATGAAAAACCTAGTCGAAGACTTAAATTCGATTAAAGCTGATGTACTAAATCATCGTTTTGCCCATGTAAGCATAACCTGTTTGAAAAATGACAAAAAGTTACTTCCCATAAATGATTTAACCCAAAGAATAGCTGTTGTATCTATTGAAGGAATTTATGAATCTGATTTTTTAAGAATGGTAAAAAATTATACAGATGTAGATTACTACCACATTCCGAAAGAAGCAAGTGACTCATTGGTACAAAGCATTGTAGAAAAAACATCTATGTATGATTTGGTTTTGGTTGGTATACATTTGATCAATATCAGGGCAAGTAGCAAATACGGATTGACCCCTTCAAACATAAAACATATATCCAAACTAGCTGTCCAAAATAATGTTGTACTGTCGATCTTTGGAAATCCATTTATACTGGGCAAAATCCCAGAATTGGCAAAATCTCACACATTATTGATGGCATATCAGATGACGCCACTCACAGAATCAGCGGCAGCACAAGCGATTTTTGGAGCAATTCCAACTAGAGGAAAATTGCCTATTTCGCTTGACAATTCTTTTTATGAAGGAATGGGCATAGATCTTCATCCTATACAAAGATTGGCCTATGGCGTGCCAGAGTTGGCTGGAATTGATAGGGTAATGCTTGAAAACAGGCTTGATTCTGTAGTGAATGTTGGGCTCAACGCAAATGCCTATCCTGGATGTGTGCTTCAGGTTACAAAAGACAATATGGTCATTTTTCAAAGAGCTTATGGCTATCATAAGTATGAAGATGGTGCATTTGGAAAAATAGATAACATAACAACAGATGCAAAATATGCATTTATTGATGATGCCATGGACAATACTTCTAACCTACAAACTACAATTAAAAAAGCTCCGACCACAAATAATCAAACAAAAGGACTGGTCAAAACTTCTGATATTTATGATCTTGCTTCCATTACAAAGATAAGTGGTACTATGCTAGCCGTCATGCAATTAATGAGTGAAGAAAAATTTGATTTGGATGCACGATTGGTAGATTATTATCCAGAATTTAAAGGTAGTAACAAGGCTGATCTTACCTTTAGAGACATGCTCACACATCGCTCAGGACTGAAATCGTGGATTCCTTTCTGGAAAGATGCTATTGACAGTTTAGGGACGCTTCAGCATGCTTTATTAACAGAAACTGCATTAGAAAAAAGATTTGTATTTGTTTATAAAAAACCTGGATTCTTCAAAAGGCTTTTCGGCAAAAAAACCACAAAATCTATTGATTACACATCATCAATTAAAAATGATCCGACATTATGGAAAGATATCACGAACAAGTATGGCTTAGTTTGGAAGGCTAAGACTTTTCAAAAAGAACAATCAAATGAATATTCCATACAAGTAGCAGATCATCTTTGGCTTTATCATAATTATCATAAAAAAATCATTCAACAAATCAAAGAGTCGGAGCTAAATACACCTTCAAATAAATCAAATGGTAGTAAGTATGATTATGTCTATAGCGACTTGCATTTTTACCTTTATCCAGAAATAATTAGGAGACTTACTGGCAAAACTATGCCATTCTACCTCCAAGAAACTTACAAAGCAATTGGGGCAAATTCATTAAGTTATAATCCTAAATCATCTCTTGAAAAAATAGTACCAACAGAGTATGACAGCCTATTTAGAAACAATCTGATACATGGACGAGTTCACGATGAAGGAGCAGCTATGATGGGTGGCATTTCTGGACATGCGGGTCTATTCGGTAATGCGAATGATCTTTCAAAAATCATGCAATTGTATCTCAATAATGGCAATTATGGTGGTAAAAATTACATCAAGCCTAGTGTGATCAATGAATGTACAAAATATCAATTTCCTGAATTTCAACTTAGGCGTGGTATCGGTTTTGACAAAAAGGATTTTAACCCCAACATTCAAAATGGACCATCTCTAGCATCTGAGATAAGTTACGGTCACTCGGGATTTACGGGCACTTTTACTTGGGTCGACCCAAAATACAACCTAACCTATGTCTTTCTCTCAAACAGAATATATCCAACAAGAGACAATAAAAAAATTAACGAACTAAATATTCGATCTGAAATAGGAAATCAAATCATTAAAACGATTATTGATTCACAAAAAGTAAAAAAATGATTATAAAAGCAGTAAATGGCAAGTCACCGGCATTTGGAAATGATTGTTATATAGCAGAAAATGCCACTATTGTAGGAGAAGTTAGTATGGGAGACCATTGTAGTGTATGGTTTAATGCTGTCATAAGAGGCGATGTCAATTATATCAAAATGGGCCATAAGGTCAATATTCAGGACGGTGCAGTCATTCATTGTACATACCAAAAGTATCCAACTATTATTGGCAATAATGTATCCGTGGGACACAATGCCATAGTCCACGGCTGTACCATACATGACAATGTACTAGTAGGGATGGGTGCGATCATTATGGACAATTGTGTCGTAGAAAGCAATTCGATCATCGCTGCAGGAGCAGTGGTTACTCAAAATACACACGTAGAAGCTGGTACAATTTACGCTGGAGTGCCTGCAAAAAAAGTGAAAGACATCAGCCAAGAATTAATTTCTGGAGAGATAGACAGAATTGCTAATAATTATGTGATGTATTCAGGATGGTTTAAAGAATAATCAATCAAGATCAATTCTATTTAGATTTTCCTTAAACTTCATGTAACTAGGTATTACTTCTGAAATGACATCTTTCAATGCAAGTATAAATCTAAGTTTTGTAGTAAATTTATGGTGAATCATACTGACCTCACGCACAGGTGTGGGTGCGTAGAATGGAATCACCCTAGACTTTCGATCTGGTGAGAGATTCCAAGTGGACAATTCGGGGATGATGGTCATGCCGCCACTTGCTTCGGTGATATTCATGAGAGATTCGATACTACCGGCATTGTATTTGATATTACTTTCTTCAATATTTCGTAACTCGCATAGTTTAATCATTTGGTGGCGCATGCAGTGTCCTTCTTCTAGCAGCCACAAATGTCTGAAATCTATTTCTTCTGGAAGTATATATGCTTTATCCATTTTTTTATGCAGGAAGACATAAAACTCTTCATAAAACATTGGATAAGTGATCAATGATTTCTCTTCGATCGGAGTGACAAGAATGCCTGCATCGGTTTCAGATGTTTTTAGTTTATGGAGAATAGATTTTGTCGTTTCTTCTTCAATGATTAATTCTGTTTCTGGGTATCTTTTACTAAATAACTGAACGAAAAGTGGTATAATGTAAGGTGCTAGTGTCGGTATGATGCTTACTTTTAAAGAACCTTTCATGTCTTCTTGATGCAAATCGGATGCAAGTTTTTCCATAACCTGAATCTCTTCCAAAATCTTTATAATTTGTGATGCCAATATCTCTCCTTTCTCTGTAAGCGTGAGCGGATTACTTTTTCTGTCTATCAAAATAATGCCCAACTCGTCTTCCATTTTTTTAATGGCCATGCTTAGTGCGGGCTGAGATACATTGGACTTTATAGCAGCTAGACTATAATTTCTAGTAGTTGCTAGAGCAATAAAATATTTTAACTGGGATATCTGGATATTCATAAGCAAAATTTATAACATCATAAGTTTATAAATTGTTGCTTATATCCAAATCTGCATAATTTTGTGGAGTTTTTGTAGAAGCTATTAAACGTAGGTCATGCAAAAATAATATCGAAATGTTTAAGCGGTTTCCTTTTAAAGAAGAGGAAACCGCTTTTTTATTCATGCCAAATTATAGCTTTCTAATACTTTTGCAAATATTGACAGCTTCATCTACAGCATTTGTGTCTCCATCCAAAAATGTAATAATAACAAAGAAGTTTGTATCAGAATTTGGATCAATAACACCCATAATGAATATTTTTGCGCCATCAAGTTCACCTTCAGCATATCCACCTTTGAATCCATTAAAATTAATTGTGCTTACATCGTCAATCCTAGCAAGATTAAGGGATGCAGCAATGCTCATTGTATAGCCTGTAATATCCGTATCATCGATCGTTTCATCCGTAAATGGAATGATAGTCATTTCCATACCGTCACCTGTTGCAGAAAATTCTTCGCCCGTGCTTACTGTTTCTTTAAAATCATCCGCAAGAGTAAACGAAATACCGTAATCTTCCCATGTATAGTCTTGTTGGGCATTTGATTGTACTGAAAATAAAACAAAAGAAATCATTAGAATAAAAAGGCATCTCATGCTTTTAAAATTTTTGATTGTTAAATAAAGCACAAATGTATAGATTAATTACTACCATTGTTGTAGTGGATAGCCACTATTTATAAATATTTCAGCACTTATTCACAATTCAATATTTAATACAGACATTTTTAGCTTCTGTAAAAAAATGTAAGGCTTCCATGCCACCTTCACGACCTACACCACTATTCTTGACTCCACCGAAAGGCGTCCTCAAGTCTCGCACCAACCAACAATTGATCCAAACGATACCTGAAGCTAATTTTTCTGCCAGTCGATGCGCTCTGGATAAATTTTGAGTCCATAAGGTAGCAGCCAGTCCATAATTGGTACTATTGGCATACATGAGCACTTCTTCTTCGGTATCAAATGGCATAATCGTAACTACTGGACCGAATATTTCTTCTTGGTTCGTCCGACAGTCGTAAGATAATCCTTCTATGACCGTGGCTTTTATGAAATAACCATCAGCACATCTACCTGTAAGTAATGCTCTCTCGCCACCGGTCAAAATGATTCCACCTTCGGTTTTTGCAAGTTCTATATAAGATAATACTTTATTCATGTGCGCATCTGAGACAACGGCACCTGTTTTGGTTTGGTCGTCTATAGGATCACCCACTTGTAGTTTTGATACTTTGGCTACAAAATCAGTTTTAAACTTTTCATATATAGGTCTTTCAACAAATATTCTAGACCCACAGAGACATATCTGACCTTGATTGGCAAATGACGACCTTACCGTTGTGGCTAACATATCTTCATAATCACAATCTGCAAAAATGATATTCGGATTTTTCCCACCTAGTTCTAATGACAATTTTTTGAACATGGGAGCAGCAACGGATGCAATCCTTTTACCAGTAGATGTACCACCTGTAAATGATATTGCTTTGATTTCAGGATGGACACAGATGGCTTCGCCTACTTTGGGACCAAGACCGTGTACAAAATTGAGTACTCCTTCAGGAAAGTTGATATCTTGGCACACTTGAGATAATAAAAAGGCCGTATATGGTGTGATCTCACTTGGTTTGGCTACAACAGTATTTCCTGCAGCTAACGCTGGTGCAATTTTCCAAGTGAGTAAGTACAAAGGTAGATTCCATGGTGATATACAACCTACTACGCCTATAGATTGACGGAGTGTATAGTTAATTCCCACACCTTCCATGTGATGAGACTCTGAATGATACTGTGTGATGGCGTGGGCAAAAAATTTGAAATTGGATACTGCTCTCGGGATATCCATCATTCTGGCAAGGGATATTGGTTTTCCATTATCTTTACTTTCTGCAGCTGCAAATTCCTCGAGCCGCTCTTCTATCTTGTTTGCAAGTTTTGTCAACCAAGCGGATCTATCTTCATTACTCAATGATGACCAAAATGGAAAAGCTTTTTTGGCAGCTTCAACTGCTTGTTTGACATCATCTTGGTCTGAGTCTGGTATCAAACTGTACGGCTGACCTGTTGCTGGTTCGTAATTGTCAAGATATAGATTGGAAATAGGACTTGACATTTGTCCACCTATATAATTGTCTATTTTATGAAGTTGAGTCATCATTAAAAATTATGTCTTTGAGTTGGTTTTCTTTTTCACATTGTTTAGCATAAAAACTAATTTCTAAATCTGAGTCAGACTTAAGTATCTCCACATAATGGGACCATGTCAATATTCCAGACAGTGTCTGGACTTTTTGAAATTTTATATAAAAGTTCCTAATTTGGAATAAATTAGATCTTCCAAACCCTTTACCATATTGCAAAGTCAAATCTTTTGAAAGCCTTTCGAATAGCTGAGTGCCATATTCAGCCCTTTCATTTCCTTTTTGCTCATATTCGACAATATACCTACCTACTTCCCAATAAGTATTTACCAAAATAGTATTGACAGATTGAGCTGCCTTTCGCCTTCCTTCTACGAGAAGATGTCCTATTTGATCAATTAGTAGGTGATATCCAGATGATGTAGGAGATGATTCCATCTTTATAAATTATTCTTTCATTGCAGAAAAATAAAAACCTAGATTTTTCCTAAAATTGTCAGGCAATTCTGGCAATGCTGACCTAGGAATAAGCAAAGTACTCACATTGTGAAAATCTGCAAAAATGTGGTGTTTTGCAGCTGTTGTAGCCAAATATTCATGACCAGATGATCCGCCTGTACCCACTTTTTTGCCTAACATACGCATCACCATTTGAGCATGTCTATATCGCCAAGTAGTGAGATGATCGTCTATTTCTACCAATTTTGATATCAATAAAAACGGTACGTGCAGGATTGGTTCATCTCTATATAGATTGATAAATAGTGCCGCTAAAGTTGCCTTGTATGAAAGTTGCAATTTGCCTTCTTTGACCAATTGAATATGACGTTCCTCATTCATGATATTGGAAAAATAAGTATTGGTATCACCCAACATGGTCAGTCTCATTTGCTTCGACTCTTCTGAAAGAATATCACTTTTCATGATCGCTTCTTTCTCCAAGTCAAGCATTTTAACTACAGCTTTCTGGTATTCTTCCACAAATCTAAACTCCCCAAATTCCAAAAAAGGAGTTCGCTCCAACCAATCCTCTATCAAGTCAAGCAAGGAGTTGCCTTTTTCGAGACCTTCCAAAGTTTCTTTTTTGGTATCTGCAAATACACAATGATATGGTTTGTCATTATAGGTAGTACGACGATCTTGCTTCAGACCAAGCATGACTTCCATTTCCCTAAACTGAAAACTCTGAAATCCCGACGCAGGGAATAGATAATTTCTAAAATCAAGAAAATCAAGTGGTGTCATTGTCTCCATCACACCTATCTGCTGTACAAGCAACTTCATGATTTCAATGATTCGATCCAATCTTGATACAGCTATCCCAACATTCTTTTCATTAACCTGTCTTTTGCTAAAGTCATTGATAATAGAACGCAATTCAAAATTTATCTGTTTGAACCACAATTCATACACTTGATGCGTGATGATAAATAGCATCTCATCGTGAGCATGTGCTCCTACTTCGTCACTTCTTAAAGATTGTGAAGAAGTGATTCTGTCCACTTGTAAGTAAGAATTGTAATGTATGGAAGAATATTTAGTGTCTGTGCTCATAATAATTATTGGATTGGGTGTGGAAAATAAGCCGTAGCTTTTATCTCAATAAGAAGATGTGGGTGGGGCAATTGGTGAACTGCCACAGTCGTACGCGCAGGACCTGTATAGTCAAAATACTCTCCGTAAACTTGATTATAGCCACCAAAATCATTCATATTGACCAAAAAAGTAGTGATATCTACAATATGTTCCAAGTCTGCTCCTACACTTTGAAGGATAGCTCTGATATTTTCTATGACTGCTTTGGTTTGCCGTTTAATATCAAGATTAGTCGTACCCATCTCATCTACTTCTACCCCTTCGAAAGTATTGTCTGGCAATCTGCTCGATGTACCTGAGACATACAAAAATGGGCCTGCAACTTTAAGGTGTGGAAACTTACCCCTAGGCTTTGCCTTATCGGACAATAATTTACTATCTGTGGTTTTCAATGAAAAAGACTTTGGTTAGGAGCGTAAATATACGACGTTTTGTGCATTGTAAATATATATGGAATGTATATCTTGCGATGTTTTTATAAAAAGATAATAATATGAACATCAATCTCATCGGCAAAAATGCATTAGTTTGTGGCAGTTCTAAAGGGATAGGCAAGGCATCAGCTATCGAATTATCCAAACTTGGAGCCAATGTGACCCTACTTTCACGAAGTGCAGACCAGCTCATAGATGCAATTAAGGAGTTAGACCATTCAAAAGGCCAAAAACACAATTTCATCGTCGCCGATACTTCCAAAACAGACGATCTACATAAAAAAATCAAACAATTAGTCGGTACTTATCCAATACATATTTTGGTCAATAATACAGGTGGGCCAGCAGGTGGAGCAATTCTTAATGCTACTGCTGAAGATTTTTTAAACGCCTATCAAAACCATCTTTTGACCAATCATTTATTGGCAGGCTTAGTCGTTCCGGGTATGAAAAAAAGTGGTTATGGACGTATTATTAATGTTATATCAACATCAGTAAAAATCCCGCTAAAAGGACTAGGCGTTTCTAATACAACTCGTGGAGCTGTGGCATCTTGGGCCAAGACACTAGCAAATGAGCTAGGACCTTTCGGTATAACGGTAAATAATGTGTTGCCTGGGGCAACTGCCACCGATAGATTGAGCGAAATCATACATAATAAAGCCGACAAATCTCTCATCTCCAAAGAAGACGTAACACAACATATGGTAGATGAAATACCAATGGCTAGATTTGGTCAACCACAAGAAATTGCATCGGCCGTAGCATTTTTAGCTTCGCCAGCTGCTTCTTATATCACAGGTGTTAGCTTACCTGTAGATGGCGGGCGTACGGGAAGTCTGTAAAGAAATTATTTGTATGTGATGGTCCTAAATGTGATTCCCGTCAAAGAATCGGACGACGTAGTGATTCTTTCTACCCAATTTCCTTTATCATCATATTTATATTCACTCTTAGTCCACTCTTCAAAAACTGTCAATGGTTTACCTTCAATATCATATACATTATTTTGTGTTACTTCCGACATAACATCGTAAATTTCTTCGACCTTCCTCCATTTATTGTACGAAAACTTTTTATGTTCACTTAATACTTCATTATAATAAACTTTCTTCTCTGTTACTTTAAAAGATTTATTTCTAGTGATTTCACTTTCCAATTTAAATTGCTTCGATTCTTTATTCTTTTTAAAACTTTTATAAATATAAAAATCACCCTGTGTAGATCTTTCCGTTCTTTCTTCAGATTCCGAGATATTGTCTACTAGCATTTTTGAAAATTCATCAAGGTCTGGTTTCGGAATAAATTTGCTACCGTAGACTACGAGACTTCCTTCATCGTTTCCGATAAATTGTAAATCACCCAGGCCATCCATGTTAAGTTTTATAATATCAAAATCACCATCAGCTCTGTAAGAAGCCCTCATAGTAGTTATTTGACAAGTATCACATCTAGTAGTATGTAGTGCTAAAATTTTGCCTTTCTCGTTATATTCTACATGGCTGATTTGGTTGAGCATGTCAGCAGCATCTCCTTCATATATTTTTTTATTGTAAACCATTTTACCACTTAAATTAAAGCTATCTACTGAAGTGTGATATGAGCTTATACCACCTAAATGTGTTTCAACAGCTGATAATATTTTACCCTTCTCTGCTTTTTTATGGCTCATGATTAATTTCGTCAGACCCACTATTTCATCTTTATAAGTAATTGTGGTGTCCATTTTACTAGAAATTCCTTCTATAAAAAGACCATATGAACTCTCTACAACAGTTAAAATATTTTCTTTCCAATCAGAATTTCCTCTGGATGAATCGAAAATATCATGCATATCAGTTTGAGAAAATAAGGCAATACTATTTGTCAAAATTAGTAGAGAAATAAATATTGTAATCTTATTCATATTAAAGGATTGTTAATATTTATAAAATAGTTGATAAATTATAAAATTATCTCTTTATACGGCAAAACCGTACTTAATCCTTTACTAGCGAAATACTCCTTGGTAGCATCTAGTCCTTTGTCTGAAGTTGCTAGCACAAAGTCTCCTCCCCATGCTCCTAAAGATTTAACTACGCCCCAATAATCGCTAAAAAGCGTATCTTTTACCTTAGCAAAACCAGTATGAGTGGCAATAGCATCTTCGTGTTTAATTAGTAAAGCGTCAAAATCAGACAGTGTAGAAACTGTACGTATGTCTTCTGTTATTTTTGTAATAGTTTTGACTAAAGAAGACTTGTTTTTAACAGCCTTTAGGTATTCCTTGATGCCAAGCGCTGTATTTTGCTTTTTACCTAAGTGAACAAAATATAATTGATCTTTAAACTTTGGATTAAAATCTACTTCTGTGTAGGAAACTTCATCCGTTGAATTTATGTATTCCACTGGTCCGTCTGCAAAAGCACAAGCAACGTCATATCCAGACCCATCTTCTGTTTTGAAATACAGGAGCAAAGGATTTACTTCTGCCCACTCAGAAACCAAAAAAATCAATGTGCTACTTGACCCAAGTCCCCAATCTAATGGAAACTCGACTTGAGTTTCAATTTTAAAACCATTCCATTGAGATAAGAACTCAGAATTCAACCTTACAGCATTTTTCAATAACTTTTGTAGATAGTTTGAAATCTCTTGATTATTGGTGGTAACAGCAGAAAAGTCAAAAAGAGAAATTGTAGACTCAAACCAAGGCTTACCTTTCATATCTAGACTTTCCCAAATTAAGTCTGAGCTTGTGGTACGTTTAATAACCATTTTCTGGCCAAACTTAGTAGGTAGCCCTAGTGCTTTAGCACCATCTAAAACTGCATACTCACCCGTGAGCAACAGTTTACCGTGTCCATAGTATTTCGTTTTGATATGCTTTGGTTTTAAAATTCGCCACAAATATAGAAAATAGATATATAACTATCTCAAATTTGATAAAATATTTTTTATATTATGCTATTAATAAGCTAATTATATATTGTAGTATTTTTTTTTAAAACATATGATATCTTTAATAAAGAGCTAAGACAAAAATAAACTCTTGAATTCTAAAGTAATATATTCATAAAAATAGATAGTCAATTTATAAATGTTGCCATATTTTGACTGTTTTTCAATTAGTTATGAAATAATTTTAAAAATATTTTTTAGAAAAAGTTTTTTTTTAATAGTAAAGAAATTACCTTTGCGGCCGCTATCGTAAAACCGTAGCAATTTATAAAGTATTTAAGTAATTATAAATAATTTAAAAGTGGATACACTAAGTTACAAAACAAAATCAGCCAATAGTGCTACTGCAACACATAAATGGTATGTGGTAGATGCTGATGGTGAGGTAGTAGGAAGACTGGCTACCAGAATCGCTTCTGTATTAAGAGGTAAACATAAGCCTGACTTTACGCCTCATGCGGACACAGGCGATTATGTCATTGTAATCAATGCTGATAAAGTAAGATTTACAGGTGCAAAATTGGATGATAAAGAATATCAGACATATTCAGGCTATCCTGGTGGTCAAAAAAGACGTACAGCAAAAGAAATGCTAGACAAAAGACCAAGTATGGTTTTAGAATTGGCAGTAAAAGGTATGTTGCCAAAAACAAAATTGGGTAAAGCTCAAATTAAAAAATTGTTTTTATATACCAATGCTAATCATCCGCATTCTGCACAACAACCTGAACCATTTAAATTTTAATAAGATATGGAAATGATAAACAGCATAGGTAGAAGAAAGGCTTCTACTGCGAGAGTATATTTTTTCAAAGGCGCTGGCAAGATTACCATAAACGGTAAAGACTTTAAGGATTATTTTCCTATGCCTAGCATTCAAGCAACAATAGTTGATCCTTTAATTATAGCTCAAGCTTTGGAGCAGTACGATATTAAAGTAACTGTAGATGGTGGTGGTTTCAAAGGTCAAGCAGAAGCGATCAGATTGGGTATTTCCCGTACTTTGGTTAAAATCAGCGAAGACAACAGAAAACCATTGAAAGAGAAGAAATATCTTACAAGAGACGCAAGAGAAGTCGAAAGGAAGAAATTTGGTAAACCTAAGGCACGTAAGAGCTTCCAGTTCTCTAAACGTTAATCTATTTTTCACCATCATTATTATTACAAAGTTAAAATAATTAAAGAAATGAATAAGCCAACATATAATGAGATGTTAGAAGCTGGTGTACATTACGGCCACTTAAAAAGAAAGTGGAATCCGAAAATGCTTCCTTACATCTTCATGGAAAGAAAAGGTATTCACATTATAGATCTTAACAGGACAGCAGAATGTCTTGACAGAGCAGCTTATGCTATGAAGCAGATGGCAAAATCTGGTAAAAAAATCCTTTTCGTTGCAACCAAAAAGCAAGCAAAAGATATCGTAGCTACTGCTGCGAGAAGTGCTGAAATGCCTTACGTAACTGAAAGATGGTTAGGTGGTATGATGACAAACTTTGCTACCATCCGTAAGTCGGTTAAAAAGATGAACAGTATCGACAAAATGCTTACTGATCCTGCAATTTCTATTACTAAAAAAGAGAGATTGACACTTACAAGAGAAAAAGAAAAACTCGAGAAAGTGTTGGGTGGTATCGCTAATCTTAATAGGTTGCCAAGCGCAGTATTTATGGTAGACATTCACCATGAGCACATTGCTTTAGCTGAGGCAAAAAGATTAGGTATGAAGACCATAGCAATGGTAGATACAAATTCTGATCCAAACAAAGTTGATTTTGCAATACCTGCGAATGACGATGCTTCTAAGTCAGTAAAATTAATTACTGATTATATAGTAAGTGCAATCAAAGAAGGTCTTGAAGAAAGAAGAGTTGCAAAACTTGACTCTAAAGAAGATTAAAAAATCATTATTAAACTTAAAAAGTAAACATAAATGAGTGAAGTAAATATTTCCGCATCGGCAGTAAAAGACCTGAGAGATCAGACTGGAGCTGGGATGATGGACTGTAAAAAAGCACTTGTAGAAGCTGCAGGTGATTTTGACAAAGCAATCGAGCTTTTAAGATTAAGAGGACAAAAAATGTCTGAAAAAAGAGCAGATAGAGATGCTAAAGAAGGTGTCGTAATCGCTTTAGTTTCTGAAGATGCTAAGAGAGGTATTGTAGTAAGAGTAAGTTGTGAAACAGATTTCGTTTCTAAAAACGAAGATTTCGTTTCTTTCACAAAAGAAATCGCTAATATAGCTCTTAATAACTATCCTGCTACACTTGAAGATCTTTATAAGTTAACTTTGAATGGTGTAGACCTACAGACAGTTATGGCTGAACAAGTAGCGAGAATCGGCGAAAAAATCGAAATTGCTGATTACCAAACAATGGAAGCTCCATTGGTAGCATCTTATATCCACATGGGTAACAAAGCAGGTGTATTGGTAGGTTTGAACTTAGCTGATGATAAATACACTGAAGCTGGTAGAGATGTAGCTATGCAAGTTGCTGCTATGAAGCCAGTAGCACTTGACAAAGATGATGTACCACAAGAAATTATTTCAAAAGAAATAGAGATAGGTAAAGAAATCGCAAGACAAGAAGGCAAATCTGAAGATATGCTTGAAAAAATTGCCTTGGGTAAATTGAACAGATTCTTTAAAGATAATACACTACTTAATCAAATCTTTGTAAAAGATGGTAAATTAAGTGTTGCTGAATATCTAAAAACAAAAAATCCAGAGCTTACAGCGATAGGGTTTAAACATATCAAATTAGGATAATCAGTAATGAATTAAAAGAGCGGTATTTTTACCGCTCTTTTTTTATGCCTATTTGGAAAAACTCCTTTTTATCATCACCTTAACCTTAAAAAATGAGTCTTAAATACAAACGAATTCTACTCAAATTAAGTGGAGAATCTCTTATGGGAGACCAAAAATTTGGAATATCTTCTGAAATGCTTACTTATTATGCAGAGCAAATCAAAGAACTAGTAGCTCTGAAGGCTCAGGTAGCTATTGTGATCGGTGGAGGGAATATTTTTCGTGGCCTGAATGCTGAATCTTCAGGTATCGAAAGAGTTACAGGAGACTATATGGGTATGCTTGCTACATGTATAAATGGTATGGCACTTCAGAGTGCGTTAGAATCAAATGGTGTTTACACTAGACTTATTTCTGCCATAGAAATGCGACAGATTGCAGAGCCATATGTCAGAAGACGAGCCACAAGACATCTAGAAAAAGGTAGAGTACTCATATTTTCAGCAGGAACGGGTAGCCCATACTTCACTACTGACTCAGCAGCCGCATTAAGAGCTAATGAAATTAATGCAGATGTTATATTAAAGGGGACAAGAGTGGATGGTATCTATGATAGTGATCCTGAAAAAAATCCTAATGCTGTCAAATTTGACAATATTTCATTTGCAAAAGTAATTAGTTTAGGCCTATCAGTCATGGATATGACAGCATTTACACTTTGCCAAGAAAACAATCTTCCCATCATTGTTTTTGATATAAATAACCCTGGTCATCTTGCAAGAATAGCAAAAGGTGAATCTATCGGAACATTGGTAGCATAGAATTTGTTAATGACTATATCATGTTTTTTGTTTAGTTCTGAGCTGATCAATAACTAAATAGTCAAAACAAATTAAATCAACTTTTTATAATTTAGTTCTTTCCTGATTATGGCAGATGACTGGAAAAACAAAGCACAAGCTTTGGTATACAAATGGATAGATCCCTTTATAAATCTATGCCTAAAACTTGGAATTACACCAAATGGTGTCACTTTTGTTGGTTTATTTATAAATCTTATTGCTGCGGTAATATTTATTTATGGCGGAGAATATGGTGATAGAAATGATCATAGTATAGTAGGTTGGGCATGTCTTGTCATTCTTTTTGCAGGGTTGATGGACATGGTAGACGGAAGACTTGCTAGAGTAGGTAAAATGGATTCAAAATACGGGGCTCTTTTTGATTCTGTACTTGATAGGTACAGCGAAATGTTCATGTTTTTAGGCATTTGTTACTATCTTATAGCACATAAATATTTTTTGTCTTCCCTTTTTGCATTTATTGCGATGATTGGTTCTATCATGGTCAGCTATACCCGAGCTAGAGCAGAAGGCTTAGGATTAAAAATGGCAGATATAGGTTTTATGCAGCGCCCTGAAAGGATTCTACTCATAGGAATAAGTGGTATTTTATGTGGAATCATGTCAGAAGTATTAAGTCCATCGTTTAAAGTCAGTGTAGATTGGTTACCATTTCCAATCTTTGAAACGATTACCTTTTTTACGTTTCCAATTTTTATTTTGGCGATAATGGCAAATGTTACAGCGGTGACAAGACTGCTTCATGCTAAAAAACTATTTGAAAACTGATATACTCCAATGTATCCAACTTCCCTTTCCAATAATACTTCTGGATTTTTTCCTTTTGATATAAAACACTTTATCGTATTTTCAATATTCAGCATTCTTTATTTGAGCTGGACTAATTTTGTAATGGGTTTCCGCTCTGACCATTTAAGTTTTTATGTTTTTATCTTTTTGATGTTTTTTTTACATAGATGGACAAGATCTGTCGTTTATGGTTTTATTTTTTTTATTGCATTTTGGGTTATATATGACTCTATGCGAGTGTACCCAAATTACTTAGTAAACGATGTCAGAGTCATTGAACCGTACCTAATAGAATTAAATTTATTCGGAATTTTTGAAGGTACAAAAGAAATCACTCCAAATGAATATCTTAAACTACACTCCAATTCTTTCTTAGATATTATTAGTGGCATTTTTTATCTTACTTGGGTGCCAATTCCGATTGGTTTAGGTATCTATCTGTTCTTTAAAGACAAACCAATGATGCTACGTTTTAGTGCGGCTTATTTATTTGCAAATCTATTGGGATTTTGTATTTATTACCTATATCCAGCAGCACCACCATGGTATTTTGAGAAATATGGAGATGTCGAAAAATTTAATATCCCTGGCGATCCTGCTCAATTGGTAAGATTTGATTCGTTAATTGGTTATCCTTTGTTTACAGAAATGTATTCTAAAAACTCAAATGTATTTGCCGCTATTCCTTCACTTCACTCAGCCTATCCCGTCATTTCGTGGTATTACGCTAGAAAAAAAGGATTAAAAATAGGTTCTGTAATCATATTCATAGACATTATTGGTATATGGTTTGCCGCAGTATATTCTTATCATCACTATTTTATTGATGTATTATTAGGGTTAGGTTGTGCAATCGGAGCATTGCTTATTTTTGAAGGCTGGCTCTACAAAACACAATTCTCACGATATTTAAATCGTTATGTAAAATATGCAGATAGTTAAAATGCTGCCATTTGTCGAATTTTTGATCAAGGAAACAAAAATTTAATCAAATGATTAAACTTTTGTTTCGTGTCATATGTTGACTCCTAGTGTAATTTATAATTGTTGAATTAATTTAAAAATGGCTAAACAAATCAAAGTCGAAAAACCTAAAGGAAAGTTAGGCATTCTCATGCCGGGAATGGGAGCTGTTGCTACTACTACAATAGCTGGTGTATTTGCTATCAATAAGGGTTTGTCCCCAGCGGTAGGGTCACTCACTCAAATGGGTAGGATTAGAATTGGTAAACGAACTGAAAATCATCAACCATTCATTAAAGATGTTATCGCTCTACACCCTTTAAATAAGGTTGTTTTTGGTGGATGGGATGTATTTGATGACAATGTGTATGAGTCTGCTATGCATGCTAAAGTTTTGGAAGAATCCCTTCTAAAAAAACTAAAACCGCAACTTGAGCAGATCAAACCAATGAAAGCAGTATTTGACCATGAATATGTCAAAAGACTAGACGGCAAGCATGTAAAAAAGGGTAAGAACAAAATGGAACTTGCCAAAGCTATCATGAAAGATATCGAGCAGTTTAAAAAAGAAAACGATTGTGATAGATTAGTAATGATATGGTGCGGATCAACAGAAATTTACATTAAAGAATCTGAAGTACATCAAACACTTGCATCTCTTGAAAAAGGAATGGAAGAAAATCATAAGGATATACCACCAAGTATGATATATGCTTATGCTGCAATAAAGATGGGTATACCGTATGCTAATGGAGCACCTAATCTTTCTTGTGATATACCTGCGATGGTAGAACTTGCAAAAAAAACAGGCACACCAATAGCTGGTAAAGACTTCAAAACTGGTCAAACATTGATGAAAACAGTTATCGCACCAGGTCTAAAAGCAAGAGCTTTAGGAATAGAAGGATGGTTTTCAACAAATATTTTAGGAAATAGGGACGGAGAAGTATTGGACGATCCTGATAATTTCAAATCAAAAGAAGTATCTAAACTTGGTGTATTAGAAGATATTCTAGAACCAGAATTATATCCTGAACTTTATGGTAATCTTTACCACAAAGTTAGAATCAATTACTATCCACCACGTGGAGACAACAAAGAAGGATGGGATAATATTGATATTAGAGGATGGCTCAATTATCCAATGCAAATCAAGGTAGATTTCCTTTGTAGAGACTCTATCTTGGCAGCACCATTGGTTCTAGACCTTGCGATATTCTTAGACCTTGCAAAAAGAGCTGGTTTATCAGGCATCCAAGAATGGTTGTCATTTTACCTTAAGTCGCCACAAGCACCAAAAGGAGTTCATCCGATGCATGATATTTTCAAACAATTGAATAAATTAGAAAATACCATCAGACACCTTGCTGGTGAAGAATTGATCACCAATCTAGGTATGGATTACGAACAATAATTAAATATAATAGAGGGACAAAGTTAATCATTTAGCTTTGTCCCTTTTTTTATTTTATGAAAATAGCAAAACTTATAGCCACATCATTTGGAGCAGGATTTATACCTGTAGCGCCAGGGACATTCGGAGCCTTGGTAGGTTTGATATTTAGCTACTTACTTTCTCTGGCAAACATTGAATATCAATATTTCCAAATCGTCCACATTGCATTGGTCATTATATCTTACTTTCTAGGTGTCTATGCATGCAAAAAACTAGAAAATGAATGGGGACAAGATCCATCCAAAGTTGTAATCGACGAAACGCTAGGATTTTGGGTTAGTATCTTATTTCTTCCTGTGAATATCTATATCTTTATAGCAGGTTTTGTATTATTTAGATTTTTTGACATTCTCAAACCCTTGGGAATACGCAAAATTGACCTTATGCATACCCATCACTCAGTGATGCTGGATGACGTACTTGCTGGGATATATGCAAATATAGTATTGCAGATTTATGTTTTTTATTATCTTTAGGTCTACATATGGTAACAGAAAATATTGTAATGCAAAATGAAGTCCAAAAGCTTCCACTCAGGAAAACCTTCATCAGAGCACAAATCGTGAGTCTGACAGCTACGAGTGTTGACTTTTTAATCTCAATTTTACTGCACCATATTTTTTCTATTTACTACGTAACTGCGACAACTATAGGTTCAATTTGTGGGGCTGTGACAAGTTTTAGTTTAGGTAGAAACTGGGCATTTCTCAATAAAAATGGCAGGATAAGAAAACAAGCTTTCAGATTTGTGGTCATAAGTGGTTTCAGTATTTTTGCTAATACTACGGGCGTTTATTTTTTCAAAGAAAACTTTGATATATCCTTCCTTGCTAGTCGTATCATTGTGGCAGTACTTATAGGCGTCTTCTTTAATTTCTTTATGAATCGCTATTTTGTGTTTAGGTAAGGTTTACTTCTTATTTTCTATCCATTTTCTCGCATTCACAAAAGCTTCTATCCATGGAGATACTTCATCTTGTCTTCCATCGGGATAATTTGCCCAATTCCATTGAAAAATAGATCGTTCTATATGCGGCATCATCACCAAATGTCTGCCATCAACACTACACATCATGGCTGTATTATAGTCAGAACCATTAGGGTTTGCAGGATAGGAATCATATCCATATTTGGCTACAATTTGATAAGCCGATTCTTCTTTTGGCAATAAAAACTTACCTTCACCATGAGAAATCCATACACCCAAAGTCGATCCTTCAAGTGACGACATCATGACAGAATTATTATTAGCTATTTTTACAGATGTGAATCCACTCTCATGTTTGTGCGAATCGTTAAAATGCATTATAGGTTTAATGTCATGTTCAGGATTGATCAAGCCCAATTCAATAAACAACTGACAGCCATTACAAATACCTACTGAAAGCGTATCTTCTCTACCAAAAAACTTGTCTAATGCTGCTTTGGCTTTTTCGTTATACTTAAAGGCTCCAGCCCATCCTTTGGCACTACCAAGTACATCAGAATTCGAAAATCCACCAACTGCACCAATAAATTGAATATCTTCTAGTGTCTCTCTTCCGGATATTAAGTCGGTCATATGCACATCTTTCACATCAAAACCTGCTAAATACATCGCATTTGCCAATTCTCTTTCAGAGTTACTCCCTTTTTCACGGATGACTGCTGCTTTTGGTCGCTGTTTATTTGGATCAACTTCGGGTTTTACTCCAGTGAAGTGACTAGGAAAGTTGAATGTTAGTGGTTGATTTTTATAATTTGCAAATCGTTCATCAGCTTTTGTCCCTGCTGATTGTTTTTTATCAAGCAAATAGGATGTCTTAAACCAAATATCTCTCCAATGATTGATGTCGAAAGTGAATACATCTTCATTGTTTGTTATCATTAGTTCTTTACCTTTGGTTGACATTCCTATTTTGATCAAACCAAGATTATGGCTTTGGAACAATTCCACAACAGTGTTCTCCTTATTTGAATCTACTTGAAAGACAATTCCAACGTTTTCTGAAAACAGCAGACGAATAGCATCATTCTGACCAATACTTGTTAAATCTACATTTGCGCCAGTTTCTGTTTCTGCAAAACACATTTCCAATAACGTAGTAATCAATCCACCACTACCAATATCATGACCAGCTAAAATAGCTCCATCGTTTATGAGTTGTTGGATTAGGTTAAAGCTCGTTTTAAACTGCTTTGCAGAAGATATGGAAGGTGCTTTTTGGCCTACTTTATTAATGATTTGCGCAAAAGATGATCCACCCAATTCGTGTGTTTGGCCTGACATATTTAAGTAGTAAATGCCACCACCATTGATCTTCAAAACTGGTTCCACTATTTTTCTGATATCACTACAATGTCCAGCTGCTGAAATGATAACCGTACCAGGAGCGATGACTTCTTTATCAGCATATTTTTGTTTCATAGATAATGAATCTTTGCCCGTAGGAATATTGATCCCTAAATCGATGGCAAATGAAGCGCACGCTTCCACGGCGGCATACAATCTAGCATCTTCACCAGGATTTTTGCATGGCCACATCCAATTGGCAGATAAAGAAACACTTTTTAAGCCTTCTTCTAAAGGTGCCCAAACAATATTTGTCAATGCTTCTGCGATACTATTCCTGCTGCCAGCTACAGGGTCTATCAATCCACTGACAGGTGAATGACCGATTGATGTCGCAATACCTTGGTGACGCTCGTAGTCAAGCGCCATGACGCCACAATTGTTTAGTGGAAGTTGTATCGGTCCTGCACATTGTTGTTTTGCTACCCTACCACCTACACAACGATCCACTTTATTGGTAAGCCAATCTTTGCATGCAACGGCTTCTAGCTGAAGTACTTGTGCTAAGTATTCGTAAAGCTTTGATGCGTCGTAAGAAATATCTGCGTACTTTTCATGATTGGTTTGATCTGTAATCACCATTTTGGGACTGCTACCAAACATATCGCTCAAAGCAAGATTCATAGGTTGTTGACACGTCTTGTCAGAAACAAACATAAATCTGTGGTCATCTGTGATCTCACCTACTACATACATAGGTGCTCGCTCTCTATCTGCAATGGTTTTTACAAGTGAAATGTCTTTAGCATGGACCACAAGACCCATTCTTTCTTGAGATTCATTACCTATAATTTCTTTGAATGACAAAGTTGGGTCACCTATCGGCAATGCATCTATATGAATGATACCACCAGCTTCTTCTACTAATTCTGACAGACAATTTAAATGACCACCAGCTCCATGATCGTGGATAGAGACGATAGGATTATGGTCACTTTCGACCAATGCTCTGATTGCATTTGCCGCTCTTTTTTGCATCTCAGGATTTGATCTTTGGATCGCATTTAGCTCTATTCCCGAACCAAAAGCACCTGTATCTGCTGACGAAACTGCTGCGCCACCCATACCAATACGATAGTTTTCACCACCGAGAACGACTATTTTGTCCCCTTTTTCAGGGGTCATTTTTTTGGCTTGAGCCATCTTACCGTATCCTACGCCACCTGCAAGCATGATAACTTTGTCAAATCCTAGTATTCTAGCATCTTCTTCGTGCTCGAAAGTAAGGATAGATCCAGCTATCAAAGGTTGGCCAAATTTATTACCAAAGTCGGATGCACCATTTGAAGCTTTGATAAGGATGTCGATTGGCGTTTGATAAAGCCATTTTCTTTCTTCTACTTTTTCTTCCCAAGGTCTAGCATCTTCTAGTCTTGAATATGATGTCATATATACGGCAGTACCTGCAAGTGGCAAAGAACCTTGACCTCCTGCTAGTCTATCTCTGATCTCTCCACCAGAACCTGTAGCAGCACCATTAAATGGTTCTACCGTCGTAGGGAAGTTATGCGTTTCTGCTTTGAGCGAAAGTACGGAATCAAAAGTTTTTCTTTCATAATAAGAAGGTTCATCGCCTTTGGATGGGGCAAATTGTACCATTTCAGGACCTTTGACAAAAGCTACGTTGTCTTTGTAAGCAGAGACGATATCATTAGGATTTGCTGTAGATGTGCTTTTGATGAGTGCGAAAAGACTTTTGGGTTTTACTTCACCATCAATGACGTATTGTCCATTAAATATTTTGTGTCGGCAATGTTCTGAATTCACTTGAGAGAAGCCAAAAACTTCTGAGTCTGTCAATTTTCTGCCTAATCGGGTAGCTAAATCTTCTAAGTACTGCACTTCTTCATCACTTAGTGCAAGTCCTTCTTCCTTATTGTATTGTCCAATATTGTCGATTTCTTTGATGTCTTCAGGAGCGATGTTGAGTAAAAATATGTCTTGGTGCAATGAAACATACTTCTGAAAAAGCATAGGGTCGTAACCTCTTCCATCTTCTGCTGATTCAATAAACTTCTCTATTCTTATGATTCCACTGACGCCCATATTTTGGGTAATCTCGACAGCATTTGTGCTCCAAGGTGTGACCATAGCTGCACGTGGGCCTACATAGAACCCTTTTAGAATTGGGGAATCTGACATTTGCGCATCACCAAAGAGCCAATTAAGCTTTTCACAATCTTCGTTGTTTAATGGTGTATTGGATTGAACTGCATAAACAGTTTGGTCAGTCGAGATAAAAAATTGTATCATTGGAAGCGATAATTTGTCGTGATTACGAAGGCACAAATTTCACTAAATAGAATGAGAAATTTCAATATATGACCAAGAAAAGAAATTATAAGGTTAAATTAATCCTTATCAATATGGTGTAAGACTTATATTTTCGAATTAATCGTGCAAATTATATCTACCCAATAAAAGGGTCTTTACTAATCCATAATTCAATAGTGACAAAACAAATAATATAAAAAAAAGCGCAACACTTACCTCTTCGGTAAAGCTGCGCTTTGTAACTTATAATTTGTCACTAGCATCTAAATCACCTTTAAATACTTATCTAAAGGCCGAATTTTATAGATGCGTGGAAATAAACAAGAGATCTTACTGCTTCTTAGCGTCGATCTCTTTCATATTTTCTTTAACTTCTGCTTCGATATTATTCTTGGCATTGTTGAATTCACGAATACCACTTCCTAAACCTTTCATTAGTTCAGGAATTTTTTTACCACCAAAAAATACTAATATGATTAAACCTATAACTAGTAGTTCTTGACCACCTAAACCGAATACTAAATTAAACATTTTATTATTATTTTGAACTGCAAAGATACAACATATCAAGATGCAAAGCAATAAATACTTACAGTTGTACTTATTTTTAATCAAAAGAAATCACATAAAGAAAAATAATACATTTTAAGTCATTGATAATGTGACCACTAAAAACCCACAAGAATTCCACTCTTAACATAAAAACTATCAATTAAGGTCTACATGTGGCTTTTGATCAATTAATTACGTGATACATATCGCTTTCGAAAATGGAAACCCTTTAAAATTATTTTTTAAGCCCTATTTCTCTCAATCTTTCATCTAAATACTCTCCTGCCGTGATAGGTTCGTAAGCAAGTGGTCGCTCTATTGTAACCGTAGAAGGTAAACAAGTCAAGTCCATTTTGCTTTTTGGATGTAAGAAAAAAGGTATGGATAATCTTGGCACATGCCATTGTTCCTTTGGTGGATTGACTACTCTGTGAGTGGTAGATTTCAGATAATTATTGGTCAATCGCTGTAACATATCTCCAACATTGATTACGATTTCACCTTCTTCAGGAAGTATCTCTAGCCACTCGTTATCAGATGTAAGTAACTGCAAGCCACCTGCCGAAGCGCCTACCAACAAAGTGATAAGGTTTATATCCTCATGCTGTTCAGATCGTATAGCAGATTTTGGCTCCGCGGTGATAGGCGGATAATGTATCGACCTCAAGATACTATTTCCATCTTCGATTTTATCATCAAAATATTTTTCATCAAGACCCAAATGTATTGCGATAGCACGAAGTAAATGTCCACCAGCCTCTTCAAATGCTTTGTACAATTCTTTGCCTTGGCGATAAAATTCTGGTGATTCTGCCACATCCACATTATCTGGATATTCTGCTTTGAGCGGATGATTTTCCCTTACAAATTGCCCTATTTGGAAAAACTCCTTCAGGTCTGCTACTTTTGATTGTTTTGCATGTTCTTTGCCGAAAGAAGTATAACCTCTTTGACCCGCAAGTCCTTTGACCTCATATTTTTCTTTGACAGAAACTGGCATACTAAAAAACATCTTGGATGCATCATAAAAAGCATCTATTTTGCTCTGTGGAATACCATGATTAATGACACCTACAAATCCAACTTTGTGAAAAGCATCTCCCAATTGATGGACAAATTCAGTTCTTTCTGTTTCATTTCCATGTACAAATTTGGATAAATCTACTAAGGGTATTGATCGGTTACTCATTTGATTATATTTTTATGGTTAGGTAAATACAAATAATATTCCAAAATTCTCATATTGAACAAATTGCTACTTTCTTGTCGGTTTATACTTGGATTTTTCCATCAATTGTTGGCTATCCTTCATGGCAATTAATTCAGCAAGTGTAGTTTCAGGATATCGATCCATAAAGGCTTTGACAATTTTGTACCCGATGAAATTTGCCGTCCTACCAGGAGAATCAGCTGGCATATCTGGGCTGTTTGGACTTGGATTGATATATTTTCCGATTTTAACTGGATTGGATTCATAAAATAATTTTTTGTCTAGAAAAAACGACCACATCTCTAGTTCATTATCTTGACACCATTGTAACTGCTCGCCTGTATATTCAAAAATGAGACTATCTTGAATCTTCGGGAGAATCAATTCTTTAATATACAATGCTTTGCCATTATGAATCATTTGGTCCAACATTTTGTGTCCAGGAGCATCTCCTATGATTTCAGTAATATGAAGGTCTGCTATTTTGGGTACGATATGATCACGATTCCACGAGCGTGTGATGTAAGATGAAAAATTGGTATTATCAGGATTTATGCTTTTGTAATCAATATCAGGACTCAAAAACATATCTAAACCTAAACCTATTCCATCATTGCCATTGTCGTCTTGGAAAATAAAAGCCTGATAACCATATTCGGAAATAAATGTATAAATTCTAGGTACTGAAATCTGCAGTGGAAAATAATGTTGAAGGTATTGATACATTTGTTGAGCTTCGACTTTGACTGAAGAAATATCCGTAAACTTTGTCTCGACTTGGCTGAACAATTTAGAAATGAGCGTATCAGTTAAGAATCCAGAAATTGCTGTATAAAGACTATCAGGATTATTAGCGTTACTTATGGATAATACCTCAGAGAAATACAATCTAAAAAAAGCTTTGTGCTCTTCCATCAACTTATTAAGGTCAGATGCGCTTTTTATCTTAGAAAGTTGGTCTTCAGTACGTACAATTTCAATTTCTGCTTTGATGTGACTCACATCAGGTGCCTTCGTATTTTGACATGAAAAAAGTAATGAGCCAAATACAAAACCTAAAATATATCTTACCATTTATCAAAAATCTTATTTTAAAACTTATAAAGAGTTTACATCAAAAATATAAATGTGATGCTTCTGACCACATCAGGCATGGCAAAATTACAACGTAAAACTGAGATTCTACGGTATTTTTTTAGCAAGACTCATCAATAATCTAATTACTGACGCCAAAAATCTATAAATTTGCATCTTTAATGTAAGAAATGTAGATACAGAATCAGGCAACTGAATATCTTACGACAACCTTAATAGTATTCATTAAAAATTAAGAGATGCAATTCAATATAAAATATTTAAGTTTTTTGATCGGCTTTACATGCATGATATCTTCTTGCAAAAATGCCGTCACTGATGGAATGGTTAATAAACCTACGGCAATGGGTAGGATAAATAATGTCGTCATCCTGACAGACAAAGAGATGGCAGAGAGTGCTATTGGCGACACAGTAATTAATTATTTTCAATCTGCTTATCCTGTTTTACCAGCCGAAGAACCTATGTTTGATCTAAGATTTTTAACACCTGAAGATTTGATTGCCAAGCCTTTACAAAAGGAGTTGCGTATTTATGTGCTTGTAGCTGACGTATCAGACACTTTATCTTCTACTACAAAAATGCTTCGTACAGATCTAGGTCCAGAAAGATTTTCTAGGGCAATCAAGGACACTACTTTTACATCTTCCATAGGTAACAATAAATGGGCAAAAGAACAGATTGTTTTTTATATTTTTGCGAATGGCAAGGAAAAACTAGCACGTGCAATAAGAGATAATTTCCCTTTAGTAGCTAAAAGAATCAACGTTCATGACGAAAAAAATCTCCAAGCAACTGTTTACGGGATAAAAGGAGAAAACAAAACATTATCTGCAGAAATCCTTGATAGTTTCGGTATCAGCATAAGAATTCCAGACTTATACGTAAAAGCATTACAAGACAAAAACTTCATGTGGCTGCGGATGGACAACAAAGAGATCATCCAGAGTCTAGTATTCAGAAAATTTCCATATCGCGATCAATCTCAGTTTTCATTAGACAGCATCATCAGCATGCGTAATACTTATGGCAAACAGTTCATTCGCACGGGTTTTGCAGATGCTTACATGAGCACAAACGTGATAGACTTGCCTGCATTAGAGTATTCATATACCAATAACAATGTGTTTGTCAAGGAAGTGCGTGGTATCTGGGAAACAGAAAATGATTTTATGGGCGGACCATTTGTGAGTTATGTTTTGCACAATGAAGCGGCAGGCGAGATTGTATTTATTGATGCTTTTGTATTTGCCCCTGGAAAAGAAAAACGTGATTTTGTACAACAATTAGATTGTATTGTCAAAACCGCAAGTTTCGCTGGCGTCATTAAAAATTGATGGCAAAGATCTGTGAATAAGTCAACAAAATCAATCAACATTGGTTATTGATTACTATTATTGTTTTCAAAAACCAACTTATCCAAATACCATGTCAAACGGTCACATTACATCTACTTATTCTAACCATGTCACAACAATAGAATTTTTTCATCCTGCGCAAAACTCCATGCCTGGGCACTTATTGTCAGAATTGGTAGAGCATATTAATAGAGCAGGTGTTGATGACAATACCATTCTCATCGTACTGAAAAGTGCTGGTGATCGTTCTTTTTGTGCTGGCGCTAGTTTTACGGAATTGGCTGCGATTCAAGATTTTGATACGGGAAAGAAGTTTTTTATGGGCTTTGCCAATGTCATCAATGCGATCAGAAAATGTCCCAAAATAGTAATAGGTCGGGTGCATGGTAAAGCTGTCGGTGGTGGCGTAGGTCTAGCAGCAGCATGTGATTATTGTATGGCCACTAAATACGCATCAATAAGACTTTCAGAACTTGCAGTGGGTATTGGTCCATTTGTGATAGGTCCAGTCGTAGAGCGCAAAGTAGGTCTTTCGGCCTTCAGTCAGATGGCGATTAATGCAAATGAATGGCAAACGGCAGAATGGGGCAAACAAAAGGGATTGTTTACAGAAGCATTTGAAAGTGTGGAACAATTAGATGCATATATCGATCATTTCACAGCCGATTTGGTTAAGAAAAACCCAGCAGCACTATCGCAATTAAAAAAAGTGTTTTGGGAAGGTACAGATCATTGGGACCAATTGTTAGAAAAACGTGCTGAAATGAGCGGAAATCTGATCTTATCTGATTTTGCTAAAGATGCCATTGCTGCTTTTTTGAATGCTTAATTTTAAGTGTTTTTATAATTTTTATATCATCCAACGCAGCTTTTGAAGACAAGCGAAATATATGATTTCATTATAGCAGGATCTGGCGCAGCTGGACTTATGCTTGCTTACAGGATGAGTCAGGATTCATTTTTTGATGATAAAAAAATACTGCTCATTGACAAATTTATTAAAAATACCAATGATAGAACTTGGTGTTTCTGGCAAGAAGGCGCTGGAGAATGGGATCATATTATTTCAAAATCCTGGCCAAAAATATTTTTTGGTAGCCAAAAGTTCACAAAAGATATAGACTTAGGTCACTATAATTATAAAATGCTGCGCAGTAGTGACTTTTATAATTTCATTTACAATATTCTGAAAGACAAATCCAATTTTGAGTTTGCCACTAATAGTATTAATCATATCACTGAAAAAGAAAATCTCGTACATTTACATTCTGATGACACCATATTTGTGGGCAAAAAAGTCTTTAATTCCATTTTTGATCCTTCTATCATAGCCACACTACCTGAATTTCCTTATCTAAAGCAACACTTTATTGGCTGGTTTGTCAAAACAGAAATTCCTGTATTTGATGATAAGAAGGCTACTTTTATGGATTTTACTGTCGATCAAAAAGGGAATACTCGGTTTATGTATGTCTTGCCTACTACGTCATATGAAGCTTTGGTAGAATACACCCTGTTTTCCGAACATTTGCTGAATAAATCCGAATATGAGTCAGAAATAAAACAATATTTATCCAAACTCGGTATCTCAGATTATATCATTACCGAAACCGAAATGGGCGATATCCCAATGACATCATACCCTTTTGAACGACACAATACATCCAATCTCTTGCAAATAGGTAGTGCTGGTGGATGGACTAAAGCAAGTACTGGTTATACTTTCGCATCGACAACTAGGAAGACAAAAGAACTGATTAATTTCCTAAAAAAAGAATCTGATTTCACACGATTCCATCACAGAAGTAGATATTGGTATTATGATTTGATATTTCTGGATGTTTTATACAGAAACAATGAGGCAGGTTCAGATGTTTTCTCTTCGATATTTCGGAATAATTCGTTGAAAAAAATATTCCAATTTCTAGATGAAAGTGGTACGTTTATGGAAGACGTAAAAATCATGTTGAGAACGAGACCAATGGGCCTTTTTACGGTTTCAGCTTTTCTTAATTTTACAAAAATGTTTAAAAGATATTAATATGTTACAACCATCTACCTTAGAGTTTTTCAGAGAATTGCGACAAAACAACCACAAAGATTGGTTTGACCTAAATCGAAAAAGATATGATAAAGTCAAAGCTGACTATATCCAACTTGCAGGAGACATTCTAGAAGAAATGAAAAAGGAAGATGAGACATTGGATATCTTATCTGCAAAAGACTGTACCTTCAGAATTAATAAAGACATCCGATTTTCAAAAGATAAAACGCCTTACAAAACAAATCTCGGCATTGCACTTCATCCATATGGCAAAAAAATGCAAATGGCAGCATATTACATCCATATCGAAGAAGGTCAGTCTTTTGTAGGTGGTGGACTTTGGATGCCTGAAGCGCCATTATTAGGAAAAGTACGTAAGGAAATCAACTATTTTTTTCATGATTTGGAGGGAATATTGGGCGATCCTAATTTTAAAAAAATGTATGGTGATATGGATGTTGACCCTGGACAAAAACTTTCACGGCCACCAAAAGGCTATGAAGCCGAAAATCCTGCTATTGAGTTTCTCAAGTTAAAGAGCTTTACTGCATCAAGGAAAATTCCAGACAATTTGCTCACTTCTGATAAATTTATTCCTTTTGTAAAAGAATCACTTATCGCATTGAAACCTTTGATTTCATTTATAAATAGAGGCTTGATGAGTGACGAAGATGGAGGAATATAGAAAAACAAATCTCTATTTCTAATCTAATGAAATTTTTCAATCAAATGCTTTAATTAATACATCAGCCCACAAAGTACTTTTGAAGGTCAAATAAGCTATTTTGTCTATAAGTAGTTTCTTTTATTTTTCTGAAAACAAAATAACTATACCTTTACGTCGTTAACACTATTAGAAATTAAATTAGGTTAAAATTTCAACAAAAATATAGATAAAATTATGCTTATGTCCTTAAGATTACTCTTTTTGATGCTATTTGTTAGCGTATTTACAAAAAACGTTGCTCAAAATTCAGTCATTAGTGGTTATGTCAGTGACATCCGAAATGGAGAAAAAATCATAGGCGTCAATATTTACATTCCTGCTTTAGATATTGGTACGGTGACCAATAATTTTGGCTTTTATTCACTTACTGTACCAAGTGCAGAAAATGTCGAAATTTCTTTTTCCTACATTGGATACAAAACCGTCACCAAAATATTAAATCTAACCCAAGATGTAAAACTTAATATCGATATAGATCCTGCCATTGAACTAGAAGTTATCGAAATTACGGCCGAAAAATCTAAAAAAATAGAACGTGAAACTCAAATGAGTGTAGCGGAAATTCCCATCCAACAAATCAAAAAAGTGCCTGCACTTCTCGGTGAAGTAGATGTATTGCGAGTATTGCAGTTATTACCAGGCGTACAGTCGGGTGGTGAAGGACAAAGTGGATTTTATGTGCGTGGTGGTAGTCCTGACCAAAACTTAATCCTCCTCGATGGTGTCCCTGTGTATAATGCTTCTCACCTTTTTGGATTCTTTAGTGTATTCAACTCTGACGCAATAAAGGATGTGAAATTGATAAAAGGTGGTTTTCCAGCGCGTTACGGTGGTAGATTATCATCTGTACTAGAAATAAATATGAAAGAAGGTAATAACAACGAGTTTCATGGGAATGTAGGCGTTGGTTTAATAGCTTCTAAATTTACATTAGAAGGTCCAATTTCGAAGGGGAAAACATCTTTTTTATTATCTGGAAGAAGAACATATGTAGACGTTTTGGCTAGACCATTTATAAAAAGCGAGTTTAAAGACTCAGGAACTGATGGGTCTACAGGCTATTATTTTTATGACTTAAATGCAAAAATAAACCACAAATTTTCAGATAAAGACAAGCTTTATCTAAGTGTTTATACAGGACAGGATAAGTTTTATTATGACGAAAAAGATCTGGAAGGTTCCATTAGAGATTTTACGGATACAGGACTTGGATGGGGAAATTTGACAGGAGCTTTGAGATGGAATCATGAAGTTAATAATAAGCTATTTGCAAACACTACGATGACTTATAGCAAATATAAACTAAATACTAAGGTAGAGTCTGGAACAGAATTTATAGATGAGAATGAACTTGATGAAATAGGATTAGAATACTTTTCGGGTATAGAAGACGTTGCGCTTAAAGTAGATTTTGATTATCTACCTAAACCAAATCATTACATAAAATTCGGAATTAGCGGCATCTATCATAAGTTTGAACCAGGTTTATTCATCCTTAATCAGGTCAACACTCGAGAAAATGAAAACTTTAATCTAGAAGTAGGTCAAAAAAACATTTATGCTACAGAATATGCTACCTATATCGAAGATGATATCACCCTAGCACGAAATACTAAACTGAATGCTGGCCTGCATCTTTCAGCGTTTAATGTAGATAGCAAGTTTTACACATCACTACAACCAAGGTTAAGCTTAAATCAAGTCCTTCCAAATGATATAGGCCTGAAAGCATCATTTGCCACTATGAGACAGTACATTAATTTACTTGCATTCGAAGGAATCGGACTACCTACTGACCTTTGGCTACCAACTACAGGACGTATTAAACCACAAGATTCTTGGCAAGTTGCGCTTGGTGCTGCAAAGAGTTTTGAAGAGTTTGAAGTCAGTGTAGAGACTTATTACAAAAAGATGAAAAACCTGATTGCCTACAAAGATGGAGAAGGCCTTTTTGATCTGAGCGATTGGCAAGATCGTGTCACACAAGGAGATGGTGATGCATATGGTTTTGAAGTTTTTATTCAAAAGAAAAAAGGCAGATTTAATGGTTGGATAGGTTATACCCTAGCATGGACAAATAGACAATTTGCAGAAATTAATGACGGAAAAAAATTTCCATTTAGATATGACAGAAGACACGACATCTCTATCGTAGGTATGTATGACATCTCTAAAAAGGTAAATGTGGCAGCCACTTGGGTATATGGAACTGGAAATGCGACGACATTGGCTAATTCTTCATATAGTGGTCCTGGTGGTACTATACAAACTTATGGTGCACGAAATAGTTACAGAATGAATCCATATCACAGGCTAGATATAGGTATTAACTTTGTCAAAAAAAGAGAAAAATATACAAGAACTTGGTCAGTAGGTACTTACAATACTTATGTCAATAATAACCCATTTTTTGTTTATTTTGCCAATGACTATGATTATGAAACTGGGGAATCTACTCAAAAACTAAAACAGGTGAGTCTTTTCCCACTGATACCTTACATTAATTACTCTATTGACTTCTAAAAAATAAAAAACATGCAAACAATAAAATATTTTATAATTCTTTCGATCATAGGTTTTTCTTTCAGTTCATGTGAGAATTTTTTTGAAACTACATTAGAGCTAGATCCACCACCTTTTGAGAAAAAACTAGTCTTAATTGCAAATCTTAAAACTGGTTCCGATGATTTTCAAGTGTATGTCACTGAAAATTTTGGTATTTTAGATGATGAGCAAATACCTACTCTGACTGATCCTAAAATAGAATTTACGATCAATGGCCAGGTATATGATGACTTTTTGAGAACCAAAGAAGACAATGGATTTAGGTTTATTTTCGATCTTAGCAATGTAGATATTCAGTCTGGTGATGTATGTAAAATATTGGTTTCTCATGAAGGATTTCCAATTGCTACAAGTGCGCAAGTCGTACCTCCAAAAGTAGAGCTGACGAACATTAAATATGTAGAAAACGGTGGTTTGGATACCGAAGGTTCAGAAAAAAGTAAGGTCGATGTTTCTTTTTCAGACCCATCGGGAAAGAATTTTTATGAAACTGTCATCAAATCTAATAATCCGATGAGTTGGTATAACTATTACTATACATCATTAAATGAACCTGGAGCTTCAGATGGATTAAATTATTATGATGTCATCTTTAATGATTTGGCATTCGAAGGCAAACAGAAGGACTTGAGTTTACTTATAGATAGAACATTCGAAAGTCAAGCTAGAGAATTTGAGATTGCAGTAGTTTGGCGTAGTGTTACAGAAGATTATTATAAATATGTTCGTACAGCCAATGTTTATTATGATAACAATGACAATCCTTTTACTACACCTGCTGATGTATATACAAATGTAGATGGTGGACTAGGGATTTTTTACGTTATCAATGAACAAGAATATTTAATCTTTTAATTTTTTGGGATTCTTATAGTGCTTATTTAAAATTAAGATATTATTTTTACATGGTACAAAGAAAATTATCATGGAAACGATATCTATATCTTCAGACGGACTAAATGTTTTAAAGTTTATAAATCAGACCAATCATTCCATCTTTCTGACAGGAAAAGCTGGTACGGGTAAGACGACTCTCTTAAAGCAAATCATAAGCACTACCCACAAAAACACAGTTGTTGTGGCGCCTACAGGTATTGCCGCACTCAATGCAGGTGGAGTCACTATTCACTCCATGTTTCAGCTCGCTCCTGGCAGTTTTGTACCTGATCCATCTTATATTCCAGATCATAATAATGGTATAAAAATAGACTCGATCGCATCTCTTAGCAAAACATTCAAGATGAGTGGTACTAAGCAAGCCGTGATCAGAGCATTAGATTTGCTTGTCATAGATGAGGTCAGTATGTTGCGCGCAGATTTGCTTGACGCAATGGATTTTGTCATGCGAAGAGTACGCAGAAAAGAACAACCTTTTGGTGGTGTACAAGTACTGTTTATTGGAGATCTCTTGCAACTTCCACCAGTAGTCAAAAATGAAGAATGGCATGTTTTGAAAAATTATTATCAAGGTGTATTTTTCTTCCATGCGCATGTGGTACAAAAGATAAAACCGCTTTATATCTCTCTTAAAAAAATATTCCGTCAGTCCGATGACAGATTTATAGGAGTACTCAATAATCTTCGCAATAATGTCATAAAAGACGAAGACATGGAAGTTTTGAGCAAATATGTAAAACCAGATTTCGACCTTCATGCTCATCCTGGATATATCTATCTCACCACACACAACCGCAAAGCGGACGAGATTAATACACATTCATTAAACAATCTTCGAGAAAAATTATTCAGTTATAAAGCAGAAGTTGAAGGTGAGTTTCCAGATAAAATGTATCCTATGGATGAAACCTTACATCTTAAAGTAGGCGCTCAAATCATGTTTACCAAAAACGATCTTTCTCAAGACAAACGGTTTTATAATGGCAAAATGGGTGTGGTAAAATCATTATCAAAAGATGAAATTTATGTGCTTTTTCCAGATGAAAATTATACTATCGAAGTAGAAAAATATGAATGGACCAATATTAGATACAATGTCAATGACAATACAAAGGAAGTAGAAGAAGAAGTCATAGGCACATTTGTCCATTATCCTCTAAAACTTGCTTGGGCTATAACTGTACATAAAAGCCAAGGATTAACTTTTGATAAAGCTATTCTTGATGTAGGTGACGTATTTCAACCTGGACAAGCATACGTAGCGCTGTCAAGATTGCGGTCAATGGATGGACTTGTACTCGTAGATATGCTGAAAATGCGTGGTATCCAAAATGCTCAAGATGTAATGTCATATGCCCAAAACGAAGCAGATGAAAACTTGATTAGTCAATCCCTAGCGACAGGAACTAAAATATTTATGTATGAAACCGTAAAGAAAGGCTTCAACTTCCAATATCTTATTTCAGAATGGAAAAAACATGCAGAATCGTATAATAGTAATGCTATCTTATCTGAAAAATCAAAGCATACAGTCTGGGCTAGTATGATGTTTGAAAAAGTATCACCTCTTCTAGACGTATCAAAAAGATTTTCAGCATGGTTGGATGTTCAGTTTTCTATGGAAGACGTGGATTACAATGGTATAAAAACCAAGGTTATAGGAGCAACAGATCATTTCTTTCCTACGCTAGATGATGTGCTTAATGAAGTTATGACAAAAATGGAAGAATTCAAAAGAGTAAAAAGAGTCAAAGAGTACCTCTCAGAACTGATGCATATGGAAGAATTGACATTACAAAAAATTCTGGGAATGACAAAATCTAAGCTCATCATCGAAGCATATATAGAAGGCCATATTATTAATAAAGACAGTCTAACAAATGATTTTACCAAAAACTACCGCTCGCACAAACTAGATGTGATAAAAGAAAAAGTGAAGGCCACTCACCCAGATCTCATCACAACAGAAGACGATACGGAGGACTTTTCTTATTACGTTCGTAAGCCCAAAAAGGAAAAAGGTGATAAAAAATCCACCTATCAAATCACTTATGAAATGTGGTTAGATAAAAAGTCGTTAGATGAGATCGTTCAAGAGCGAAAACTTACTATAACAACTATACAAGGTCATATGGCAAGATTGATAGAAGAAGGTAAGGTATCAATCAATGAAGTCTTATCAGATGACAAAATCAGGTCTTTAGAGATCCTTTTCGAAGGATATACAGGTGGAAATCTTTCTGATATGAAAGAAAAAGCAGGCGAAAATTTTACTTATGGTGAACTGAGAATTTTCAGAGGAAGCTTAGGGCTCAGAGAGTGATAAAATTGCCTAAATCTAATGTCCAATCGTAGTTGGAAGTCTTCAGTCTAGTGTTTTTATCAGGAATCAATTGATACTTTAATAAAATATCCTTGATACCATCAAGACCACCAAAATCGCCTCTGAACCAACTAAACAGACTAGTCACATAAGCAGTCTTTTCATCATCTTTGTATGTGGTAAATTTATTCAAATATGCTTTAGTGCTTTTGTCAAATTGTTCGTCGAGTCGTGTCCAATCATATATAGCTACAGGAGGGCAAGATTTTGCGCCACAGTTGAGTGCAAAATGGATTCGATAATCTCTTTTACTTACCCTAAGTTTTTTTTCTAAGCTACTTGGAAATAATCTTGTTAAATATCCTAGAAAAAATTCATGTTGTGATCGCCTTAAAATGCCATGTTCGATATCCGCAAAACTCATTAATTTTCCTCCGATATTGATTTGCTTTTCGCTAAAAAATGTGCGTCTATCGTCATATTTTTTTGGTTGAGCAGAGAGTATCACTTGGATATTTGCATTATAAATATTGACCCAAAAAGCAAATTTCTGGTCATCAGTACCTAATTGACCATTCAGTTTGTCGATATCACATGCTTCAAATATTTTTAAGTAAGCAGATACATCTTTTTTATCACGAATATCCTCCAAAAACTCTTGTGATGTCAATAAATAATTGATAGGAATACCTTGAGAAAAGACATTTTGAGTATTAAAAAATGTGAAAAGTAAAAACAACAAAGACTTTATATGATGCATAAAAGCACAATTTTGGGGATAAATTCAATATTTAAACACAATTTCAGATAATCACAAAAATGTAATATTTGCATGATTATTGAGTAAAGTTAATGGTATTTTGAAGAAACGAATTACTTTTGACCAAAATAATCAAAAACAATTTGCCTTTTATTTCAATAATCATTCCTACTTACAACGAATCAAAAAACATACAAAACCTATTGTTGTTTTTTGACTCATTAGATAAATCAAATTTTGAAGTCATCATTTCTGACAGTCCTGAAAGTTCAGATGATACAAAAAATGTGGTTAATGATTATCATCAGATATACATTAAATCTCCAAAAGCTGGAAGAGCTTGCCAAATGAATGAAGGGGCAAGGATCGCCAAAGGAGACATATTTTGTTTTTTGCATGCTGATGTGTTGCCACCAAAAACATTTATTCAGGATATTAAAGTCGCCTTGACACATGAACAGCAATTTGGATTTTTTGCTTACAAATTCCACCCAACCACTACTTTGTTAAATATAAATGCAAGATTTACGACTAAAGATGGACTCTTTGCTGGTGGCGGCGACCAAATACACTTCATGACCGCTGCATTATTTAAACAAATGAATGGTTACGACACCCAATTTTGTATTATGGAAGATTTTGATTTTGTAAGACGGCTAAGAAAGGCAAAAAAAGCAATCACTATCATCCAAAATAGGGCAACGGTTTCAGCTAGAAAATATACAAACAATTCTTACCTAAAAGTAAATTTGCTCAATTTAATGGCTTTTTTTATGTTCACTTTCCGAACTAATCCTGGAACTATCAAAAGCCTTTATTACCGTTTCCTAAACTAATTATTGCTCCCTATTTAGTAGAAAGTACTACGTAATCCCAAGCATTAAGTTCTAGGACATCATCTTTTTTTAATTCTTGTTTTTCTTCTGTAAAAATATTTGTGTAGACACCTGTTGCGTTATCTCCACCGATAATTGCCTTTTGTTTTTGCGCTGATAAGTTAATGATTACAACTACTTTGTCTCCATCTTTCTCACGAGTGAAAGCGTATATATTTTCGTCATTTCCTGTAGGTATTTTGACTAATGAACCACCATGTGTGCCATTCCAAAGTGCTTGGTTGCGATGTTTCAGATCATACAGAGCCTTATAAAATCCGGCATAACTATAGTCTCCCCAAGGAATGCTATCTTTTTTGAAAAATTCAAGTTGTTTGTCCATTGCTGATTCCTGACCTGTGTATAATAATGGAATTCCATTAAACGTCGCTGTCAAAACTGCAAAAGCCTTGTGTCCTGCGCCCATTCTAGCAAACTCTGTACCTGCCCAAGAGTTTTCATCATGATTTGAAGTAAATTGCATTTGATAACCTTTGGAATATTGTGTGGATTTTTTTGCTAGTAATGCATCGATATCTAGAGCTGTCTTTTTTGCTTGTTCCTTTTTATCGCCTTCTACTACATTTCCTTGGACCAACTGGGCGGCAGATTTTCTATTTGCTCCTTGTGTTTTAGCTATTTCATTTAGCAAATGATGCATTTCCCAACCGTAATCCGCTATAAATGTCCCATTGTTTACAATTTCTGGTACTTCACCCTCAGAGAGCATGTATAATGGTTTCAATGCATAAAGTGAGTCAGCGCATTGCACCCAAAAATCCACAGGCACACCATGAGCTACATCCATTCGATATCCATCTATGCCTGTCTCGTTCACCCAAAATTTAAGCGCTTCTATCATGCCCAAACGCATTTCGGAATTATCATAGTTGAGATCTGCCACATCTGTCCATCCCCAAGATTTACCCGTATTGTAATCTATTGGATCTATGATATTGCCATCTTTGTCTTTTGTGTACCAATCAGGATGCTCCGTGATCCAAGGATTGTCCCATCCTGTGTGGTTTGGGACCCAGTCGATGATGATATACATTCCTGCATCGTGAATGGCCTGAATCATATGCTTGAAATCTTCCATTGTCCCAAACTCTGGGTTAGTTTTGTAATAGTCGCCAATAGAGTACGGACTTCCTAGCTCACCTTTTCGATTTTTGACGCTGACAGGATTTATAGGCATAAACCACAATATATCAATGCCCATCTCTTTGAGACGTGGTATATGTGCTTCAAATGATTTGAATGTATTTTCAGCAGTAAAGTGTCTTAGATTCACTTCATAAATCACTGCATTTTTATGCCAGTCTGGAACTCTTGGTTTTTCATATGTGCTAGTTTCAGTTGTTTCTTTTTGTGGTTGTTTACAAGAAGAATAAACTAAAACAACTACAAGCGCAAGAAGAATCCATAAAATATTCATTTTTGCAAATAACATGGCATAAAAATTTTAATGTGGGCAAAGAGTTATTGTTATTACGACACTAAATGTCGTTTTGCAAAGATAATGAGTGTTTGTGAATAATTTATATAGTTCTAAATAATTATTGTCATGGCATTAAATAAATATACCAAATACTTTTATTTAACTAATTAATATATTTTCACATAAGGAATTTATCCTTTCTTCTTCATTTTTTTTCGTTGTCCTTTAGAGAAAAGATTGGATTTGCCACCCTTAGACTCCATATCAGGGGCATAAGCTTCTTCTTGGCCACAACCTTCTTTATTGGTTTTGCATGATTGTTGACTTGTCGCCAAGAAAATGAACAAAGCGACGAAACAACTATATTTAATAAATTTGGACATACGATTACGTTTAATGATTCAAAAGTACAAAATTCTTATTAGTAACAATAATTTCTTAAAAATAAGTGTTCTTAACATATGTAATTATTTGTTAAAACGCCCAAAACATCAATAAAATGGGATTTTCTCATCATTTTGGTATAATTTTATGAATTAAAATTTGCATATATATGAATTAAGCATACTTTTGCGCCCGAATAAATTCTTTATCCAATAAAATTTAATAAAATGAACAAAGGAGATTTAATCAATGCAGTTGCAGAAGCAGCTGGGATAACTAAAGCGCAAGCTGGTAGTGCAATAGATGCAGTTTTCAGTGGAATTGAGTCTAGTCTTAAAAGTGGTGACAAAGCTGCTTTCGTAGGCTTTGGTACTTTTTCAACTGCACACAAACCTGCAAGAGAGGGAAGAAACCCTTCAACAGGTGCGACTATCAAAATTGCAGCTAAAACTTCTGTAAAATTCAAAGCTGGTAAATCATTGACTGACGCAGTCAACTAATCAGACTTTTCTATTTTCTATAGTTAGCAAAAACAAAGGCAGTCTTTCTCGTAAAGATTGCCTTTGTTTTTTATTTAACTCTTTTAAGGTAAAGAACCTAACTTAAGGCAGCTCTTTCCCAAAATCTCTGATTTAAAATATACTCGCCTTAAGTTTGAAATAAATTTAGAATATAGGCCACAGTTCAAAGCAAAAATCGATTAAGACAATTTCTTTATGCTCTGCTTCTTTCTTTCCATTCGTAACTTGTAGGAAACAATGCGACTACCCCAGAATATAAAATGTGAACGAAATAAATAAAAAAGACTGGAATAAAAGATTTCATTACTTGTCGTTGACCAAAGTAAGTTGTCAATTTTGATAAAAATAAATAGTCAACCGCCATTTTTATCATCAAAGCGGTCAATCCAGCAAACCAAACCACAGGCATAATACTGGGTGAGATAATCATTGAAAGTAAAATGACAAGACAAAATAGGAAAACAAATCCCTGTATTCTTACTACATTTTTGTCAGATGTTTTCATAGCCTTTGATGCCCATCTTTTCCTTTGATTTAATAATGCTTTCCACGTTTGCTCTGATTTTGTAGTCACCACAGCATCTATTGATTTTAAAAATCCTATCTTATATACATCATCAGTGACAGCTTTCCCCATCAAAAATACATCATCTCCAGAAGCGATTTTTTCATTTCCATCGAATCCATTTACTTGCTCAAAAAATGACTTTTTATAACACAAATTCGCACCATTAGCAAGAAAGTACTTTTTTCTATTGATGCCATTTGTGGTTATAGCCATTGTAGCTACAAAATCCAATATTTGAAATCTACTCAGAATTGTATCTTCATCTTTTGGGATTACCAATCCTGTTTGAATATTGGTATTATTATCGGCATGATATATTTGGTGTGCATTTATCCAAGTAGGCGACACTGTACAATCAGCATCTGTACACAGTATAAGATTGTAGTTCGCTTTTTCCAAGGCATAAGTTATGGCTGCCTTTTTACCTTTAAGGCCTTCTGGAAGATTTATAACCCTTAATTTATCATTAATAATGGAATGAAGTACTTCTAATGTTTTATCAGTACTATGATCATTAACAACAATTACTTCAAATAGAGCTGTAGTTTGATTTGCCAATATACTCTTCACACACGCAAGTAAATGATTTTCTTCATTGCGAGCGGCCACAACAACAGATACTCCAATACTTGAATGAAAATCTTGCATTTCTAAAGATGAGGTCGTTTTATCCCAACCATCAATAATGTATAGAATTAGGAATACATATCCAATCGCAAAACCAATGATAAAAAAATAGGCAACCGCTATCATTTATTTAAACATATCATCGTACTCACTAGAAGTCGATTGTGGTCTACTTGCTTCTTTTTTTTGAGTTTGTAATGGCGGCAATTCTAGAAAAGTAGTATCATTATCTACAACTTCCTCAAATTCAGTAAATGTGTTTTGCTCCGTTTCCATCTTTTTCTGAACGTTTTTAATAGTTCGACTAGAAAGCGCCTTAAAAAATAAATATGCAGATACAAAAGGGTATCCAAAAAAAGTAAGTACGATGGCAGCAATTCCAAAAAGTGTCTTTTCTTTTAGAAGTTTCCATATAAACTGGAAAAACCCTACGATCACTTTATAATCCAATATCAAAGCAGCGATAAAAAAAACTGGTGCTATATAGCTAAATAGCCAGAAAATACCCTGAGCTAAAAAAAATAAAGCTGCAAAAAAAATTGCCAAAATAAGTAAGGGAACAAAAAAACCAAAAGGATTATTACCACTCCCAACTTTAAACTCTTTATAAACGGTCATCTCTATTTTATAATTATTTATACAAACATAGTAACGTTAAAAACAACATACAAGTTCTTTCTACAAGTTTCTTGTAAATATCGATGAATATATAGAATATTTAAAAAAGAATAAACACTTTGACATTTCTTTACTTCAAGTAAAATATTTTATCTTTGCTTAACATTAAATTTTCACCATGTACGACAAAATGCTCTCTCCGCTTGACCTTGGTTGGACGACCTTAAAAAACAGAATACTTATGGGTTCTATGCACACCAATCTAGAAGAAATACCTGGTGGTTTTGAGAGAGCTGCAGTGTATTTTGCTGAAAGAGCTAAAGGTCAAGTTGGGCTTATTGTCACTGGTGGCATCTCCCCAAATCCAGAAGGATGTGTAGCAGCGATGGCCGCAAAACTGAATACCGAAGAAGAAGTCAAGCATCACAAACTCATCACATCAGCAGTACATGCAGAAGGTGGCAAAATATGTATGCAAATCTTACACACAGGAAGATATGGTTACCATCCTAAGATCGTAGCGCCATCTGCCATTCAGGCACCCATTAATTTTTTTAAACCAATAGAACTTAGCCCCGAAGAGATAGAAAAAACCATCGATGACTATGTTCAATGTGCTTTATTGGCCCAAAAAGCTGGATATGATGGCGTAGAAATCATGGGTTCTGAAGGTTATCTCATCAACCAATTTATAGCTAAAAGAACAAACCAACGACAAGATGAATGGGGAGGCAACTATGAAAACCGAATAAAATTCCCTATTCAAATAGTCAAAAAAACGCGCAAAGCTTGTGGCGAAAACTTTATTATTATCTATAGATTGTCAATGTTGGACCTTGTAGAAGGCGGTAGTACTTGGTCAGAAGTCGTGCAATTAGCAAAAGAAATAGAAAAAGCTGGCGCAACACTTATTAATACTGGTATTGGCTGGCATGAAGCAAGAATTCCAACTATAGCCACAGTTGTACCTAGGAAAGCATTTGCATGGGTGACAAAAAAGTTAAAATCTGAAGTCAATATTCCACTTATTGCGGTCAATAGAATCAACATGCCCGATGTAGCCGAAGAAGTACTTTCAGAAGGCTGTGCAGATATGGTATCAATGGCAAGACCATTTTTGGCAGATGCAGAGTTGGTATTAAAAACAATGGAAGGCAGAGTCGACGAAATAAATACTTGTATTGCTTGTAATCAAGCTTGTCTAGATCATACTTTTCAAATGAAAATATCTTCTTGTCTCGTAAATCCTAGAGCGTGCCATGAGACTGAGCTGAATTACATCCCTACAAACAATCCAAAAAACATTGCTGTCATAGGTGGTGGACCTGCTGGTATGGCATATGCTCATGTTGCAGCTATGAGAGGTCACAAAGTAGATCTTTATGAATCTTCTCACCAACTTGGAGGACAGTTTAATATGGCTAAAATCATTCCAGGTAAGGAAGAATATGCTGAAACCATCCGATACTACCGGCGAATGTTGTCTAAGTACGACGTTAATATCTTACTTAATACCAAGGCTGAAAAACAATTGCTAATAAATAAATATGATGAAATCATCCTTGCAAATGGCGTTACTCCAAGGAAATTAGACATAGAAGGTATTGATCATCCTAAGGTTTTATCTTACGTAGATGTGTTACTTCACAGAGCTGAAGTTGGTCGGTCAGTAGCTATCATTGGAGCAGGAGGTATAGGTTTTGATGTGGCAGAATATCTTGTTCATCATGGCAACCAAGAAGAAGAAATAAAAACATTTTTAACAACTTGGGGTGTAGATCATGAGTATAAACATGGTGGCGCATTGAAAGATGCAGAAATTCAAGTTCCAGCACGTGAAGTATATCTATTAAAAAGATCTACAGGAAAACATGGTGCTACACTCGGCAAAACCACTGGATGGATACACAAAGCAAGTCTTGTAGCCAATAATGTTCAAATGATCTCCGATGTAGTATACCAAAAAATAGATGATGATGGACTTCATATCGTGGTAAAAGGAGAAGCTAGAATTTTACCTGTTGATCATGTAATAATATGTGCAGGACAAGAACCTTCCAGAATATTATACCAAGAATTATTAGATGAAGGCTTGCAACCTACTTTGATAGGTGGTGCAGACGAAGCAGCAGAACTCGACGCAAAAAGAGCAATTCATCAAGCATGTCATTTGGCTTCCGTGGTATAGTATCCCAAGCTCCAACAAAGTTGACATCTATTTTACAAGAACATAAACATCTTGGAAGGCAAGATTATTACCATTTTTTATGCCAAACCAACTGCCTCTTATCGCTGATTGAATAATAAATCCGCTTTTTACTATGACCGAATCTAGGTAACCTCTTTTGAAACACACATTAGCAGACTTGACATTTTTGTCCATTAAGTAATAATGTTCATATTCATAATCAAATCTAAAACCCTTATCATTTGCGCTCATTGCACTCAAACTATCGTCGTCCATGACAAAAAAGGTAGCAATTAATTTTCCACCATTTTTTAGAACTCTGAATGTTTCAGATAGATAATTTTCGACTTCATTATCAATCATGTGAGAAAAAACGGAAATTGCACAAGCCATATGAAATGATGCTGAAGGGTATTCAAATTTGTAAGTTGCTGCATCCAATCCACTTGCATTATATAAATCATTGTGCAGGCTGACATGCTTGAAACTAAAATTTGGGTACTTGGGTGTAATATTTTTTTTACACCATTCTGCACCTAATTCCATTGCTTCAAATCCCTGATAATCTCCTTTAAGGTACGATGTTAGACCTATTGCAATACGACCAATACCACTACCAATATCAAGAAAATAGTCACCTGGTTGCAATCCTTGTTCGATAAAGAAATTTTTCCATTCAATACCTTGACGAATAAAGTCACCGCTACCAGTATAAATCAAACTCTTTGGCGGTTTAAGTCCATCTTTTGATGACCAAAGATCATAAGGAAAATAGATAAGCCTCCTTACTAGAAATCTCATTTTAGGTGGTAAAAGGTAATATAACTTCCTAAGCATTTGGTCTATTCTTTATGTAATATTAACGCCAAGATGGCAGTACAAACGATCAATGAAACTATTTTACTAAAATGATCTCATTGATCTTATCTCCTACCTGAATTTTATGGACTATATCCATGCCTTCAACCACTTTACCAAAAATTGTATAATTACCATTTAAGTGCGGCGCTGGAGAATGTGTGATAAACCATTGTGTGCTTTCGGTATGATTTCCAGCAGAAGCCATCCCAATGTATCCTTCGCTATCAAAATATTTCTGTGGCAGTTCAGATCTGATGGTATAGTCCTGCGACCCATAACCGTCACCTCTAGGGCATCCAGTCTGAATCACAAAATTGGGCACTACACGATGAAAAATCTTGTTGTTATAAAACTTTTCATTGACGAGTACAATAAAATTGGCTACAGTAGCAGGTGCGTTTATCCTATCTAATTTGACTCTGATTAGACCTTGCGATGTTTTTATAGCAGCAACTGTCGTATCACTACTTAGTTGTACAAATGTCCAATCTATGGGATGATTATGTTTCACTACCTCAGGTTCAAATTTGGTTCCTTCTATATAACTGATAGCAGATTTCAATTCGTTATATGATTCGATATCTCTTGGAAGTGTAAGTTTCGCCAAAGCTTCTTTCATAAAAGCAGGATCTCTTATCCATTCTTTAAATATAAGAGATGGCTCTTTCAAAATAGATGAAGCTACAGCAATCTGACCAACATCACCACTAGAGACAGCATTAATTAATGTAGCAAGAATTTCACCTTTTACCCTTCCGAACCCATTGCCGAATGCCTTAAAAAACAAAGGATTACGCAATATATTTCCAAGTCCTTCAAGTGTTGCAAGTTTTACTATTTGACTTTTTTCTTCTGTATACAATTGACCTAATAAAATGTAGTTGTATGGGTCTCTACTCAATGCATTTACATAAGCAGCTTTTGCATAATCATCTATGCTTTCTTTCAAATTTTTGAGTACTCTTTGCGAGAAAGCAGTCTTGCTTTTCGTAAAATACAGCGCTGTGTGTGTTAATACTGCACCATTCATTTTTGCACGCACTTGCCAAGGAATTCCGATGGTATCGTATCTAGCATATTCGGGAACATCTTCTACTATCCCATTAATCAAGATAGCATCCGCAGCGGTAGATGCAATATGAATATTATCATTTTTTAAATTAGAAAGAAGAATGTCCCTTACTTCAGCGTATGGAAAAATTGCCATCGCCCTTACGATATTACATTTAACCCTATAGTCGGTCTCTGTGATTAACCTAGATTTGAGTGTGGGCAAAAAGTCTATATCTTTGGAATTGCCAAATGCTAACGCTAATGCCATTCTGATATTTGGATCGTCTTCTCTAGAAAATACTTCAATGAGTCTTACTTTGAACAAACTAAGGTTTAAGGTTTTATTTCTTCCCAAATAACTAGCTGCAAGAGTCCTAACTTCAGATGGAATGCTCTTTTGATAAAGTAAATCTACCACCCTAGATGTGCCTTCATCCGTTAAAATCTTTCTAAGTGAAAAATTATAGATGCTTCTCATTTGACCCAAAAGTAAAAATGTATCCGTACTTCTGTATGTTTTTACTGTCGCTATTGCTTTTAAGTCAGACTCGTTTCCTGTCTTACCTACCGCTTCTAAAATATTTGCATTATAAATATTATCTACTTCAAGTGTGTCTCTACCGTTGAATGCTGCAATAATACGATCCGTAATCTTGGTATTTCCCGTCTGACCTAGAGCGTATGCAGCCGCAGCCCTTACCTCTAAAACTGGATCCTTGAGCATTTTAAATAAAGAATCATACGTAACTACGTTTTTTATAGATCCAAATGCTAAAACAGAATAATATCTGTACGCAGGATCAGGACTTCTGAAATATGTGTACAGACCAGAAATGTCTTGTTTATCTTGGAGATCAATGATTTTTTGTAGTTCTGTATCTGCGAGAGATAGATTAATTTCGGTGCTTTGTGTATCTGTATTAGGCACACATGACGTTATATATAACACAAAAATAAAAAAAGTAAAAAAGTAAAAAATCGCTCTCATGCAAAATTGGGTTGAAGACTGATAGAAATACTGAGTGTCAAAATTACATTTTTTTATAAAACGCACCTAATTATTCACTATCTTTGCAAACTTATTTGATATCGTGATGGGCGTAAAATTAGTAACAAAAGAGATTGTAAACAGGAAAGCAAAGTTTGAATTCAGCTTTATACAACAATATGAAGCTGGTCTAGTGCTTACTGGCACTGAAGTGAAAGCTCTGAGACAAGGACTTGCAAACCTTAATGATGCATATTGTTTGTTTGATCATGGAAATTTAGTGGTAAAAAACATGTTTATAGCGGAGTATGACCATGGTACTATCTACAATCACGATGCTAGGAGAGACAGAAGACTTTTATTAAGAAAAGCAGAATTAAAAAAATTAGAACGTAGAGTGACCGAAAAAGGATATACCATAGTGCCTTACAGACTTTACTTCTCAGATCGTGGTTTTGCAAAACTCGAAGTAGCACTAGCTCAAGGTAAAAAAGCATTTGATAAAAGAGAAACTATCAAAGAACGCGATAATAAAAGAGAACTCGACAGGGTTAAAAAGATAAAACTTTAATTGTTTTTTTTACGTTTATTCATTTAAATAAGGCAAAATTATCATGACAGAAGTACTAGAAAACGCAAAGTTGGACTTAGATAAAAATGGATATTTAGATATAGATATTGATCCTACTCTAGATCTTGTACCAGAGATTAATAAATTGAAAAAAGAAAAAAATGCTATTATTCTAGCTCATTATTATCAAGAATCTGAAATCCAAGATGTAGCGGACTATATAGGAGATAGCCTAGGATTGTCCCAAAAAGCAGAAAGTACAGATGCAGATATCATCGTTTTTGCAGGTGTCCATTTTATGGCTGAAACTGCCAAAATGCTAAATCCGACCAAAAAAGTTGTTTTACCAGATCTTAAAGCAGGTTGCTCTCTTGCAGATAGTTGCCCTGCTCCTTTATTTAAAAAATTTAAAGAAAAATATCCTGATCATGTGGTGGTCAGTTATATAAATTGTACTGCAGAACTCAAAACACTAACAGATATTTGCTGTACTTCCTCCAATGCAGAAGCTATCATTAATAGTATACCTAAAGATAAAGGAATCATCTTTGCTCCAGATAAAAATCTTGGCGCTTATCTAGTCAAAAAAACAGGAAGAGATATGGTCCTTTGGAATGGTGCTTGTATGGTACATGAGATATTTTCACATGAGAAAATTACAAAATTAATACACCGATTTCCTGAAGCAAAGTTTATTGCACATCCTGAATGTGAAGCACATATACTTGAGCTTGCAGACTTCATAGGTTCTACAACTCAACTTCTTAAGTATACACAAAATAATGCAGCTACAGCTTTTATAGTAGCAACAGAATCTGGAATTTTACATCAAATGGAACTTGCATCTCCAGATAAAATGTTTATCCCTGCTCCTCCGAATAATACTTGCGCATGTAATGACTGTCCGCATATGAAGCGCAACACTATGGAGAAGCTTTATTTAAGTATGAAATACGAGTTGCCTGAGATCATACTAGAAGATTGGGTCATAGAGAAAGGTCGTAAATGTATAGATGCAATGCTAGACATTAGCGAGAAAGCAGGCTTTAAAGCGTAAGTTTATTAGTTTAGTTCATTAATATTTACACAATAGACTCATTTACAAAGTTTCGCCATTTCGGAAAATAATCTACGAGTTGAGACTTTGCTCCTAGATGTTGGATTCGTCTGAAAAGCACTTCTTCATGCGGAGTGACATTGCGTAGGTAGGTATCTCTACCATGGTTTCTAATGAACGAAATGACTTCTTCCATCTTTATTAATTGTCTTTCATTGGACCATATTTTAGGGTCAAAACTCCATATGTATGTTGCATTTGTATTGAGCATTTCCCAAATGTAATGTATCATTTGGTTACCTTTAGCATAAAACAAAAAACCAAATGTCGGCGTCAGTGTAAATCTTATCTTTCCATCCATATGTTGTAAACTACCCGCTAAATATTCAAGTTGCTTTTTGTTCCTGACATCCTTCCATGTCATAATCTGCTCGAATAATTCTTTATTCGAAATAGGAAAAGAACCCAAATCATTTTTAGTCAATGCATCAAAAATATCTTCCGCAGTAAAAAGCGATTTGTCTAAATTTCTAATAAAATGTGATGGTTTGCGTAATCTTTCTGTCTTTACAAATTTTAATGTCTCTATTGCGTAGTCCTTTATCTCATAAATCTGCTGTGAGTATGCGCTTATTTTTTGGATAGCGCCATCAGTTTTATTTATGACTAGCTGTACATCAAAGGTCCTACTATTAAAATGTTTGCTAAAATATGATTTTATGTGCTCAAATTCAGGCAAGATATACGGATTTTCAATTCTAATGTTGACTAACTGGCTTTCCCAATATAACTTCTGCTTCCACTCAATGTATCCCATTCCAAAGCTGGTTTTCGAAAAAGGGACCTTGACATTTAACTTTATTAGCTTGTCTTCTACCGATATTTCACTAGGCCTATTCTCTGTTAACAATGGTATAAAAGATGCCTTCTTGTAAAAACTCAAGTCAACATTAAAAGTTAGCCAATAAATATTAACAAAACACAACTTTTTGATTTCTGATTTTGGCTTTTGGAGCGAGAATCCACCTAGATTAGTTGGTTTGTAGTTTACTATTTTAATGACCAAAGTTGCATCAAGCTTATCATAAGATATCATTTCCACCTCATAGTAAATTTCCCTACTTTCAACAAATTTAAACTCACCATATGGTAAATTTGTCTCTGAAAGCGGTATTGATAAATATTCGTTTAAACAGATTTGATCATTATTGACCTTAATTAATATATTTTTGGTCTGTGACAAATTGATATAAATACTAATTTATAGAAAAATTATGTTGCAAAACTAATCGATTTAACCTAAAGTATGCCATCAACTATGTTATTACAATAATATTTCAGCCACATTTTCCTTAATTGTCTCTGATATCTGATCTGTCGGCAAGTCATTTGGATCTAAACCGAATGGATCTTCTATTTCTTCAGCAAGTAACTCAATACTACCGAAAACATAAAAAATCATTGCCACGATAGGCATTGCCCAATAACCAAATTCGACAACAAAACCTATTGGCATTGTGAATACATAAATAAAAATTATTTTCTTCAGATACAAACTATAAGAATAAGGTATGGGTGTCTTCTTAATACGTTCGCACGCACCAAGATTGTCAGTAAATGACTTTAACTCATCATTTATAAAAAGTAATTGCTCACCAGAAATCCTTTTATCTACATACAATTGGTTGATTTCGTGATAAATAGCCTTCATTATTTTATTTGGAACGTGTAAAACTTCATAAAAATAATCAACATTATACTTATCGTTTATGGATAGGTTTTCTACATTTAATGTTCCTCTTAAATGTTCTTTGCATGCGTAGATATAATTGCTGATTAGATTCCAAAACAACAACTTTTCCTCCTTTGTCAGATCTAACGATGATAATTTTAAAGCTAAGTTTCGGGAATTATTTACAAAACTGCCCCAAAGCTTTCTTCCTTCCCACCATCTATCATAAGCTGTGTTGGTCCGAAATACTAATAAAAGTGATAATACGAAACCTACTAAAGCGTGAATGGCGGTAGTGTTTTTGAAAGTAACACCTATAACATCATTCTCTATATATGCCACTAGTCCTGTAAACATTGCTACCCCTAAAATACCAGGTAACATCATCCTAAATGTATCACTCTTGTGAAGGGTAAAAATGAGTTTCCACCAGTCTTTTGGGTTATAAATGACCATATAGAAAATGAAATTTAGTAAGAATCAGATTTAAATTTATAATTTCTACAACGCAATTATTTCCATTTTGGTCTTGAAATTTCTGGGCATTCGATACCTCCAAAATACTTTAATATAGACACACCAAAAAATGTGTATTTGTCTTTACCTTTTGTATCTCCTCTCTGTCTGTCTGTATCTCCTAATCCATCTACAAGCGATCTATCTGATAATGCTACGGCTGTAGCTCCACGAGTAGATTCCAATACGGCTTTGCTAGGAAATACTGAACTCACATCATCTAAGTAATCGGTAAATAAAAACCGAGTACTTATATCTATATTTATACTAACATCAGCTGAAATATCCCATTTAAAACCACCTCCTATTACTAGTCCGCCATTTACGAGACTGTATTCCTGACCAACTGCTTGTCCTTCTGTCCCGAAGTCTCTAAGTTTGTATTTTTCGCCATTAAGCTCAGCTACAGGATTGAAATGAAAAAGATTGAAACCGCCAAATAAATATGGTGTCTTATTATAAGTGCGGCTACCATGTTCGTATTTGAAGAAATTAAATTCTAAAACATTGCTTAAATCAAATATATTTGATCTGAAACTTAGGTTTCTATTTCGTTCAAAATTATTTCTTGAGTCTGCATCGTCAGCGCCGACTCTTCCATAACTTAAAGATGTACGCATAGAGACCCTAGTATTAAAATTATATCTGGCGATAACTCCTAAAGCAATCCCTGGTTTAGTTATTTTTAAATTGGTATTCAAATCCCCAAAATAGTAACTCGTACCTAACCATCCACCCAATTCATAACCCTTTTGGGCCGAAACGGATACACTAGTTACAGTAATCAATAATATGATTGCGACTTTTAAAATGTATTTCATATTGTTTTTAACGAGCTTTGCCAAATTTTGGTGTAAAATTAGCAAGTTTTTATTTAAAAATTTCAAAATTTATAAATGACATTCTATCTGCAATCAATACAAGCGAGTTGTTTTCGAAATAATGACCATCCTTGGTTATTTCTTTGTCATTAACAACAATTGCAGTGGGAATAAATGGCAATCCATGTACAATAATTTTATACGTACTGTACGTTGGTTCAAAATGTCCATTAGTTTTTAATGTCATTTTAAACGACTGATCGGATGAGAAGGTTTTGAATTTTTTTCTATTGTAAATGCCTTTTTCATAATCATATCCATCTCCACTGTCCTCATATAGATAACTAGATACGCCTTCACCACCATAATAAACATGCAATGTCAACTGATCGATTTCTTTTTCTCCCACATATTGCATTACAGGATGAAAAGGTATCACTGCACCTTCACGCACAAAAACAGGTATTGTATCTAAATCCGCATTTGCTTGTATTTCTTTCTTGCCAGCATATAATGTGTTATCCCAGAAACTGTACCAATTGCCTTTTGGTAGATAAACATATCTTGACTTTACATTTGGTTCAAGAACAGGACAGATCAATAAATGATCCCCATGCAAAAACTCATCTACCCTATACAAAGTATCATGATCATGTTGGTCATATATAGAAATTGGTCTTAATATCGGTGTATTTTCTACGACATGTTGATAAAAAGTAGTATAAATATAAGGTAGAAGTTTATATCTTAATTCAATATATTTTCGAACGATATTCAATGCTTCCTCACCAAATGACCATGGCTCTTGATCACCGTGATCTCCAGAACTGTGGGTGCGACAGAAAGGATGAAAAATCCCTAACTGTATCCATCTAATATATAATTCCGGAGTGGGATGATCTATAAAACCACCAATATCTGAACCTACAAATGAATACCCAGAAATGCTCATTCTTTGGCACTGCATATTTGCCACCCATAGATGTTCCCATGATGCAATATTGTCTCCAGTCCACGCTGAAGCGTACCTCTGAGTACCCGCATATGCAGATCTGGTAATAATTAATGGTCTCAAACCATTGTTATATTTTTTGACTCCTTTGTAGGTAGCTCTTGCCATTTGCATACCATAGACATTATGAGCTTTACGGTGACTGCATGGATTATCATCAAAATCATGTCTAACATCATCAGGAAAAGTCTTACCTTCTATCTCAAAGAGTGCTGGCTCATTCATATCATTCCAGACGCCTCTTACACCAATGTCTTCTATAAGTTCTTGGAATAAACCCGTCCACCATTTACGCACTTTGGGATTAGTAAAATCAGGGAAATAACATTCTCCCGGCCATACCTTGCCTTTCATATATGGACCATCTGCCCTGCGACAAAAATAATTATTTTCAATAGCTTCCTTAAAAACTGGATATTCTTCATCTATCTTTATACCAGGATCTATAATGACTACAGTTTTAAATCCTTGTTCTTTAAGTTCAGAAATCATACGTTTTGGCTCTGGAAACTTTTCTTTATCCCATGTAAAACACCTGAATCCATCCATATAATCAATATCCAAATAAATAGCATCGCATGGGATTGCTAGAGCTCTCATCTTATTTGTGATCTCCTTCACTTTTGATTCAGGATAATAACTCCATTTACATTGCTGATAACCCAAAGCCCACATAGGAGGTAGTTCGGGTTTACCTGTCAAACTTGAATATCGTCTTGTAACATCTATAAGCTCTGGACCAAAAATAAAATAATAATTCATCTCTCCACCCTCTGCCCAAAAACTGGTGACTGATCTCCTTTCACTACCGAAGTCAAAATGCGCCTTAAAGGTATTATCAAAGAAAATTCCATAGGCCCTGTCATTATGAACGGCAGTATAAAATGGAATACATTTATAAATTGGGTCTTCATTTTTTTTAAATCCATATGTATCCATTGCCCAATTGGTCACCCTACGACCTCTTAGATTTAGGTGCATTGTTTTATCTCCCATACCATAAAAGTGTTCACCTTCCTGGACCACTTTTCCCATTTTAACTATATTACCACCATGTATGGTATTTTCTTCCCAATGAAAACCTTTCTCGTCTCGACAGATTATTTTACCTTCAAGATCTGAAAATATAATTTTGCTATCAGATTTATTTATATTAACGATCATGGCAGAAGTCTTAATTTCCACATGATTTGGATTGTCGATATAAGTTGCAATATCTGCATTAGGTACAAATCTGCTACTTAATGCGTAAGAAAAATCTTTTTCAAAATTACCATCAGTACCATATCTGACTCTAACTATTTGATCAGTTAAAACAGATATTTTAATGTGACATTGATTTTCTGTAATTATTGTAAAAACGTTTTGTTGATAATCTACACTTAATAATCTGCCAGGGTATAACTCGTGTTGGTTCATACTTAAATATGCTTAGATTTTTTATGAAAGGTGATGTGCACTTACTATTACATAATTATACTCACTTGAAAAGTATGGCTTAAAGGTAATGAATTAAATAAAATGATTTCTTCAAGATTATAAAACAATTTCATAAAAATTAAAAACCACATTTGTGAAGATCCCTGCGATTGAAAATAAAACACAATCGAATTGTAACAAAATAAAAAGACCACACTAAAATTAAAATAGTGTGGTCTATATTTTGAGGTCGGAAGCGGATTTGAACCGCTGTACAAGGTTTTGCAGACCTCTGCCTAACCGCTCGGCCACCCGACCATCAATTGCGGATGCAAAGATAACATACTTTTTGACAAATAAACAAGTTTTTAGATGTACTAAATAAAATATATTTCTTTTTTATGTTAAAAACCTATTGATTTTATAGCTTTGTGCAATTCAAATTATAACATCCAATCTTATGTTACAGGTAAAATCTTTTACGTTTAATGATTTTTATGAAAACACTTATATAATCTTTGACGAGACTAAAGATTGTGTTATTATTGACCCTGGATGCAATAATGATGAAGAAAGAAAGACGTTATCAACATTTATTTCACAAAATGAACTTACACCTGTTCACCTTTTAAACACACACTGCCACATTGACCATATATTGGGTAATAAGTATGTAGCAGACAAATATGGTTTAACCTTGGTGTGTCACAAAGGTGAAGTTCCAGTGCTTGAATTTGGGCCTCAGACAGCAGCGATGTATCACATATCGTATGAAAAATCACCGCCAATAGAGATATTTGTTGATGAAGGGGACACAATAAGTTTTGGAAACACAAGTTTAGAAATTCTTTTTACGCCAGGCCATTCACCAGCTAGCATATCTCTTTACAACAAACAAAGTAACATTCTCATCGCTGGAGATGTACTTTTCCAAGGTAGTATAGGAAGGACAGATTTGCCAGGTGGAAATTTTGAAGTTCTAATTAGGATGATAAAAAGTAAGTTTATGACACTTCCTGATGAAACTATTGTTTACTGCGGGCATGGAGAGCAAACTACCATAGGTATCGAAAAAAGAACTAATCCATTTTTAGTCTAAAAATACTGTTTCTGCACTTTTAAAAGTGCGCTCCAACTCCGAGTGTCCAAAAATCAAAAGTGGACTTAGGTTGTTTCGTGTAGGCGTTTATAAATCCATATTGAAAGTCTAAATCTATGTCAATAAAACCAATGGTTACGCCTAAACCTGTTGTAGCCCCTAGAAATGAATCATTAAGATCTTCATAATTAGGAATGTTTAAAGCATCCTTTGGTGAATCTAGATTAAAGTTAATAGATCCCAGAAGTTTTGATCTCAATGTTAACTTATCCGAAAACTGCACTAAGTTAAACCCTAATCCGAGTCGAGTCATTAATATTTTCCAATCATTATTCTTAAAAAATTCTGGATCTGATGCAGAAGTCAGACTAGTTGCATGATATTGACCTCCGATAATAAAATACATACCACCTTCCAAAATTCTTGCATCAGCACCTATGAAGTACCCATAATGACCTTGGTTTTTATTAGTAATATTACCATCCTTTGCATATGCTGAGGACAAACCAGCCTGAACTACCAGTCCTGGAGATTGTGCTAAAAGAGTGCCTGAAAATACTAAAAAGGTTAAAAGCAAAGAATGAACATACTTCATTTCAAATATAATATTAGGTTATAAAAATTAATTATGCAGTTGCTCTATAAATTGGTAAGACTAGTGTTTATATGCAAAGATACGATTTATAACTCAAATATCATGCTAATCTCAATAATGTAGTAAGATATTCATACTTTTGTCCAACAAAATTTTACACCTATGTATCCAGATCTTTCCTATTTGTTTAATGATCTATTCGGAACATCCGTTGACAATTGGACTTCAATATTTAAAACATTTGGGTTCTTACTAGTTATGGCACTTATGGCATGTGGTATATTTTTGAAGTATGAATTAGAACAAAAAGAAAAAGCAGGACTAATCTTACCACAAAAAGTTAAAATTGTAACATCTGCAAAACTCAGTATTACTGATATAGTTACAAATAGTATTTTTATGTTAATTTTTGGTGCAAAGCTACCGATGTTAATTATGAATTTTGACCAATACAAAGGTGACCCCGCTTCTTATATATTTTCAAAACTTGGTACATGGTGGATTGGTATTTTAGCTGCTGTAGTAACAGCAGCTTACTATATTTGGACAAATAGTAAAGCAGATCCAAATCCCAAGACAACTGAATATATGCAATACCCATCATCAAAAACCAATGATATTATAATTATTGCTGGTCTTTCTGGTGTTCTAGGCAGCAAATTGTTTTCTATTACTGAAGATATGTCAGGATTCTTTAAAGATCCCATTGGATCATTATTTTCTGGCAGTGGACTTAATGTTTTCGGGGGGCTGATTCTTGCTTCAATAGCTGTCCTTTGGTATATTAAGAAATTAGGCATAAAGCCTTACTATATGATGGACATAGGCGGTATGGGTATCCTTTTAGGTTACGCTATTGGTAGAATAGGGTGTCAACTATCGGGTGACGGTGATTGGGGCATTATTGCAGCATCGCAACCAGAATGGTGGTTTCTACCAGATTGGCTATGGTCCTATCAGTATCCAAACAACGTAAATAATGAAGGTGTACTCTTGGCTAGTTGTGACCCAGCTGCCTATCAAACCGCTATTTCACAAGGTTTATCTCAAGAAGATAGCTGTGTTCAAAGTTGTGGTATCCGATACTGTCATGAACTAAATCCTAAAGTATATCCTACACCAATATACGAGACTGTATTTAGTTTAATAGCGATGGCTACTCTATGGTTTAATAAGCATAGGTTTAAAATCCCAGGAATGATTTTCTTTACTTATATGATTATTAATGGAGTAGAAAGGTTTTTCATAGAACAAATTAGGGTAAATGACAAGTATGAAATGTTTGGACTTAACTGGAGTCAAGCCCAATACATCTCCATTTTATTTATTTTGGTAGGTGTATTAGGTATTATATATTTGAAAAATAGTACCAAACCTGAAACCAAAGTGTAGCACAAAAAATATTATTTCGATAAAATAATATCAAGGGTACTTTGCATTTCTTCCTTCGTAAATGATAATTTAGGAGAACTAAAATTCATATCAGAGACGTTATTCATTGGAATTAGGTGAATATGTGCATGTGGTACTTCGAGACCTATCACACTCACACCTATCTTTCTGCATGGAATAGCATTCTTAAGTAATCCTGCAACTTTTTTTGCAAAAATATGCAAATCAGCTAAATCAGAATCTTCAAGATCAAAAATATAATCAACCTCTTGTTTAGGAATTACTAATGTATGACCTTTCACCAATGGAAAGACATCTAAAAAAGCTAAAAACTTTTCATCTTCCATTACTTTATAACAAGGTATTTCACCATTTACTATCTTCGAGAATATCGTTGACATTACAAAGAGATATTAACAATTTCAAAATTAATCAAGCCAGCAGGAGTCTGAATTTGAGCCATGTCACCAACTGATTTACCTAATAATCCATGACCAATTGGGGAGTTAACAGATATTTTCTTTTCTTTTAAATTCGCTTCAGCCTCTGCTACTAATTTGTAAGTAACTTCAGCTCCATTAGTTATATTTTTAATTGTTACATTTGTCAAAACCGTAACTTTAGATGTATCAAGTTGACTTTCATCAATAACCCTAGCTGTAGAAAACATTTTTTCCATTTCATTTATCTTCATTTCTAGCATTCCTTGAGCATTTTTAGCCGCATCATATTCTGCATTTTCAGATAAATCTCCTTTTTCTCGTGCTTCAGCAATAGCTTTAGCTACATTTTCTCTTCCTTTAGTTTTTAATTCTTCAAGTTCATTCTTTAGTTTTTCATAACCTTCTTGGGTCATGTATGAAATTCCGGACATTGATATTTGTATTACTATTTATTAAATAAAAAAACAAACGTTTCCGTTTAATGATAAACGAAAACGTTTGTATTATAACCTTATTCTACTATAAACGAATTATGCCTCTAAAAAGTTTCTTTAAAGACTAAAACGTAAAGTAAAATTATGTGTTCCTTTAAATGGATTTGTTGCTCTGTAAGCATAATCAATTCCTAAATTATTACTTTTACTCTTGTTCATTGGAACTTCTATAGAAGCGCCGCCTGCAAAACCAGTATAAATACTATTAGTTTCAATGTCACTTTCTCCAAGGTCAAGCTTGTACGCTGCTCTCAAAACGACCTGATTCATGAATGAAAATTCACCTCCAACTCCTACTTGATCTTTAGAAAATGCGTTCGAAGTGAAGTTTGTCAACACCCTAAAGTAATTAGTAGACCCCATATAAATATCATAAGATACACCGATATTCAACATTGATGGAAGTTCAAAACTGGCTGCCCTTGCGTCATATGTTAATTCATATGTAGTGCCACCTTTTGGATCAGGATTATTCCTTTTAGTAGAAAGTCCTTCACCACCCATCACCATAGGAGAGCCAACATTTCTTAATGATATCCCAAGCTTAAAATTATCTTTTTCACCTGATACATATTGTACACCTGCGTCTATCGCAAAACCGAAAGCACTTACATCTGGAATACTCTCAGTTATACCTCTTACAAGCATACCTACTGAAATTTTGTTTGCATATGTAAATGAGTAGCCAAGCGCTAGCTGAATAAAACTAGGAGAGAAACTACCTCCAGTTCCACCAGGCTGATTAACTGTTGTGATAGGAATATCCCCAAAATCGAGCGAAGCCAATTCTATACCCAAAGCTCCGCTTTTGCCCATTTTGGTAGCAAAACCCAAGCTGTTTAGGTTCATTCCAGTACCACTATAAAGTCTATTATTAGAAAGACCCAACTCCAATTTATTAATTCTACTTAAGCCAGCAATATTGATTCTCATTGCTTCTACACCTTGTACACTTGAAGTACTCATTGAATGTAATCCTGCACTTCTTCCCCAAGGATTCATTAATAATTCACTTGCTCCAGCTTGTCCTTGTCTGTCAGGGTTACCTGCCTCTAAGTTCAAAAATAGCAGTGAAAAAAACAAAATTGTGTAAACTCTTATATTCATTTTGTTTCGGTTTATCATGTTTAAAATTTATTAAACCGGAGGACAGCTAAACCGTCCTCCGGAAATTATTTTTATTATAATCCACTTGGATCAAACTTCCTTCCTACGCCAAACCACTTTATGGTTCTCTCTTCACCATATTCAGGTGCTGAAATATGAATCAAGTAAACACCACTGGCAACAGGTATTTCTTTGAAGTTTTTCATATCCCACTCCAGATCTGGGTAAACTTGTGAAGTAGATGTCGGTCTACCACCACCAGCTAAAATTGCTTCTCGTTCATCTCTATTATATTGTCTGATAAAACTACCATCAATACTATATATTGTAACCGTCGCTTTAGCTGGTAAATTTGTAATTTTCACGACATTCGTGAACTGATTTGTCTCGTATGCACTGTAAGCATAATATGGATTAGGTACTACGTTTACATTCTCTAAAGCACCTATATATTCATCTTGTGTTGCAAGCTGCTTGGACTCCGCATTTCTAAATTCAAATTCATAAACTGGAAGATCACCATCTGTTTCACATTCTCTCTCTCTTTCTATATTATATCTTCTAGATGATCCATATGGATTGCTGACTCTCAATTTAACAGTCAAATCATTAGGAATAAGCCCTTTATCAAGTGGCAATAAAGGTGCACTACTCACTCCTATAGGGAATGAAGTCCAAGTAATTGCAGCACCAACTTTGCCTCTATTAAGGTTACTTGCAGTAGCACCAGTAGATGTTCTTGTCAATCTAGGAGCAAAAGAAGCACAACCATCATATTCTTGTCTAGTTACGTATATATAGTGCTGTCCGCCTCCAACAAAAGACTCAAGTTTATTTGTGAAGAATAATTCCCCTGTAACTGGATCTCTTAATATAAACTCTTCAATAACTGTTTGTGATGATGGGTTAAATATCAAATCACCGCCTATAGGGTTTTCTCCGTCTAGAAAGTTTTTCATATTAACAATCGAATCTCCAAAAGTAAATGTACTATCTCTGTAAACACTACTCTCACCAAAAAATATATTCAGTCTCTTTCCAGTTTCGACATCAACAGCGTAACCTGGGAAATAACTAAATCCTTCTGTTCCATCATTTAATAATTCCCCGTTTTTACCAATTGATGGGGCCTTCCTTAATTCGAAATTCTTTCGACCACCAACTGTGGAAACATCATCAAACGTAGGTTCAGTACTTTCCACAACTATACATTTACTCCACTTCGACTTATCAGATGTAAAAACAATATCCACATTATTCAAATCTCTGAATCGTAAGCTATTAACAGAACTTCCTGTCAAAAAACTCATTATCTCCTTAGCAGCAGGAGATAGATAAAAACTAGTGTTCTCTGCATCATTTGCCCATTTTGTGGACAAAAATGGTACAAAAAATCCATCTCCCATACGCGCTAGTGAAGAATTTTTATCTTGTGGCACACTTCTCACGAAGCTAAACTGATCTGTTATCGGATCATCTGTTCCATTACTTCCACCGTCCTTGTATGCATTAAACCAAATTGGCCCACCTGCGTCTTTGTATTCTAATCTAGCGCCTACAGCACCATTAGGTCCTTCACCAGCTGCTCCAGCTTCGCTATTCAATGATACGTTCAATGAATAACCATAGTTATTGACTATATACTCTTTTACTATTGCTAAAGGCTTAGCTTCAAAAATTACAACATTTGTCTCCAAATTGGTCAACTTCCATAATGCACCTGCATCAAAAGCACAAGTTGCTCTTGCAGTATTAAAATTACCTGTGATTTCTAGCCTGAATTTGCCGTCTCGAATTCTTAAAGGGTCTACCACTTTAACGTCTATAGGACCAGCACCTTTTTTGTATAATACTTTACTGTTACCACTGCCATTAAACAATATTTCGTACATGCTATCGTCTATATCCAAGAATACACCAGGATTACCTTCTCCTGATAATCTTGTGATAGCAGGCCCATCACCGTAAGCTGCTTGTAACTGCTCGTAAACTATAGGTCTTGGTACAAAAGTATATGCGCCTCCACTTGGACCACCTACATTTCCTCTACCTTCCAAATAAGCACGTTTTTGACCCACTCCAGTTAATACGTCAAGTTTTTTCCAATTGTTATGAGCATAAGCCAATACTAAGAAGTGGTATGGTGTATGATTTATCAACCTTCTATTACCTAAAGCAAACTGATCTTCTGTGATTCTAAATGAATATCTTAGCCCTGCGTCTGCACCTGTAACTGTTTTAATAGGCGTCCATACAGTAGGTTCAGTATCCCCAAATGGATTAGTAGAACCTACCCAATTGTATATTTCTTTAATGCCATTTTTAACATCTACTTGTGCTATTTGTCTTGCCTTGGAAATATCTCCCAATTCTTGTGCCGTTACACTTGCATTTGCTAATTGGTATATTCTATATCCCTCAAATCTGTACAAACTATCAACATTCAAAGGAGCTTGTAAATCTACTTCAGCGTAAGATTCATCAAAATTATTTGATGATGCTGGGTCATTTGATAACATCAAAATAAGCTCTTGGTCTAGCTCAACAGAAGTAATGTCTGGTGCATCTGGACCATCTGTAATGTCAAAACAATTGTCAAATAGTGCCTGTGCAATATCGTCTGCAAATCTCAATCTTGTCAAATCAGGACATGGATGTGGTACATCTGGAACAAATACAACACCCACAATCAACTCATTTTGAGCACCTGGCTGAAGTAATAGTGGACCTGTAGCTTGAAGTGTACGTCTGTCTCCAAAAGGAAGTCCTGCAGTACACATAGACCATCCAGCACCGTCATTTGGATCTCCAGGAAATGCATATCTAACAGTATCTGAACTTCCAGGATTGTATCCTGACCCTCCAAAAGTAAACGGAGTTTCATCTACCCAAAATCCTCTAATATAATTATAGAAACCATCTTCTCTTCCTCTTTGAGGGTCACATTGACCTGGAGGGAAACTAGATCCAGGTAACCCACAATTTTCTGCATATGTAAATGAAGTCATTCCCAATTCTACCACAGTATCTTGTGAACCAGTATTTGGAATAGGCTCCAATAATATTGGATTACCATTTTCATCCAAAATTATATTACCATCATTATCTCTTTTAAAAACTTTTGGTCCTCTAGGTCCACGGAAATAATCCATTCCTAGTATTGGAATATTCTCCCCATAAGTATTAGTACCTTCACAAGACGATCCATTACTACCGTCTACAGCATCTTGATTATATACAAATGCCAAAGATCTGTCAACATCACAACCGATATAATCATCTTGATAACAACCAAGATCTGGATCTATCCACATAGAAAAATAGCAATCTATAAGGTCTTCAGTTGCTTTATTTATCAACTTATATCTGTAGAAAGTCATATCATTGATCTCATCATTTGTAGAATATGCAAATGATTGAACCTGAACCTCCATCTGAATTTTATTTGGTCCAGATAATGTTTGTGCATTTCCATTATCATTATATATCCAAAAGACCATTTCATCAGGAATCAATTCTTTTGCCTTAACTAAATCAGTTGGCTCACAACCTCTAATATCTATTAATGGAAAATCACCATCACATGGATCATAAAGACCATCCCCAGCATTATCCCAAAAAGCGCCTAATGTTTGATCAGGTAATTCAAAAGAATACTTTTCTTTCCAATATGGATTGCCTTGACCTGGCCAAAATCTAACATCTTCTGGTATGGAATCACACTCATATATAAAATCTGGGTCAGTTAGTGCCTTTATTATATTGTTATAGTGTCTTCTTACATCATCACCTTTCACAACAAAAAAACGATCCCAATCTTTACAAACATCTGCAGATGTTGCACCATTTAGATCAAGAGGACCAGAGAAAAAATCGAATCCTTCAGATCTATAGGTTACAGCTGAAAGTCTGATGTTACCAGCTCTATCTTTTCCACCGATCCATACACCTCCTGCATATAGAGCAGATACTGGTAATTGTCCAGCTGCGGGTTTAGGAACAATATAGGCTGCTGTCGACCAAATATCACCACCCGTAAGTAACCTAGCCCTTACGTTATTGACTTGCATCTCAATTTGGTTAGTCGGCCTGACACAGTCGTTTCTCCATGATGTCTGAGTGGTAACTGGTGCTTTACCATCTGGATATTCAGGCCCTTTTGCAAAAGCAATGGTTTGACCTAAAATCATGGTTATTATAAAAACAGAAAATATTTTATTGATTGTCATAATAATTTATTTAATTATTTACAAATTTAAAAGTCAACGATAACACCTACATACATACGTCTAGGTAAAGTAAAATTACCAGGAGCGTTCATTCTCCATGCATATGCATCTAAAAAGGCCTGTAAATCTCTACCTGTATTAACAACACTTCTAATGTTATCTTGACCTAAACTTGATTCCAAGAATCCGTCATTTCTAGGGTCATTTGAATATTTATAAAGATCAATTACATTTAAAGTATTGAATACGTTCTGAACTCTGAAGTATGCATTGAACCATAATTTTTTACCATTTTCCTTATCACCACTTATAGAAACTGGAAATCTTTTTTGGATATTAAGATCTGCTGAAAAATTCCAAGGAAGTCTTGCCCCATTTATCGATCCAGCAAAACCTGAACCTCCAAATGATTGTGGCGTTGTGTTTCTAGTGTATGGAGCACCAGAAACCAAGAATGTGGTAAGGTTTATACCAAACTCTTCAAAAATATTAATATTTCCAATTTTTGGACCATTATATTCTTTTCCAGAACCATATCTGTAATCAATTACAGTTGTAATTCTATGACGCTCATCAAATGACAATGGAATAAGGTTTCTAATAGGGCCTCTATTGTTTACACCATTCGAAGAGTTGGCATCACTACCAGAACCATCTGCAAATTGTAATGTGTAAGTTGCATTGATCTCAAGGTTATTTGTACGTCTTCTATCTAATGTAAATGAAAAACCTTTTACAGTACCAAAATCCAAATTATCAAACATCTTGTAAGAGTTTAATGGACTAGCTACATTTGTAAATACCCTTTGTTGTACCAAATCTTTCATTTCCTTATAATATGCAGATACTTTGAGTGCCATGGATTCTGCTACTTTTTGCTGGAAACCTACTTCATAATCCACCGTTCTTACTGGCTTAAGATTAGGATTATTTAATGCCGCTCCATTTGGATTTATTCTACTTACATCTTGGAAGAAATAAAAGTCAAGCGCAGATGCAAAAGCATTGGATGGAGGTCTTTGATAAAGTACATCATAATGCGCGAAGAAACCTGCATCGTCAGAAATAGGGAATGAAAATGCCAAACGTGGCATAAAATTAAGTTGTGGTTTGTAATCATCAAATGACCAGTTGGAATCAAATCCTTCTTTTTGGATATCAATTTGTCCTCCTTGTCTTGTTTGCTCACCCGTCACAAGATCTTTTCCTGCATATGAAGGAAAGACAAGTCCGCCATTATATATAACATTACCTCCTGATACTGCTGTTCCATTAGGTAAAAACCATTGATCACCACTTCTGAAAGCCACTAAGTTGTCTGACTCCTCTGAAGCTATATAAACTTTATAATCATCGCCAACAGAAGTTGGTTTAGGTACACCTATTCTAGTATAATAATCTTTTGCACTTTCAATTTCATATAATGCATAAGGATCTTTTAATACCTTAGTATTTGCATCAAAATAATCTACTCTTAATCCTAATCTAAAAATGATGTCTTTGTAAGAAAATTTATCTTGTAAAAAGAATGCACCATAGATTGGTTGTTGAGGAGCTACCACAAATGAACGTTTACCTGAAGCATCTCTACTCGTAAAGAAATCTTCAAATCTAACATCAGTACCTAGTTTATTACCCAAATAATCAAATCCTGAATAAGATACCAAATCTCTCAAAATTAACTCTTCTGAAGAAAACATATCTAGCCTAAATTGACTCGGGTCAATATCCCAAACATTGATGTACTCATCATTTTGAAGGCCTTTTATATCTCTAATACTTCTATAAAATTTACCATTTTCTACAGCCATTTCATTTACAGCTGGTGCATAAACATCTACCTCTTGAACAGTTCCATCTGGTAAAGTAATGCTCTCTTTACGCAATACTTTAGATGTATTAAGACCTGCAATATGATTATTAGCTAACAACTCAGCTGTATTCCATAATCCGAAAGGATCTGCCGACCATGTTCTATTTATACTTTGTTCGTATAATAAACCAAATTGAATATTATGTCTTCCTTTCTCAGAACCACCCGGTAAGAAGTCAAAACCCGTAACCAAGTTTAATGAATATAAATCATCATCTGTTTTTGAATTTCGATTATAAACTTGGCCAACATTAGAATAAAGATTATTCCAAGCTGTGTTTACGACACTATTTGTAAGACCATTTCTAGTGACTCCTCCCAATGATTGATAAGATCCCAATATTGGATTTATAGTAGGATTTAAAGTAAATTCTCCAATGTTTTCTCTATACCCTAAATGTGTAAAACCTAAATCTGGATTCTCTCTATCAATTCCAAAGATTGGATCCCAAGTACGAAGTGTGCTTCCGTAATATCCATAATCAAATAAACGGTCTTCATGTCTTACATCTTCTCTTCTTGTTGTTCCTTTTTGGTAACCAAGCGTTATTGTATATGAGAAGTTTCTTAAGTTACTACTTGAAGCTGCTTGATCTCCTTCTTCTGATGAAGACCCTTGTTTTCCTAACTTGTGGGTAAATCTAAAATTTCCTCTGTAAGTATTAGAATATTCATAAGGATTGTTTACCCAATTCAATAAGCCCCATGCTGTAGAAGGTGTAAATCTATTCTTTCTGTCATTATAATTACTAGATATTTGAATATCAATATTGTCAGAAAGTCTGATATCAAACCTTCCAGTAAGATCCAAATCTATATTCTCATCATTGGGTCTTACTTTAAAAGGAGCACCTAGCTCATCGTTTCTGATTTCCTCTAGTGATGGGAAGGCCGTAGTACCAATATTATAAGTTGGTTTTTGCTCTAATCTTCTTATGAGGTCTTCAGGAGCTCTATAAACACCTATAGCTGAAGGGTTATTATCTGCCACGTTTCTGTATTGTCCTGAAAAACGGTAACCTAAGATAGATTGACCTTCTTTATTTTTAATAATAGGCCCAGATATATTGCCACTTATTAAGTTATATCCAAACCCATCTACTGATTTTTCTAATTCCAAACTACCAGAAACTTTACTAGATGGTCCACGTGAAGTTAAGGAAATAACACCACCAGTAACATCTCCATATCTAGCCTCTATACCTCCAATCACTACTTGTAATTGTTCGATTTCAGACTGCGGTATCAAGTTACCCGTGACTCTCACTCCATCTAAGAAATACACTGTTTCATTAGCCCTAGATCCCCTGATAGAGATATCACCTCCATCACGAGATGAAATACCTGCTGAAGTAGCAGCTATGGCATTCACGTTTTTAGTAGGTAATGCTCTGATTTTTTCAGCTGTCACCGTGTTACCTTGAGTAGTATTATCAAATTCAATAAGTGGAACTTTAAATGCTCTGATTTCTACTCCTGAGATAACAATGGCATCACTGGATAAATCAAAATTAACTTTATTTGTTCTACCTGCTTTGATTACAATACCAGTTACTTTTTGTGTAGCATATCCTACGTAACTAGCTTCCATATCATATGTACCTGGTTGTACGTCAGATAAAAAGTAATTACCTTCCAGATCCGTTTCCGTACCTGTGATCAATACACCACCTCTGAAAAGTGCAATCGTACCAAAAAGAATTGGTTCACTTGACTCTTTGTCAATCACTTTACCTTCAATGGTGGTTTGGGCATTCATACCCGTCCATCCGATGATGAAAAACGCAATTATAAGTAATAATCTATTCATGCTCTGAATTTTTGATTATGTTAAAAATATCTTAAAAGTCCGCAATGTTAATGAATCTTAAACCTTCCGCAAAATTTTTGCTATATTTATATTCATTTATGTATCCACCGATACATTTTAACAATGTTTTCCTGCTTTGATTTTATTTAGTAATACACTTGCTATCAAAACCAATGATTCATTCGTCCATCCTGCAATATGTGGTGACAAAATCACATTCTCAAAAGAATAAAGTCGTTCATACATCTTCTTTTCTTCTTCCGAATAAGTCTCTGGTTTTTCGTTTTCGAATACATCTAGACATGCTCCTCCTACTTTTTTTGAAACTAAAGCTTTGATAAGTGCCTTCGTATCTACTTGCTGTCCTCTAGATGTATTGGAAATGATCACACCATCTTTACAGCGTGATAAAAATTCTTGATTTACTAGATATTTGGTCTCCTCGGTCAATGGTAAATGTATTGAAATAATGTCCGATTCTCTGATTACAGTATCTAAATCTACCTTTTTTACAAAACGTAATGAAGCAGGATACTGCTCCCTATACTTGTCATAAGATATTACGTTAAGTCTCCATGGAGACAATTTTTCGGCAAATGATGTCCCCGTATGACCCATTCCTATGATTCCTATGGTTTTTCCGCTTAATTCGACACCTCTATTTTTTTCTCTATTCCATTGAAAGTTTCTAACTTCTGAATCTGATCTAACTAGATTATTTAAAAGCCCTAAAATCATAGCAAATTCATGTTCAGATACAGCATTTCTATTTCCTTCTGGTGAATTATATACTGCAATACCCTTACTTTTTGCATAGTTCACATCAATGATCTCAAGACCTGAACCTAACCTTCCTATAAAAAGAAGATTTGTCCCTTTGTCAATTCGACCTTGATCCAATATTATTTTGCTATTTATAATAATGCCATCATAGTTATGTATAATTTCGTCAAGCCTGTGGTTATCTACAGATGTGTCATAATCCACAATAAAACCTAATTCCTCTAGGCCTTTTGGGAGTATTTGGTGTACTTTATCTGTAATAAGAACTCTTTTGAGCATATCAAATGATGGGGTTTGTGACTTTGACTTTTAAAAAGGACTGCGAAAATATGTAAATTTTTAATTCTCATGAGTAAAATCAATTAAATTTTTTCTAAGTATTAACTGATAAACTAAAATATAGAAATTCCAAGGACCTAATATTTGTCAATAGATAAATAATGTTTTACCTTTGTGTCCCGATCAGAATATTTCCACTCATTATGCCTAGAGACAACTCCATAAAATCCGTCCTCATCATAGGAAGCGGACCAATAATCATCGGACAAGCTTGTGAATTTGATTATTCGGGTACCCAAGCTTCAAGATCGCTTCGCGAAGAAGGTATCACTGTCACTTTGATAAATTCCAATCCTGCGACGATTATGACAGATAATGTTACAGCAGACCACATTTACTTGTGGCCATTGACTGTAGAGAGCATTATTAAAATATTAGAAGAGCAACAAATTGACGCCGTCCTGCCTACCATGGGTGGTCAGACTGCTTTAAATTTAGCTATTGAGGCTGAAAACATGGGCGTTTGGGAACGTTTTGGTGTTAAAATGATTGGCGTAGATGTAAAAGCCATTGAACTAACAGAAAATCGTGAAGCATTCAAACAGCACGTAATTGGTCTTGGAATGCATGTCGCTCCATCAGCTATAGCAAACTCTTTTTTGGAGGGTAAAGAAGCTGCACAACAAATTGGATTCCCGCTAGTAATAAGACCATCTTATACACTTGGTGGGACTGGTGGTGGCTTTGTAATGAAAGAAGAAGAATTTGATGAAGCACTCAGAAGAGGACTCGAAGCTTCACCATCTCATGAAGTATTGGTAGAAAAAGCTGTGATCGGGTGGAAAGAATACGAATTAGAGCTTTTACGTGACAATAATGACAATGTAGTCATCATTTGTACCGTGGAAAATCTCGATCCTATGGGAATTCACACGGGAGATAGCATCACCGTAGCACCAGCTATGACGCTATCTGATACTGCTTTCCAACAAATGAGAGATGATGCGATCCTTATGATGCGATCACTCGGTAATTTTTCAGGTGGATGTAATGTACAGTTTGCATTAAACCCTGAAAATGAAGAACTGATAGCCGTAGAGATAAATCCAAGAGTATCTAGATCTTCAGCCCTAGCTAGTAAAGCTACTGGTTATCCAATTGCAAAAATAGCGGCAAAACTAGCTATTGGGTATAACCTAAATGAGTTAAAAAATCAAATAACAAAAACAACATCAGCTTTTTTCGAGCCGGCACTTGATTATGTCATTGTGAAAATGCCTAGGTGGAATTTTGATAAATTTTATGGTGCTGACACCACTCTTGGACTGCAAATGAAATCTGTTGGCGAAGTGATGGCCATAGGAAGAAATTTCCTAGAAGCTATGCAAAAAGCTTGTCAAAGCCAAGAAAACAACCGTGCAGGTTTAGGTGCTGATATGAAAGAATGGATCCAAACGGAAGACATTCTAGCCCGTCTTGAAAAAGTAAGTGATGATAGGATTTATAGGGTAAAAGACGCATTAAGACTCGGAGTACCAGAAAAAACTGTTCATAAACTCACCAAAATCGATCCTTGGTATATCAAGCAGATCAAAAGATTGGTGAAGTATGAAGAGAAACTTATGAGATATAATGTAGCAGAAGATATTCCCGCTGACTTCTTTAGAGAACTCAAGACGGTAGGATATTCTGATGTTCAAATAGCTTGGGTGCTGCGTATCAAAGAAGATGAAGTAACGAAACAGCGAAAAAAGTTAGGCATCACTCGAACCTACAAAATGGTCGATACTTGTGCTGCAGAGTTTGAAGCAAAGACACCATATTTCTATTCTACATTTGATACTGAAAACGAAAGTATACCTTCTGATAAGAAAAAGATCATCGTTCTAGGATCGGGCCCTAATAGGATCGGACAAGGAATAGAGTTTGATTATTGCTGTGTTCACGGTTTACTAGCTATCAAAGAAGCAGGTTATGAAGCTATTATGATCAATTGTAATCCTGAGACGGTTTCTACAGATTTTGACGTAGCTGATAAATTGTATTTCGAACCCATATTTTGGGAACATATAGAAGAAATCATTGATCTCGAAAAACCAGAAGGTGTCATTGTCCAACTTGGAGGTCAGACAGCATTAAAATTGGCTGAAAAGTTCCATAATAAAGGTATTAAAATCATTGGAACAGATTTCAACAGTCTTGATTTGGCCGAAGATCGTGGTAGATTTTCAGATTTGCTTAAGTCTTTGGATATCCCTTATCCAGAATATGGTGTGGCTCGCGATGTAGACGAAGCAATAGCCGTGGCAACTCGAGTAAGTTATCCAGTTTTGGTTCGTCCTTCTTACGTGATCGGAGGTCAGAGAATGCGGATTGTAATCAACGACAAAGAACTAGAAACCCACGTGCTAAGTATTTTCAAGCATCTGCCTGATAATAAAGTCCTGATAGATCAGTTTCTAGACAGAGCAAAAGAAGCAGAGATTGATGCGATTTTTGATGGTGATGAATTGCATATCATGGGTATCATGGAACATATAGAACCTGCTGGTATTCACTCAGGAGATAGTTCTGCAGTTTTGCCGACCTACTCACTAAGTCCTGCAGCAGTGGGACAAATGGTAGAATATGCCAATAAACTCGCAGTTGCGCTTAATATCAAAGGATTAATAAATATACAATTTGCCATAAAAAATGATGACGTCTACGTCATAGAAGCCAATCCAAGAGCTTCTCGTACGACACCATTCATAGCAAAAGCATATCAAGTACCTTACCTGAAAATTGCCACTCAAGTGATGATGGGCATACATAAACTCAAAGACTTTGACATTGTTAAAAATCTGACAGGATATGCCATTAAAGTACCCGTTTTCTCTTTTGACAAGTTTCCGAATGTAGATAAAAATCTAGGACCTGAAATGAAATCAACCGGAGAGATGATTTATTATATCAAAGACCTTTATGATCCTTACTTTAGAAATCTAGATAGTAGAAGATCTATGTTTTTAAGTAGGTAGGTAACTGATTATAAGTCTGCTCCTAAAATACAAATCATTGATATTCAACCGTTTTTCACTCTTATTCAAAAGGGAAACGTTTGATTATCAATGATGTATAAAAATTTACTTTTCTTTTATTTGAATTGATGACTTTTCAGAGTGGACTCAAAAAAAGTTGTTCTTCTAAAAAAAGACAACTGCCGAAGTGCAAGAAAGACATTATTCAATTGCGATCAAAATAAATGGTTTCAGATATCGACACCTCGGACAGTTGTTTGTCATAGGTCATATCTTTGTTGCTACCAATTTAAAATTGACAATTTCGCCATTTCCAAAATCAATGGAATATCTCAGTTCGATCGTATTGTCTCTAAAAAACCCTTCACCTTTAATAAACGTTCCTGGTGCTATATTTTGATCAAAAATATCTATGTCCATAACAGATTTATCTTGGTTATCGATGTCAGCTTTGGCTACATACCACTCATAACCATCTAATTTTGAATCTAAAAGAATATCATCGCCACTATCTGTGCTTACCACAAGGTCAAACGGACCTGAAACACCGACTACATGTGCACGATAAACGCCAACTACAGGAAGAATTTCATCATCAATATCCATACAGGATGTTAATGTAAGTGCAAAAATGCTCGATAAAAGTAATGCTCGTATCATATTGGTTCCTTTTTTATCATAACTATTTTGAAACGTAATTTGTGACACCATCTAGGTCGCTTTAATGATACTTTAACGCTAAAAACACTAGTTGTTAAAAATGTCTTATGAAAAACAGACATAAATATGATCTAAAACAAATTTGACATTCTTTCAATCTAACATCCTTCTGTGTTATTCACTTGTTAAGTATTGTTATTTATCATAAAACTTTTCGGTGTAGCGATTAAATTTGGGATTCTAAAAACCAATCATTGAATATTAATTATATAAAATGGCTGACGATATTTGGTGTTTTTGCCATCATATCTATTTTTTTAGTTCAGATTTTCTGGGTTAGACAGGCATTTACTATTTCTGAAAGTCAGTTTGAGCAGTCTGTAAATGGCGCATTAAGACGAGTTGCTGAAAATATTGCCATAGATACAAAAACTGATTTCCAACAAAATAATCCAGTTATAAAAATCAACCCTCGTCAATATATCGTAAATGTAAATAGCGAAATTGATGCAGAATTGTTAGATCATTACTTGACAAATGCTTTGGACTATTTTCATATTGATCAAGATGTGGAATACAGCATTTATAGCTGTTATGACAAAACAATGGTTTATTGCAATTATATCCAAAAGAAAAAACCACAAAAAGAATTTAGTACTCCTGAACTGCCTAAATTTGAAGGTGTAGATTATTACTTTAGTGTTAGCTTTCCGCACTATCCAATTGTGTCTCTCAATAATATTCCCATGTGGATGATTACTTCTGCGGTATTGATTTTGGTAGTTTTGTTTTTTATGTTTGCTTTGTTTGTCGTTTTTACACAAAAATCAGTCACACAAGTTCAAAGAGATTTTATAAACAATATGACACATGAGTTTAAAACTCCAATTTCTACTATTTCTGTCATTCAGCAAGTAATATCTGACCCAGAAATCGTCAAAACACCACAAAGATTGGCTACTTACACGCAGATCATCGGGGACGAAATCAGGAGACTCAATGACCAAGTAGAAAAAGTATTGAATATCACACGTCTTGAAAAAAAGCATTTTGATTTACATTTAGAAGAAATTGAAGTTCACGAAGTCATACAGCAAGTCATTTTTAACATTCAAAACACAGATTTTGAAAAACCAATCAAGATTACCCAAAGTCTGGAAGCCAAAAACCAAGTCATAAAAGCAGACAAAGTCCACTTTACGAATGTGATTTGCAATATTATCGAAAATGCTATAAAATATTCAAAAGATGATGCTGAAATCAATATTAAAACGTGTAATTCAGATCAAAAAATATTAATTGCCATATCTGATAAAGGAGAAGGCATTGATAAGAAAAATTTAAAAAAGATATTTGACAAATTCTATAGAGTGCCGAAAGGAGCCATTCATAATGTAAAAGGTTTTGGCTTGGGCCTTTATTATGTCAAAAAAGTAGTTGATACCCACAAATGGACCATAAATGTAGTCTCTACACCAAATGAAGGCAGTGAGTTTAAAATTCAAATAAAAAATATAGTTTAGTACCATATGGCAAAAGTATTTTATGTAGAAGATGATGCAAATCTTAGTTTTGTAGTAAAAGATTGTCTGCAAATAGCTGGCCACGATGTCCATCATTTCTCTAAAGGTGATGAAGCATTACTCGCATTCAATAAGTTTAACTATGATATATGCATACTTGATGTTATGTTGCCAAATCTTGACGGGTTTTCATTGGTGAAAGCGATTCGAGACAAAGATGTCAATATTCCTGTTATATTTATTTCTGCAAGGGTGCAAATCCAAGATAAACTAGAAGGATTGCAACTGGGTGGTGATGATTATATCTTTAAGCCATTCAGCATAGAAGAACTGTTGCTCAAGGTTAATATTTTTCTTCGACGAAATGCTGGTTCAGGTATGCAGCGACCTGTTGAAGAAAGTTTGTTTAGAGTTGGACACTTTGAGTTTGACTACAATAACATGTTGCTGAAAAGTGATGCTGAAACAATTAGACTAACGGGTAGAGAAGCCGATTTGCTAGTATATTTTATTAAACATCAAAACAAACTGATCAAACGCAAGGATATCTTGATCGCTCTGTGGGGAAAGGATGATTATTTTCTAGGCAGAAGTCTCGATGTATTTATCTCACGACTGAGAAAATTCATATCTGGTGATTCGTCTATTAGCATAGAAAACATACCTAGAGTAGGATTCAAATTTAGGGTTGATTGAATAATCGTAAGCATCTCGTTTTCGATATCTTTACAAATAAGGTGGTAACCCTAAACTTAACAGCCATTTAAGCCGTTTCTGTAAGTAAGATTTATTACTTTTGCAACATGATTTCAACAAATAACTTAAAGTTTAAATATTCGGGAGGGACAGAAATAGTTTTTCCTGATATCAAATGCGAAGCTAAAGATATTTTGCTTGTTTTGGGCAGTTCTGGGGTGGGCAAAACGACATTACTGCATTTGCTCGGAGGGCTGCTGACTACACAACATGGTTCAGTCCATATCCAAGATACTGACATAAATAAATTGTCTGGAAGCGATCTAGATGCTTTTAGAGGGAGAAATATCGGTATCATTTTCCAACAAAACCATTTTGTAGATGCTCTTTCAGTAATAGAAAATGTGATTCTTGCTCAAAGCTTAGCTGGAAATAAAACAGATAAAAATGCGGCCCAAAATCTGCTGACTAGACTAAATATTGGCCATAAAGCAAAAAGTAATATCAAAGATCTCAGTCAAGGAGAAAAACAAAGGGTAGCCATTGCAAGAGCACTTATCAATCAGCCAAGGCTCATTCTTGCAGATGAGCCTACATCCGCGCTGGATGATCAAAACTGTACAGAAGTGCTCAATCTACTCCATGAACAGGCTAAAGCAGCTGGTTCAGCTCTGGTTATCGTCACACACGACACTAGACTAAAAGACATAATTTCTAATCGAGTAATCCTACAATAACAATGAGTATCATACAATTAGCTTGGCGAAATATCGTTAAAAACCCATTGAATTTATTGCTCAGTATCATACTTTTTGGGCTTGGTGTAGGATTGATATCTTTTCTCTTGTTATTTAATGCACAACTAAAAGAGAAATTTGATAAAAACCTTGCAGAGATAGATTTGGTTGTAGGCGCAAAAGGTAGTCCACTCCAAATGATACTTTGCAACATGTATCATATCGACAATCCTACAGGTAATATTCCCATCAAAAATGCCGCTCCGTTACTCAGAGATTTACATCCATTGATCAAAAAAGCCATTCCGCTCTCTCTCGGTGATAATTATAAGTCCTATAGAATAGTAGGTACCAATTATGATCTAGCAGAATTATATGGCGGAAAACTGAAAGAAGGAGCATTGTGGGTAAAAGATTTTGAAGTAACTATTGGCAAAACGGTAGCAGATGAAGCAGGATTAAAAATCGGCGATGAATTTGTGAGTTCACATGGATTTGTAGACGATGAAGACCTTGCACATGATCATATGGGATTTAAAGTAGTAGGTATATTCGATGGTACGGGAAGTGTATTGGACCAATTAATCCTAACCAATACAGCTACCATATGGAATGTACACGAACATCCGGAAGAAGAATCTGCTGATAGTACTAGTCATGAAGGACATGATCACACTGCACATGAAGGTCACGATCATAGCGACCACTTACACGACAACAGTAATGCTGACCTGCTCAATCATCCTGAAAACGAAATAACTTCAGTGCTCATCCAATATAAAAGTAGAACGAACTTTCAGGCTTTAAATTTTGGTAGAAATATCAATGAAAATACGGAAATGCAAGCAGCTTCGCCAGCTATTGAGATCAACAGATTGTACAATATGATAGGTGTAGGTACAGAGGCTTTGCGAAGTTTAGCTTTATTGATAGCCATTGTTTCTGCTTTGAGCATTTTTATTTCCTTATTCAAAAGTATGAGAGAGCGCAAATATGAACTTGCTTTGATGCGTGTGATGGGTGCAAGCCGGACCAAAGTATTTTCACTAATCATTCTAGAAGGATTAATACTAGCATTGATTGGTTTTATTATTGGTACTGTATTGTGTCATGTGGGCATGGAAGTAATTGCCAAATATTTAAAAGCTGATTTTAGATATAGTTTTACAGGATGGAAATTTTTAACTGAGGAATGGTTGGTTCTTGGCATTTCATTAATATTGGGATTTGTGGCAGCAATAATACCAGCAATGCAGGCAGCAAGGTCAGATATTAACAAAACATTATCAGAAAAATAAGAAAACGAATTGTCTATTTTAATTTTCAAATCATTCTAATATTTTTGATAAAATAATCGTTCATAAAATAACAAATTAATCATATTGAAGCTTTCATATAAGTCACTTTTAATACTTCCTGCTCTGTGGTTTGTTTTTATCTCAGCCACCGTGATACAATCTAAAGATATTTGGGTCACATTAAGTTTGGTTACGTTTGAGTCTAGCTACGATCCTGAATTTATGATGGAAATCAAAAAACCAAAGGTATCATCAGCTGTCCAGAAACTTGATGGAACCCAGATTGAAGTAGAAGGTTATATCATTCCATTGACAGGTCAAGTGACTCAGAGTCATTTTATGTTGAGTAAATTTCCACAAAGTACTTGTTTTTTCTGTGGCAAAGCAGGACCAGAATCTGCCATGCAAGTATTCATGAAGGACAACGTGAAGGTCAAAATTTCTGAAAGAAAAGTAAAGGTCAAAGGCACGCTTATCGTCAATCCAAAAGATATTACAAGTTTATTATACACCCTTGAAAATGGTGTAATCATCGAATAAAAATATAAAATGCGTTTAATAATTGTTCTTCTCTTAATGATTTCCTTTTCTCAAACAGATGCCCAAACGGATGTGAAGGTAGATAATGTATGGAAATCATTGGCCAAAATTAGTTACAAAAAAGAATACGACGAGTTGATGGGATTTAAGGTAGATAAACCAGTCTTTAGTGAGTCTGTTAAAGCTATGCAAGGTAAGGAAGTAACCATCAAAGGATATATTATCCCTGTAGAAGGTTATAAGTCTCACAAGGAGTTTATTTTTTCTGCGTATCCATATAGTATGTGTTTCTTTTGTGGTGGCGCAGGTCCTGAGACAGTGATGGAAGTAGAAGCTGTAGAAGGAGTCAAATATTCTGCGGATGCTGTTTATCTCAAAGGCAATCTCCAACTTAATGATAAAGACATCAATAGACTAATGTACAAATTGGTCAATGCCAAATTAGTCAAACAATAAAAACATTAAAAAAGTACAAGTAGCAACCCATGGATTTTAAGCATGCGATCGATATCAAAACACTGGCTGAAAAATATGCCTTAACAATATCTGGTGATCACACCATCAAAGCTTCTGGTATTAACGAAATACATAAAGTCAGACCAGGAGACATAACTTTTGTGGATGTTGAGAAATATTATCAAAAATCGTTGACTTCAGCTGCCACCATCATCCTCATTAATAAAGAAGTACCTTGTCCGGAAGAAAAAGTATTGCTGATTACGGAAGATCCATTTGCCGTATACAATCAGATAGTTTGGGAAAATAGACCTTTTAAACCTTTGAATACAGAGCGTGGCGAAAATGTTGTAATTGGAGATGGGACACAAATAGATCATGGCGTTCACATTGGTCACGATGTCACTATAGGAAAAGATTGTTATATTCAATCAGGTGCTTTTATTGGAGATGGAACGAGTATTGGTGATAGAGTCATCATACAAGCTAGTGCTCTGATAGGAACGGATGCATTTTATTACAAAAAAATCAATGGCCAATACCATAAATGGCGATCTGGTGGACGAGTCATTCTAGGTAATGATGTGGAGATAGGCGCTGGGTGTACGATAAATCGAGGTGTATCTGGAGAAACGATCATAGGCGACGGATCTAAATTGGACTGTCAGATACACATCGGTCATGGCGCTGTGCTGGGCAAAAACTGTCTGATAGCTGCACAAACAGGTATTGCTGGCAAAACCATCGTAGGTGATAATGTAGTCATGTATGGTCAAGTTGGTGTAGCCCAAAACTTATATATAGGTGATGGAGCCGTATTGCTCGCAAAAACAGGTGTCTCTAAAGATCTCGAAGGTGGCAAGACTTACTTCGGTGTTCCCGCAGGCGAAGCAAGAGAAAAGTATAAAGAAATCGTGGGTATTAAATCATTATTGGAGAAAAAGCCTACACCTTCCACTTAATATTGCATCCTGCGCTTGGGTATTGTTTTGTCATTGGAGCTTCGCCACGAAGGAGTAGATCCAATGCAAGTCTCATATCCTTACCAGTTAGTGGTTTGTCATTTCCAGGTCGCGATTCATCTAGTCTGCCTCTATAGTACAACTGATCATCAGCATCAAATATATATAAATCTGGTGTGCATGCAGCGTCATAAGCTCTAGCGACATCTTGAGACTCATCATAAAGGTAAGGAAAAGGATACATCAATACCTTTGCAATTAGTTTCATTTTATCAGGTGTATCGTCGATATATTTAAAGGCATCATTGCTGCTAATGGCTACAAATCCGATACCTTTCTCTTTATAATCATTGGCTATTCTTATCAATTCTTGGTTCACGTGAATCACGTAAGGACAATGATTGCACAAAAACATGACAACTGTCCCATTATTACCTTTTATGTCTTGGAATGATATTTCATTTCCAGAGACGGTATCTGGTAATGAGAAAGCTGGTGCTTTCGTACCAAGCTGCAACATGGTAGACTCAGTAAGTGCCATTTTAAAATATTTTGATGTAAAGATAAAAAGGAATATTACTTAAAAAACAAAAGCTCTTCAAAATTAATCTGAAGAGCTTTTGAATTATGCTTAATTTTCTATAAAGTCTTATTGAGCTGGAGTCGCAGCTACTTCTTTGTTTGCAGTTAAGCTGATAGAAAGTGTGATGTTGTCATCAATAAATTTGTCAGCAAGATTGTCAAAGAAAGTTTTTGAACCATACTTGATGCCCCAATCAGTTCTGTTGATTGTGAATGGTGCTGCACTAACAGTTACAGTACTATCAGCAACAGTTACTGTAGCAGGAAAAGTGATAGACTTAGTTGTTTCTAACAATGTAAGGTTACCTGTCACGTTTACATTTGCACCTGGTACATCAGTTGCTGGAGTAACAGTTGTAATTTCGAACTTTGCAGTTGGGTATTTTGTTACGTTAAAGAAATCTTCAACACCTTCTTTAGCAGTTCCTTTAAGGTGACCTTCTAGGCTTGCTTTCTCGTCTCCTTGTAAATCAGTAACTGTTATAGTGTTCATATCAAGTGTGAAGCTACCTCCTGTAACGCTATCTCCTGTCATGAATAATTCACCTTGAGTAAGATTGATTGTTCCCATGTGTTTTCCCGCAGGCTTAGAACCTTCCCAAGAAATTTTAGTTGCAGCTGCATCAGCTACGAATTTTGCACCTTCTGTTGCTGCTACTGCATTTGCATCAGTTGCTTCAGTTGCTTTTTCTTTACATGAAATGATAGAAAGAGCTAAAACGAATAAAAGAGAAAATCTGAAATGGTTTTTCATTTTAATAAATTTATTAAGATTAATTAATTTGTTCTAACAAATAAATGATCAGAACAATATACTGTACTTAGAGAGTAAACGAAGAAATTTTGCTTTTAGTTTTACCTAAAATGCAAATAAATCACAATAATTTGTTAATGTGTATTTTGAATAGAGTAAACAAAGTCCTTTACACTCTGAATGCTATTTAATATATGGACATTTTCTGGTAGGGTGAGATTTTGACTTGCAGTCTGAAACCCGGAGATAAGTATTTTAGCGTCTTTAGCATTTTTTGATAATTCATCAATATATGGTTGCAAAGGTGTTTCTGCAAAACTGTCATTAAAAATTGTAAATATATATTCTGCTTTAAAAATAGACTTTCCTTCTAGAACATCAATAAGTGGTGTGCCCGAACCTAAATTAATGACTTTAGCTTTATTTTTGACTAAAATATAATGCAAAAACAATAAGCTCAATTCATGACTTTCATTTTCAGGTAGATATATTAGACACCTTATATTGTTGTTTAGTTCAGATCTGCTTAATCTATCTATCTCTACAATAGTCTTTCGTTTTATAATATTACTCACAAAGTTTTCATGTACAGACTTAATAGATCCTGCTATCCACATCGTGCTCAACTTGTCGAGAAGGGGATAAACCACATCATTCATAGTTTCTTCAAATCCCTTAGAAGATATTTCATGATCTAAGACTATATTAAACTTTGACTCATCTAGCTCAAAAGTAGACAACATCATAGAGTCTAACTGATCTTCAAAAATTTGTCCAACTTCTGTATACTCACCGACTTTTTGTCTAACTTGATCAGTAGACATAGTGGCAATCTTAGATATTTTGTATCCTTTTTTGTTTAACAGAGATATATTTAATACTTTCTGTAGATCCGAATCCTTATAGTATCTTATATTTGTTTCTGTCCGGTGGGGCTGAATGATACCGTATCTTTTTTCCCAAATACGAAGCGTATGTGCCTTAACGCCTGATATACTCTCGAGATCTTTAATAGAATATGCAACCATATAGAAAGACTATAATAAATACCAAAATGTAAACATGGAAGTCGAAACAATTCTCATTCAAAATAGTTTAAAAAAATACCTTGTTGCTTTTGCAAGTTTTAAAACCGAAAAGTTGTATTTTTGGAGCTAATTACTAAATACGAAGATGGTAAGCTTATTGAAATTCTTTATTATTGGTTTTTTAATTTTTACTAATTCCATTGGTTTTAGTCAAAGTTATTGGTTTGGTCCGAAACTTGGCGGTGCTATGTCATTTCAAAGTTGGGGTGACGGTACTTCAGGTGGTGGTGTTAATAGAGATCCACTTTTTTCACTAAATGGTGACATTTTCATTGAGTCTTATGATGAATTTAAAAAAGGCGCATTGTATGCAAGTTTAGGATACCATACTAGAGGTAGTTCCATTCAGTTTTTTAGTTTTAATAATGCATTTTCTGCTCGTCAAGGATATAAATTTAATAATATTGTTCTTGAGCTAGGTGCAAAAAGGTCATTTAATTTGAGTAAAGATTTTGATCCTTACTTTTTAATTGGCATCAGGGGAGAATATACAATTGGAACAAACCTAAAAGACTACGAATTTCTTGGAAGCCCTTATACACCAAATGATGTTTTTGTGAGAAAATTTAATTACGGTGTGACAGCAGGTGGTGGATTTGAAATGGAAATGTCAGAATTCAGCAATGTTTTCTTTGAATTTTCTATACAACCAGATCTATCTTTTCAATATGAATCACCACCTGCTAGGGTAATAGATCCATTCCAAATGAACCAAACTGTTGACCTACCGCTTAGAAGAGTCAGGAATCTTTCCTTAGAGCTAAAAGTTGGGGTAAAATTCCTTAGAAAAGTAGAATACATAGATTAATAATCATTTAATATCTTTGAAATGAAATTTTTAAATACGCTTTGTTTTTTTGTCTTGACAGTCACTTTTGTATCTAGTCAGATAACCGTTACGAATACGACTTTCCCAGCCATAGGTGATACTTTAAAAACAAGAATTACAAGTAATCCGCCAGCACCAGTAAATGTAGGAAATACAAATGGACCACAAACATGGAATTTTAATTTCTTGAATTCTGGTGGTTTTATTTCCAATGAAATATATGTGAGTCCATCTCTTGGTACGCAAAGTGCCGCTTTTCCCGATGCTAACCTTATGATTTTATCAGAAGATGGACAAGAGCAATATCTAAAAGTAAGCCCGACAAAATTAGAAGCGCTTGGTTTTGGCGGTGAAAATGGTTTTTTACCTACAAATCTTGCCATTAAATATACTGATAAGCCAGTGCTTAGAGTAGCACCTCTCAATTTCATTACAGCAAACAACTCTTCTGGAAAATTTAATGTCGACATTGGAACAGATATTCTACCAGATTCACTTTTGGCAGGTCTACCATTTACAATTGATAGTATTAGAATCCAATTTAGTGGTGCAACTTCAGGGCTTGTAGATGCTTATGGTAGCTTACTAATCCAAAATAAAACATTCGAAGTTTTAAGAGAAAAATCAACAGTAATATCAAAAACAAGTTTATTTGTCAAACTTTTTGGTAATTGGATCGACCCAACACCTTTTCTAGGTGGAGAAATTCCTGGTGGTTTTGGTGACTTTTTAGGGAGTGATACAACCATCAATTACAATTTTTATTCCAATACAAGAAAAGAAATACTCGTTTCAGTAGAACACAATGCTGCAAATGAATTCCAGTCAGTTTCATTTGCAGATGTAGGAGGTATTATTAGCTCTTCAAATGATATATCTCTAAAGCATAGTATGACGCTTTATCCAAATCCTGCAACACAGTTTATCAATATTGAGACCAAAGACTGGAAAGAAGGTTTGTATTTCCTTACCATCACGGATTTGAGTGGAAGAGTAGTCTTTTTCGAAAATACCAAATTGGCTGAAAACGACAAAAAACAAATATCTACAAATGGACTTTCAACTGGTCAATACATCTTCACAGCAAGAGACAAATTTAACCAAGGAGTAAGGTCAATTAAGTTTGTAATAAACTGATGACTTTGACCTACAAAGATAAATTCGACCTTTCGGGAAAAGTAGCCATCGTCACTGGTGCAAGTAGAGGCATAGGAGAAAGTATGGCTCGTGGTTTAGCAGAATTCGGTGCCAAAGTGGTGATAGCTAGTAGAAAACAAGAAGATGTTGATCTAGTAGCAGCATCAATGATAAATGAAGGAATGGATGTGTTGCCTATTGCGTGTCATGTAGGCAATGAAGATCAGCTCCAAAACTTGGTAAATAAAACCATTGAAAAATATGGTGGCGTAGATATCCTCATAAATAATGCAGCTACTAATCCTGTCTATGCTCCGATAGAAGATATGAGTTCTGAGCTTTTTGACAAGATGATGAATATCAATGTCAAAGCGGCCTTTACACTTTCTAATTTATGTCTCAAAAGTATGAAGGAGCGTGGTGGTGGATCCATTATTCATATTAGTTCAGTAGAAGGAACAAAGCCTAGTCCCGGATTGAGTTTGTATAGTATTAATAAAGCAGCGCTCATCATGCTTTCAAAATCACAAGCAAAAGAATGGGGTGTTTATAAAGTCAGATCTAATGTCATTTGTCCTGGACTTGTAAAGACAAAATTCAGTAGAGCACTTTGGTCAAATAAAGATATTCTAAATCATTGGAATGAAAATATTCCACTCAATCGTATGGCTGATCCCGAAGAAATGGTAGGTCTAGCTTTATTTCTTGCATCAAATGCATCAAGTTATTGCACAGGAGCGTCATTTACAGCTGATGGAGGATATCTTATTTCTTAGGATAAGGAAAACAAATTAGGTTAATACCACTTTGTTACTTTTCAACATCTAAACAAAAATCCAACCTTATCTCCTGGCCTGAAGTATTCTTCACAATATTACCATTCTTATCCTTGGCAAACCACTTAAAACAAACCGCTGAATTTCCATCATCGGTAATCTCTATAATACCAAATTGTCCTAGTTCTTTGCTATATCCATGAGAATATGGCCCACCTTTGTACGAACCTGGTCGATCAAGTGCAGCAGCATGAAATACTTTTATCGGTGCTCCTCCATCTGTAGCATAGTCACTATTTGTGCCATCATCCATAGCCACCATATGCGCATCACCACTTAGGATAAAAACAGGTATGTTGTGTTGTTTGATAAAATTGGCAATTCGCTGTCTTTCTTCTGGATAGCCTCCCCAATTGTCACTTTCTTTACACTTATAATTCGGACCACCTGGCGCATTTATCCAAGGATAAGAACTGACCCAAGCCACAACTTTTCCTTCTTTTTTCGCCTTCAACATAGCATCTAAAAACCATTGCAAATGTGCTTCATCACCAAAGTTGGTGCCGATTTTTGTTCGTTCGCAATCTTTATACTCAGGTCTTAATTTTTGAGATCGAATATCTGTGAGTATAAAAACCACTCGTCCTACTTCAAAAGTTTGTGAAATGGGACCATCATTTTTATCAAAAACTATTGGATAGTGTGGTACGTGTGATTTGTAGGCTGCAATAGATTCCGTTTTACAAGGATTGGTAGCATCTGCATTGTTTGGTCCAAAATCGTGATCATCCCACATATAAACAAAAGGAACGCTTTTGTATAACGATGATTGAGATGGTGATGTAAAAACCGATTTGTATGCATCTTGAAATCTTTGTGTACAATTAGAATCAATATTTTCGTAATGAAGATCGCCTATTTGAAGGTAAAAAAGTGGGTTTTCCTTTAATATCGTATTAAAAATAGGACTATTGGATCCTGTCTCAGAACAACTGCCAAATACAAACTTGTATGACATCGCTTTGTTATCAAAAGTAGAAAATGCAGATGATGACACAGGTAAATTAGATCCTATTGGAGTAATCTCATAGGTATATTTAGTAGAAGCTTTTAGGTTTTTAAAAATGTTTTTTGATTGATAATTATTTTCTTTTGTCAAAATTGCTTTCTGACTTGTCACCATTTTTTTTGAAACTTCTTCTGTTATGATTATTTTAAACTCATTGTCCACACTTCCTTTTATCAGTATAGTAGCTTGGTCATGCCTAACTCCTCCAACAAGAGCATATTGAAAACCATGATCTGACAAAGTTGATGTAGCTACTTTACTAGAATGGCAACTTGAAATCAGCATTATAAAAATGATATACTGAAAAATATTGGATAGTGTCATATTTATAACTTAACTAGATAATAAAATGACAAAGGTAATTAGGCTGTGTTAACAAAATGCATACTTTGCTCATTATACTAATGAGATAACTCAAAAATAATGTAGAAAAAGTACTTTATTTCTAAATGTCACTTATTCCTTCTCAAATTCAGTTTGATCTCTTGCTATGACTTTTTCTTGTACTGTGGCTCCTGCTGTCGTCAAGGAGACGGTATGAAGGCCTGTATTCAATCGTTTGGTTCTGATTCTTTTTCGGTAATGACCTTTATTCATATATTCGTGATCTGCAATGGAATACAAGATGTTTTTATCATCTTTCAATTGCAACACTACATGACTTGGTTTTTCTACATAAAAATGAATATCTACCAGATCTGAATTAGGCACAGGAATGACTTCCAAAACTTTTGATTTATCAGGAGTTCTAGGTTTTAGTTGTTCTTTTGTCGATTGGGTCTGTGCCAATAATCCACCAGTTTCTGGATCACATGGATCAATAGATGCAATAAAAACAGCATTAGGCATAGTTTCAAAACCTACATCTAGCAAAATGGATTGACCAGCTACAAAACCGACCGAACTTTCATTATCTATAGTGCTCAAGGCTGTCACTTCCTGCACTGCTGAATAAACATTGGAATATAACGTACTATCTCCCAAAGATAAATTCATATCTTCACATTCATTAACCAATAAATTGATCCCTACACAGGTACAATTATTATCATACTTGTCATCTATAGTTGCATCGTTTTGATCATCACAAAGCGTGCCCGCAACAGGACATTTTACGGCTTTAAATGCAATTTTACCAATACCTCTACAAGTCGCAGTCCCATCCAAAGACGTTATTAAGATGTATCTTGCAAAGATTCCAGTCAAATCAGGACCTACAAAACCACCATAATTTGGTTCGCCTGAAGCAAGTGGCCAGTTGTAATCACCAACATTAGACCACGAAACTCCATCTTCTGAAAAATCTATAGAAACAGATTGAAATCCTTTATTCGTTTCATTTAAGACGTTATAATTCCATACATGTGCATTGATCAATTCGTACCTTTCGCCAAGATCATACTTGATCCAATGACTGTCTTCTCTGACCGGGTTTGGATTTTCATTTACTGTGCAAGATAACCAGTTATTAGATGGACTATTACTCAATTGATCGGTAACATTACATTTTTCGTACGGTGTATAATTGGCAAGTGGGCTATCGCAGTCTGGTCCTGTACATGGTGTTCCCGTGCAAGTACAATTATTATCATATTGATCATCATTGGTAAAAGAATCTCCATCATCACATAGCGTACCTTGTGGTATACAAGCAATTTTACATCCATAGTCATATAGATAAAAAGATGGAATTCGCTTCCAAACGCCTGCAGGAGTAAATGGTGTTTGCCAGAAAGCGCCGAAATGCTCACTACCAGTTCCTTCTTTATGGTTTACTTCAAAATAATAAAAATTACCTGCTTGTAAATTTAGAAACGATGTACTTTGATAGATATACTTATTGTGTTCTGTCATACCAGTATATCCCGTGACCAATATTTGATGGGCTTGTTTATTCTCAGGATTGTCATCACTACTTATAAACAAAATCACATTGTCATCTCCTGTAATATTAAATTTATACAATCCAGAAACAGGTACAGTCAAATAACCTTGGACCAAATTTCCAGCATTATTCTCCACCGATGTGCTCCTTGTACCCAAAATAGGCAGCGATGCGCTAAAATTAGGTATTGCTGGAAAATTAGGACTCAAATATAAATCATTAAGACTACTTCCCGGAATATTATCATACCGATATCGATCTACTTTAGTTCTCTCTCCCACACAGTTATTGGTTGTGTTGGCTTTCCCTACACAATTACAGTGTCCATCTTGTTTATCATCAATGGTATTTGCATTACCATCATTACATGCAGTGTTTCTTTCAGGACAAGGTTGAGGTTTACAACCTACGTTATTTAAATATTGAGCTGTGATTACATTCCAATTTTGATTGGATAGAAAATCACTTTGCCAGAAAAGTCTACAGTGATCGCCACTAGTACTTTCGACATACCAAAGTTCAAAATAGTAGTACTCATTTTGATTTAAAGATATAGAACTAGAAGTTTGTTCAGGATACTTTGTATGTTCAAATTCATTGGTAAAAGTATTGGTATAAGCTCTTAAAGTCATATTGGCTGGAGAGCTATTGGTACTTAAATAAAATCTCACTTTACTATTGCCAGTCACATTAAACATTACATTCCCTGAAGTAGGTACATGTATGTATCCAGAAATTTTAGCTCCGAAATAATTGTCATAATTGAGTGGTGCATTGACACTATACAATGTTTGACTGACATCTGGTTTTTGTGGAAAAAATTCATTGGCTGTGAGCTCAGAAAACTGATCTTCATAGATGCCTCTCCAGCATTCCCACTGTACACTGCCTGGCTCACCGACACATATTTGGGCATGAACCTTTGGTACTAAAAATAACAATAAAAAAAGTATAAAGTGCTTCATTTTATTAATCGGTTTCTTATGAAAACATACCCAAAGGCATATAATTAGATGGTAAATCTGCTGGACAAGTCGGAGAATAAAAATTACATAAATTAGGTAAAATATATCCTAAATCATTGGGAGAAACACCATACCAAAGTGCTAACTCAGCATAAAATTCATCCACTGATGTAGTAGGTAAAATACGCCCTCGAGTACTTAGATTAAATTCATTATTTGCGAGTGCCAATGATGGATAGTTTCCATAAATCTGGGATCCAGTAATAGGCCCACCCATCACCATTTGATTGCCTCCCCATGCATGATCTGAACCATTTCCATTGGATGTCAATGTACGTGCAAAATCAGATATAGTAAAGGTAACTACATTGTCATGCTGATTGATTTCATTCATCGCATCATTAAATTCTGCCATAGCATTGCTCAGAACTGGCAACATCGCGTTTTGATTTCCGATCACATTATCATGATGATCCCATCCGCCATATGTCACATAATAAATTTGTCTGCTAGCACCTAAAAAAGATCGTACGCTAATGAGTTCAGCAATTTTTTTCAGATCTTGAGAAAGACTACTTGTAGAAAAAGTGGTCGTAAGTGGCACTACATTTTCTAACGCTATTCTGAACTTTTCGATGCTTTCTATGGATTGTTTGGTCAGCGTACCGATGGTCTCATGAAATACATTACTATACTGCTGCTCAACCATGCTTTTGATGGCATTATTTTTTAAACTTGTCTTATATCCCGCATCACTCCACCAATAAGGAAATGGTGTAAATCCAATATTGGCACCAGTTGTACTTCTGCTGATCGAATATTCATTATATTCATTTCCAGTCTGAAATCTGTTTTTTCCACTTAGTGAAATATTCATGGAGATCTCAGGAATAGTATTCATATCGTGGAGAATGTCTGCAATTCTTCCAGCCACACCTACTGCCGACCTACTTTGAGGGACAGAAGTCTGCCATTGCATGATCTGGTCGGAATGCGAATATAGTCCGAGTGGAATTTTCTTTAACCCAGAATCATATTCTGACTTATTAGCAATTGGCTCAATAAGTGTTCCTATATTGGCAAGAAAAGAAAGATCTCCTTGATCAAACATATCTCTGACTCTAGTCATACCAGCATGTACAGCGTATGTTTTACCACCATTATTATAATTAAGTGGAAGGAGTTGCGCAGGATTTGCATTGTTACTTAAAGCCAATGAGCCTCTCGTAGCTACATAGCTTGCATATTCTGATGTTTCTGTAGGGATTAAAACATTGTGTGTATCACATCCACCAGCAAGGAGAATACAAACCATCGCTTTATAGTCTCCTGTATTCGCTAGAATATGTGGTCTAGCTGCCAAAGTATTGATTGCACCAAGATTTAGTACTGATGACAAAAATGCCATCGAACCCACCGTAGCACAACTAGCTTCACCCAAAAATTGTCTTCTATTTATATGTCTTTTACTCATGATTATCTATTAATTAGGTATTCGGGGGCTGTCATTATTAAGTAAATGGCAAGCTTTACTTTATCTGACTTTTCTGCATCTGTTGTATTCGGAAATTCTTTTAGAACACTAATAATAACTTCCAAAGATTGGTCAGAGACTCTACCTTGAGCCAACAAAAGATTTAATTTATCCATCAAAATATGCAATTGATCATTGGTCGTCAATGCGAGATGATCCGTAATATCTAGCGTTGATATCTCATCCGCATAATTTGCATCTGATTCATTGGTAAAAAGATCATATTCGTCTGCTACATCATTACTTATCACCCATCTATACAATCCATTAATATATCCTGCAATGGTCTGTGCATCAGTGATCTGAAATTCTGGTCCTTCAAGACCACCAGCTTCTATAGGTCCTATAGGTTGATAATCTTGTTGGAAAAAATTAAAAACACTTGGCGATGTTAATGGTCTTTGTCCTGTATATTGATAGACATAACTCATATCATTGCGATAATTACCGCTAGCCGTATATGCATTAAAGGCCTTATTTATCTGCACATATCGTATGAATGGCTCCCTCAACATTCCAAAGTCTGTATTATCACCCGAATCGCAACTCAATGCCTCTGGATCGAGCAAAATTGCCTTTACAACAGCAGCAAGATCGCCTCTCACTCCTTGTCCATTGTTAATAAATATATTGGCTACTCGCTCCACAAAAGCTGGGCTAGGATTGGAGGTGACCATCCTTTTGATTAGAAATTTAGAGACAAATGGTGGTGTGTTCTGATGGTTAAACAAATTATCTAATGCATCTGAAATATCTGCGACCCCATCGACAGGATTTCTGTTGGGTACTTGAATGCCATTTAGTAAATTCTTTACCCCAGGTTCGTGCCAAGTATTCCACATAGCCATATCTGCAATATAGCTTGTATCATTGAGTGCACCACGATTCCATTGCGTACGATCTGCCCAAGTCAAACCCGTAAATATTTTTGAAAACTCTATGATGTCTTCATTATCATATGAAGGTAAAGGTAGGCCAGCTGCATCAGTAATTACTGTCCCATCATTATTCAACATAACAGTCCCGATGGTAAATAATTGCATCAACTCTCTAGCATAGTTTTCGTCTGGAAACTGATTGAGTGCCGGATTTGACTTAGGATTATTCAGATATGTGAGATAAGTACCCATAGAAGGATGAAAAGTAACATCTCTTAACAATTCTCTATAATTACCAAAAGCATTATTAAGTAAAATATCATAGTAAGTGCCAAGTGCATAAGCATTGTTATTAAATCCTGACACTTCTGAAACTACAAGCATCTCACTAAGTGCAAATGCCACTCTTTGCCTTAATGCATCATTTGAAGTCATCAGATATTGCCACCAAGCATAGTCCCAAAGGCGATTACCTGCACCAGATGTTGGTGTATTGGTAGAATCCTTTACCATTTGATGAAATGTTCTGATTTTTGATTGTAGTGTGAATGGCATCGGTATCGTAAGTTGATTTTCTATCCATGCTTCCACCCCAATTTGTGTCACAGAACTGATATCGGCACCGTTATATCCTAATGTTGCTTGAGACAGAAACCTAGATGCTGCATTCTCATTTGGCAAAAAGCCAGACTGATTTAGGGTGTTTTCAGGAGTACTAGGTTCTGTACTGCTGCTTGCGCTGACACTGACGCCCATATATCCACCATAACCTATTATGATGGTATCGAGTTGAGCATTTAGGCTCAACATTATAAAAATGCTGGCTATGGTTAAAGCTGATTTTCTAGAGATCATTATTGGCTACTTTTGGGTGGATGATTGCCCCATGTAGGATGCTAACTTTTCCTTTAATGCTTTATTCTCTTCTTCTAGTCTGATCATATGTTGCCACAGCCATTCTATTTGGGTCAATAGTTTTGCATCCATTGACTTAAGTTCATATCCTTCTTTTACTAGATCTGCTGCTGAAGGCATGTCTACAAGGTGTTGATTGTTTTTAATAGATTCTGAAACTGCTACAATAGAAGGTGTCTTCTCAAAAGCATCATCTGCCCAATCTGCCGTAGATCTAAGAGAAACCTTGACCCTTTCTGTCAATATTCCATTTTGGACATAAAGATTATAATTTCCAGGCGTTGTGATTTGAGCGGTGTCGCCTATGACAACTTTGCCTGAAGTTTTCAACATCATGATTTCCTGAGCATTCAGAAAAAAAGTAATTGACACAAATAAAATTGTAAAGAATCTTGTCTTCATTTTTTTGAATATTTTGGATTCACAAATATAAGACAATAATTTAATATATAAATAAGTGTTAACCATGAAATTTAACATATATTTTCAAGGGTATTAACGGATATTTGTCTTATAAATTTATATTCTTTTTGATTGACAAAGATTAATCAAGTAAACTATTACTATTTGCTCATTTTCTTGTACCCCAAATGTGGTTTAAAAGATGTAGTTTGCCTATTGTAAAAATTTAAAATTTAAAAGAATTGTCAGAAAATTGACGCTCACAAATTGGAATAACCTTATCTTGCATCAGTTTACGTATAAAACGGTTCGAGATTTAGAGCCAAAACACATTAAAATATGCGAATAATTAAATGGCAGAAACTGATTCTATTCGGTTTTATTTTTTCTATAGCAAGTTGTTATGATCTTGAAAATGAAACTCAGTTTGACTTAGGTAGTCAGGAATATAATCTTGCAGTTCCACTTATAGATTCCAAAATCACACTTGGCAAACTTTCATCAGACTTGGACGGTAATACTTCCATAAAAATTGATGATGATGGGAAAGCAACTGTTTTTTATAATGGTGAAGTGATACGTCGTACTGCATCTGCTATATTTCCGCCATTCCCAGGACTCTTACCTATACCTATACAAGACAGTATTTGGGTGGAAGAAATATTTGATAAAGCAAAATACTCCATAAAGAAAGCTGTTTTTGATGGCACTAATATTTGGTTTACCTTTGAAAACGCTCTGCCTGAAGACCTTAATATCAAACTTACAATACCTGAACTGGCCAAAAACGGACAAGTATTTACCCAAGATTTTGTTTTAAAATATAATAATACTTTACCAGCTAAACTTGTTACAGAAAAATTTTCAGTTGATGATTGGACGCTTAATAGTGTAAATAATTCGATCACATTTAAGTATGAAGCGCGAACAAAAAATGGTACCCCAGTCAAACTTGGTTTAGCTCAAATGAACTTTGACCTCATAAAATTTTCTTATTTAGAAGGATATTTAGGTTACCACATTTTCCCTATTGAAGGTAGTAATGTGGATGTAGGATTATTTAATAAATGGCTTAGTGGAAGTTTCAGTTTTGAAGACCCTAAGATTACCATAAGAGTTCAAAATGCATTCGGATTACCTGTAAGATCCCGCGTGAATAAAATGTCACTTACATCTATCACAGGTAGCAATGTCAATTTAGAGAGTTCGTTTATAAATACAGGTATTGATTTTGCTTATCCGTCATTTTCTGAAATAGGAACTGTAAAAACCACTGATTTTATATTCGATAAGACCAATTCAAATCTAAAAGAAATATTTAATGAAAAAACAAAGACCATTGCATACGATATTGAAGCATTAATAAATCCCGATAAAGATACGTTAATAAATGGTTATATTTCAGATGGTGGATTTTTTGTGATCAATGTTGCTGTAGAAGTTCCGCTGAATGGATCTGTAAACAATGTAGTATTAACAGATACTCTAGACATCAATCTAGAAGATTACAGTGAAATCATATCTGCCCAATTTAAATCCATCACTAGTAATGACTTTCCTGCAGAAGTAAAACTTCAAGCATATTTTCTAGATGAAAACGGTCAGAGATTAGATCAGTTATTTAATAATGATGGCATTGTTTTGCCTCCAGCCTCGGCATTACCAGATGATACAACCTTGCCAGGAAGTGAAAAAATTGACTTTTTAGAATTTGATGATGCTAGGTTTAATAACATCAAACGTGCAAAAAAATTAGCTATCATAGGTGCAATTAATACGATAGACAGCCAAAACAAAAAGTCTTGGTGGATTTACGAAAATTATGGTATCGGCATAAAGTTGGGTGCTATATTTAAATACAAGCAGAATTAAAATTATGAGAGGCTTTTTATTAATAAGTTTTTTAATCATACTGTCTTTCAGATTAATAGCGCAAGATATTTCATTGCTAAATCTTCACGGACAGTTACCATCCACCTACCTCAATCCAGGGCTTAAGGTGGACAAGAAGTTCAATCTTTCGCTTGCAGGCGTCAATGTTTTGCTTGGTACAGATGGACCGTCTATCAACCAAATCACGAGCAAAAATATTGAAGGCAAAAGATTCATTGATATATCAAAATTAGATCAAAATTTAGAGCCTTATCAGAACATTTTTTTTAACAATGACATTCACACCATAGATGTTTCGTTAAAAATAGGTAGTGCAATGATAATGGCAGGACATGCATTCAGATCTACGTCTAATGTCAGATATCCACGTGGATTGGTCAATATTGCAGCTCAAGGAAATGCGGCTTTCATCGGTCAAACCATAGAAATAGCACCTTACATAGATGTCAATGCTTATAATGAAATTTATCTTGGTCTTCAGAAATCATTTGGTAATCTAACTATTGGTGCAAAAGGTAAATTGCTGTACGGTGTTGCTAATATTCAAACAGACAAAGCCAACATAGGATTTACCACCGATGACGAAATTTATCAATTAAGCCTACAAACTGATTATGAAATTAGGAGTAGTGCATTATTGAGATATAATAGTCTAGATAGTATTACCGTAGATTATAGTGGTTTTTCTTTTGACAATATGTTTTACAATAATCAAGGCTTTGCTTTTGACCTGGGAGCTTCATACGCAGTAAGTGAAAAATTTACCATTTCAGCAAGTATGCTCGATATAGGAAAGATAAATTGGGACTTTTTTCCTAGAAAATACACTAGTAAAGGTAACTTCAGTTTTGATGGTGTAGACATTTTAGACTTATTGGTAGATTCTACATCGATATCAATACAAGACACATTAACGGACTTACTTAAAGTCACAGAGCAAATAGAAAACTACAGTACTACTTTATCGGGAACTTATACCTTGGGCGCAAATTATTTATGGGGAGAAAAATGGCGATTTAGTGCTTTATTATTACATCAAAAGACAAATAACGCTAGTAGAAATCACTTGTCAGTGTCAGCTGTGCGTAAAATTTCTATATTTGATTTGGGTGTTCAATACTCGATCACAAAAAACAATTATGCTGGTTTGGGGATATTTGGCAAGGTAAAACTCGGTCCTATCTCCGCATTTGCTTCAACTGATAATATTATAGGAGCTTTCAAACCATTTGATGCTAGATCAGCATCTGTGCGAATAGGGGCAACTTTCCAGATTTAAGACTGTTTACTAATCATACCGTTTAAAATAAAATACATGACTTTCAAAAATATTATATTTTTATTGTTAGTAACTATGTTGGTTATTTCTTGTGGGAAAGATGAAATAGAAGTAATTGAAAAAGATCAAAAGACCATAATTTGTGAGTCAGACAGATTCATCAAACCAATTTTTACAGAAGTGGAAGTGAGTACTGTGAAATATGGCTCAAATATCAATACTGCTGGTTTGCAGCAAGACCTTATGATGGACATTTATCAGCCGAAAGGTGATGTGCTTGAAAAAAGACCTGTATTAGTACTTGCCTTTGGTGGTAGTTTTATAGCTGGCGATCGAAAACAACTCTCCGATCTAGCCACGGAAATGTCTAAACTCGGGTATGTAAGTGTATGTATCGATTATCGTTTATTAAGTTTTAATCAATTTCCTTTCGATTCCATTAAAGCACTTGATATTGCTATAAAAGCATCTACAGATATGAAAGCGGCTATTAGACATCTTCGTAAAGATGCAGCCACTGAAAATAAATTTAGAATAGATCCTGACTTTATCTTGGCAGGAGGTATATCAGCGGGAGCCATTACGGCTATACAAACAGCATATTTTGATGCATCCGACAATAATGAAAGTCACATACAAAATATTATCGCTAATAATGGTGGTATAGAAGGAAACTCCGGTGATGCCGAAAACCTTAAATATTCTTCCAAAGTGCAAGGCGTAATAAATATGTCTGGAGCAATTTATAGATTACCGTTCATAGATGGTGGAGAGCCGCCTATCATCAGTATTCATGGAGATGCTGACGAAGTTGTGCCTTACGGATACGATGATGTTAAAGTATTTGGCTTCTCTATTATTCCATTGTATGGTAGTTCTGAAATAGAAAAAAGAGTTAAAGAAGTAGGAATAAAATCATATTTTGAGACTGTCGTCGGAGGCGGTCATGAAGATATTTACACAGAAGCAAGTTTTGTAAGTACCTTCGAATCTTTCAGACAAATAGCTTATGGATTTAACAAAGAAATACTTTGCCAATAGAGATTTGTAGATTTATTACTATATATTTTTATACTAACGAATGGTTTCTTAAATTTGAGCTTTAATAATATTCGCATGCTAAAGCATTTTTTTATCATTTTGATTTACATATTTGTAATAGGTTGTAAATCAGATAAGACTACAACATCTGTTTCTTCGGGAGACCCTGAAATAGATCAAATAACTGCTGCAATAGAAAAAAATCCAACAGATGCAAAGTTATATTTTACTAGAGGACAAAAATATTATGACAAAGCTTCATTTGAAAATGCGATCATAGATATAAAAAAAGCATTGACCATCGATTCTCTAAATCCAGATTATTACCATCTTCTTGCAGATTCATACCTAGATTATTATAACAGCAAGGAAGCTGTCAATACCATGAATCAGGTTTTGACGATCTATCCTGAAAGGGTCCCATCTTTATTAAAGCTAGCGGAACTAAAATTTATACTTGAAGATTATGACTCTTCTATTCTTACCATCAATGAAGTAGTGCGTATAGATCCTCAAAATGCAGAAGGTTACTTCATGTTGGGTATGAATTTCAGAGCAATAGGAGAAAAAGAAAGGGCGGTCAATAGTTTTCAGACAGCTGTAGAAATGGATAGTGGACTCACGGATGCATGGATGATATTAGGAGAAATGCATGAAGAAAAAAAAGACCCAAAAGCATTAAAATATTACGAAAGCGCTATACTCAGCAATCCACAATCTATGCAGGCTTTACATGCAAAAGCATTTTACCTTCAAAATCATGGAGATGTGCCTCAAGCGCAAGAAATTTATAGAAACATAATCGTTACGGATAAAACATATGCAGAAGCTTATTTAAATTCTGGACTTCTGTATATGGATGAAGACTCAATAAGTAGAGCTTATGAGCAATTTGATCTTTTGACTAGTGTTGCGCCAACTAATTATTTGGGGTTTTATTATCGAGGTATTGTAAATGAAAAGAAAGGAAATAAAGACGCTGCCAAAAAAGATTACGAATCGGCATACAATTTGAACAAAGAAGATAAAAGGGTGCAAGACGCACTCAATTCACTTAAAAACCAATAACAATTTTCATTTACAAACAAATTCAAATAAGATGAGTAATTTTTCTAAAGTAGTAGCGGGCGTCATCCGATGGGGTAGCTGGGGTGCGAAACTGTCATCTGCAAAGATGGCTGCCATGATAAATTCATGCGTTGAGTACGGTGTTACTACATTTGATCATGCCGACATCTATGGAAATTACACTACAGAGCGAGAGTTTGGTGATGCCCTTATCATAAGTGGTATACCAAGAGAACAAGTCCAGTTAATCACAAAATGTGGCATCATAAAGCCATGTTCTGAGAAACCAGGCTTCCAAATCTCTCACTACAACACTTCCAAAAGACATATCCTCGAGTCTGTGGAGCAGTCTCTTGACAATCTCAATACCGATTATATCGATGTTTTGATGATCAATAGACCAAGTCCTGTGATGAATTATGAGGAAATGGCAGAAGCTTTCCAAATATTGTCAGATTCCGGCAAAGTAAAACAATTCGGTGCGGTTAATTTTTCTTCCGCGCAGTTAAGTGCATTTAGTAGATATTTTCCTATCATGTCCAATCAAGTAGAGTTATCTATGACTCACCTTGCTCCTTTGCAAGATGGTACTATAGACACTTGTATGGAACATCAGATAGTACCTATGTCTTGGTCACCGCTAGGAGGAGGATCTATTTATACCAACACTAAAGCTGGCAAAAAACTGGAGATGAGACTTCAGAAATTGGCTGATAAATATGGTTGGTCTCTTTCTGACATGGCTTTGTTGTTTTTGATGTATCATCCAGCAGGAATTATTCCAGTGGTGAACTACTCAAAAGCAGACAAAATCAAAGAATCTGTTGAATTGCTTGACGTAGTCATCAGTAATGAGCAGTGGTTCGAAATACTAATCGCATCTACTGGTGAAGAGCTTCCATAAGGGAGACAAAGTACAAACTGAACATAATGTACAAATGGCTGTTATCCGTGGATGACAGCCATTTTTATTTCATTTATACTAATCACCACAGTCAATGTACTCGCGTACATTTGGGCATATAAAAATCAAAGCGACCATCTCACAGACATAAGTTACAGTGCTTGTTTTATTGCCGTTGTTTCGTATTTTCTTTTATTTGAAGGATCACTTTCAATGGGTAGAGTCATACTTTCTTTGATGGTGATATTATGGGGATTAAGACTGGGTGGCTTTCTATTTTATCGTATACACAATATGGGACGAGATATACGATTTGATACTTTCAGAGATAGTAAATCTGGCTTCCTTAATTTTTGGTTGTTACAGTCGATCAGTATTTGGATTATAGCATTACCTGCGATGATAGGTCTAACCAAAGAATGGAATGAAATAAACTTACCCGCTTTAATTTTATGGATAATCGGTATGACCATTGAGTCAATTGCAGATTGGCAGAAATTTTCTTTTAGATCCAAACATCAACCAATAGGTGCTTTTATTGATTATGGATTATATAAGTACATTAGACATCCAAATTATTTGGGGGAAATTTTGGTTTGGGTTTCCATATTTTGGTTTGTTACACCATATCTCAATAGTTTAGAATGGCTTACCATAATTAGTCCAATTTGGGTAATAGTATTGTTATTATGGATCAGCGGAATACCTTTGATCGAACTTACAAATGTAGAAAAATACAAAGGAAATACTAAGTTTGAAGCTTATGTAAAAAGAACATATAGATTAATACCTGGTATTTATTAATTACCTATAAAACCGAATACTTCTGAAGCCTGACTTGTCCACTAAACTGAGAATGTAGATGCTGTTCCTAATTAAAGCATTGGTATTTAATACTTTATAAATTTCTGACTGCTTTACAGTATGTTGCTGAATTATTCGGCCTGTGACATCAGATATTATGATTTTTTTACTATTTGAAAAATTTTGATCCATATAAACCGTTAGCTCTTCTCCTTTTTGAGTAAATTTTATATTGCCGTCAGATAGAACAACGTCAGAAATATTAGAAATTCCATCTATAAAAAAATCACAAATAACTGGTAAATGATCAGACGCTACCTCTACATCATTAGCTAACAATCCAGACGAGCTAAGTTCTGCACTATTTAAGCTTGGTGTCCATAAAGAGTATGCATTCTTGAGCTGCATTACAGATCCAGTATAAAATACGTAGTCTAAACGACCTGCACTAAAGCTACCATTGGGATTATTCCATGTAAATGTGGAAGGAAGATTGGTGACGATAGGTTTTGCATCCTCTAATGGTGTATCGTCCCAATCAGGATCAAAATCTACGCCAAACGCAATATTGTTATTAATATCACCTGTTATTATTGTTTGCTGTTGCGCCCTCAATCCGACCAAATTAGTATCTCCACATATTACAATTGGGGTATTTTGTGCCACTTGGAAAGGTGAAATTCCGAACCTAACATTTCTAACAAATGCCATCAAATTATCCACCTCTCGTTGACGATCAAAATCATTTTCACAACATGGAAAATGCACGACTATAAATACAATTTGTTTTGTACCTAGATCGATCAAAAAAGCCCCATTACCATCTATACTACGCTTATCAATGATAGGATATCGGCTCACTACACGGATATCGGGATTAACTTCTGCGTTGTACCATTTTTCATTTCCTGCTGTGGGAAGATATGTTTGCACCCGATCGGCTGTCTGTTGTGATGAATAATCATAAATCTCACAAAAACCAATAATATCTGGCTTGGTTGCTTCAAATATCCTCCTAAAGGCACCTTGCGTAAATGGTTCAAACAAATTGTCTCTCAACACATTATAACTCATAAAACGCACATGATTAGGCTCTTGTTTGTTGATAGTAAATGTCGGGTAATTGTTTTTTATAGAATTATCAAAGTTGTATGCATATCCACCGTTTTGATTGGGCGCTCTATCTCCATTAATAGTCTCATCACTGAAGATAACCTTAATACTATTCCCCATTACCGACTCAGCATTCCCATAGGTAAATCTACGAGTAAGAGACATCTCAAACTTGTCACTTGTTACTGTAGGCAACGTGATAAGGTTGATGTCATTGTGGAAAATCTGTCTATTAAAGGTAGGACCATAATAAATGCCATTTCTTGCACCAAAAAAATACACAATCTCGGCTCCTATACCATTTTTTGACAACCCGGTATTGGCATTATTATCTGCGTCAATATACAGTGTGATATTATTTGATGATTGAATATTTATTTCTTTACTCAGGTCGACGTACAGAAATAAATGGTCTTCATCATTGCTTATCTTCACATCACTAAAATCGATTCCTGTAAAACTTGCATCACCTCTTGAGTCGGCATATGATACAATATTGGTTTCACTCCAATCATTAAAATCTTCATCAAGAATAACCTGTTGACTAGAAAGTGAAAAAACTGACAAAAAAAATACAAAAAGAATGTATAAAAATCTGAACATGAGGCTATTTGAATGAAAAAGAATGTAAAAGTAGGATAAAAAACAATGATCTTTGTAGCATGTTTGTTTCTTTGACAGAAACTTTACAAGTTTTAACATTCGATATCTCAAAAATCATAAAAATAAATGTCTTTACGAATAAAATTTAATTCTGAAACCACATTGTATAAAGGTTGGTCCACGCTCAAAGAATACATCATCGACTACACTCGACGTGATGGAAGAACAGAACAACAAACAAGAGAAATTTATGATAGTGGTGATGGTGCAGCTGTATTACTTTACAATCCATCGGCTCAAACGATTCTCCTTATACGACAATTCAGACTACCTGTTTTGCTAAATGGCCATCCTGACGGATTTATCATAGAATGTTGTGCTGGAATGCTCGACGAGTTAAATCCTGAGCAAGCTATCATCAAGGAAATAGAAGAAGAAACTGGCTACCAAGTCACAGAAGTAACCAAGATCTATGAAGCATTTGCTACACCAGGCGCACACAAAGAAAAGATCCATTTTTATACCGCAAAGTATGATGATAGTATGAAGATTCACAATGGTGGCGGCGATATATCCGAGCAAGAAGATATAGAGATCTTAGAATATGGATACGATCAAATTTCGGATTTATTAATAAGTGGCGAGATTATAGATGCTAAGACAATTGTACTTTTGCAGTGGGCGGTAATGAAGTTGGTGTGATGAGGGAAATGATATTTAAACTAGGTTTAAAACAAATACTATTAGAAAGTACTAATTTTATTTTAATTTTTAAAAAATAGATGGTAATATAAATTAAAGTTGGTACTTTTACCACACAACTCTATATTTAATGTTATCATTTACCAATTGTGACAAATTATCTCCTGTTTTAGGAAATTCTTTTTGGAATGGCTATAAATATTTCAAAATACTGCAAATCAATATTTATAAGGGAAAAAATATTTTCATTTTATCAAGGGCAAAGGCGAATTATAGATTCATATATCAAGATGTAAGATTTCATTATAACAAAAGTTATAATGTGGGAAAATATGGAGGAGGTAATTTTGTGGTGTTTAATAACATAAAATTTTAGTCCAGATGTATCGACCTATTTGCTTTAAAATATTAATGATTGTTTTAGTCAACCCACTATATGTCTTTAGCCAGAATGATCAAAATTCATATGTTAAAAAGATTTTAGAATTAAAAACATCTGAAAATGATGAAAAAGATAAAGTCAGGAGCGAAGACCCTCTAAAAAGTATTTTTGAAATTACGTTTGTGGGTGAAGGAAATTTACAATCATCATTGACTTCAGGAAGCAAGCTATCACCAAATACGGGATTAGGGGTCGTATTAAATCGTTTTTGGTTTGAAGATAAGGTGAAAATTAGACAATTTAATCTAGGCCTATCGATTAGTGTAGCAAATACATTTGATACGATAAGTGCGAAATTAGATAATAATTTGATTTCAAACCAAAGAGATTTTGGATCATTTTTGTTAATTCCTACGAATAACAAACAATCAGCTATTTTATCATCATCAGTCTATTTTAATAGGTTTAATAGCAAATTGGCAAAAGTATTTTCAGGTGCATCATTTACTTTCTTAGGTGCCAGATCATTGTGGAATATAAATAATACTGATTATCACATGGCGGCAGTTCAATGGAAACTTGGTGTTTTTCATGATTTTGTACCTGATAAATATAGATATCATAATGGGTATTCTATTATTGTTGGAGGGAATTTTGGCGGAAGGTACCTTTTAGGGGATATTAACTACAATTCAAACGAAGATAAAAGAATGGAATTCATAAACTCCAAAAAGAAATCCTTTTTTGCATTTGAACTATATGCGCAAATAAAAATAAGAAATATAATTGCAGAAGTAAACTTACCTCTTTTTCTTGGTGATGAAGAAGTTCCTGGTTTGACAAAATCACAGTTTTTTACTACCATAAGGTTTATCGGTGGATTTCCACTAAAAATTAATAGTTCTGAGAGTACTCAAAAAACTGACCAACCAAATCATAATACATTAGGAATTTAAAATTTGATAATCATATAAAATTTAAAATCAATTCATTATGACAAACATTTATCTCATGGCGGCCATAGGTGCAATAATTCCAGAACTAATTAAGCTGGTCGAAGGCAAATATAATCCATCTCTACCTACCCATTTTAAAAATCTAAACTTTTGGCTTGCACTTATTGGGCAGATTTTATTGGGTGTATTTACGGTATTTCTATTAGAAAAACAGATAACGACCAATGTTGCTGCTGCTGCTTGTGGTTTCGGTGGAAGTACAATTCTCACAAAGATCTTATCATCATTTTCTCCAAGCCCAAATAGAAAAGGACTTGAACCAATTTCTCAAAATGGTAAAGGTTTTATGTGGTATTGGAAATAAAACAAAAGATTTTTACTAAAACACAGCTTCCAAAAGTTGTACCAATTTCTATAATTTTTAACCAATTGATTTTTTAACTTTTTAAATATTTAATATTATGGCAGATCCAAAAAATTTTAATGCAATTATTATAGGAAGTAATGTAGATTTTAATGATAGAACGGGTAAAGGGCCAATCGACAAAGTAAGTCCAATAGTTTACCATGATAATGCAGATAATGAAATGATAGTATTAAATACTAATCATAAAACTTTCGGGTTCTTAAAAGGTAAGTATATTGGTACCGATCCTTTGAATGCCCATTTGAAAGGGAGAGTTTATAATTTTAAAATTAGTTTAGATAGTAGCAATACAGCTCTAATATCAAATAATAATTATGTAAGTGCACCGTGTCCAGATTTTTGTAGTGGTGGGGAAAAAGCTTTTAGATCTAAAAAAATTCGAGTTAATAAACTTAAGTAATTAAAAAAATGGATATTATAAGGTTTTTTACATTAAAACATGCAATCAAATGAAAAGTAATTTTGACAAAGCAAGGGATGCATTTATCAGGGACCATAGAACTAAAGCTTATCTTTCATTTCATAATGGTATTTATTCATATTTGAATTATTTTAATAGTAAAATTGAACGGAATCATGTTGCATTATTTAATTATTTATTAAGATATACAGTTCATGATTATATTGGTGCTAAAAACATCGAAACCTCTATTTTTAAAAGAAGATTTTCTGCTGAAACACTAGGTAAAATCAATGAATTATTCAATGATATTGATAGTAAGATTAATAAAAAGAATGAACTAATTAATGGCAATTTACCGTATAAAAAAAAGAATGTATTATTGATATTTTGCGAAACAGAAAAGCAGGATGTTTTTTTATGGCAAAAGGAAGTATATAGTTTAGCATTTGAATGTGGAGTTAAGGACTTAGGTCAAAACCAAAGAGGTGATTTCTTCAATTATGAAACTATTACTCATAACATCATTAGAATGGACACTATCAACTATAAAGATTATGAAGATTTTATTAAAAACGTCCCGAAAAATGCAGATGCAATTTTTATTGTTGCACATGGGGATTTGGAAGAAATTCCTGGAATTAATGTAAAATTTGGCAATGTATTTATAAATCCTACAAAAATTAATATCGAATTATCAAAATTCTGTAACTCAATTTATAATCAAATTCTAAACACAGAAGCAATGCTAGTATGCTTTGCTTGTGGTAGTAATAATTTGAAGAGTTGTGCATTCAAAAACTATGTCAGGTGTGGACCATATCTTGATGGATTATCAATAAAAGCCTACACTTTTTCTTTTTTAGCATCTCTAATGTTTGATGATGATTTTAATACAATACGATCTAGAGCAAAAATAATAGCGCAAATATGTTCTAATAATTATGAACAAGTGGACTGTTGATGAGATGGATATTATTATTGATTTTATTATTTAATCTGTTTTCAAAATGTTTGACACAGATTCACCTTACTTCACTCTCCCAAAAATCCAACTACTTCATCTCTACTGACTCTTACGGTCTCACATGGATCAGTTCTGTAGATGGAGTCAATGTATATAATGGCCTTGACGTGCAAGTGTATCGTCCAGGCTTTTATAATATGCTAGGTTCAAATATACAGTCTCATTTTTACGAGGATTGCAGCGGTGATATTTGGTTTTCAACTTATAATGCTTTACATAGGTATGATCGGGATAAGGATGATTTTGAAGTGTATCAATTTAAAGATTCTTTTGGAACAATAGTAGATGTTTCATATAAAGTACTAGGGTTTGAAAATGAATTCATTTATTTCCGATATGGAGATTATTTGGGTTTGGTTGACGTGAACACCAAAAAACTGACAAAATCTTGGAATGTAAAAATAAATAATTATTATCACTTTGATGCAATATTTGATGGTGGGAATATTAACGTAGTTTGTGCAATTGAAAGCCATTTAATGACCTTAAGTGTAGATAAATATTTAAGGACGAAACCAATTGTAACACCCCATACTCTAACAAAAGGATATGACATCACAAATGTGCAGTGGAAAAATAATAATGATGTAATATTGAGCTATGACAAACAAAATCATGTGGATATTTACAGTCAAAAAGATGGAACAATTAGAACCTTAATAACCCATAGTAAAAATATTTTTTTTTCTATGTATAATCCATCAACCGATATTTTATATTTTAATGATATTACTGGTTTGTATTCCTATAACTTATATGGAAGAAGGATACAGAGATTTTGGCCTTTTGGTTTAAGCAATAATTTTAACCCAACTCCCATCAATATAAACAAAGACATCATTTATCAAGGAATAGATGGTAAAGGGGTTTTAATTTTAAATCCTAAAAAAGAAAAATTGAATCATTATGGGTTAAACGATGGCAATAATAGATCAAGTCCACGGAGTATAATTTCAGCAAATGACGGATCTTTTTGGTTTTCTTCCCGTTCTCATGGTATTGGTCATTTTTCAAAAGATGGAAATCCCTTAGGTTTTTATCACAAGGAGAACGGAAAAGCTTCAAGTAATTTTGTAATGCAAATAATAGAAATGCAGCAAGGCGAACTACTTGGTTTTGGAGGTAATTTTATCCAAAGATATAATTCGAAAAAGGATAGGTTTGATGTTTTAAAAAATGAGCATTCTGATCAGTATCACTTTATTGGCATGTTGTCACCTTTAGATTTCAATAGTTTTTTAGTTGTTGATCATGTAGACTTTAATCATATTCATTTGTTACAATTGTCAAAAAATAATGCATATACCATTCAGCCAATAAACATAGAAAAGGCTTTACATTTTGATGAATTTACAGCCATTTATAATTTAGACAAAAATATGTACATTGTCGTAATAAATAGTACAGATGTAGCATTATTAGAGTACAGCAATAAAAAAGCAAAAATTATAAAAAAATTCAAAATCAATACACCAACGAATAGTATACAAGTACTTAATGATTCAATTTTACTAAGTGCTGACAATGGCCTTTTTATCATCGACAAAAACTTCACAAATCCACCTCGCAAAATTATCGACGTCGATGGAAAACTCAACCAAAACATTTACTGTACCTTAATCCATAAAGACAAGTATTTCTTGTCCTCCAATGATGGCCTATTGATGTACACGCCTGCTACAAATCTTGTACACCGGTTCACCAAAGCAGATGGCATTCAGGATTTGGAGTACAATAGCCTGGCTGGTATTAAAGATGATGACGGTACCATGATTTTCGGAGGTGTGAATGGTGTCAATATTTTCCATCCTGATAGCATAAATTTTTTAAAAGAGCCGTCTAAAATACACATATCAAAGCTATTGATCAATGATGAGCCACACCCATCATACATACATGCCAATGGTGTAGAAAATTTAAATTTGCCTTACATTGAGAACACTCTTTCTTTTTTTTTCAATGGCATTGACTATGCTGATATGGAAGCGATCAAGTTAAAATACCAATTGGTCAACTATGATAAACACCCTGTAGCTTTGGATAAAAATGACGGCTTAGCTCGTTATGCCAATTTGCCACCTGGAGATTACGAGTTTAATATATTTGCCACCAATAGTGATGGTATTTGGAATAAGGAGCCAAGAATTGTAAATATAACTATAGAGCCACCTTTTTGGCGAACATGGTGGTTTAGACTTTTAGTCACAGCTTCTGCATTAGGGTCAGGTTTTTCATTGGTCAGATCTCGGTATAAACGAAGATTAGAAAAACAAAATCAATTGCTGCGTGAGCAAGCCCTGATGATAGAAAAGCAACAAGGCATCGAAGCAGAACGCGCCAGAATTGCTTCTGAAATGCACGATGATCTTGGTTCTGGCTTAACCACCATTCGGTTCCTAAGTGAAAAGGCTTTAAAATCCGTAAACACAGAGTCAGAAATCAACGAAATTCGAAAAATAGCTGATCAGTCTAATGCCTTGGTGAGTAATATGTCAGAAATCATTTGGGCATTAAATTCAAGGCTGGACAATAGTGAAGAACTTTCTGCATATTTACGTAGATATGTCGGAGAGTATTTGAGCGAGCATCATATGGAACATCATTTTGAATCTGAAGGTGAATTGTCAACCAATATTTTAACGGGAGAGAAGAGACGTAATATTCTCCTCGTTATCAAAGAAATATTACATAACATTGTTAAATATAGCGGTGCAAATGGCGTAGAATTACATATTGTATTCCATGGGGAGAAGGTGAATATGGAGATTACTGAATTAGGTGGGGTAGGATTTGACTTCGATTCCAAAATAGGTACGGGCAATGGTCTTTATAACATTCAAAAAAGGATTGAAAAATTAAATGGAAACATAAAATATGATCGTACAGATACAGGTATGAAAATCAGCATAAAAATCCCAGTGGAAAATGAGTAAGATAAAAATAGCAATCATAGAAGACATTAAAGATGTTGCACACACATTGCAAGAGATCATCAACGAACAACCAGATATGGAATGTTTGCGCTTATACCATACAGCTGAAGATGGGATGATCTTCCTGAGACAAGATCCTGTTGATATCATAATTGTAGATATCGGACTTCCAAGAGCTAGTGGTATAGAAGCCATTATAAATTTAAGTACATATTGTCCACATACCACTTTTTGTATGTTTACCGTTTATGATGATGACGAAAAGATTTTCCAGTCTCTTCAAGCTGGAGCTAAAGGATATATCCTAAAGAACACTTCTAATGAAAAAATCATAGAATGTATAAGAGAGCTATTTGTAGGAGGGTCTCCTATGAGTCCATCCATTGCGAGACGTCTCATTAATGTCTTTCGTACTTCCCAAATAAATATAAATACGAACCATCTACCAGTCTCAGAAAGAGAGTTAGAGTTATTAACTTTGCTAGCGAAAGGGCTACTCTATAAAGAAATAGCAGACCAACTTGGTATTGCCGTAGGAACGGTAAAGCAACATATTCATAGAATCTACGACAGACTTCATGTTACTAATCGTACTGAAGCCATAAATATGTTTAACAATCGGAAAGATAATTTAAACTAGTCTTTGAATGTAAGTGTAGTGGACTAGACGATAAGATTATTTTGAAGTCAGGTTCATATGATATTGGGTATAAAGCAATAAAAATTAAAATATACGCTTAATTACCACTTTAACTTTAATCGGTTGATATTTCATTTCTTTTAGCGAATTATGATCTTCAATGGTCCAGAAATATGGAAAGAATCGAATAATATCTCTGCAAGTTCACATTTTTTATTCAAAAAGCTTTAAATGGTGAGTAAAGCTTAAGTGATTATAACAAAGGTTACAACAGCTAGATGATCGCAAGATGTGACATTTGTGATACGAATTAACAAATTTTCATTCACAAACAAAAAATCATGCATCATGAAACAAAAAAAATTCCATGCATCACGGAGGTTAGTCCATGACGTAACCATGTGGTCTATCCTTATCTTTTCACTCTGTATACTAAATTCATCAAAAGTATTTGGCCAATGCAGCTGCGATGACGATTTAGTAACTACAGTCTCATTGGGCGACAGTGAAGGATTCGAATCGTATTCAGCCAACCAATCATTACCAACAGGTGGAAGGTGGAGCTTATTTCCTTCGGGAAATGGATATAATCCCGTGCCAGCAACTGTGGTATCCACGCCTGTTAACTGTGGGTCTCGATCATTAAGGTTTCAATATAATGGTTCTAATCCTGTAGACATGCGTTATTTGATTGATCCTAAACGTACTTCATTTAAGATGTATATTCCTTCTGGTAAAGGGGGCACCTTTTCTTTATTGATGGCAGATGGTCAGACACCTGTATTAGAATTACAATTCGGCACAGGAGGTACTTGCACTGTTAATAATGGTGAGAGCTTCCCATTTTCACAAGGATCTTGGTTTAGAGTTTCAATAATTAGAATAGATAATACTTTCAAAATATTTAGGGACTACGATCACGTTGCAACATTTGGAACAATTACAGAAGTAGAATATGCAAATTTTGATGCCAATAACACAAACGAACAATTTTATATAGATAAATTATGTACGTATTTTTATAATTGGGCTATTGTAAATTGTACACAGGAGTACAATCCTCAATGTCTTAACTTGTCTGAAGATTCCGCAGGGCCAAATTCTTGTGAAGCGATGATACCAGGTTATATAGAAGCTGAATTTTTTTCTTGTGGTTCATCCAGTGGTAGTCCTTGTGCAGATGCTATGCCTATTTATTGTGGACAAACTATCAGTGGTACAACTATCGGCGAAAACTTTAAATTTTATAGACCTGATTTTGGCTCCTGTCTTGGCAATAATAGCAGCAATGATTACAGAGCACCAGATAAAGTCTACTCCTTTGAACACACAGGGGGAGATGCTCAAATACACCTTTGGACGAATACCCCCAATGTTGATTTAGATATTTTTTTATTAAGTGAATGTGGTGCAGCTTGGTCGGACAATCCTCAAATTGTGGTCGTTAGTGTCCCTCCGAATACTAGTAATCCATATATCACATGTATTGATCGGGGAATAAGTTATGTAGATGGGTCTGGATATGACACTGAGTATATATTTGTAAGAGACCTTCCTCCTGGTACCTATTATATTGTAGTAGATGGTCAACATTGGCAGAATGCAGGACAAATCGATGACGTAGGAAGTTTTCAATTGAGTTTACACTGTTATGATCTTGATTGCAGCGAACCAACAGCCTTAAATTGCGGAGAAAAATTACTAAATGAGACCAATATCAATGGTGCAAACAATGTCTCGATTTATTGTGGACCACAACCTAATGAGGCAGGAAGTACATCATCTTTACCTGCTGGAACAGGGTGTACAGGTCCTGAAAGGGTTTATACGTTTACACCTGATATAGATGGTAAAGTGACTGTTAATGTTACAGGAATTGGTACCAACGAAGATTTTGACGCATTCGTGTTTTTAAGTTGCGACCACACAAATTGTTTGGCAACAAGCACGAATGGTTATGGCCAATCAGAAGAATTAATATTCGAGGGTGAAAAAGGCCAACAATATGTCATTGTTATTGATGGTTACAAAGAAATAACAGGCAATTATGATATTGAAGTGGTTTGTCCATCTGCTGGATATTGCGACGGTTGCTTGCAATGTTTTAAGCATAGGCCAAAATTTAATGCTACCAATACTTTTGAATTATTTTCAGGTTGGTGCGACGAGGAAACACCTACCCGAATGATTTCATACACAAATATATGGAATGTAGAAGGTACATCAGTTCAGTATATTGATAATACTAACAACCTATCGAAAAATCCAATTATTTTCTTTCCCACACCTGGAAGATATCGTATCTGTCAAAAAATTTATGCAGGATCAATATTATTGCATGAATGTTGTCAATGGGTTAATGTAAAACCATGTAATGGCGTACCTAAAGCTTATTTTACATCTGTCTATAATAGCTCGGATGCAACCTACACTATTGATGCTACGCTATCACAAAATGCAGAAAACATAGAATGGCAGTACTCAGAAAATGGTATTACTTATGTTTCTGGAAATAATACAAGCAGTATTTCAAAAATTTCTATCCCTAATGGAACATGCACCAATGTATGTATCTATGTTTATAATGGCTGTGGCGTTTCCACGTATTGTTTAACACTTTGTCGAGGCAATTCTAACTGTGTAGGTACAGTCCCTCCAGTTTTATTTACTTCTTTACCTAATATAGAACCTGATGGTAGAAAAATTACATTTACAGCGCCTTCTATAGCAAATGCCACTTATTTATGGGATTTTGGAGACGGATCTCCTACAGTAAATTCTCGAACTATTAACTATACTTATGCAAAAGATGGAAATCATATCGTCTGCCTTAAAGTGGTTATAGGATGTCGTATTTACTGCTACTGTTGGTGTGTTCGCCCAAGGCTTTGTCCTCCGCAATTTGATCCACCGTCTGGTATGATTAAATACGCATTTACTGGCAGTGATGTAAACCCAAGTTATACGATTACCACACAAAATTTTACTGTTTCTCCTACGGAACCTTGGTTATTAGATGATCAAGCTATTAACAATAGTATTAACAAAAATACAATATCTATAGCATTATCTCAATCACGTGACTATAAAATTTGTATACCATATTTAAAGCCCAACGGCTGTGTAGCATATAAGTGCATTACCATAAGAGGAGGCAATCCTTTTAATTGCAATAGTATATCTTGGAAATATTTACCAAATCAAGGGTATCAATTCTCTCTGCCATCTGAAAATAGCGAAATAGAATGGACGGTGGATGAAACAGGTCAATCACTAGGTACAACATCTACTTCCAATATTATTCCTCTGCCTAGTACATGTTTGACTCGGACTATATCTGTAAAGTTTTTTGATGGAACAAGATATATCATTTGTTGTCTAAGAATTTATATTTGTAATCCCGTGAACTGTCGTGATATTATTAAGTTTACAAATGCTGGATCACAAGCAAACTTCTCCATTGATGAAATTGGGCTATCAGAATTTACTTGGTACTTTGATGATACACCAAATTCCGTCTTAGGTGCTTCGTCGAGTATTACGATACCATATCCTGATGCGTGCCAAGCAAAAACTATTTCTGTGCGATATAGAGATGCAAGCGGACAATGGCGTATTTGTTGTTTGGTAGTTTATTGGTGCAACCCATCATTGTGTTCGAATAATATTTCAATTAACCCAAATAATAATTTATACACATTGACGACATCTTCTCAATATCAAGAATTAACTTGGTTTGCTGATAACCTTCTTTTAGGACAAGGAAATAATCTGAATATTGCTATTCCTTCAAGTACGCAAAAAATATATGTGAGATACCGTGATCCTGCCACTGGTTGTGTCTACATTTGTTGCAAGAATTTTGGAGGTAACCCTAATGGTTTGATACTTACATTGGGAAGTAATATATGTGGTAGCCCTAATAGTGAAGTTTTAGTACCTATAACGGTCAATAACTATAATAAAATAGTCGGTCTACAATTTTCGATTGCATCGTCTAATTCACTTATTGCAGAAATCACAGGCTTTTCAAATATAAATCCAAACAGTGGCATTAAAGCCAGTGATTTAATTATTAATAATGGAAAGTTGGTATTTTTTACGGACAGCGAATTAATAGAAAGGACCCTTGCAAATGGCTCAAAATTATTTGATGTAAAAGTAAAGTTAACAGGAAGTATAGGTCAATCCGCTGATATTAATTTTGTAGATAATATTACCGCCTTGGATATTAATGTAAACCCTATCCCATTATCTGTGATTAATGGGTCTACTTGCATACATAACAGTCTAAGTATTAGCGGTAGGGTAACAAATGCTAACAATAAACCACTTTCTACCAATGCACTTATGACACTATCTAATAATCAATCTAAAGCACTCAATCAAGATGGTTTGTATACATTTACAGATGGTTTAATAGCTGGGAATTCATATACCCTTTACCCATCTTATGACGAGAACTTATCCAAAGGTGTAGACATTTCAGATTTATTGTTATTGAGACGGCATATGCAAGGGATTACTTTATTTAACTCACCTTTGCAATATTATGCAGCAGATAATAATGACGATGCTAAAATTGACATATCAGATCTGCTGACTATGCGTAAAATTATGCAAGGTCTGACGACTCAATTAACAAACGGAAAACTAGCTTGGAAATTTGTTCCTAAGACTTATACTTTTCAAGCACTACCAAATCCACTGAAAATAGATATTCCTACACAACTTGTATACATTCCATTGTCACAATCGCAAACTAACCAAGATTTTTTTGGAGTTAAGCGCTGTGATATCAATCATAGCCTTATTCCATTCCGTGGAGAGATTGTTGATCAAAGAAGTCAATCGACAACCCTAAAAATCAACGATGCAGAAGGCGTAAACAATCAAGAAATTTATGTGGATATTAGTGTGGAAGGATTTAATCAAGTTTTAGCAAATGAATTTTCTATACAATGGCCAACTGACAAGTTAGAATTAGTTTCTGTGCCGTCAGATTCTGATATTAAAATCAGTGGAACTACATTATTTAATGAGTCTCTTCTGTCGCAGGGAAAGATTGGGTTGTTTTGGGAATCGGCTGATCTTAGTCTTGGTACTACACTAGCTGATAATACGGTTATATATAGGTTTAAATTTAAAATCCTAGCGAATAATGGTAGCCAAGTACTTGTTCAAGCAGCAGACGAACCTCGTCTCGGAAAACTAATTGACATAAATGGAGAAGTCAATGTCAATATCCAAAGCGGAACAGTAACTGTAGGCACGTCATCTAGTAAAGATTCCGATATTAATCAGATCAAATTAATGCCTAATCCTACTACAGGTATAGTCACTATTCAGTCACCTTATGCCATTAACAAGATCACTTTGATTGATTTAATTGGGCATAAACTACCACTTAGTAATATCGGAAACCAAATTGATGTCTCCAATTATCAGGCTGGAAAATACATACTAAGCATTCACCATCAAAATGGAGTTTCAAATCTGCCATTGATATTAATAAAATAAAATTTTGCTTTATAGGTTACTTCGATTTTTTAATTCGGAGTAACCTATTTTTATTTCTTCATTTTTTATAGTTTATTTTTATACCGTAAATTCAAAAAGCTAGCGCATCTTTGCTTTAATAAAACGCAATCTTCAAGGGTTAATCCAATCCAAACATTGACAATCAAACACTTTTTAATGCTATAATATGTGCCTTTACAGTCTTTTCAAAACTTTCGCCAGTACAACTACCAGTTTCCTCCATACATACTCCGTAGCAACTTAACATACGTTCCACATATACTCCATACATACTCCGTAGTTACTTAACATACGTTCCACACATACTCCGTACACGTTCCGTATGTAACTCGACTGAGTTCCGACCGAGTTCCGACTGAGTTAGCACTGAGTTCCGACCGAGTTCCGACTGAGTTAGCACTGAGTTCCGACGAGTTCCGACTGAGTTCCGACGAGTTCCCACTAGCGTGGACTACCGTCGACTAGCGTGGACCGAAAACCACCCTTTTTATGCTGAAAACCACTTTATGATCATTTTTATTACTTGATTTATACCTTTTCTTAAGTTTTTCTATCACATGTTCTTTTCATCAAAAAAGCAACAGAAGATTGAAGTTCCTATTCATTCAGGGGCATAAATTTTACACCTTTTCGTTAAAACAAAGTTAAACACAACACATCTATTTAAACTTTTGATTCCTGTCTAGGTCTCATTGGCGTATATATTTTTATATTAATCATTCTAAAACCTTCATCATGAAAAAGTTAGTAGTATTAGTTGCAATCTTATTTGTATCAATGTTATCAACATTAGATGCACAAAGAACAAGTGAAAACCGACGTGATCACAAAGTGTATCGTACAGAAAGGCCCAATTCAAAAGCTGAAAATCAACGTGGTAATAAGTGTGGCAAAAAACATAAAATCAAACACAAAAATCATAACCGAAAATTGCATAAAAAAGCAGGGTTCGAAGGCAGAGCTCCACGCGGAGATCGTAAAATGAAAGGAAATAAAGAAAGAGGGGTTTATTAGTCAATAGAGCGGAGATTATAAATGTTATGATCTTCGCTCTTTTCGTTTTTAACCCAATAATACAAACCTCTTAGGTTCCCTTTCTAAATAGGGATAAACGATTCTCGTTAAGTGTAGTCCCTCAGGAAATGCCAATGTTCTAAATGTGAATGATTGGTTATTTCGAGTCACATCATTAAATTCTTCTAAAGTTATCTCTCCTTGACCCAAAGCCAAAAGTCTTGATACCATAATCCGTATCATAGATCGCAAAAATCGATTGGCTGTAAACCGAAAACAAAGCTGTTTTCCATCATCACTTACCAGTATATCTGCTTCATACATATAGCAAAATGTATTGTGGAATTTATCTGGTGTCAAACATAAGTGACGGAAATCTGTGATATTTTTTAATCCTTCCACGGCTGCTTTCATGGAGTCGATATCTAAAGTAGTAATATTATTGTAATAGGCGCTCACAGGGGCTAAAAAAGGATTAATCTCTGTATGCATGTGGTATTCGTAACTTCTTTTTATGGCATCAAATCTACTGTGTGCTCTATCATGGACAGGTATCAGTTCGTACACAGAAATATCTGAAGGCAACATTCTGTTTAGTCGCTCAATAGGGTCATAATTCCATTCACCGTCATAATCAAAATGTCCAAAATATTGTGTGGCATGTACGCCTGCATCTGTCCTGCCGCAACCCATGAAGCTGATAGTTTTTTTAGTCATTTTGTTCAGAGCATTTTCAAAAACCTGCTGTACACTTGGTCCTGAATTTGCCTGCCGCTGCCATCCTCGATATGCTGTCCCTCTATAAGCCAAATGAATAAAATACCTCATGTTATGTTTTTCAGAAAAAATATCAACGCCAAATATATGCTAAAAATGTAAAGAGTACTTACACGCTTAAATAAATAACTTTATAAGTTGTAAAATGTCTTTAAATTTACTTAAAATACAGCATTCAATCCCATTTAAGTAAAGGTAAGATAAGACCTGAAGTTTAAAAAAATTACTGACCAGGACATTTTTTACATCGTTTGCCGTTTTTGTACTTCTTGCAGCATTTCTTCATAAGGTAAGGAAAAACGATGCCATTTTGAATGACATTTAGTTCAAAATACTGATCAGTGGTAGTTCGTAATTCATTAATATAATCAGGCGAAATTTGACCAATCTCTTGATAATTGAATATTGAATTTGGATTATTGTTATTAAACATCTATTTAGACTAATTATAATTAGAACAAAGGTATGTGTTTAGATAATAATGAACTACACTTTTTGATAAAAATATTCAGTCTTTGAAAATAAAATACAAATTATCCTGAAATCCAAATAATTGAATCGCCAACACATACTATTCCCTCCGATGTACACATGACATTTGTGCCAAACAGTACACTATTCCCTTCTTTTCTATAGGTATTTAGCACTTTTAGTACTTCGTTTTGTATTGTAGCATCTTTTTGATTTATAGTGATGACATTACATCTGGCACAAGGCTTAATGTTGAGAAAACTAGCTGACCCAATTTGGATTTTATTCCAGGTATCTTCTTCATGCGCTTCTGTAGTTTCTACAATGATATTGGGTCTAAATCTATTCATCTCAATAGGTTCGGACAATTTTTGATTCAAATATTGCAGACTCGATGTTCCAATAACTAAATAAGGATATCCATCTGCTAAAGACACATGGATATCTATATTTTTTGCACTATTATAATGAATTCTTGCTTTGTCATCTAAGATACGGACCAAATCAACTTGCTGACCCAACATCTCTGAAAACCAAGCGGATGCATCATTACTCACTAGCTGTACCAATGCGTCATCATCCCATACTCTTGTCTTGATCACTTCATCATTTAGAGCTTCATGGAGATCAAAAGAAATAGATTTATCTTGATACGAAACGAAGAGCTTTCCTTCCTTTATTTCAGGTATAAACAAAGCCATCTTGGGTTGTGTCCTTTGTGTCACAAATCTTTGCTCTTCATCTATCAACATCCATCTTCTATCATATTCAAATCCTGCAGGAAGCGCATTCGCTTTCTTAACTGAAATACCTGCTAATCCTTTGATCGGATAGATAACTAGTTCCTTGATTGTGTACATCATGTCAGTTCAGGTCTTCCAATGAATACTTTTATTTCTGGTGAAAACTTCACTTCTAGCCGCACAATTAGGACATCTCTCATTGGTGCTTTTGTTTTTTTGTGAAGCATAAGGGTTGTTTTTACAACATTCAAAAACAACTTAATAGATTTATCTTCCTTATAAACTTCTAATAAAGCTTCTATCTTCTCGTCATCAAAATCTGCTGTTTTACCCACCATCTCAGCAAGCATACAAGGATTGATTGACATTGAAATACCGAAGGAAGTCAGTTCGAAGCCCATCGCTTTAAGTTTTGGAAGGATTTCTACCCATTCGTCTACCATGGCCAATGCTTTTTCCTTGGTCATATCCTTAGCTTCATTGATTTTTTCCTTGGCGGCATCATTAATTTCTGCCGCTTTTTCAAGTACAATATCACTTGTTTCTTGGAGTGTTTTTAATATGTTTTTAAGCATTTTGGAGTGTATTTGAATACAAAAGTAAAAAGTTTAAGCGCAAAACCAATACGTTTGATTACCATTAACCTTTGAATCCCAATAACAGTGAAAAAGTGTGTGGTACCAAGTGATCTACTAAAGCAGAGTCGCTCACATTTGCCAATGCTCTACTATAACGAAGTTCTGGGCTAAAGATAAACTTATTGAATATTTGGTTAAATCCAATACCTACATCCATGGACAGATAATTTTTTAGATTAATGGATGATTTTGTTTTAATGGGGAGACTGTACGAAGGTCCAAGAAATAGATAAGGGTTGGTTTTGCTTTTTGAAAGTGCAAATGAAACATAAGTTGAAATGTCAAGATTGATTGGCATAGAGTACTCAATTTCGGAACCATAACCAAGTTTCGCACCATTGAACGAAAACCCGACTCTAGGTAAAATAGACACTGTCTGACTAGCTTTGAATTCTGATAACATACCAAAATGCAAACCAAGACCACTTTCGGTAGCATACCCAAAATTTGGTCCATTTTTAGCTATTAGATTTTGATAATTAAATCCTGTGTAAATACCAAATAACCACTTTTTTTCTGAGATGTCAGATGTAGTGATTTGTGCAAATAGACCTGTAAAAATCCATAATAATGAAGCTACTAAAAAAAACTGTCGCATTGTAAATAATAATTGGTGAAGTCGAAGATTCCTCAGAGATATTGGTCTGTTTTATTTCATCATAAACGATGGGAAGAATCACAATATTACAAAAAGATATCTCATTAACAAAAACTGACTATTTATTCCGCTGTAGTCAATTCAGAAAATTGCATATCATATAGTTTTCGATATTCTCCATATTGTCTTGTCAGAAGATCGTCGTGTGTGCCTTGTTCCATTATTTTTCCATTGGACAATACAATAATGTTGTGTGCATGTTTGATCGTAGATAATCTATGCGCAATGATGATAGAAGTCCTATGATCTATAAGTTTTTCTATGGCGTATTGGATCACGGCTTCCGTTTCAGTATCGATAGAAGACGTAGCTTCGTCTAAGATAAGAATATCAGGATCAAACACAAGTGCTCTCACAAAAGAAATCAACTGTCGCTGTCCTACGCTGAGATTACTACCACGTTCAGAGACTTTATAATCATAGCCGTCAGGTAGTCTTTCTATAAATTCGTGTGCGCCTATCATGATGGCAGCTTCCTTCACTTTTTCGAAAGAGATGTTTTTGTCCCGAAGCGTAATATTCTCAAAAACGTTACCTTCGAATAAGAAAACGTCTTGCAATACGATGGCAATACGATTTCTAAGTGCTTTGAGTTGATACTCTTTAATATCCACATCATCTATCAAAATAGTACCTGCATGAATATCATAAAACCTACTCAAGATATTGATAATGGTAGATTTTCCTGAACCTGTACTACCTACCAATGCCAATGTTTGGCCAGGAGATAAGGTGAAATTAATATCTTTTAAAACATCATTTTTATCATCGTATGAAAAGTAAACATTCGAAAAAGCTATTTTACCATCCAATTTTTTAGGGTTTATCGTGCCTTCGTCAGGTATAAAATCTTTACTATCTAATATTTTGAATACTCTTTCGGCCGCTACGAGACCCATTTGCATAGTATTAAATTTATCTGCCATAAACCTGATAGGCCTGAACAAAAGATTGAGATACAAAGGGAAAGCCACCAAAGCACCTAGACTCACATGATCTTGGAGAAATCCTTTGGCGCCAAGCCATATCATCAAAGCCAAAGAAACAGCCGACACCAACTCAACAACCGGAAAAAACACGGCATAATAAAATACAGAATCAAGATTTGCACTCGTGTAAGAATGGTTTATTTTTTTGAATACGTCCTTTTGGTTTTCTTCTGCATTAAATATTTGTACTGTCTTCATGCCTGTGATGCGCTCTTGCAGAAAAGCATTCATATTGGCTATCTGTGTACGTACTTTTTGATATGAAATCTTGACTTTTTCTTTGAAAATATAACTAGCAAGAATCATAAAAGGCATGGTAATAAACAAGATTAAAGTCAATCTCCAACTCGTATAAAACATGATGCCCACGACTGCAAATAATGTGATAAAATCTGCGACGATAGTAATGACACCTTGCGCAAAGACATTATTGATCGCTTCTATATCGTTGATCGTTCGAGTAGTAGATGTTCCTATAGGTGTCTTGTCAAAATATCTCAGACGAAGATTTGTAATGTGACGAAATACCTTGACGCGCATATCTTTGATGACAGACTGACCTAGTTCTGCTGTGATGTAGATAAAATAGTACTTCATGACTACATTGATGAGCAAAACGACCATAAATAGTACGGCCATCATGACCATGCCATCTTTCTGACCATTGATGATATTGTTATCTACAATCTGCTGTACGATAAACGGCTGAGCAATAGAAAAAGGCGTGATGACTACCGCGAGTACGATAGATTGAATGAATAAAGATTTGAAAGGTTTGGCTGTGGCAAGGACACGTCTCAACAATATCCAGTCAGTTCCTTTTTTTGATTCCATGCTACAGATGTGATTGATATTTTAACGTCTTTGTCTTTAAAAAGTTGTAGGAAGTTGATGTCGAGATGGAATTTTTAGAAAATTTGATGAAGTGAAAGCTGATTTAAATAGACTAAAGTTACCAAATGAAATAAAATTTAGTTTACAGTAAAGTGTTTACTGTAAACTAAGTAAAAATCAACTATTCAACCTTTATCATTTTTACCAAATTAAGGAAGTATAAAGGACGTGAAACAAATAATTAATTAAATACGTTTAATGATGTATAAAAATATAAATCGATGAAAGTTCTTTTAGAAATTCCTGACAATAAAGCATCATCATTGATGGAAATTCTTCAAAGTATATCTTATGTCAAAGTCAAACAATTGACTGATTCAAAGGCCTTATTATTAAAAGAGATAAAGGATGCAGTTGAAGAAATGAAACTGATAAAGTCAGGTAAAAAAGATGCCCGAAACGCAGAAGATTTTTTAAATGAGCTATAATGTAAAATCCATAGAAGTATTTGAAAAACAAGCAAAAAGACTTATTAAAAAATATGCTTCTCTAAAATATGAACTCCTAGCACTTATACAAGAGCTTAAAGAAAATCCTCAGAAAGGTACACCAATTGGAAAGGGCTGTCACAAAATACGAATTTCGATTGCTTCAAAAGGTAAAGGTAAATCTGGAGGTGCTAGAATTGTAACTAATTTTGTAATTGCAAATCAATCTGTATATTTACTTACAATATTTGACAAGTCAGAAAAGGATGATATTTCGGACCAAGAACTAGAAGAAATTCTCAAATATTTGCCTGAATAATTACAAAATCGCTTACTCCACCTTCATCATTTTAACCAAGTCAAGGAAATATTGTTTTGACCAAATATCGAGTTCTTTTGGGTTTTGGATGAAAGATGCAATATCGGTTACTGCTTTTTCAATGTCAAGATTTTCTATTTTTTCTATTAACAATTCTTTGAAGGTATCAGCAGTCAAATCTTCATTAGAATCAAGCAAATGTTCAGAGTTTTTTGCTCTATCTATAAATTCATTTAATGGCAATGTTACATCTTTGTTTACATACCAAACGAAATCATACCAATCCCTACCTTTAACTCTGTTTTTCCATTCTCTAAACAGTACAGCATGCATTTTGCCTGCAAATAATGATGGTAAAGTCATTGTAGAAACATAAAAGGAATAAGGCTTATCCAAAACTTTTATCTCTTTTGTAAATAGTAAAGGTGGTGTTTTGTCTATTTCGATTTTTATCTTCATGATTGGAAAATTAGTCCTATTTCTTGACTTTTCATCCAATGTGATAAGGCCCAAAATGGTATTTTCCTTTAGAAATCCTGATTCCACAGGGGAAACACTATGTTTCTGCTTCAAAATGATATCTACATCTAATCCTAGAATGTTAAACTCTTGTTTGATGGCTTCAAAATATTTTTCAAGAGAAAACGAAGCATCTTTGTAATTTAAAGAAAAGTCCAAATCTTCAGAATACCTATCCAAGCCATAAAATATCCTTAAAGCAGTGCCTCCGTAGAAGGTAGCATGCTCAAAAAGTCCACCTCTTGCTAGTCCTGCTAAGGCTACTTGTTGCATGATTTCTCTTTTAGCATTTAATAAGTCTTCTTGACTTAAGATATTATAATCTTCTAGCCATTGATTGATCATATGTGTGTTTTTACTAAGTTATATAATATGGTAATTTGTCTTTTTTTCTCACCAAAATCCATCAATTGTTCTAATAACTTTATGTCTAGTTCTTTGATTAAATCTGTATCCATCCTCAGATCATCTTCTAGATAAGTTAAAAGATCAAGCTTTCCACTAAACTGTAAATTAGGTGTCATCAAGATATGGTCGTAAAGTGCTTTGGTAGGTGATGCCATTATACAACTCATTCCTGGACCAAAATTATAATGTTGAATTCCAAAATGAAAGACTTCAGTATTTAGGTGGAAATAATCAAATCTTCCAATAGTTGTATCTACGGACTTACCTCTTTTTATAGTAGCGGAGTGTATTGTTACAGCTCTTTCTGAGATCCATCCTAGCCACGAAAGTACGGTAATACCTGTCACATAAGATGGACCGTATAGAACATTGGCAATTTGAAATTTGGAATATTTGTTGTTTTTTTGAAGATATAATCCTCTAATTAACGAACTGATCTCTCCTTTAGACTTAAGATATTTAATCTTTTGTTCTGGATGTTTCACATCACTTATCTGAGATGCTAGAACATAATGCGGTAAAGGACCTGAAAAATTCATTTTTACAATTCTATGCAAAGATAAGTAGAATTTCTTAAAGTTGCCATTTTTTATATCATTTACTCGAATTTGACTTTTCAGTTATGGAGTTTTGATACAAAATAATAAAACCTGACCATCTTTACGATAATCAGGTTTTCATTAAAGCCACAATATTTCTATTAAAATCTATGTCTATTTTTTCTTAAAGAAGTCAAACTTTACACCTAGATTGATTCTAGCATTGTAAAACTCTTCTTGGTAAGTTTGCTCTTGGATGCCTTGGTAATATCTCAAAGAAATTGTTATTCCTTTAAATCTAAGGACGTCATTTTCAAGAGCTTGGATACCCTTAGTGCTTTATTCTGAAAAGGTCGTAATCTGAATACAAAATATTGGATGAACTTAATGTTAATTTGATGCACATGGAATTAATTTTAAAATAATATTGAATTCTGATGTTTTGAATGCGATTAAAAGAACTTTGCGACAATTATAAATAGCATATTATGTTTAGAATTTTAATAACTCTTGTCTTAGTATATTTTACTTTATTCGGTTGAAAAGAAAATACCACAGCGTAAGGTTTTATCATATTTATACCAAAAATTAAAACTGAAAAAATACCTACTAATATGGAAGACATACCATTTTGGACAAAAGTGATGGCAGTTACATAACGAATGTTGCTATCAACGATCAGTTTAAAAATGGTCTTTTTGTGGCCATGAGTACAGATGGAACGTTCCAATTTTAAGAGTGGGAAGACATCGCTGGTAAAGACCTTTTCTTAGCACCAAATGGCATGAAAAAATAGTCGATAACAAAAGCCGTGGTTTAGTTTTGTGAAGTTCACTATCTTTGTCACATGAATCACCTTACAGATACCATCATCGCTCCTGCTACGCCACAAGGTCAAAGCGCTATCGCCGTAATTAGACTTTCGGGAAAGGATGCCATTGCCATCACTGATAAAATATTTAGAGGTAAAAAGCTGAGTGAAGCCGATTCGCACACGATACATTACGGGTGGATTGTAGATGGAGAAAAGGAAATAGATGAAGTAATGGTCTCCGTATTCAGAGCGCCAAAAACATTCACTACCGAAGATAGTACGGAGATATCTTGCCACGGATCACCACAATTGGTGCAGTCCATCATTTCTTTAGCAATAAAACACGGTGCAAAATCCGCTTTTCCAGGAGAATTTACATTGAGAGCTTTTCTTAATGGTCGTTTGGACTTATCGCAAGCAGAAGCAGTAGCAGACCTTATCCATGCATCATCTACCAAGTCGTCTGAGATCGCACTCAACCAACTCAAAGGTCATTTCTCATCGATGCTCAAGGATTTGAGACAAGAACTGATAGATTTTGCCGCTTTGATAGAACTCGAGCTAGATTTTTCTGAAGAAGACGTAGAGTTTGCACATCGTGGAAGACTCAAAGATCTCATTCATAAAATTATAACGGTTATCAATCCATTGCTCGATTCTTTCCGATGGGGCAATAGTATCAAAGAAGGCATACCCGTAGCTATCATCGGTGCGCCAAATGCGGGCAAATCTACCTTACTCAATACCATATTGAACGAAGAAAAAGCATTGGTCAGCGACATTGCAGGTACCACAAGGGATTTTATCGAAGATACGTTGGTGATAGATGGCATCATGTTCCGATTTATAGATACGGCAGGTATCCGTGAGACATCCGATGTACTTGAAGGTCTAGGTATAGAAAGGTCCAAACAAAAACTCCGTGAAGCAGAGATCGTACTTTTCATAAGTGACATCAACAAAAGTGTAGAAGACACAATTGCCGAATTCAATGATCTCCAACTCACCAAAGATCAGACAGGCGTCATCCTACTCAACAAGGCAGATACAATTCCTGCAGCCCAAGCAGAACCCAAAACCCAAGACATCTCAGACCAAAGTGGTGTAAAAACCTTACTCATCACCGCAAAATACAAAGAAACTTTACAGCCATTATTGTCCTATTTTTCAGAATATATCCAACACCACAACCAAGCAGAAGGCACCATCATCAGCAATACGAGACACTACGAAGCCCTAGAAAACACCAAACTATGTCTCCAAAAAGTAATTGCAGGGCTCGACTCAGGACTGTCATCCGATTTCGTAGCGATGGATATCAGAGAATCACTTTTTCATTTGGGATCGATCACAGGTGAAGTGTCAACAGATGATTTGTTGGAGTCGATCTTTAGTAAGTTTTGTATTGGAAAG
>DLGT01000159.1:0-7142 GCA_002482845.1 Saprospiraceae bacterium UBA7687
CAAAAGTGCTAGAGATTATAAAAAAAATTGGTTTGTAATACTTCTCCCAATGATCTGGCTTAGAATATCTTCCGATAGTCTGGCTTCGAAAATCCTAACTTAATTTTGGGTTGAAACCATCAAAAGATAAAATTATGAGTACATACGATCGTCTAATCGAACAAGGAATCGAAAAAGGAATTGAAAAAGGAATCGAACAAGGAATAGGCAAAGGCATTGAACAAAACACAATTGATGTCATGAAAAATTGCCTAAAAAATGATATTAAGATTCCTATGATCGCTAATATTACAGGATTGAGCGAGCCAAAAGTGCTAGAGATTATAAAAAAAATTGGTTTGTAATACTGCTCCCCATGATTTAGCTCTCTCCCCCCGATGGTCTGGCTCTAAGACAGCCTATCGGTAACTTGAAGAACTACCCCTATACCGATACGATGTCTTTGAGCCATCGGATCAGATGTCCATCCAAAGAACTACAAGTTTAAAAGCTCTGTAGCTAAATCTTTATTGCAAAGAGTTCCGTTTCTCATTCCATTATAATCACATGATGATGAAAATATCCAATCTTCTTGTTTAGTAACCAAATTTGCTTTTACAGGGTTATTGTGGATGTAATCAAAGCAAATTTTTCCATAATCATTATTAGTGGAAAATAATTTTTTGGAATCTTTAGACCCTATGGAAATTACATCTTCTGACCAGCCATCTTCTGCTCTAGTATGTTGTCTAAAAAGTGCCCTGCTTCTTTTTTCTTGTTTATTTATGGCTGATGTGTAAGACATTAACATGGTTCCAATTGATTCATTTAGCGTCTTTGGTTTTTTATTCTTATCTATAACAATTTCATTAACGTATATTAAAAAGTGGAAATGATTCGGCATTAGACAATAAGCTAAAAAGTCAGCATATGGACATATGAATTGTCTCATTTTTATTATGAAAAATAGATAGTTGTCATTATTGAAGAAAATTTTTCCATGATCATTCCCTTGATTGTAAACATGAAAAATTTGGTTTTTGTAAAAGTTCATAATGTTATAATTTTATATGTTATCCACCAAACCGATACGATGTCTTCGAGCCATCGGATCAGAGCTATTCTTCCCCCGATAATCTGGCTCTAAGACAGCCTATTGGTAACTCGAAGCAGTCCCACCAAACCGATACGATGACTTCGAGCCATCGAATCAGAGCTCCTTTCCTCCGATGGTCTGGCTCCAAGACAGCTTATCGGTAACTTGAAGCAGTCCCACCAAACCGATACGATGTCTTCGAGCCATCGTATCAGAGCTCCTTTCCCCCGATGGTCTGGCTTCAAGACAGGCTATCGGTCAATCGAAGCAGTCTCACCAAATCGATACGATGTCTTTGAGCCATCGGATCGGAGGTACATCTTCGAGCCATCTTCTCAGCATTACACCTGCTCAAAATATCCAGTCTGCGTATTTTTTCTCACTTTATCCCAATGGTAATACCTTCCATTCATAGCCACATAGACACCATGAGGTAGTGTCTGAGCAAAGGCTAAGGCTGCACCCAAATTAAAAAAACCATCTGATGATGTTCCAAATGCATATGGTATCATGGCACCTGTAAGTACGATCGTTTTTGGTATGTTATGTTTTGCAATAGCTTCTGCCGTTTTTACAATAGTATCTGTGCCATGCGTGATGACCACTTTGTCATAAGGACTATTTTTACAGCTATAGATGATGATCTCTCTATCTGCATCTTGTATCTCTAGACTATCTAGCATCATAAGGGTTTTGATGTCTACATCCAAGGTAGATCTACCACGCACAAACATCTGGTGCAAATGTGTATCTTTAAAGTATAATTGTCCCGTGATGTAGTTGTAGTCTTTGTCAAATGTTCCACCTGTCACATAAATCTGAATCTTATTATTTTCCGACTGCATCTTTGTTTTAAATTTGGTTTTTTGGTAAAAGGTTAATGCTGCTTTTCTTACATCGGTATATTACCGTGTTTCCTATTAGGTAAGGCCACTTTTTTGTGTTCCAACATAGCAAAGGATTTGATCAACTTGCGTCTTGTCTCGCTTGGTTCGATCACTTCATCTACAAATCCCCTTGCAGCAGCTCGATATGGATTGGCAAATTTTTCTTGGTATTCAGCTTCTTTTTCCACCAGTTTTTCAGCAGGGTTTTCAGCTTTTGATATTTCGGATTTGAATATGATTTCACTTGCTCCTTTGGCACCCATAACAGCAATTTCAGCTGTTGGCCATGCGTAATTCATATCTGCGCCTATATGTTTGGAGTTCATCACATCGTATGCTCCACCATACGCTTTTCTGGTGATGACGGTGATCCTAGGTACGGTAGCATCACTGAATGCATATAAAAGTTTTGCACCATTGGTGATGATGCCATGCCATTCTTGATCCGTTCCTGGTAGAAATCCTGGCACATCTACTAGTACCAACATTGGTATATTGAAACAATCACAAAACCTTACAAATCTCGCGCCCTTTTTGCTGCTTTCTACATCTAATACACCTGCCAAAGCGTAGGGTTGATTGGCGATAATACCTATACTTCTTCCTGCAATCCTTGCGAAACCTACCACAATGTTTTCTGCATAAGACTCATGTATTTCAAAAAAACTTCCATCATCTACGATACCATGTATGACTTCTTTCATATCATATGGGTGCATCGAGTTTTCAGGGATGATACCATTCAAAACATCACGATATTCATGGTCCGTGGTGTATGGCTGTGATGGCGCTTTTTCGTTACTATTTTGTGGTATATAGGATAGTAAAGTTTTTAATTTTTCGATACATTCTAGATCATTGGCTGCAGTGAGATGGGTGACACCACTTTTGGTGGAATGTGTAGATGCCCCACCTAGTGCTTCCGATGTTACTTCTTCATTGGTCACGGTTTTGACTACATTTGGTCCTGTCACAAACATGTATGAAGATTGTTCTACCATGATGATAAAATCCGTGATAGCGGGAGAGTAAACTGCACCACCGGCGCATGGTCCCATGATTGCAGATAATTGCGGAATGACACCAGAAGCTTTGGTATTTCTATAAAAAATGTCAGCATATCCGCCCAAGCTATTGACACCTTCTTGTATTCTTGCTCCACCAGAATCATTCAATCCTATACATGGGGCACCATTTTCGACGGCAAGATCCATGATACGACATATTTTTTCTGCATGTGTCTCTGATAAAGCACCTCCAAATACCGTAAAATCTTGCGCAAATACATATACCAATCTACCCGCTATCGTACCATAACCTGTGATCACACCGTCTCCAGGATATTGTTGATGTTCCATTCCAAAATCAAATGACCTATGCTCTTTTAACATTCCGATCTCTTCAAATGATCCCCTATCTAAAAGTAATTCCACACGTTCTCGGGCTGTGAGCTTACCTTTTTCATGTTGCTTATTGATTCTATCTTGACCACCACCAAGCAAAGCTCTGTCTTTTAAATCTCGAAGTCTGACCATTTTGTCACGCATATCATTGGAATTTTTAGCCCCACAAAACTAGATAAATAATGATAATTTTTTGACAATATGGAAAAATTATTATTTCTACTCCCGATGGCATAGCTTTCTTCCCTAATGGTCTGGCTATAAGACAGCTTATCGGTAACCTTTTGAGCACTCATTAGACCGATACGATGTCTTAGAGCCATCGGATCAGAACTAAACCTTTCTCCGATGGTCTGGCTATAAGACAGCCTATCGGTATCTTGAAACAGTTCTACCTAACCGATACGATGTCTTAGAGCCATCGGATCAGAGATGTGACTTCGAGCTATCAAATAAAATAATTCATAAATCTTTTAGGGTATCTCAGAACTTAATCGTTTCATCTATACAGATCAAAACCTATTTGCATCTCTAAAATTGAGCGATTAATATATTTCACTCATTATAAACGTCCATTTACTAACAAAATTGGGTGTTTGACATTAATTATTCCTTTTGCATGTCTTTTAATCGTAATTTTACCAATTGATTTCAAAATAGCAAAAATCTTACTTTTGAAGTCATTTCGTTTTAAGATTTCCAAATGTGGAATAGCTTTTGTACTTGTAGATCGAAAATCATAAATTGAAGAAATTTTGTGTTATATTAAAAGTTCAGGCAACGGTTTACTCACAAAATGACACATTTCAATAAGAAAAAACCATCATTTAAATATATTGATGTGTTGGATATTAATAATTGTATTATTTTTACATAAATTTTTAAACTTTTAAATTTAATGATCATATGAGAAGATTAAACATTCTGATGTTTCTTTCTCTGATTGCTGGGGCAGTGCAGGCTCAGTTTATCAACAATGGCGCTACGGTGACGATTCAACCGGGGGCGACACTAAGGGTAGAGACGGATTTTATCAACAATAGCGGTACGGTGACCAATAGTGGTACACTAGAAGTACAAGGCAATTTCGACAATAATGCAACATTCACATCTACAGATCCATCTACCGTACGATTTATCGGTACCGCAGATGCCAATGTTTCTACAGGTGGTGCAGTATTAAGAAATGTAGAAATGTCTAAAAATGGTGGAGATATCTTACTTGTAGATAATAGCATGTCTATCGCAGGTACACTAAACTTTAATGGTGATGACACTAGAATAGTAACTGGTGCGCAAAGTCTTGTATTGCCAACTAGCGCTGACATCACAGGTGTAGATGCTAATGAGTATGTAGCTACAACTGGTGTTGGCAGACTTATCAAAACAGTAGCAGGCAATGCCACTGTAAATCTAGAAGTAGGAGACCTTACCAATTATACCCCTGTATCTAGTGTAGTGACTGGTACGACATACACAGCTGCTACATTGGGTGGTAGAGCGATTATAGCTCCAAGTCTTACTGCAAAGTACGCAGATGCTTCTGACTATATCAATAGAGAGTGGCAAGTAGCTGCTACGGGTATAGCTGGATACGCCAATACCATGACAGGCACCTATGTAGCTGGTGATGTAGTGGGTATGTCTTCTTTAGTAAAAGGAGCAACCTTCCATACAGGAGATTGGAGATTTGATGGATCTAACAGTGGTGCTAGCACAGTAATCGCTAGTACAACCAATACAGATGTAAGATTGTCAGGTTTGAATTTCTTTGGAAAGGTGAACTTGAAAGCTTATTTGGCTGGTGCACTTCCTTCTGGTACAACGATGACTACGACATTAAATAGTAATGCTCTAATACCGTTAGCATCCCCTTATTCTATGGCACCATTTAATGCGCCCGCAGTTACAGCACCATCTATTCCTGCAACAGCGACGGATTGGATATTAATTGAAGTTAGAGATGCCACAACTCCTACCACAGTGATATCACAAACAAGTGGTTTTATATTGAATAATGGAAACATTGTTAGTTATGATGGTACAGCACTTAGATTAAAAAATGCAGTAGCTAGTGGACATGTAGCAATTCGTCACAGAAATCACCTAGGTATTAGAACTGCTACTGCTTTGGACCTTGTTAATCCTCCTGTATTAAAAGACTTTAGTTTAGGAACCGGGGAAGCATATACAAATGGTTCAATTACATCAAATGCAAATATGAGGCTTGTAGGATCTGTATATGCCATGTGGGCAGGTAATGCAAATGCAAATGCAAACATTAGATTTGCAGGTTTGTCTAATGACAATGCAACTTTGTTACTTGCTTTAGGCGGGAATACAGCCAATATTGTTAATAATGCTTATAATGGATCTGATCTAAATTTAAATGGTGTCATTAGGTTTGCAGGTTTAAATAATGATAACGCGGTACTCTTAAATAACTTAGGTGGAAACACCGCAAATATTTACACTCAACACCAATAATAAAATAAAAATGAAAAATAGAAGTCTAAACATTATAATTTTCACATTAATTTCATTTTCTTGCTTTGGTCAAATGGATACTCGTGCGACTTTAACAGTTACTGGAAATACAGTTAGTGTATTTGTGAAACCTTTTACATCAGTCATACCTTTTCCTAATGTGAGTAATTTTCTAAATAGCAATTTAGCTGTTTCTATTCCAGTTGCAGGTAATCCTGTTGCTCCCGTGGCAACTCCGACTAGTACTCAAGGTTTGAGTATAAATCCTGTCCCAGCTGTCCAAATAAATTCACGATGGGTTTACACTTACATTATTTCAGGTGGAGTAAATGCAATGGAAAATTGGGCAGTTAATAGTGAGAACTTGATTTTTACAGTTTCCTTTTCTTCTACAGTTCCAGGTACTGTACCAAGGTTAGATAATTTACTTGATACTGGTAATTCTTATTTCTTCTTTGAATTAAATGGAACTCAACGAAGTGATACAGAAGGTACACCATTTTATGATGGTGCAGTATTGGGCGATTATGGAAATGGAAATGCATTTGTTGAATCTGCAAATCCACTCCCAATCACCCTAAAATCTTTCGACGCAAAAAAACATTCTGCTAGCAGTGCTAAGTTAGACTGGACGACTTCTAAGGAAGTAAACAGTGATTACTTTGGTATTGAGAGAAGTATAGATGGTAGCACTTGGGACGAAATCGCAAGGGTAAAAGCTGCAGGTGATAGCAATGTGGATATCGCTTATGATTACATAGATGACAGATTGCCATTGTCTCGTACAAATGGTCAAGTATTCTACTATCGTCTACGTATGACTGACCTAGATGGTGCATTTAAGTATTCAGATGTACGTGGTGTGAACTTCGATAAACAAGCACTAGGACCTATCAGCATCTATCCTAACCCTACCACAGAAATCGTTAATATCGATCTATCTGAAGTAGTCATGGAAGATGGCGATGTGTATGTATCTGTATATGATATGAGTGGACGTTTAGTGATGACAAAAAAAATCATAGGTAGTGGTATAGAACTAATCAAAGTAGATCAGTTACCATCAGACGCTTACAACTTTATCATTCGTCAAGGTGAGCAAATCCACCAACAAAGAGTGATAAAAATCGACTAAAAAAGTGTTCAAATAGTTAAACAAGTATTTAAGAGAGCTTCTCATAACGGGAAGCTCTCTTTTTTTTTGTGCTTCCTTGCTTCTCTCACCCGTAATTGACTTTATTAAACGGTATATTAATTCGCGTAATCTGTGAAAATTCGCGTCCTACTTTC
>DLGT01000159.1:7205-23504 GCA_002482845.1 Saprospiraceae bacterium UBA7687
TCCTACGCTAATTAACGCCAATTCCACTAATTACTTCTGTACTTAAATTCGTGTAATCTGTGAAAATTCGCGTCCTACTTTCTTTTGCTAATCGATGACACATATTTACCGATAGCCTGTCTTATAGCCAAACCATCAGAATCTCCGACATTGATTCACTTGATCCGATGGCTCAAAGACATCGTATCGGTATTGATTCTAGAGATTATACATATTTACCATAGGCCTTTTGATTACTAGACCATTAAAGTAAATAAATAACACCAAAAATGTGACTATGATATTTTGATTTCGTCTTTTTCTAGATTGAATTAAAAAACAAGCTCTATAACCGCAATTAAAGCTTTTTTCAAAATAAAAATAAATAGTTTCCACTTCCCGTTGTTGTGGTATTACAAAGGGTCGTTCTGCACCAACGACCCTTTTTTTATTTTTTTTTTAAAAAAAATATCTTTCTGTGAAACTTTTTTGTTTTGCACGATGTTTACTTACCATACTAACAATATTAAGTTTTTAATTTTTCAATTTTGTACTAGTTTTAGTTTTTTATGTAGAGTTTTTTTTTAATTTTTCATTATTTACTAGTTTTAGTTTTTTTGTAGAATTTTTAATTTTTTCTTGTTTTTAGTTTTATAATTTTAATAGTTTTTTTTAATTTTTTTAATTTTTTCCATTGTTAGTAATTTTATAGAGTCACCTATTGCAGGTGACTCTTTTTTTTTTGTATTTTAATGGGCATCCAAATTTATTTGGATGAAATGTTTACCTTTAATTTTTCTCCAGATACCTTTCATAGTCTTCTAGGATACTAACTATCAACGACAGACAAGGCTAAATTCTGGCATTAATTTTGCACTATAACTAATAAGTTTTTTTTCATTAAAGGTAATTTAAGAAAATTTTAATTCATTGAGCCACTTTTCATCGGAGTGGCTCTTTTTTTTTGGGGCAAATATTTAATGAACATCCCAAACTTGTTTGGATGAATATTTACCTCTAATTAGTGGACAGACACCAGTCAAATTCCGCATAATACTATCTTAAATTTGTATAATTTTCTGCACTCTTCAATGCTGCTTTGCACTCAAAATTTCTACTGTTTTTCTACGCATAGTAGGGCTACCATAATAATACCTATGTAAACTAAGTTTTCCTGCAAATGTCTCTTCATCTTTAATATCTGTCGCATCTATCAGAATGATATGTTTAGATAGTAAGTCAGTCTTTGACAGTGTACCATAGATACCTAATCTTTTATGTTCTTTGAGGGCATTGGCCATTTGTAGGGTACGGTCTGCACGATTATAGAATACATAAGATTGCCCGATGTGGTCCTGAATATTTTCAAAAGCTGTATCAAAGATGTCACACTCTAGATCTGCCGCAAAGAAAAACACATTTTCTATACGAATACTTTTATTTTTATCGACCCACTTGTCATAAAGTCCTTGCCACACTCGATTGCCCATAGAATGACAAATAATTGAAATAGGCGCCCCAGGATAAAGTTTTTGTTGTTTTTGATAGATCTCATCTACGATGTCTGCCATGTTTTGACCTTTTTGGAGTGCTGTTTGTACAGCATCTTGGTATATGATACTAGATTTCCATTGCAAGGATACAGTCATACCATAAGCGTGTGCTGCATTGTCAAAGATGTCTTTCTGAAGTAAGAAGCCACTGCTTTGGACAAAATACTTATTATCACCTTGGAATCCATGGATATAGATGATGATGCCCGCTTTGTCGGGATGTAGGGTAGCTAAGCTTGTGTCTATTTTATGTATCCAAATTTCTTTGTCTGTAGTGATATTTGATTTTACGATTTTGTCAGCCGCCATGCTGAAGTCACCATACTCATACCTCTGATCACTAGCTTTACTGCCTAGATCGTATAGAAAAAAATGTTGGTATGGCGTAGATTGGTTTTTCACGAGTGGTAATGATTGAAGTATAATAAAAAGGAAAAAAAGAGGCACATGTATTGTTTTATGAACAAATATAACGTTTTGATTTATCTATTTTTTGGGTTTATATTGACTTTCATAAGTATCTATCCAAGCTTGGGCAGAAATCTTGGTCATTAGTTCACCTATAAGATCGTATGGTATGTGTTCAGGGTTTTTGTACCTGATACAGCTTTTGCCCATATCTAGTTTTTTAGTGGATCGTTTTGCATGTTCGGTTACAAACCAATCTAATAATTCAGGATCACTATACACACCCATATGGTACACGGCTACAAAGTTTTTTTGGGCGGCTATGGTCACGAAAGGTAACGGGAGTTTGGGGTCACAATGATATCCGGCAGGGTACATACTATGGGGTATATAATAGCCTATCATATTATAACTCATACCTTCTTCGTATCCGTTAGGGATATTAGATTGGATGATCTTACGTAGTTTTACGATGGCATCTTTTTTAGTATCATCTTCTATTTTTTCAATATATTCTTCAGGGGTATTAGCTTGGATGGTCATGATGATATTTTAACGATTGGTAATAGAAATTAAACGTTTTTTTAGGCATCAATGTTGAGTTAAGCATAAACTTTAGTTATATTCACAAAAAACTTAATACAATCCGTACCTTTGAACCATAATATTTCGTTATGGTTATTAATATTTAAATGTTGAGTCCAGACCCAAAAGTCACATGTTCAAATAAATGGAAAATTTTTATCTTTAATTTATTGATAATTTAGCGTTTCCCTTTAGGGTCAGGGTAAAAACGGTTGATTATCAATAAATTTGTCTTTTCGGAGCGGACTCAAAGTTGATAACTCAATGTTAATGAATAACTTATTTTTTAGACACCATCTTAATAAATGACATTGAATAAATTTAGAATAATATTGTTTTTATCTACCATTTTGGTCTTTTCACAATTGTCTGCACAAGAAGATCTTGTGGTAGATAATAGAAAAGGAGAAGCAGATATCAAGATTGAGGATAGATTTGTCTCAGCAAAGTATCTTATAGCTGCTGGCAAAAAGGATGACGCCATCAAATTATTGGATAGTATAAGGAGAGAGTCGGGACAAGTTGCGGCTGTTTATTTTGAATTGGCAAAGTTGTACAATGAGAAAAAAGAAATTAACCTGACCGAGTCCAACCTATCAGCAGCAGTCAAAATCGAACCCAATAACAAATGGATAAGACTGTATGAAGTCAATTTTTATAAAGAATTGGGTAGGTATGACGATGCTATCAAAACACTCAAACATCTATCTTCCTTAGATCCATCTGCGCCTGACTTGTATGACCAAATCGTGAGTCTTTATATCAAAAAACAAGATTTACCAGCCGCACTTGCAACATTAGATACGAAGGAATTGAATTTTGGTTTTTCTGTAAATACGATTCTAAAAAGAGCAGAGATATATGACAATGCTGGTGATGTAACTAAAGCAGTGGCAGAATTAGAAAAACTAACACTTAGATTTCCCGAAGATAAAAACTACCTCAGATTGATCGCAAATATGTTGCATTCAAATGATAAAGTAAAAGAAGCGGAACCTTATCTTAGCAAGATATTGGCCATTGACCCTAACGATTCAGATGCAAAGTTGGGCTTAGTTTTACTCTCCAATAAATCTGTCTCTAAGGAAGATTACTTAGTCACTTTGATGCCATTAGTGAGTAATCCTGACGCCCCGATCGATATCAAAATTAAGGAATTGATACCACATGTACAAAAACATGCAGACACTAGAGACACCATATTGGGCAAGCAGCTTATTGATTTGTGCGATAAGTTGGTCATTGCACACCCTAATGACGCAAAAGCGCATGCTATATATGGGGATGTATTGATGAATAATGATGACGTGACAGCTGCCATCAGACAATACGAAAAAACATTATCGCTCAATGATCGCAATTTTATGGTATGGGAACAATTAATGTTTGGTTTAGAGATGGTAGAAAATTATGACCAATTAACCAAAATTTCCACGGAAGCAATAGATTTATTCCCAAATCAAGCCATTTCATATTATTTTAATGGAAAGGCGCTTGCCGCAAAAAATGATTTTAAAAAGGCAATGTCTTCTTTAGACGAAGCAAGTTTAATCAGTGCTGGAAAGGTAAGTATAGAAAGTAGGGTACAGACCGTCAAAGGAGAAATCTACCTGAAACAAAAAAACTATGCCAAAGCCATGGAGTCTGCAGATCAAGCCATCACATTGAGTAATCAAAAAAATAGCATGGCGTACGAATTAAAAGGTGATATTTACAAAGAACAAAATGATATCAAAAAAGCGGCTGTAGCTTGGCAAATGTCAAAAGATTTGGGAAATAGTTCAGTGAGATTGGCAGAAAAGTTAAAACTTACAATAGGAAATTGATGAAAAACAACCTAATCATATTGATTGCTTTTCTAGTAGTTTCTGCTTGTAGTACCAAGAAAAAACTATCAACAGGCGATGTACCCAATAGGACAAAGGCTGAAATATATCAATCTCTTGTAGATAGAAATATTGATTTTGAGTGGTTTTCTGGTAAAGCCAAAACCCAACTAGAAACACCTGACGAGAGCGTATCTGGCACTATGAATCTTAGGGTAAAACGAGATAGTGCAGCATTGGTAGCTGTCTCTAAGTTCGGGATAGAAGCTGCTAGGGTTTTGATAGATAAAAATGAATATACAGTTCTTTATCGTCTAGAAGGTGTCTATGAGACAAATTCAATAGACAAATTGAGTGATATTTTTTCAGTGGCAGCTAGTTTTGAAGATATTCAGCAACTCATGTTTGGCAATGTCATTTTGGCTGATTCTAGTCAAATGGTCATGCGCAAAGATTCTGTCTATTATGTGGTAGACGCTAATGTAGACGATCTCCGACTTTCTTATTTTGTCAATGGATACACACTCGCATTAGATAAAATGGTGATCGAAGACAGGCAAGGTAGAGTTGCAACTACCACATATAACGATTATAGACCTATAGGCAAACACGGAAATGTAGCTTATGAACGCAACTTGGTTTTTCCGGTGTCTAAAAGCGAAAATGGAAGTATCAATATCAGTTTTTCAGAGTTTGATATCAATGTTCCTAAAGAATTTAAGTTTTCAATACCATCAAGATATGAGAAGATCAACTAAGATATTGGGTTTGATAGTTTTGCTGTTATTCATTGGTCAGATAGGTCAGAGTCAATCTCGTAAAGACCTTGAAAAACAACGTCTCAAAATAATCAAAGATATAGAAAAAACTTCCAAAGAATTAGAAAAGACAAAACAAACCAAAGAAAAAAATATCACTCAACTCAAGGCACTTGAGCAACAAATGGACAGTCGAAAGAAATTAATATCAAACCTAGAAGCTGAGGTCAAACTCAATGAAAAAACCATAGCAAGCAATACAGAAACCATAGAAGTTTTAAAAAAGAGACACAATACACTCAAAGATCAATACAGTACCTTACTAAGATCAAGTTATCTCAAAAAAATGACCAATTCTAAATGGTCCTATTTATTGTCATCAGAAAACTTAAATAATCTGATGCTTAGGTGGAGATATATGCACCAATTTGACCATTTTACAAAACAAAAAGTAGAAGAGATCAAAACCATCACAGGAGAAATCCAATCCAAAAATGAAGAAATAGAAAAAACAAAGGTCCAAAACCTTACTAATCTAGATGCAACATCAAAGAATATTGTCATCTTAGAGAAAGAACAAAAAGAAAAAGATCAGATCGTCCAGAAACTGTCCAAAGAAGAAGAAAAACTAAAAGTATCGCTAAAAAAACGTGAGAAGGAACGCGAAAATCTAAATGCGTCGATAGAGAGAGTAATCTTGGCAGAACTTTCCAAAGCAAAAGAGAAAGAAAAGGGCGATGCAGCTGTAGTAAAGAAAAAGGAAATCGATAATTCAGGTTTCTCAAAAAATAAAGGCGCGCTTAGTTGGCCTGTATCCAAAGGTAAAATTACTGGTAAGTTTGGTACACATCCGCATCCGACCATCAAAGGCATAGATGTATCTAATAATGGCGTAGATTTTACCTTACCGTCAGGCGATAAGGTAGAATGTGTGTACGACGGTGAGGTAGTGGGAGTCACAACGATACCAGGCTTTAAAAATATGGTCATCATCAAGCATGGCAGTTACTATTCCGTATATTCTAAACTAGATAATGTCAATGTCAGCAAAGGTCAGAAGATCAAACGGGGACAATCTATAGGTCAGGTCACCACCGATGAAGATGGCAAAGCTGAGCTACATTTTGAGCTATGGAAAGACAAAGCAAAACTAGACCCACAGAAATGGTTTAATAGGTAGAAAAACGTTAGATACTTTATGTCAAGTGAGTATACATCTGTAATCAATCTAGCTTTGTAACTCAATATAAGTTTAGGACAAAAAAAAAGCCCGAAACTGCTGTCTCGGGCTATACACTTAATTAGGTGTTACAAGGTAGGTATTATGCGCCTTCGTAGCTCATCACCATAAAGATGACTAGCGAACTAAGTAATAAAAATGCAAATACAAATCTAGTATCCCTAAACAGAATTTCGTCTTTTCTGTACAACATAATATGAGTTTGGTATTGGTTATTAAGTATTATTTTAAAATGATAAAAATCGTCTCGTCTGATATCAGTATGCCAAATATGATACCATAAGAATTTATCGTAATATGAAAATTAACCCATAAATCAGCCTTGGTTATGGGTTACAAAATATGTGATGTAAAAACATGTTGCATTGACATCAGCCAGTCAGTAGTTTTTATATGGCACTAATTTTTAATGCATTTAATTTCATAATATGAAAATCTAAAAAATTACCCCTTTTGGGTTACAATTATTTTTTTTGGGTTACAAATCAGAAGTTCATACCTAAATGCTAATAATGAAGAAAATAAAAGTTGTACCCTAATTTTAATGAACTGATAATCAATTGTATATAATTGTGTCGCAAATGGAGGTGCTTGATTATCATGTGTTTAGTTCTTTTGGGAGCAGGCCGAAATCATGTAGTTTAAATCAAAGAATATCATTAAAAACTAAAAACTGTCGTATAATCTGGTATTTGTCAAATAAATTGGATTCTAAAATATAAAATTGCAAAGTGAAAGCAGTACTTTTGAGCAATATAAAATTAAACATCAGCAAATGAACAGACAGATTACTTATCCATTAGAATTTGAATTTAAGATTATGGCATTGTCTCCGCAGTTTTATGTCAGAGATGCAAGCGGCCAAGAAATTGCTTATGTGAAGCAAAAACTATTTAAGCTTAAAGAAGACATATCTGTTTTTGCAGATGAGTCTCAAAGTTCCATCTTGTACAAAATAAAAGCAAGTCAATGGATCGATTGGTCGGCTTCGTATATGTTTACGGATGCATCAGGTAAGAATCTAGGTAAAATGGGTAGGAAAGGTGCTAGGTCATTGTGGAAAGCGACCTACGAAATATTTGACGAACACGATGCTTTTGAATTTAAAATAGAAGAAGACAATGCTTTCGTAAAGATCATGGACGGGTTATTTTCTGAAGTTCCTATTTTGGGATTTTTTACAGGATATGTATTTAACCCCAAATATAATATCTACCGTAAAGATGGTACCAAAATTGCTGAATTTACCAAGGAAGCTTCTTTTCTAGGCAAAAAATTTAAGTTACACCAACACGGTAATTTTGACATACAAGAAGAAGAGCGTATTATCTTGAGCTTAATAATGATGGTATTCCTGGAAAGAAGTAGAGGATAATTGATTAATTACGAATTTGGTAATTACTATGTATTAATTGCCAAATTCGTAATGTATGTCTATCCTTCTATCATCAGTTTAAAACCTACGCCATGTATATTGTCTAGTTTTATCTTCGGGTCTTCTACTAAGTACTTTCTCAGACGACTGATAAATACATCCATACTCCTGCCTAGGAAATAGTCATCCTCTCCCCAAAGCTTCTCCAGGATAAGGCTTCTTTTGACCACATTGTTTTTATGATCGAGCAACATCTTGAGTAGATCAGCTTCCTTTTGGGTTAAGCTGCGATCCACTTCATTTAAACTCAAGATTAGGTTTCTGTAATCAAAATTGTAATTACCTACTTTGTATTGATCATTCGTAGAGACGGACACAAATTTTCTTCTCAGAAAAACTTCAATTTTTAGTATCAACTCTTCTATGCTGAATGGCTTTGTGATGTAGTCATCCGCGCCCAGTCGAAGGCCATGTATCCGATCTTCTTTCATGGACTTAGCAGTCAAAAATAAAATCGGAACATTGGGGTCAGTTGATCTTATTTTTTCAGCTACTGCAAAACCGTCCATTTTGGGCAACATCACATCCAAGATACACAGATCATACGTACCGTTAAAGAAAGCTTCTACAGCACTTTCACCATCCAAAAAATGATTGACTTCATATCCATGTAGTTCCAAGTTGTCTTTGGTTACAAAACTTAATGTTTCGTCATCTTCTACATACAATAATTTTGATTTTTCACTCATGATTTATTTGTTTTGGTATGTTGATACTAAAAGTTGATCCTTCGCCGCTTGCTGACTGCACTTGTATATTCCACCCATGTGCAGCACAAATATTTTTTACATAATATAATCCTAGACCGAAACCTTTGACATTATGAACATTGCCAGTCGACACTCGATAGAATTTGTCGAATAATTTTTTCTGGTTTTCTTTGTCAATTCCGATGCCTTTATCACTTATTCTCAATTCAATACGATCATCAAGATTTACAACATTGATGTCTACTATAGGTTCGTCTTGACTGTATTTTATGGCATTGTCTATCATATTTGCGATCACGTTTACGAAATGCAACTTGTCAGCTTTGATACTGACATCATCGCTACATGGTGTAAATGTAATATTTCCTGACTTCAATTTTAATGATTCATTATTTATAATCTCACTTAACGTATTGTTGACGTTAAATATTTCTTTTTTTAGCTCAATACTATCTTTTTCTAATCTTGCGATATTGAGTACTTTTTCTACTTGGTCATTGAGACGCTGATTTTGTTCGCGGATGATTTGTGTATATCTACTCAGGCGTTTGTCATTTTTGAGGTACTCATCATTGGCTAGAAAATCTGAAGCAATTTTTATAGAGGATATTGGCGTTTTAAATTCATGTGTCATGTTATTGATAAAATCTTTTTGTAGCTCAGATAATCTCTTTTGTTCTAGGATCACCCACATACTATACAAGAAAAAAGCAATGGCAAGTACTGATAAACTCGTAAGAATAAGTGCCATATTTTTATTGGCCAGTAGAAAACTCTCTCGAGCTGGAAATCTTACGACAAAGTAATAGGTTAGGTCATTAAACTTAAGAAGTTTATTACCTTTTTTAACACTATGCTCTTTCATGTTTTCGACGCTGCAATAATTTCCATATACCAATTCGTCATTAAAACAATCGTAAACGGCATACTCAAAATCAATATTGAGAGATTGTTTACTCATCTCTTGAAGTAGGTATTGTTCGAGTACGCCAGCATCGATTTGGCTGTTGATATTTACTGCATAATAATTGGACGATCGTCTTTGTACAAGTCCTGTTTTTGGCAGCACTATTTTATTGTAGGTAGCCATTCTCTGAGCAACACTACGCAAAACAATATTGACCGATTGGTCAAATTCTTTATCTTTTATATCCCAAGTTTTAATCAGCCAATACGACTGAATAAACAAGATGCCTATGATAGAAAGTCCACCCAGAATTATTAACCTACGTATTAAATTGTTTGGCATCACATTTTTTTATACAGAACAAAGATAAGAAGTTAAATCCAAAATTGTCTATTCGATAGATAATTCCTACTTTTGACCCGTTAATGGATAATAGAATAAAATATAAACGAATTTTTCTCAGTGCTAGTGTGTGGCTTTTTCTGTCATTAGGCATAACTATAGCACAAAGCAAAGCAAATCCATTCGAAATTAAACAACGTCTGAGTTCTATTCCGGAGATTGAAATAGAAGAATCTCCAATCCAAAAAGTAGATACCATAAACAAGAACTTAGCTACATCTGATAGCATTAATTCAATAAATGGCCAGACGGAAAGCACATCATTGTCTGATGAAGAAAAAAATCCATTCGAAGTAGACCACCTTCCGCTACGAAAGAATGATATGTCCATGAGGACGCAGAAACTAAATGGTCAGCTTGAAGCCACGGAAGTTTCAAATGCTTTTTTATTTTGGTTTTTGCTTTTAGCAAGTGCCTTGTTAGCGATCATCTTAAATACCAGGGCCAAATCTATAGGTTTGATATCTAAGTCTATACTCAATGAAAATATTCTAAAGTTATTTTACAGAGAAGAGAGTACTAGAGTGTCACTTTATCTATTGGTACTTTATTTTATATTTGCTATAAATTTGGCTGTACTGATTTATTTGGTTTTTCAAAATTATTCAGCTCCCAAAGGTGTACTTGTCTTTCTCGGTATCTTAACGGGCGTTATTATCGTTTATATTATTAGACATGTATTCTTAGGAATGCTTGGAAATCTATTCGGCATATCTAAAAGCACCCAACTTTATAGCTTCACGATTATGATTTTTAATATATTCCTAGGTATTTGCTTGATACCATTAAATTTTATTTTGGCATTCGGTCCTGAAAATTTTCAAGGGGTGATGCTTTGGTTTTCATTGGGTTTGGTGATAATTATGGTATTGCTTCGGACATTTAGAGGTGTTTTTATCGTTTCTGAATACCTATTTGATAGAATATTCCAAATATTTATTTACCTTTGTGCCTTCGAAATTGCGCCAATGCTCATTTTGGTAAAATCCGTGATGAAATTGGTGCAGTAAGTCAAAATATTTAGGTAAATTTAATGGTTTAAATGGCAACAAAAGGTACAGCATCTCAGACAGAACCTCAATATGCAGAAAAATACAATACTGTAACATCTCTGCTGATATCACAACCTAAACCTGAGGAGAAATCCCCGTATTATGATATGGAACTTAAATGGGGACTCAAAATCGATTGGAGACCTTTTATTCAAGTAGCGGCCGTATCAGAAAAGGAGTTTAGAAAAAATAGAATCAATCTTGGGGAGTTTCCATGTGTAATTTTTAGCAGTAAGGGTGCAGTAGACAATTTTTTTAGATTGGTAGAAGAGACGAGGGCTAGAGTATCTCAAGATACAAGATACTTTTGCCTCACAGAAGCAATTGCCAATTACTTGCAAAAATTTATCCTTTACCGTAAAAGAAAAGTATTCGTTGGCAAACGAGTAGCAGAAGACCTAGCGCACTATTTTAATAAATATAAAAACGAAAAATTTCTACTACCTTGCTCAAATTTGGGTTCGACGGAAATAGTAAACTACCTTGAAAAATTAAATATCAATCATACTGAAGTAATCATGTACAACACCGTTTCAGCAGATTTGTCTGATCTTAGTGATGTATTTTATGATGTTTTGGCGTTTTTTAGTCCACAAGGTATAGAGTCATTATTTGACAACTTTCCAGACTTCAAACAAAATAATACAAGAATAGCAGTATTCGGAAATGCAACATTAAAGGCAGCAGAAGAAAAAGGTTTGTACGTGAATATCAAAGCACCGACGCCTGAAGCACCTTCTATGAATAAAGCATTGGAAAATTATATCGTAAAAGCCAATGGACCCAAGTAATCATTGGATGAGCACCTCATTGATCACGTTTTATTTATAGATCAATGGATATTTCAGTCATTCATGCTTTAGAAAAAAGATTGTCACAAGACCTTCCTGGATTTGAAGCACAAAATAAAATGGCACCAAAAGGAAGCGAAAGGTACAGAAATGTAGCCACAGACCATAAAGTCGCTTGTGTATTAGCGTTACTTTTTCCCAAAAACGATCAGTGGCATCTTAGTTTAATAGAACGTACTAGTCTACACCCGGATGATAAACATGCAGGTCAAATTAGTTTTCCAGGCGGTAAGCTAGACGAAAACGATGCTTCCTATGAAGACTGCGCACTCCGCGAAACTTACGAGGAGATAGGCATCGCTCCCGACACCATTGGTATTTTGGGTGAACTCACACCTTTGTATGTGTATGTTAGTAATTTTTTAGTTCACCCATTTGTAGGTTTTACCACAGAATCTCCAAAGTTTATTATCCAAGAAACTGAGGTAAAAAATATTATTGAAGTACCACTCGATCATTTTGCAAAACCTAAACACAAACAGGTAGCAGACATAAAAGTCCGAGATATGATACTGCCGGATACGCCATATTATGATGTTTATGGCCAAAAACTATGGGGCGCTACAGCAATGATGATGAGTGAGCTAGAGCATGTATGGAGTGAAGTGTAGCCGATAGAATCGATATTCGTTTGTTTAGGTCAAACACAATTTTAATGTGCTAAGTCCAGAATAACTCCATCAAAAACGATCATTTTTGGCTATAAACAAACAATCTATAATTTTTACTATCTTTGCCCTCCGAATAATTCGGGTATTATGAGACAATTTAAGAGATATCTAGTCACTTCAGCACTACCTTACGCAAATGGGCCATTACATATCGGTCATCTTGCAGGTGCTTATCTGTCGGCAGATGTGTATGTAAGGTTTCAAAGATTGATGGGTAAAGACATCATTTTTATGTGTGGCTCTGACGAACACGGTGCTGCCATTACCATAAAAGCACTTAAAGAAGGACTCCAACCACAGCAAGTGGTGGATAGATACCACGAACTATTCAAAGATACTTTCGAGCGAATCGGCGTGTCTTTTGATATGTACCACAGGACTTCTGCACCTATCCATCATGAAACCTCTCAAGAATTTTTTACCAAGCTTTATCGCAAAGGTGAGTTTGAAGAAAAGGAATCCGAACAATATTACGATGAAGAAGCAGCTCAGTTTCTAGCAGATAGATATATCACCGGGACATGTCCGAAGTGTGGTAATCCCGATGCCTATGGTGACCAATGTGAAAAATGCGGTTCTACACTCAATCCAACAGACCTAATCGATCCCGTATCGACTTTGACGGGCAAAAAACCTGTACTTCGCAAGACCGTTCATTGGTATCTACCTCTTGATAAATATGAGACTTGGCTTCGTGAATGGATAGAAACAGGTAATCTAGATGGCGTATCACTTCATGATCCTGATGAATGGAAAAATCATGTACTTGGTCAATGTAGGTCTTGGCTTGATGGTGGATTACAACCACGTGCCATGACTAGAGATCTAGATTGGGGCGTAGATGTACCTCATGATATCAAAGGGCATGAAGGCAAAAAACTATATGTATGGATGGATGCACCAATCGGATATATCTCTGCGACTAAACAGTGGGCGATCGACAACAAAAAGAATTGGAAAAAATATTGGCAAGATGATGAAACCGCATTAGTGCATTTTATTGGTAAAGACAATATCGTTTTTCATTGTCTTATATTTCCAGCTATTCTCAAGGCACATGGTGATTATAACCTTCCGGTCAATGTTCCTGCCAACCAATTTATGAATCTCGAAGGCAAAAAGATTTCTACTTCACGCAATTGGGCAGTTTGGGTGCATGAATATTTGGATGATATTCCGAATAAACAGGATGAATTGAGGTACACCATGATTAAGAACATGCCCGAACAAAAAGATAGCGAGTTCACATGGAAGGGTTATCAAGATGCAGTCAATAACGAACTTGTCAATAATTTGGCCAATTTTGTGAATAGGGTAGTAGTACTTACGCATAAATATTATGATGGAAAGGTACCTGCTTTTGACGAATCTCAAGAAATCATAGGACCTGAAGATCAATATGATGCATCTTACCACGATTCGGAATTATTAAGGCTTTTTGATGATATTCAAGCAATGAACGATCACATCAGAAGTTATGACTTCAGATCTGCATTGCGTGTTTTGATGGAGATATCTACCAAAGGAAATCAGATATTACAGTTCAATCAACCTTGGAAAACGATCAAAGATGATCCTGAAAGTGTGAAGGTTGTAATGAATCTATGTCTTCAATATGTAGCCGCACTTGGTGTCATTTGTAGGCCATTTATGCCATTTACATCGGATAAAATTAGATTGTTATTAAACCAAAAACCTATTGTTGAGAAGGGTGAATTGGTAAAGATGCTCGACGATCTAAGTGAAAATATAGGACCACTTAAAAAGAATCATAAAATCAACGAACCAGTACATTTGTTTACACGAATAGATGATGAAGTGATCAATGCTCAAATAGAAAAACTTCAAGCAACAGCAAAAGTTGAAGAAGTTCAAAGTGAAAATGTTCAAAAAGAACAACCAGAAGCAACACCATTAAAACCTGAGATCACTTACGAAGATTTTGTCAAGATGGATATCAGGACGGCGACGATCGTTGCAGCAGAAAAGATAGAGAAAGCTGATAAGTTATTGAAATTGACCCTTGATTTGGGTTTTGAAACACGTACTGTTGTGTCTGGAATAGCTGAACATTTCGCTCCAGAAGCTGTTATTGGTACTAAAGTAAGCATCCTTGCTAATCTTGCTCCAAGGAAAATGCGTGGTGTGGAATCGCAAGGAATGATATTAATGGCTGAGAATTCTGAAGGTAAACTTAGTTTTGTAAGTCCAGCAGATTCTTGGGAAAATGGTCAATCAATCAAATAATGTCTCCATCAGAAAAAATATTAAAAAAACATAATCTCCGCATCACCCAATTTAGGATGGATGTGATCAATGTTTTTAATAAGGCAGGACATGCCCTTTCTAGCAATGATATTGAGACGAAACTCAAAGATGCAGACCGTATTACGTTGTACCGAACGCTCAAAAGTTTTGAAGAAAAAGGCATCATCCACAAAGCAGTAGACGGAACTATAACACAAAAATATGCCATCTGTGAAGCTAATTGCGACGAACATCATCATCATGATCAGCACGTACACTTCCATTGCGAACGTTGTGAAAATACATTTTGTATGGATAATGTATTCGTGCCTACCATCAACTTACCCCAAGGATTTAACGTATCTAGCACCAATATGGTCGTGAATGGTACATGCGAGAGATGTAGTTAGGTTTTGTTTCCTACGTTTCCCCAAAAAAAATATTTAAAAATAGCTTAGATTATGAATTCGAATCTTATAGTTCATTTATAATAACCTGGAAGATCACAGTTTTTGTATACTTAAAAGTGTGTAGAATATATTTTTGTTTAATTTATGAATTTAGAATAATATTTTGTATATTTGTATTTTATTAATAATATTTTAAATCAATACAAATGATCAAAGTAGTTTTAACATCGATTTTATTGTCAGTTGCTTATTTAAGCATCAATGCACAAACACTTTCTATCGGACCAATGATAGGTGTAAATTCTTCTTCAATATCTGAAGTAGAGAATGGTGAAAGGTTAATGGGATTATCAGCAGGTATTTTTGCAAATTACAGTATCAACGAAAAGATCGGTTTAAATGTAAAGGCATTATTTTCACAAATGGGAGTTTCATCTTCTGTTTCTGACGACAAGATTAGACTAAATTATGTGCAAATACCTCTTACAGGTGTTTATTTCTTTGGTCAAACTGGTGACAAGTTTAGACCTAAAGTATTTTTAGGACCTTATGTAGGGATTCTTTTAGGAGCTAAAAATGGTGATATCGATATCAAAGAGTCGTTTAAATCTGTAGACTTTGGCGGTCAAGCTGGATTAGGCTTTAACTATAGTCTTAAAGAAAGAACATGGTTGAATGTTGACTTAGGTTATACGGCAGGCTTTACAAACGTTTTTGACACAGAAATCGTAGAAGGTAAAAACAATGCATTATCTCTAAATATAGGATTAAGTTTCCCTATAGGTGCAAACTAATTTTTACTAGAATGTAAAAAGTGAGACTAGAAATCAAGATTATACAAGCCCTCTTATTAAGGTAAGTGGGCTTTTTTTTGGTTTCTTGAAGAAAATATGGTTGCCCGTACTAGCTATAAAATTGATTTTACACTATGACCCATCTACATGCATCTGAAATTTAGCTATCACTTAGCTACCAAAACCTTCTCTATCACCTCATCCCAATCATTTTGCCCGCCAAACTTGACTAAATCCTCTCTATAACGGCTATGTCCATGAATCAAATTTCGATTGTCGAAGTTTGCAACTTCGATACCCTTGCTAGCACGAGTTTGCAATTCATGCAATCCATGCCCTTCATCCATTTCACGCCCACATTTATGCAATAATGGTTCATTATTTTCGTCAAGAGCATCGTTTAAAGCGTCATTGTCCACTACGTCTACTATAGACATATACGTCATACCTGTGATGTCTTGAAAACTGCCT
>DLGT01000159.1:23600-23757 GCA_002482845.1 Saprospiraceae bacterium UBA7687
ATTTTCATTACGATGACAAGCCATAGATAATACTTCTTTATAATTGGCAATACTTCCTTCAAAATCCACATGATAATAACCTATTTTGACATTCATTTGGTCTCCCTTTACTCCTTTTCCAAAGAGAATATTACGATTCAGTCTCCAAGACTTTCCA
>DLGT01000159.1:23916-24156 GCA_002482845.1 Saprospiraceae bacterium UBA7687
AACATCTGATGCGTAGGAATGAATTGTGAACCCTTTGGTAAATTGCAGCAATCCTTCTCTGAATAGCTTTCCAACGCTAGCTGCAACACCTAATTCATACTGATTTTTACGCGTTTCTTCGTATTGTTGAGCTGTCCGCATCTTTTCTAGATCAACCTTTCCGATCCTACGTTTTACTGGTTTGCTATCAAGTTTGTAATATACCATATTACCTACTCTACCTACAAATTCAAATAGTGA
>DLGT01000172.1 GCA_002482845.1 Saprospiraceae bacterium UBA7687
CCTTTTATTTTTAAGTCATCAGGAATATCTTTTAAGGCTGGTTTTTCGTAATTAAATTTGTACTGTTTTTTAGGATCCGTATGAATCCAAAATCCGCCATCGAATTTTGCAGCAATGAGATACAGGCCGTCTTGAAAATTGAAATCAGCTGATTTGAGTGTAGATTTAGATTTTAATTCTTTGACGGTCATACCTACGCTAACCCCATCAAGGGTGGTGTAAGATGGGCTTTTGATGACGATCCTAAACACATTGTTTTTATTGCTCTTTTCATAACCAGCATTGAATGTAAAAAGTGATTCCTTTTTTTTGTTAGTGACTACATAGTCTATTGATTCGGGCTCATCATCAAGGGATTTTACCGACTTTTTTTCTACTTTATATTTTTTATCCAATATTTTTAAAGCATCGGTTATCGGCATTCCTATGCTGATGCCTTCTAAGGAACGGTGGTCTTTGAGTGCGAGATTAGTTGTCTTTTTGGCACAATTGGTCAATCCAAAAATGGCTATACAAATAAAGATTAAAAGTCTCATAAATGGTTGAATTTAGGTAAAATGGAAAGTTGAAAACAATGTTAATCCGTACAAAGATAAGGAAATAATGATCTGATTGGTCAATTGTAATAAAATGGTAAGATTTTAAAGTGCTCTTGGGATACAGAATGATTGTTAATTTAGGTTGTGAATCCTAGATAGTCAGGACAATAAAATTTTGCTTATATTTGGCAATGTTGTTTGGATTATATTACCTTTACATCATATTCATTGAATAATTGTTCACTTAAAAAATAAATATAATGGCTAAAAGTAAAGACACCAAAAAGGAAGTAAAAAAGGAACCACTAAAAACGCCAAAGGAAAAAAAGGCAGAGAAGAAATTGAAGAAGCCAAATTATGATTGATAGCCGATATTAATGATTCGGTTGTTGATTCTATTTTGTTTTGGTATTTTATTTTTATATAGTTTGGTACCCAAGATGTCAGATATAGATTGATCGGCAAATGATATGCTATAATACTCTTTTAAGTATATATAACAGAAAGGCTACTAAAAATTATACTGCAATATGTAAATTTTAAATACATAACAGTATCAATATCTGTGCAACAAAGATCCTGAAAATGGTGACTAAAGGATAAATCGTTGCATAAGATTGCATAGGAATATCGGAATCTAAATAACCATTGCTAAACGCCAATGCAGCGGGATCTGTGTAGGTACCACTCATTAAACCTGCTAGTTTGTAGTAGTTTATTTTCATGAAAAACCTACCAACGATGACTAGAAACAATATTGGGATAAAAGTTATGTACATGCCATAATACATCCACTGCCACCCATTATTAGCTACAAAATTCTCATAAAAATGTGTGCCAGCATGTAGACCCACAGATGCAAAAAATAGGCAAATTCCTAAATCTTTCATGAAATAAATCGCTCCATTATTGATATATGAGTGTATGACTCCTATGCCACCATACCTGCTGATGATTAATGCGGCTAGCAATGGTCCAGCAGCAAATCCCAGTTTTACAGGTATAGGTAGAGATGGGATCATAATCGGAATAGAACCAATTATAATACCTATGACCAAGCCACCAAAAAGCGATAAAAAATCTGGCTCTAACAATCTTTTTTCTGAATTACCGATGATTTTTTCAACCTCAATGATGTCATCCTTTGTTCCTACGATTCTCAGTCTATCTCCATAAAAAAGTTCTAATGACGGACTGGCTAATAGTTCCATTCCTGATCGATAAACTCTAGTTACTTTTAGACCGAACTTATTTAATAGATCTAACTCGGCTAGCTTTTTATGGGTAGCCGATTTTCTAGTTACAAAAATCGTTTTTGTTACGATGTCTGTATCAGATTCTATCTCTTGATCTTGAGATTCTTTTCCTATGATATCCATAAAACGGTCCACACTAGTAGGAATACCTATTACCATGACTACATCTCGTTCATTTAATTTTGTATCTAGTGTAGGCGAAAAAACTTCTTTTGACTTTGTATGTTTCAACCTTGAGATAATGATATCGTTCAGATTATTAGATTTTAGAACATTATAGATACTTTTGCCGAATATCTCAGGTTGCGTCACCCTACATTTTTTTCGCACGAGCATGGACTGTTCTACATCTTTTTCGGTAGTTAAAAGATGTAACTCATGGTCTAAGTCAATTTTTAAAAAAATCTTAGTTAATATGATCATCAGTATGACTCCGAGTACACCCAAGGGATATGTAATAGCATAAGCAATAGCAGGATCGGCAAACACTTTGTTAGGAAAATGTTGTTGGATTTCGTAAAGGCTTGCTTTGGCTGCACCCAATCCCGGGGTATTTGTCACTGCTCCTGACATCAGGCCAACCGCATTCTCTATCCTAAGATCCGCTAAGTTATAAATGATAAAGGTAACCAATCCGCCTAAAAGCACAGTTGAAATACTCAAGATATTAAATCCTATGCCCTCTTTGCGAAAGGACGAAAAAAAAGATGGACCCACTTGGATGCCAATGGCATATACAAATAATATTAGACCTAAATCTCTGATAAATACCGAAATGTCTAGATCTACAGTATACCCATAATGTCCTAAGACAATGCCTACAAACATCACAGCTGAAACACCTAATGCCACACGTTTTATCTTCAATCTGCCTACAAATACACCAATACCAATGGTCAATAATATAGCTATTAATGATTGGGTAATGTCCGGTGTTGTATCTGGAAGAAATAAGATTTTAAACCAATCAAACATACTCCCTAAATTTATTACAAAGGTATCGAATAATAAGCAAATGAAATTATAATGATTGGAGATATAGATTTTGGGTTCAATTTAAGTCTAGGATTCTGACAAATTAGCGAAAATCGTTAACCGTTGTGTTACAAATTAAATATAGTGAGCAAATTCAAATCCATAATCTCGTGGTATCACTTTGCTGGATTTGTAATGATTCAAATGGAATAAGAGAGATATCATTTTGATATAAAATTGCTTTTTTAATTACGTTTTATGGACACCAAGATTTAGGAGCCTGAAAAAACAGTCCCGAATATACCGACAGCAAGTTCTGCCCAAATGAGAAAAAATATTATTAGAATACCACCACAAAGAATGACTCTATTATGAAAGCTTTTTACCAATCGCAAAACTAATTCAAATAAGAGTCCTGTTCCAAATAATAGGATACCCATAATCGTGAAGTCCATAATATCCCAATCGACTTCATCGGTAAACTGCATAGCAAAAAAAGGAACAGATAGTAGGATGACTGCTATACTTAGAATAATGATTAACCTTTTGTTTGTCATATCTTTTTTGATTTAATAAAGAATAATTTAGTTGTTTTCTAATTGAATAATATCATAAAGTACAACATCGCTATTGGAATATTCAAAAGCAAAATCCCTAATGTAATCATCAACTCTTCGATCATCATAGGTCTCAAAAACATTTCTACGAATAAGGCGATTACAAATATTAGATTTATAAAAGCGGCAATGATGACATAAAATAGACCTAATACTAATAAATCAACTGAATTGGAAAGAACTAGTTGTGTCAAAAATAATATTGTTCCAAAACTGAAGGATATCAGCGCTGTCCATCTAGATGTCTGAATTAATGTTGATTGTTGCATATTTTATTTTATTTAGTTTATAGGTTCGTTTTCAATTTGGTTGGGTTCACTCTCTTCAAACCATTTGATCTTCCTCGTCACATACATTGTCAAGGCAATGATGACAAATAGGCCAATTGATCCTGCAAGCAATGCTGTTTTTTCTAATTGTATGATGATATAAATGTATGCAAATAGGGCTACCATCAAGCCAAGAAGTAAACCTGAGCTTTTCTTGTTTTTAAACATACCTAAACTATACAAAAATATCAATCCTATCGTAGCAGCTGCCGCTCCGGAATATGCCAAATCAAAACCCCAAAACTCTGATATCGAAAGCAATAAAGTGAAAAATATAGCCAAAGCAAGGCCTATCAATGTGTATTGAAAGATATGGATGTTGATCTTTTCTACTATTTCGGTCAGGAATACGACCAAAAATGTCAAAATGACAAAGAGTATCATGTATTTTCCTGCGCGATGAGTTTTGGAGTAGTTGTCGATGGGTTCTACGATTTTTACTCCAAAAAGGTTTGTACCAATGTCAATCATATTGTTTGATTTTTGGAATGGTGGGAGACTCTTATTGTATTCTAATACATTCCATTCAGCATCAAAACCACTAGGACTTGTAGTGTGGGAAGGAAGGAATTCGCCAATAAAACTCGGGTCTGGAAATGGTGAATTAATTTTGACAGATGTGTTTTTAGCCATAGGGCTGAACATTAAAGTATTACTTCCTTTTATGTCTATATCAAAAGAAAAATTGTAAATATTATTAGATATATCCAAGTTGACAGGTGCACTCATACCCGTTTTTACAGCAAAGTAAGCTATTCCACTATCTGTAAACTCTGGTTGCTTTTTGGAATTCTGAACTATATTCGAATACCTAAACTGTAAATCATTCAACCCCGGCCTAACTTTGGTTTTTTGACCATTCCAAGTCAATTGAACAGTGCTCTGAATACCTTTAAGGTCCGAAATGCCCATTGCAATATAAGCATCTTCATAATCAAAAATGGCACCTTGCAATCCAACTTCCTTTATCTCGGGAATCTCAAATTTTCCTTTAAAACCAAGTTTTGATTCATAAAGCAATACTTTATATAAACTTCGATATTTGGATTGAGTATCTAACGAGCCATTTACATCAAGCTGCTCTGGATAAATGATGAGATTGCTTTTAGAAGAAGTTACAATTTTTCCATCATCATCTTTAGTAATAATGTTATATGGTATGACAAGTGCAGGACTAGTTATAATCTGATCGTTTGCCCAACCTGCTGAGACTTCTTCCTTTACTTGTTCGCTAATGAGTTGCCTTTCATCTACAAGATCAAGAATCATAAATTTAGGGATGAGTAAAAATAATACAAGTATAAAAATGAGGCCTAGTTTAATCGTTATTTTAGTACCTGGGTTCTGAAAAAAAGATGTTGTTGTCATGAGTAAAATATTTAGTGATTAAGTGATCTTGTGAATAATTTAATGAGTGATTTGATTTTTAGCTACCCTAATTTTGTGCCTTTCGGCCTTTGTGACACAATTTAATTAAAAGTACTTTGAAATACAAAGTATAAATACAAAAAAATATAGCAACGATCTCTAGCCTTTGCCGATCAGTGCTGCCAATGCTTCTATGTGTTTTTGGAAAGATTGTTTGCCTTCTGCTGTTGCTCGGTATGATGTCTCTGGTTTTCTGCCTACGAATGCCTTACGTACTTCGATATAATTTTTACCTTCCAATGCAATTGTATGACTTGCTAAGTTACCATCTGAAAGCTCAAGCATCTGCTTCATATCGTTGAAGTTGACCCATTCATTGACCATTAGGACAGACATGATGCCCAATCTGACCCGACTTTCAAAATCCTTGTTTATGTTACTTATATCGATATCTTTCACAATGTGCTGTTTAGGATCTGCTGAAAAAGACAGATGTACTTAATATACGAAACTTCAAACCGCAGATGTATATGAATACTTCAAGGTGATGAAGCTGAAGTAGATTGAGTGCAGCTGGCTTGCAAAAATAATTTAAACCCCAAGCATGGATTCTATCTTCTTTCTTTTTTTCTCCCTGCATTTTTAACTTATTTATAAGAATTAAATGATTTACCATCAATTATTTTTGTGAATTTCAGCTGATCCTATTTGTATTTTTGATACATCCATACACCATAAACAATGTGAAGGATGCCGAATCCAATGCCCCAAAATATCAAACCATATCCTACAAAGACAGCTGCAAATAATCCCAAAGCCAACTCAAACATTCCCAACCAAAAGACATCAGATTGTGTATATTTGGAAGCACTTACCAAGGCCAATCCATAAAAGATCAACATACAAGGCGCTACCAAATAAAATAGATGATGGAATGTAACAATGATACAAAATAAACCACCTGTCACCAATGGAATAGCAGCCGCTTTGATCGTATTCTTTGTAGCTGCAGACCATAACGGATGACCAAGTTTTTTTGATTTTTTTGCAGTAAAATAGATGCCCGACATCAAAGCTAAAACTAAAGTAACTATGGCCACAGATGCCAATTGCCAGAGCACTTGATAAGAATAATAATTGGGTTTGCCATCAAAATAATCTATATTGTGCTGCCCCAAGATATAAAACGTCATAAGACATCCAATAATGGCCACCAATCCTGCACCCACGCCAGATAAACCACTGAGAGAGATGAAGGTAGATGATCGCTCCATCATCTGCCGTATATGTGTTAAATCGTTTTCGTATTTGTTCATGTGTTAAAGTACTTTGAAATGCAAAGTTAATGATAAACTTTATATGTGCAAGAAATATTGTGTGGAAAAGTGAAAAAAATTATGCTATGACTATTTTTGAATAATCAAGTAATAAGTGGTAAATCAAGAATGGGTCTCTATTTCCAAAACTCTTTTTATGTTTGGATGAATATGTTTCATCATTTGAAATATGAAGTTTTTCAGGTGTTAAAAAAGAATCTGTAATTATTGATTTAGATTCTTTCAAAATGGAATTTACATAATCAGAAATGATTTTATGATTCAATTTTTCATTTTCAATAAATGCAATTTGTGCTTCAAATGGTAAACGTAAACTAGTATGATCTCTATCAACATAATTTTGAATATCAGTGATATATGCCTTGGTGTCTGATTTAATTTTTATTCGTTTACACTCTATTGCCAAATAAACATTATAACTTTCATGTTTTCCAAAACCGGATAAAGCACTATCTCTGATATAAATATCAATTTTATCTGTCCTTTCTACATTGTCTTGAAAAAATGTTTCTTCTGAATCTTTATCAAAAGAAATCCTATCAGTTTCTAAAAGGTTAAGAAAATGAGTTTTCTTTCTCATATAATTATCAACCAAAAAATTTCTAAATTTATTTTCCGGTTTGATTTTAGATTTTTTAATTTCTGCTAAAGAAAATGTAATTTGATCACTACGCATTAAATTATGACATTCCAAGACATACCAAAGAATTTTATTTATTCTCCTTTTAGTATCAGAATTAACTGTTTTCCTTGCCGCATTAAATTCAGATGCTTCAAAAATCATCAATATTAACATTTATGCGTTCATATTCAGCCTTTTGTATAGCTTCTCTAAATTCGGCTACATCGTACCAAGCCATTGCTCTGTGCCAACATTTATATTCATTGGGTTTAATGATATAAAAAGAATTCTTTTCAAAGCCTTTAATGTCTTTTTGTATAAACAAATTATGTTTAGAATCTTTTGAATTTGTAATTTGCGAAATACTTAAATTATTTGCAAGAATATTTAAGACCTGTTGTTCAGTATTTTTTTCTCTAATAAATTTTATTTTATCAATTGGTGCGTCATATAACACAAAATTCATAGCTATAAAATGGTCTAGCTGATAAATTTCAACTTGTATAAATTCATCATCATATATTTTTCCAAATTCTTGGAGATAAACATCAGCATAGTCTTTTAAAATCTGAGTCTTATCTCGACCAAATTTTGTAAAACTGGTAACATAATCTTGTTTACTTTCTTGAAATTGATAACGAGAAACATCTAATACATAATTGATTAAATCTTTTTCGTGTACCTTAATATCGTAAAGCTCATTAACAATTGAATTTATCTTTTTAAATATACTTTCTTTAAAAATATTTTCAGCAGCTAGCATACCAACTTTCGAATGAGGCAATAATAAATTTGATAATTCAATTAGTTTAGTTTTAATTTCGATTGAGGTATCTAAATAAGGGAAAGATAGATATTCTTCTTTCCATCTTATTTGAGGTCTTGTAGACGTACCCCAAGAACCCGAAATTAAAAAAATATAATATTGATAAAAATCCGAAATTAAAATTGAAAATAAATACTTTAATTCTGTATAATTAGTTGTAGTTGCTAGACCGAAAACACCTTTTTTAAATACATAAGCTTTTTCACAAAATGAAACAATAACTTCGGTCCAATTTTTTGCTTGTTCTTTTATTAATATCTGACTTCCATCATAAAGCCCATTTATTCTTCCACTTTTTAAGTGACTTTGTTTTAATTGAATAATATTATTTCCTTTAGCCTCAGAAAAAATTGAATTTATCTCTTTATTTAGGATTAATTCTTTACCAACTATAGATTCATAAGTTAGGTATTTTGTTTTATCACCTTCTAAGATTCCTGCTCCTTTTTTAATGATCTTAGGATTTATTTGGCCAATTGTTTGGTTGATTTTTTTAACATTTTTAATAAATTTAAAATCCAATGTATTTCCATACAATGCAACTTTAAACATCCAATCATTTTCAATAAAATGTTTTTGCAAAATTTCCTTTTGATCAAATTTTTCAATTACCAACATTTTAAAATTCTTTAAAAAAGAATTTACTTTTAAGCTATGATGATGAACTACATTAGTTTCGTAGTTCTTATTATCTGATAAATGATAAAAAACTATAGAAGTAGGACTTTCTTGTTGTTCAAATAATGACTGTTTAACAGCTGATAAATCAAAAAACTTATCAATGCAAAAAGTAGTTAAAAACTCTTTTTTGAATGCTCTTGTAGTTTTTGAAACATTGTAAAACATGGTGCTTGTAACTATTAATGCAGTTTTAGTATATACCTGCATAAAGTCTTTTGAACGCAGTAAAAAAGATTGAGCAATTTCAAAATTACCAACAGTTTTGTTGTTTTCTTTTAACCAAGTCGTATGAAAATTATCCGATTTTTTACTTTTCCAAGGAGGATTTCCGAGTATAAATTGAGTTTTTTTACTTTTTATAATTTCATTATAAACGTGATTTACATTGAAAAAATTAGCTTCAAAAAGATTTTCATCTATTAAATCTGGAAACTTATAAATGTTTATATCTTTCGGGTCTTGGTAATCCAGTAATGCAATATAAATTGAAAAACAAGCTACTTTTAACGCTTCTTTATTGATATCTATTCCAAATAAGTTGTTTTTAGCAATTTCTCTAATTCTCTCGCTAAAGATTTTTTTGTTTGAATTCCCATTTAATTCTATTTCTTTTTCAATCATTTTACGTAATGATTGCACCAGAAAAATTCCTGAACCAACGGCAATTTCGAAGATTTTACATTCAGAAGTATTATTTTCTTCTAAATATTGATCTACTGTATCTTTTAAAATATAATCAACCAAAAATGATGGGGTGTAAACCGCCGAATCTAAATTTCTAGTTTCAGGATCAATTAATGATTCATAAATTCCTGAAATAACTTCAACTGGAATAATAGAAAAATCAAAAATTTCAAAATAATATCCTTCAAACAACGAACCTTGGCCTTCTATTTCACCTTTAAAAACATTTGCCAAATAAGAAGATTGTTCTTTAGAAATTTGAATATCTAGTTCTTTAAATAGTACTCCATTAAAGTTGGCATTTAGTTTAAAAAATAACTGATTTAATTTTTCAGGATTTTTGATTAAGTTACTAAAACTAATTCTTCTGTCTATTGTGTTTTCACCAGGAATAAGATCAAGATCAATTTTAACTTTTCTATCAATTAAATATCTAATAAAGATTAACCTTAATATTAAGGAATTACCTTCATCATCAGTTAAACTATAATTTTTACTTTTATCTACTAGTGTTTCTCTAACCTCTTTTATATTCTGAAAAAGCCTTTCATTTACTCTTTTACGAGATTCCTTCTTTCTATTATTTACATAATAATCATCTAGCAACCATTTCCAAGTACGTCCACTTTGTAAATTCCAAAAAGAAAATTTGTCTTCCAATTCTTTTTGAGACAATTTTATTTCTTCTAAACTTTCTTCTTTTTTACTGTAACTTAAAGCATTGTAAACTTTTAGTTCAGAATCTTTAATTACAAAAACAATTGGTGAGTTGTCAAAAGACCAAACTTGTTTGTGAATTTCATTTTCTTTCAGTTTGTCATTTTTTGATGTTAAATCAAAAAATAAAATAAATGGTTGATTATTAAAAACGTAAAAAGCATCAGGTTTAATTAAATCTAGCTTTTTCTTGAGATCTGATGAAAAGTCATCAAAAGTATTACCGTCTTCGTTATTTCTAAAGAAAACTGACTCACCAACTACTAGTCCTAGTTGATCGAATAAGCGATATAAATTTTTTTTGGCCAATGTCTATATTCAAATTATGGCAAAATTACATATATTATTTTAAATCGAATACTTTTTTAATGGACTATATGCCTACTCCATCCAATCAAACACATTTTAATGATTTACTTAGCTAAATAAAGAGCCTTTGAAACGTTTCTAAAAAGAAACATTTGAAATATGGCTTTATCGTAGTTAACAAATTTAGCTAAATTTATAAAGTATGTCAGAAAATACCCCAAAAATCCACTTCACACCATTATATCCCCATTCATCGGAAATAGCTTTGTGTACCTAATGATTTGTCTTTACTTTGTTAGAAAATATGGATGATATGAATAAGGTATTTTGGTATAGTTTGATATTCGCTGCGATCGCAACTTATTTTTATGTAGGATATAGTGTCTCTTCACATTGGGAGGCTGCAGTCAAATATGGCAATAAAGTGACGCATAACAATTCGGGTAATCAGATACCATCTTTAAATATCAAAGATACTCGTGAAGGTGATTTTTACATCATCATAGACTCCTTAAAAAACAGAAAATATTTTCGTGTCATTGGTCTCACTTCAGATTCATTATTATGTATAAATTTTGGTAAAGATGCGAGTGTTTTGCCAAAGATATTAGATTATTCATCTTATATAAAGAGTCAAGGTTTTTTTATTGACGAACGAGTCAATTGGGTAGATGAGTTAATGAAGAATGATGAAAATTTTAATGATAAACTTGATCTTTTAGGTGTAAATGAAATTGATTCTTTATTAAACTCGCAAGAAGTTATTGGCTTTGGATTGAACGATGTTACTTACACGCCAGGATACAATTTTATGTTCAAATATGCTTTGGCATATCCTTCAATTTTAGGACTCGTAATCTTGCTCTTTTTATTTATTATTTTCATTTTTGAAAAGATTTTAAGCATCATTCCTACAAAGAAAAAGCAGTTAGTTCGGTATATTTTCGTTTTAAGTGCGATTTTACTTTATGCTTTATTTAATGCACATTACATGGGGTTTTCACAATTGTTCAATACCGGATGGCATGCATACCTATTCATTTTTATAAGCCATTCTTTTGTGTTTTTTATTTTTCAGTTTATATCTCAAAAGTTTAGTCATAAGGATTTTGAAGTACGTGAGTTTATAAAGTTTATAACAATCATTTTTTTAGGTGTGATTTTTCAGTTTATTTTTAAATTGATATCCATATTTATACTTGAAGAGTTCGTTAAGTATGACTATAATTATACCAATATTTTTTTTATTGCCTTACAACAAGCATTCAAATTTTGGATAGCGGTAGCCACAGCCAATTTTCTTCATAATCTTATACGCTATATTTATACACTTAGACGCAAATCGAAACAACTTCAAGCCATTACATCAGATGCACAGAAATCATCAGACGCGCTACATCAATCAGAAACAAATGTCAATACTCATTTTCTATACAATTCGCTGCATGCCATTGCTGCATTGGCACCTGTAGCACCAGATAAAACCGAAACACTCGCCCTCTCACTAGCTAAATACTACAGATATGCAACCAATAGAAATGACGAAACCTGGATCAGTGTCGAGGATGAAATAGAAGCTTTGTCAGCATATCTCGAGGTAGAAAAAATCCGTATGGGCGAAAAACTAAGTTATGATTTTCATGTAAAAAATGATGTCTTGTCTTTCAAAATACCTAAATTTCTCCTACAGCCGTTGGCGGAAAACGCCATAAAATATGGATATAATTCAGAGAATGATTACACCAAAATATCGATAATAGCCATTAAAAATGGTGATGATGTTCTAAAAATATCTGTTTTTGATAGTGGCAAGCCATTTAGCGATAACATGGAAATAGGCACTGGTATAAAATACATTAACGACCAACTGAAACGATTTTATCCAGATAGACACACGATTAGTTTTGTGAATGAACCAATGAAATGTGTGGAGATATTGTTAAATAAAAAAAACATGTATAAATGAAAAAGATTCATATTTTTACCTTTATTATTTTAGGGATTGGCATTTTATCAGCCTTCATTCACTTTTGGGTAATATTCGACAATTACAATTATAATCATAGATATTATCAAAGGACATTTATTTATGAAAATATTGAAAAAAATGATTTTGGGTTAATTGTAAATGCAAAAAATGAAGTCAAATACTTTAGGGTTATCGGCCATACGGTAGATCATAACTTGTGTTTTCAATTTGGAAAAGCTGATAAACAAATCCCGCAAGATGTATTAACTAAATTGGCAAATTCAAAGGGAGAAGAGCCATTATATTTGACTCAAAAGTGGGTTAGTGATATATTTAATGATTCAGATGCGTGGGAAAAAACATTAACTATCGTTTCTCAAAAAAACATCAATGAAATTAATGAAAACGATAAAATATATTATTACCAAAGGACGATGAGAGTCGGTGAAGTGCCTAATTTCAGTATAACGCTTCCTTTGAATTTCATCTTTTATATTTTAGCGGGATACATTTTTATTTTTATTGTAATGAAGATTAATCATTGGGCAAATAATAACTTTAAACTAAAGAATTTTATCATATTTATTTCTATTAGTTGCTTCAGTTTTTTGCTCGCGTCAATGTTTTCTATCAAATCATTCGATAAAGTATTTTATATTTTCCTATTAAAAAATATAGTTTTCTTTTTAATTATATTTGTATTAGTACAATGGGTTAATAAGAAATTTGTAGCTCAAACATTTGAAAAAAAGGAACTAATTAAGTTTGCCTTAATTCTTATGGTAGCCTTTTTTATAGAGCTAGTTTCCATTGTTCATAACAATATTAAATATTTTGGTTTTGAAAATGCATTTGAATTTAGCAATTTACTAGAAGATTTGAATGTGATGTATTTTTGGATCTACTTCGCCGTAGCCAATTTCATGAGCAATCTTACGTTCTATATCATATCACTCAGGAAAGAAGAAAAAATATTCAAACTTCAAAAATCAGAAGGAACTTTAGCTTTGTCCACACTAGCATCTATCCAATCTCGCATCAATCCACATTTTCTCTACAACGCACTGAATAGCATCGCATCACTCTCCCGCACAGATCCACAAAAGACCGAAGAAATGGCACTCCAATTGGCTAAGTTTTATGATCAATGTAGCGACATCAAATCAAAGCCAATGATAACTTTAGTGGAGGAGCTAGAAATTATAAAGTCGTATCTAAAAATTGAAAAAATTAGATTTGGCGATCGCATCCAAGTAATATTACCAGAGGGTGATGATGTCATGGAATGTATGATACCATCCTTTACGCTCCAACCTATCGTAGAGAACGCCATTAAATACGGATACAACACAGAAGAAAATGTGATCACTATTCGTATTATAGCAGAGTCGAATGGCAAGTCCCTTATACTTCGTATTTATGATAGTGGTCCACCTTTCTCAGGAGATATGCACTCTGGATACGGACTGAGTAGTATCGCCAAAAAGCTCAAAGTATTGTACCCTGATCGACACACAATTAGTTTTATCAATGAGCCTGAGAAATGTGTAGAGATTGTACTTAATATGAAATATGATGAAATCAGTTAAATTGATGTTAAAATATTGAAGTGAGTTATTGTTTTAAAATAAAATTCTAATTTTGTTAAACATTAAAATTATATATTATGAATCGTTTTTTCTTTTTACTATTTTTTATCCTTATTTTTTCAACAATAGGTTCAGCTCAAAATGCGCTTTATAGGCTGTTTGTAAGGGAAGCTGACTCACTATATGACGCGAAAGAATATTTAAAATCTGCACAAAGATATTCAAAAGCTTTTGAGTCGAATGGCTGGAAAGGATTTTCCATTGATAGGTACAATGCAGCTTGCTCATGGGCGTTGGCGGGAGTTCCTGACAGTGCTTTTTTTCAGTTGGATCGGACTACCAAAGCCAATTATACAAATATTGGGCACATCACACAAGATACGGATCTCATTTCACTACATAACGACAAAAGATGGCAGCCAATACTCGATGTCATTAAAGGAAATAAAGAAAAGGAAGAAGCAAATCTTGACAAATCACTTGTGGCTATCCTTGATACCGTTTATATAGAAGATCAGAAATATAGACAGCAAATAAATGATATAGAATCAAAGTACGGGTGGGAATCTCAGGAAATGAAGGACCATTGGAAAATAATTCATGAAAAGGATTCCATCAATTTGATAAAGGTTTCCAAAATCCTTGATACTCATGGTTGGCCAGGTCCTGATGTGGTAGGAAGGCAAGGAAGTTCAGCAATATTTTTAGTGATCCAACATTCTGATTTGCCGATTCAAGAAAAATATTTACCACTTATGAGAGAGGCAGTAAAAAACAAAAAAGCCCAGGGCAGTAGTCTTGCATTACTAGAAGATCGTGTCGCTCTAAGACAAGGTAAAAGACAAATTTATGGTAGTCAAGTGGGTAGAGATGAAGAGACAGGAACGTATTATGTCTCGCCACTAGAAGATTCTGATAATGTTGACAAACGACGTGCCGAAGTAGGCTTACCACCACTAGCAGATTACGTCAGCAATTGGCAAATAAAATGGGATCCTGCACAATACAAAATAGACTTGCCTGCAATCGAAGCCAAAAGAAAGAAGTAAATTTTCTAAGATTATTAGGAGAACATGTATAGCATCGAAGTTAAAAACTTCGAGGATCGAATTTGGTATCTTTACTAAAACATCTCTGCCATTTCATTTTCAAAGAAAAATGATTCGGAAAATGCAGGTTTGAGGTCATCTATCCACAGAGCTTTTGGATCGTACTTGGCATAAAATGGACGACCTACCCAATCGGGTTCTCTTCCTTGCAGAAAACGCAAGGCCATGACTTTTTCCTGATTGATTTCGCTTACACCCAGTATTTGTATTTTACCTGGCGTACAAGACATACTCGGTCCTCTGACACTGCGACATATACCACTGACTGATGTGTAAGCTTCTCTGAATATTTCCCAAGCTTTGACCAGTGGTACGGCAAAATAATCTCTTGCGCCAGTGTCCCTCGGTATAAACATATAGTAAGGTATTACATTTTGATTCACTTGTTCGCGCCACATTTCTGACCATATTTCGGCACCATCATTGATGTGTTGTAGGATCGGAGATTGTGATCTGATTTGCATGCCTGTCGATCGCAATCGTGAGATGGCTGTTTTTACCACATCCGTAGAAAGCTCTATAGGATGACTAAAATGTGCCATAAATGACAAGTTGATTCCTTTTTTTACTATTCTTTCGAACAACTGAAGAAATTGGTCTGCATCCGGATCGCTCACAAATTTGTAAGGCCAAAATCCTAAAGCTTTGGAGCCTATTCTTATCGTCTGGATGTTGGTTTTATTGTCATCAGAAATGAATGGCTCGATGTACTTTTCGAATACCTTAAAACTCATGATCATCGGGTCTCCACCTGTAAAAAGTATGTCTGTTACTTCTTGATGTTCTTCTAGATATTTTACAAGAAGTTCCGTCTCTTTCATGGCAAATTTCAGCTCGTCCATACCGACAAATTGTGGCCATCTAAAACAAAATGTGCAGTAACTATGACAAGTCTGTCCCGCACTTGGAAAAAATAATACGATTTCTCTATATTTATGCTGTACGCCCCAAAGTTTTTCGCCATCAATTTCGGGTACATTATACTCTTTTTGGCCTGCTGGGTGTGGGTTGAGTTGATATCTAATATTATTGGCAACTGTTTTCAGATAGAGTTTGTCGTCTGTTTTGTCGAGTGCCGCAGCCATTTCGGTGTAATGCTCTTCCGACAACATTCCTTTTTGTGGAAAGGTGAGATGATACATGGCATCATTTTCTAGGTTATCCCAATCGATAAGGTTGTCCAATACATAATTATTGACCTTAAAAGGTAATACACTAGCGACTACACTGATATCTCTTTTTGTTTCTTCTGATAAATGTGATACCTGTGGAATAGATAAATAATTGTGTAAACTATAAGATTTATACTTCATTGGTTGTGGCTTTATGACTTTAAATAAATAATGATCTGACTAGTGTCTTATGCCGGAAAAGCAATATAAAAGCCCTGAAAATATGCCAATAAGACTATTAATGTCTATGGTTGGGAATAAATAAATACCTCTTGTGTGAAGGCGATGGGCAGATTGCCGAATTGTAAAGTTAGGCAAAAAATCTGAAAAGTCAAAATTGAAATATCAAAAAAGTAGAATTTTCTTATTTTTTAGCTTACTCTAGTGCTGAATAAGTATGTCTAAAATACTAAATTTCTTATAGATTAATGACTAATATTGTTTTGCAAAAATATCGAAATAATTTTTTTTTATAAAACAACATAATTATATATTGTTGTTTAAGATTAACAAAAGTGATGATTGTTAAAAAAAAATAACAATATTGAAATTAGCTATTTTGCAGTAGAAAATGTTCCGCCTTATCTTTTTGTCTCCAATAAACCTATCATCCACATGGGTATGATGCCCGTGCCGCCTCTACTGATACCCTCTTTGACCAGGATTGCATTGGGCATTCCGCTGAGTTGATGGAACGTCTTATTGGCGCCACCTACTTCTATTACATATTTTTCGTCTATCATATAGTCACTTTTGTTGGTGTAGAAACGACGCCTGCTCTACTCAAGTTATTCATCACAAAAGTCTCTCTGATTGTACCGCTATTGACAGATGCAACATCAAAAGCTTAGAGGAGATTTGTGTTTTCTAGATATATTTTATCGGCCTTTGTGAGTGCGCTATCTGATTTTGTCATGGATTTAAATCCGTATATAATATCCGCTTCTGCAAGGTAATCCAGATAAGTCAATACACTATTGCGTGACATTGCAAGGTCTCGAGAAAGCTTCGATACATTAGGACTAAAGGGTACAATTCTAGAGATAAGTGCGAGCAATTTTTTAATTTGACGTGCTGACTCATAGTCAATATTGAAAATGGCCGTCATGTCAGCATCTATCACTTGCAAGATAACAGATTGTAGTCGATCATGATATTTATTGCCAGATTCTTTATAATATGGGTAATATCCTTTTTTGAGATAAATATTAAATTTTCTACCTAAATCCATTTTTTCGTAATACTTATCATAGATTTCTGCATGGTTTTCTAGCAATTCATCTAATGAAAAATTAGGTATTTCTTCTTTATATTCGAAAGCTACAAATTCACTAAATGACATACCACGCATTCTATATTCGTACATTCTTCGGCTTAGATCACCTTGTCCTGCTTTAATATCAAGTGCTGACGAAGAGGTGACAATGAGTCTTACTTCTGTATAATTATCATAAATATTTTTAATTTCGATAGACCAATTTGGATATTTATGTACTTCGTCTAGTCCGAAAAGTCGATATCCTTTTTTTGTACAATGCATCTACCGTTTCTGACAATGTATTGGAAAGAAAAAATATATTATCTAATGACAGATAGGCACTTGTCTCACTTGAAGTCTTTAGGTATCGTAGCATCATATAGGTTTTGCCTACGCCACGACATCCTTTAAGTAGGATTAATCTAGACTTCCATTCTACATCCATTTACGATTCACGCAAAAAATCAGTCTAAGTATTGGTTATTTTACGCTTACTTATTTCCAATAGATGCACTAATATTTCATTAGCCATATTCAATATTTTATAAACTAATGCAAAAGATAATGCTTTTATGAAATACAAAATGTTAAAATGTTGAATAATAATAACAAAAACATAAAATGTTATATAGGATTAACAAAAATGATAAATGTTTATTAAGGTGATCATAATGTGATATGGTGCTTTTTATACTGAAATGAATTAGTGGCTTTTCTGAGCTATTTGTTAGTAATTATTATCATGACTTTACTTATTTTAAAAATGACCATATTTATATCTTAACAATATTTGATAATAGACAACATCCTAAAAAACGTCCGTTGTAACTTTCCATCACCCATTTCACACCCATATATCCCGTTTCGTCAGAAAATGTTTGGATACATCACCTTAAGATTGTTTCTTTGCTACCATGTACACAGCTATCATCATAGAAGACGAATATCCTGCAAGGCTCCGACTAGAACATATGTTGGTTCTTCATCATGAAACTATCAAACTGCTAGGCCAGTATGACACGGGTAAAGCGGCCATTGAAATGACTAATAAATATCGACCTGATGTAGTTTTTCTGGATATTCACCTACCAGATATGAATGGTTTTGAAATATTACAAGCGCTTGATTATCATCCTATGGTGATATTTACGACTGCTTATGCCGAATATGCAGTGCAAGCTTTTGAAGTATTTTCTGTTGATTATTTAGTCAAACCATTTGATGATCAACGATTCAAAAAAGCCATTGACAAAATAAGTCAGTTCCAACACTTAGTGCCTGTGCCAGATTATGCCAAAATGGCAACACTGTTTTTTGAAGCCCAACGCAAACCAAAACAAACAACACTAGCTGTCAAATCAGGCCAAAAAATCTTGCTCATCGATTATGAAGATATAACACATCTCAAAGCTGATGATAAATATGTAACAGTATCTACAGCAACCAACAAAACTTATCTTTGTGAAAAATCATTGGGCACACTCGAAGAAAATCTTCCTGATCACTTCATCAGAGTTCATAGGTCATTTATTATTAATAAAACTTGGATTGCAGAGATACACCGATATTTCAAAGGAAGGCTGATGTTGGTCATAGATGACAAAGAACGCACTACAGTCATTACATCCGAAAGTTACACTCACCAAGTTAAATCAGTCTTAGGGCTATAGTCTTTACTTAGAGTGTCAATTTTCTATATCGTGCAAAAAAAAGTTGCATTTCAGAAATCCGAAATGCAACTTTTTTACTTATAAAAACTGCTCTAAAATTATTTCTTCATGATCGTCATTACAGCATTTTGCATTGCTGGTATGACTTGGACTATTTTATCCGCAGATTTTGTAGCCGTATTGATCCAATAAGTGGTTTTGTCCGCTTCATTCTCATGGCTTACTACTTCTACCACATGGTAACTTTTGTCACCTATTTTTTCAGGATCTTTTACGGTAAGCACTACTTTTTTGGCTTTCATGGTCATCATATCAGGTATGCTATAGGCCAATGTATAACCAGGCTTAAGGTCTAGTCCACCGATTACATAATCAGAACCAGGCCCATCTGCCATGAATGCTCCGTCAAACTCCATGTCCATGTTTTGACCAGCCATGCTGATTGATGCTTTTTTATCTGTGAATGTCATAGGGATTTCTTGACCCATTTGATTCATGGTACGAGATACTGGTTTGAAATCAGGGGTACACTTCAACACATCTGACATATCACCCATAGGACTTTTTGATTCATCTTTAATCAACCAATGGTCACCATCTTTAGTAATGGTGCGTGTCATTTGCATTGGGATTTTTTGACCAGATACTTCTACAGTCATATCATATTCAGTAGTACCTTCCGTAATTGTGTTTTTAATATTAGGAAATGTGCTAGATGTTTTAATTTCAGATTTAGGCGTGTAAGTGACTGTGGTAATGTCAACAGTTAAGTTTTCTAAAGTTGATTTTACATCTTCTGCCATTTCTTTTTGGTATCTACCACCCAATGTCTCTGAAAGGAATTGTTCAACTTTGGCATACATCGCTTTTTTATTCAATGGTTTTGCAAATCCGTGTCCTTCATCTTTGGCCAATAAATAATCAACCTTTTTATTTTTTTCTCTCAGTGCTATGACTATTTGATCCGCTTCTGCTTGTTTTACCCTTGGGTCATTGGCACCTTGGATGATGAGTAGTGGTTTGTTGATCTTATCTACGCTGAACAGCGGACTTGCATCTTTGATGAGTTTTTTACCTTCTTCTGTATTAGGATCTCCCACCATACCATAGAGGAATGCTCTTCCTGCTTCCCAATATGCCGGTACGGACTCCAGCAATGTGAATATATTACTTGGCCCTACGATATCTACACCGCACGCATACACATCAGGTGTGAATGCCAATCCTGCCAATGTCGCATATCCACCATAACTTCCACCCATGATGGCAACTTTGTCTTTATTGGCAATTCCTTCTTTAATCAAATGTTTTACGCCCCAAGTGATGTCATCTTGCATAAGTTTGCCCCACTGAAGGTCACCTGCATTTTGGAATTTTTTGCCATATCCACCACTAGCTCTGAAGTTTGGTTGAAGTACTGCGTATCCTCTATTTGCCAAAAACTGTGCTTCGGCATTATATCCCCAATAATCTCTTGGACCTTTTGGTCCACCATGAACTAAAACTACCACAGGCAAATTTTTGCCTTCCATGCCAGCAGGTATCGTTAGGTAGGCAGGTATTTCTAATCCGTCACTACTCTTGTATGAAATAGGCTTCATAGGTGAAAGATGTTGTTCTACTTCTTTCAATTTTGGTCTACCTGTATATTGGAATGTTACCTTTTTAGTTTTGGCATCATAAGCATGTACTTCTGATGCGTACTTATCTCCCCAAACCGCTATCAAAAACTTACTATAATCTTTCGTATTACTTTGAAAATCTACCTCTCTTCCCGGGAATTTTGCTTTCACTTCATTGTACATCGCTTCCCATTTTTTGTCTTTGAAATATTTTTTTGTTTTGTCCAAAGTATAAGAAGTCGAAATTAGTTGTCTTGTGTTTCTATCTACTGACAAACCACCGAAATCTACTTTGTTTTCAGGGTCACTTTCTATTTTTACTTTTGTTTTATCATCAGGATTCATTAGGTATAATGCTGATTTGTCTAGGTCGCCAACATTTGTTACCAAGTAAAATTGACTATTATCTGCATTCCATCCACTGCTGTAAGCCGTTTCCGTGACCAATGTTTCATATATAGGTGTCAATGATTGATCAGCATTTACTCTAAGGAAGGTGGTCGCTCCTTTTTCATCAGTACGATACAACATTCTCAATTTGTCATTCCAGTCAAAATCATATCCAGTGATTCTGTCTTTGTTTTCGTATTTCAAGGTTAACTCGCCTGTGGAAATCTTTAGTTCATACAAGTCGTGCCATGCTTTGTCGCGATCATTGAGACCGATCATCATCAAGTCAGGATTGTTTTGACTCACATTATAAATCTGTGCTGTAACCTCGTCTTTAGGTGTTAGATTTCTTGAGTCAGGTACACCATTTGCAGCAGCTGATGCTTTCGGATCTACGGCAAATACGTTAATGTTTTCGTCGCCATCTTTGTCTTTTACATACAAGATATACTTACTGTCGTCCGTCCAGAAATAACCATATAATGGTCTTGAACTGTCTGTCAAAGGTTTTGCCTTGTCAAATGGATCATTGATGTTCTTTACCCAAACATTCATGATACCGTTATAGGCTTTCATAAATGATATCCATTCCCCATCTGGACTAATCTGACCTGAAGATATCTCAGGATTTCCAAAAAACAAATCTCTGTCCAAGAGTGGTGTTTTTTGCGCATCAATATTTATTGTCATTGCAAAAAAAGTTGTTAAAATTAATAAAATTCTCATGTTGTTAATGATTTTCGAAATATAACGGTCCATTATAGTAATAAGTTTTAAAGCTATATACCAATTGATGGATTTTCCAGACGAAGGGTTGCGGAATAGATTCAATTTCAGGGTTATCATCTGAAATGAAAATGATATGGCAATTATTTTAAGTCTCGTCTTTGTAAAAATGATAGAATCTAAAGCTTAATAATATTTCAAATCTTATTTATTTTGGTTATGTTTGACAAGATCTGACCATTATTATAAACTATCGAATTATAATCATAAACCCAAGTGTCCAATATCATACGCCACCTTTCACCTTGCTTATAACTTTGTTTTGTAAATCAATCAATATGAAACGGATAGTAATACTAGGAGCAGGTACAGGTGGAACCATGATGGCACAACATCTATATAAGGAAGTTGATAAAAAAGAATGGTCTATTTCTATCGTGGACGAACGCAAGGAACACTACTATCAGCCAGGTTTTTTGTTCCTACCCTTTGACCAATATAAACCTGAAGATATTGTAAAGCCAATCTCTGAATTTATTCCCCAAGGAGTAGATTTTGTTAATATTGGTATAGAAAAAATTCTTCCAGAATCTCATCAGGTGATATTAGTAAATGGCAATACGCTTATTTATGACATTTTGATAGTGGCTACAGGATCTGAAATTGCTCCCGATGAAGTAGAAGGAATGAAAAGTGATGAGTGGGGAAAAAGCGTATTTACTTTTTATACTTTTGAAGGTGCTATCGCATTGAGAGATAAACTGAAAACTTGGCAAGGAGGAAAATTGGTGGTTCATATTACAGAAATGCCCATAAAATGTCCTGTTGCACCACTTGAATTTGCGTTTTTGGCAGATAGTTTTTTTAAGGATAAAGGTATGAGAGATAAAGTAGAAATCACTTATGTCACACCTTTGAGTGGCGCGTTTACTAAACCAAAAGCAACTGCAACATTAGAGTATCTTCTTAAAGAAAAAAACATCCAAATAGAGCCAGATTTTGCCATAGAATCCGTCGATAACGAAGCCAAAACAATCAATGATTATGGTGGAAAATCAATTCCTTATGATCTTCTAGTAACTATCCCTACTAATAAAGGTAGTAATGTGATAGAAAGATCAGGTATGGGTGACGAACTTAATTTTGTTCCGACTGACAAAGGTACTTTACAATCTAAAAAATACCCGGATGTATTTGTAATCGGTGACGCCACGAATGTACCTACTTCAAAGGCAGGATCTGTGGTCCACTTTGAAGCTGAAATTCTTACTGAAAATATTCTCAGTTATATCAAAGGCCAAAAACTGGAACAAGAATTTGATGGTCATGCCAATTGTTTTATCGAAACCGGTGGTGGCAAAGCTTTACTCATTGATTTCAATTATGACCACGAGCCAGTCACAGGTACATTTCCTATTCCAGGGATAGGTCCTTTGAGATTGCTTAAAGAGTCAAGATTTAATCATTTTGGAAAATTGGCATTTAAGTGGGTTTATTGGAATATGTTGCTCAAGGCAAGACCTATACCATTTGTTACCGCAAAAATGAATGTAGCAGGCAAAGATTATAATTAATTTCAAAAAATAATAAAATATCAAATAATGGACAAAGTAATAAACGGAAAGAACATCTCAGTTACCGAAGAAGGATTTATGACTGATTTCAGCCAATGGGACAAAGCGATAGGCGATGCCATTGCCGCTGAGAATAATATCACACTTACGCCTAGGCATTGGGAAGTTTTAGATTACATTCAGACGGAATATAAAAATGAAGTTCCACTGAGTATTCGTAAAATAGGTAAAAGTGGTGTCGTAGATATCAAAGAATTTTATGCTTTATTTCCTGTAGCGCCACTTAAAACTGCTACTAAAATAGCAGGTATTCCCAAACCAGTAAGTTGTATTTAATCTCATTAACGCTTTAAAATATATAAAAAATGGAAGATAATGGTTCAATCAAAAAGATGATGATCATCTTATCCAAAGCGACTTTGGAGAATGTGTATGCTTGTTTTGTATTGGCTAATGGTGCTAGAATGGAAGGTATCGAAGCCGAAATATTTTTTACTTTCTTTGGTCTCGAAGCCATCCACAACAAAAAACTTGATCATCTACACATTGCTACTGTGGGTAATCCTGCCATGCACATGCCCACCATGCTTGGAGGCCTACCTGGTATGGAGGCCATCGCAACATCAATGATGAAAAAGGAAATGGAAAAAATAGATATGCCTGATGTCAGAGAGTTTTTAGAAATATTGACTGCTTCAGGTGTCAAACTTTGGGCTTGTAAATTAGCAATGGATATGTTTCATTACAATAAAGAAGACATGATATCAGACCTTGATGGTGTGATTACTGTGGGTGACTTTTACAAACAAGGTTCAGGTGTAGGTACACATATGTTGTTCATTTAAGTTGCGTTGTTTTTATATGAAGAAGGCTATTAATTATTATAAGAAATAAATGTGAGTTGCATGACTTACTAAACAATAAAGTAGAATATCAGGTTAGTATGTGTCGCTTGACCATTAACCTGATATCACTTTTTTAGATTACCTATATAATTTCCTTCATGCAGTTACTTTTTCAATACCTTAAAAACTATAAAGGACTTATCTTTTTAGCCTTACTACTTGCTGCTGTCAATCAAACGTTTTCGTTGCTTGATCCATATATTTTTGGAAAAATAATTGATAGATTTGCTTCTAAACCAGCCGATTATACACAGAACGAATTTATAAAAGGTGTAGGTCTCCTAATACTTGCCGCTATAGGTGTAGCTATGGTGAGCAGGATTGCTAAGGCTTTTCAGGATTATGTCACTAGCCTAATTATTCAGAAATTTGGTGCAAAAGTCTATACAGACGGACTCAAACATTCATTGAAATTGCCTTTTCAGCAATTTGAAGATCAACGTAGTGGAGAGACGCTCAATATACTACAGAAAGTCCGTGCCGATACTGAAAAATTTATTTCCAATTGTATCAATGTCTTGTTTGCATCTTTGGTAGGTATCGTTTTTGTGATGATATATGCTTTTGCAGTGGAGCCAAGATTGGTGTTTATTTACTTTTTTGCTTCTTTTCTATTATTTGCTTTGACCAATTTTTTAAGTAAAAAGATTAAAGTCATTCAAAAAAACATCGTCAAAGAAACCAATATTTTGGCAGGCGCCACTACTGAAAGTCTTCGAAATATAGAACTTGTAAAAAGTCTAGGTCTAACCAATCAAGAGATCAGAAGACTCAATACTTCCACCATGAAAATTTTACAATTAGAGCTCAAAAAAGTAAAGGATATACGCAGTATAAGTTTTGTGCAAGGTACGTTTGTGAATTTCTTAAGACAGTCTATCATGTTTTTTCTTTTGGTATTGATTTTCAAAAACGAACTCTCTGTAGGACAATTGATGACACTTCAGTTTTATTCGTTTTTTATCTTTGGGCCACTACAAGAAATGGGCAATGTCATCTTGTCTTATCGAGAAGCAGAAGCATCCATGAATAACTTCAAAACCATCATGAGTTCGCCCATAGAAGTCAAACCAGAAAATCCTAAAAAGATAAACGATCTTGAACGGTTTGCCTTTGACCAAGTATCTTTTAAACATAAATCTGGATCTACCAATGCCTTGGAAAACATAAGTTTTGATGTAGAAAAGGGTCAAACTATTGCTTTCGTAGGTCCATCAGGTTCGGGCAAAACGACCATGGTCAAATTACTTGTGGGTTTATATTCTCCTGAAGAAGGTCGAGTTTTGTACAATAATGTAGATTCACTGGACCTTGATATAGAAGAAGTGAGACATCAAATAGGTTTTGTGACACAGGACACTCAATTGTTTTCTGGCACCATAAAAGAAAATCTACTCTTTGTCAATCCTAAAGCAACAGATGAAGATATTTATGCCGTATTAAATAAATCGGCGTGTCAAAACCTTCTAGCTCGTAGCGAAAATGGTATTAATTCCATCATAGGCGAAGGAGGCATTAAGATTTCGGGAGGCGAAAAACAAAGATTATCTATAGCAAGAGCATTGTTAAGAAATCCGAAGTTGATTGTATTTGATGAAGCTACTTCTGCACTTGATTCCATTACAGAAACAGAGATCACGGATACTATCAAAGACATTTCGGCAACCAAACAACATATCATGGTGCTGATTGCCCACCGACTTTCTACCATTATGCATGCAGATAGGATATTTGTCCTAGAAAAAGGTAAAATCATCGAAATGGGTTCACATGAAAGCTTACTTCAAGAAAAAGGTTTGTATTATGCAATGTGGAGACAGCAGATAGGTGAACGAAAAAACGAGAAAGTTGCACTTAGTTAGAAAAAACTTGTTTTGTTAATTGATTGAATTTCAGTATTGTATTCAAATCAATCAATAAATTTAATCAGATGATTAAATTTATTGATTAAAATCTATTGACAATTAGGAAATAAGCTATATCTTTGTACCATCATTAATTTGATACACATGAAATGTTTATTAAACGAGTCCACTGAAGAAAGAATCAAAGCAGCCGCTGCCAAGATTTTTATGGAAAAAGGATTCGACGGTACGACGACTCGCGATATTGCTAAGGAAGCTGGACTTAACAGTGCCCTTATGAATTATTATTTCCGTAGTAAGGAGAAATTATTTGCTGGGGTATTTGATGAAATGTGTGAATTGTTTTTCCATGGACTAACTGAGATCTTGTCTCAACCATTAAGCTTTAAAGAAAAAATATTAGCATTAATCGACCACGATTTTAAGATATTTAGGGAGAATCCAGCATTATCGAATTTTATTTTGAATGAATTGCATCGCAATCCAGAAAGATTGATTGATATTGCTAAAAAAGCATCTTCTATACGTAGTACAGTTTTAGAAAAACAATTTAATGACGCTGTTGCATCAGGTGAAATCAGAAATATAGACATAAAGCATATTTTGTTGTTGATACCAGCTAATATTCAATTTATTTTTATTAGCAAACCTTTAACGATGAAAATCCACAATATGTGCGAAAGTGATTTCGAGTTGTTTCTGGATGAACACATAAAAGTGGTTAAGGAGATGGTAGCAAATTACCTTTTTCTAAAATAAAGAGTATTTGGTCGTTTATTTAAGCCATATTTTAAACATTTGACCTAATATTGTATTTTAAACGCATATTTATATAGATCAGAACGTACTGATCTTTTTTTTGCCAAAATGTTAATCAATTGATTAAACCAAAAACTTTAATCAATATTATAATAATTTTTATATTAGTTCTTTTTAATTCTTAACAACAAATTTTAAATCATAAATAGTTTTACTTTTTACCTAATCATTTTCTCAAAATATAGCTAAGATTTTACAATTCAAAGTTATTTTTCAACAGTTCAGTTTTTTGATTTAGAACAATTCAATACATATATAGACTTTTGTGGTATTAAAATTAACTAAGGTCACTTTTCGAAAAATTAAAACAAATTTAAAATGTCAACAATAAACAACATAAGTCAAAATGGTGAAGATCTTGCCATTTTTGTTCCGGGCTTAGGTGCCGTATTACCCGATAGTGTCGATATTGGAAAGCCTAGTATTTCTGTTGAAGAATTGGTAGCACTTTCTACAATAACCCAAACACCCATTGAAGAAATTCTTAAACCCATAGATTTTCCTTATTGGAGTCTTTGACAGAATATTCGATAAACATTTTCTCTCTATACTTGTTAAAACCAAATAATATTTCAAAATGCAACTCCAATCTATATATAGGCAATTCCTTTTGCTGTCTACTATATTAATATCACAATTCATTTTTGCCCAATCTCCTACTATTGTTAAAGGTCATATTATAGATGACAAAACGAAAGAAGATTTGCTTTATGTAAATGTGCAATTTGAAAACTCTTCTTCAGGAACTACTTCAGACATTGATGGTAAATTTTACATTGAAACAAACGAGAAAGTAACCAAGCTAAGGGTATCATATATCGGATATAAAACCCAATTAATTGATATAAAGCCAGGTCAGCTAAATAACATTATCGTTTCTTTAGTTGATGAAGCTATTGGACTTGAAGAAGTTGTTGTAAAAGTTGAAAAGTACAAAAACAAAGATAATCCGGCAGTCGCATTAATTAAAAAAGTAATAGAGAATAAAGATAAAAATAGGAGAGAAAGCTTTGACTATTATAGCTACAACAAACATGAAAAAATGGAGTTTGCGCTCAATAATATAACAGAAAAGACAAGAAATGGATTCCTTTTTAAACGTATCAAGTTTATATTTGAAAATGCAGATACAAATAAAGTTACTGGTAAAGTAAATCTACCTATTTTCTTGAGAGAAAATATATCAGATGTCTATTACAGAAAGGAACCAAAGTCAAAAAAAGAATACATCAGAGCTGAAAAAATAACTAATATAGATGATATCTTTAATAGCATTGGGATATCTAACATGATGACAAATATGTATCAAGACATTGATTTTTATGAAAATACGATCATGTTGTTAACAAATGGTTTCGTAAGTCCTTTATCACCTATTTCACCTAATATATACAGATTTTACATTCAAGATACTACTGTAATTGATGGTAAATCTATGATACATTTATATTTCGCACCTAGGACGAAAACAGATTTTGCATTTATGGGACACATGTGGATAGCTAATGATACCACGTATGCATTACACAAAATCGAAGCAGGAATTCCGAATGATATAAATTTAAATTGGGTAAGAGAACTGCAAATATCCCAAAAATACGATTGGGTTGCCAATAGAGCTGATAGAGATGAGCCAAAGCTTATGCTTGTAAAAGATGATATTATGATAGACTTTGGACTGAGTAAAGGCGATAGTACTCGTTCTGTCCTTGGACGTAAGTCTACATCATTTCAAGATATTGATGTAAATAGGCCACTTAGTGATACACTTTTTAATTTTGCAGGAGCTACGATAAGGGCCTATGATGCTTTGCGAAAACCTGATGAGTATTGGGTAGCAAAAAGACATATTCCATTGAATGAGTCGGAGATGGGTATTTATGAAATGGTAGACAGTCTTAAAAATCACAAACCATTCAAAAGAGTACTTGCTATAGGACGTCTTTTATTAGAAGGATACACACCCATTGCTGGGTTTGATCTTGGTCCAGCCAATACATTTTATAGTTTTAACCCAATTGAAGGTTTTAGGTTACGTCTAGGAGGTAGGACAAATTTGAAATTTAGCCAGCGAATGATGATTGAAGGGTATGGAGCGTACGGATTTAAAGATGAAAAATTTAAAGGATATGCTGCGATGAGATATAACTTCGGTAAAAGTCAATTACTTAGATTTCCTTATAATCAGCTGAAAGTATGGTATCAAGATGATATAAAAATACCAGGGCAAGATCTCCAATTTGTGCAAGAAGACAATATTCTCTTGTCAATCAAACGTGGTGTAAATGACAAGATGATTTACACAGAAACTGCTGGTATTGAATATTTAAAAGAAAGCGAAGGAGGTTTTTCATATAGTATTTCAGCAAAAAAGACAATACAGACTCCAGCGGGTGCATTACTTTTTGATTATGATTCTATCACAGAAAGATTATTTAAGAATGAAGTAATGAGTTCAGAACTTGGATTAATGTTGAGATATGCACCTAATGAAAAGTTTTATGAAGGTTCAACGTATCGGACACCAATGCTTACTAAATACCCAATAATTGAATTTAGGTACACTGCCGGTATTAAAGGACCTACTATGGGAGAGTATAATTACCATAATATTCAGCTTAAAGCTAAAAAGGTATTTTTTATGCCTCCATTTGGGTATTCTGAGTTTATAGTTGAAGGCGGTAGGATATTCGGGCAGGTACCATATACATTGTTAACAACGCACAGAGCAAACCAAACTTATGCTTATCAATTGGAGTCTTATAACTTGATGAACTTTTTAGAATTTGTGAGTGACAAATATGCTTCTATTAATTATCAACATAATTTCCAAGGTGTATTTTTTGGTCGAATACCATTAATTAACAAGTTAAAATGGCGAGAAGTAGTTACATTTAAAGGTCTATGGGGAAGTCTTGATGATCAGAATCTACCAGACAATACCAATGAATTATTAAGATTTCCAGTAGATGAAAATGGTCAAGTATTAACTAACACATTAGAAAGAAAACCGTATATAGAGACAAGTGTAGGTATTGGAAATATTTTTAAAGTGCTTAGGGTAGATTATGTCAGAAGGCTGAATTACACAGATTTGCCTAATGTCAGTAAATGGGGTATCAGAGCAAGGGTAAAATTTGAGTTTTAAGTTTCATTCACCTAAACCTTGATCTCGGTCTCAATCTTACTTCAATTGTCAAAATAATGTCTTATTAAGATCAATAAGGCATTTTTATTGTTAAAAGTTATGATAATGTAATCACGAAAGTTATTTTTATGACTTAATGTCATTATAACAATATCTTATTATTATAACCTTTAATCTGTTAGTCATGCGCCACATGTCACTTTTCTTATCTCTGATATTACTATGTAATTTCCTGAATGCCCAAATATCTTTGACACCTACAGGGGCAGGACCTGATGATAGTGCCACTATTATTTTTGATGCTGCATTAGGAAACAAAGAGCTCATGGGTGCCACCAAAGTATATATCCACCATGGTGTAGTTACTGACAAAATAGATGGCACTGCTTGGAAATACGTAAAAGGTAATTGGGGACAAGATGATGGTATTGGTCTCATGACTAAAGTCCCTGGCGAAGCAAATAAATGGCAATTTACCATAAATCCGAATATTCGAGCTTATTTTGGTGTACCTGCTGGAGAGAATATCTTCAGAATATCTTGTGTATTCCGTAATGCCGCTGGAACTGTAAAGGGTACATTGGCACCAGGTCAATATGGATGGGGCACCGTGGCAAATAACCAAGATATCTATATCAACCTTAATAGTGATAATTATATAAATATTAAAAATCCTGTAGGTTCGGAAAGCTTTTTGGATCAAGGACAATCTCTAAACATTCAAGCAGAAGCATCTGCTGATGTTTCCAAAATGACTTTATGGCTTGACGAAGGTTCGGGATTTGTGGAACGTAGTACTATTAATTCTGGACGTATTCTTAATTTCGCTTACGTGCCTACTGCATCTGTAAATTTGGGGATTAAAGTTACAGCAACCATCAATGGATCTGATGTAGAAGCTTTAAAGACGTACAATATTGTCATCAAAAAAAGTACTGAAATTGTAGATTTACCTTTAGGATTGAAGCAAGGGGTCAATTATCATGAAAATGATCCTACTAAGGTGACAATGGTTCTTCTAGCGCCATTTAAAGATTTTGTTTATGCTGTGGGAGATTTTTCAAACTGGCAAATACGAGAAGAAAACCAAATGAAGCGAACACCTGATGGAAAATATTATTGGTTAGAATTAACAGGACTTACGCCAAATAAATCATATGTATATCAATATTGGATAGATGGCAAACTCAAAATTGCAGACCCTTATACAAAACAGGTTGCTGATCCGTGGAATGACAAATGGATCGAGCCTTCAGTTTACCCTAATTTGCCTGCTTACACACGAGAAGATTTAGGGATAGCTGCTGTATTCACCACCAACCAATCCCAATACAATTGGGCGGCGTCTGAAGATTCTTGGGAAAGGCCTGATGTCAATCATTTGGTCATTTATGAATTACATCTTAGAGACTTTTTGGCATCGCATTCATTGCAAGATTTGACTGACACTATATCGTATTTAAAACGGTTGGGGATAAATGCCATTGAGCTTATGCCGATGAATGAATTTGAAGGAAATGATTCTTGGGGATACAATCCTTCTTTCTTTTTTGCGCCAGATAAATATTATGGTACAAAAGATGATCTGAAAAAATTTATCGAAATAGCACATCAGAATGATATTGCGGTTATTCTGGATATCGTTCTCAATCATGCATTTGGTCAAAGCCCTATGGTTCAGATGTATTTTGATGGTGGAAAACCTGCTGCTAATAATCCTTGGTTTAATCGCGAATACGTGGGTCAATACCAATGGGGATATGATTTTAACCATGAAAGCCAGTATACAAAGGATTTTATAGATGATGTCAATAAGTATTGGCTAGAAGAATTTCACTTTGACGGATTTAGATTTGACTTCACCAAAGGATTTACCAATTATGCACCAGGAGGTAGTGTAGATGGTTTTGACCAATCAAGAATTAATATACTGAAACGAATGGCAGATAAGCTTTGGGAAGTCGATCCGAAGGCCTACGTAATATTGGAACATTGGAGTCCAGCTGCTGAGGAAACCCAACTTGGCAATTATGGTATGAAGATGTGGCGTAATAAAAGTTATGACTTCGTACCAGCTACAATAGGAAACCCTACAGGTAGTTTTGCGAACACGGATGCTACAAGTCACGTGACATTTTACAATAGTCATGATGAAAGAAGGTTAGCCGAACATTGTATTACAGAAGGAAGGGCTTCAGGAAGTTACAATATCAAAGATACAGTCATTATGTACGAACGAGTAAAAATGGCAGCGGCGTTTAATTATTTACAACCTGGTCCCAAAATGATTTGGCAGTTTGACGAGTTGGGTTATGATATTGATATAAACTTCAATGGTAGGGTAGGAAGAAAGCCTTACGTATGGGGAAATGGAAGCTTGAAATATTACAATAGTGCATTGAGACAAAACATTTATAAGACATATCAAGGGATTCTACAAATCAGAAAAGAGATTGGCCCTTCCGTATTGCTTTCAGCGCAAAAAAATCATCAAAATACAGGAGATACGCGGAGGTTGGTTTATAATACATCGGACATTGATCTAGTTGTGGTAGGTAATTTTGGTTTGGCCATAAAATCAATTGATCCTAAATTTACACAAACTGGAAAGTGGTATAATTACTTTACTGGAGACTCAATAAATGTTGCAAATGTAAGTGCCACAATTACTTTAAAACCAGGGGAATGGCATATTTATACAACAAAAAGGCTAGCAGTAGGTCAACCCGATGTAGTAGGCATTTACGATAATCCTGTCACCATCACCCCTAATCCTTTCAAAGGTTCTGATCTGATAAAAGTAAGATTTGATGCTAAAAAGGCTAGTCCTGGATCAACGAATGGGCTTGTAGGAGCGGACAAAGTATATATGCATTCTGGCGTTATCCTTACTTCTGCTACTAATAGTACACTGACAAATATTGTTGGTACACTAACAGATGATGGAATAGGTGAAATGACCAAAGTAGGTGATGATATTTGGGAACTAAATTTAACACCTAATCAGTACTATAATATTGCTCAGGGCAAAGAAATTTTCCAGATGGGTATGTGGTTTAGGAATGAAGACAATATGCAAAAGGGATACGGATTCAGGAATTCAATCATACATTTTGACGTGCAGTCTGATTTACCTATAGTCACTATAACGCCAGCTGCTTTTAATTCGGACACAGAAATCACCATTACATTTGATGCTACAAAAGGAAATAGAGAATTACTAGGTGCAGATAAAGTGTATATGCATAGTGGCGTGAGTGTATCTGCAACAGCTTCTGAAACGACAGCATGGAATAAAGTGGTTGGTAATTGGGGAATGGATGACGGTGTAGGTAGAATGACAAAAGTCCCAGGAGAAGCTAATAAATGGCAAATAAAGCTAAGACCAAGAAATTATTATAGCCTAGCTGTAAATGATTTTCCATATTGGATAGCGGCGGTATTTAGAAGTGCTGATGGTAATGTTAAAGGAACAGGTACACCAGGACCTTTTGAAAATGGGTATATAGCCACAAACCAAGATTTCTTTCTAAAAAATGCAGGAACCGTTTCATTGGCAGAACTTGATATTCCTAATTTTGTGTTATATCCAAATCCTAGTACAGGTAATATAAATTTTGAAGGCTTAGATGGTAAATTTATTTTTACTGTGTATAACACCAATGGACAACAAGTGACGAACCACATTCTGAATGGTAATTCATCTATATCTTTAGATCACTTAAATACAGGAATGTATATTTATACCATTCAACAAGAAGATAAAATTAAAACTGGGAAGTTGCTAATCGATTAATGATGTTTTCTAATAGAAAAGGCTTGCAAGTTAATGATTTGCAAGCCTTTTTTATTTTTTACATTTTCTTGTGATCCTTAAGGATTTTAATTGTTTCTTCTTCGGTAATTCTTACGATTCTTGCAATCTGTGGAATGGGCAACTTATCATCAAAGCAAGATAGTACAACTTCAATCTTTTCTTCAATTTTCCCTTCGATTTTCCCTTCGATCTTGCCTTCGATTTTCCCTTCGATTTTTCCGTTATTCTTTCCTTTTTGGATAGCCGTTTCAATTACGTCCTTAGAGATTCGAACATCTTTTATATATTGATCATACTCTAGTTTTGCTGTGGTGTCCATATTGTCATATTTTAATTGTTTATCAACTTTATTAAGCCCTTTGGCAGTATAACTATCAGGAAGAGCTGTGTATTTCAAAAAATAAATCCATTCATCCAAAGGTTCTAAAGCTAGTTTGTCAAAATTATTTACTTTGATTAATATTATTTCAGGAAATATTTCAGAAGGATATTTCTTTCCAAATTTTTGTTTTTGGAATTCTCCTAATTCTAATATTTCGCCATTATTTATCCCGTTAAAACTCATTATTCCTTTGTAAAGATAATCATCTCCTAGACCAAGATCGAAGTACAAAATATTGATAGAATAGACCTTTTTGACCTGATCATAAGGCTTTCCTTCTGTCATATATTCAGTTATCACTTTTGATATACCGTAAAGTATCCTATGGAAATAATCTGACTCTTCATAAAATTGGATTTCGATAATAATAAGCTCACCTTTCTTATTCTCACAAAGCATATCTACTTGATTATGCTTATCACTTTCATTTTCTTTATTACCTTCTGATTCCAACATTGTTTTAATTTGGATATCATCTTTGAGTAATTCAGACAAAAAACCTTCAAGTATTGAAAAGTTGGCCTTTTGTCTTAAAAGCTTCTTTGATGCCCAATCAAAACTTACGAGTGTCCTTTTACCCATATATTATTTCTAAACAGCGAAATTAGGAAAATAATTCAATAAAATGGCTGTTTTGTATTTTTTGATTTCAATATTATGGCTAATTTGGCTTAAGCAAAATCAGCCTTTTCTAAATCCTTTTAATGACATTTGGGTAAAATATGGATGGTCGGGATTTACAATGAGTTCTTGTCTTTGTGGGTGGATAATGACGTCCATATCCTCCAGTGGAATAGCACCCAATAGTGGTTCGCTGCTTCCTGGTAGGACCATCGCATCCACATTGCACCTTCTATTTTTAAATCTTATTTCTACAGGACCTACTACTTCATACTCCCGAATACTGCCGTCCGCAAGCATTCCTTTACGTTTTTCAACAACTGGAAGCTGTAGCTGTTCTTGAATCTCTTCGTTAATACATAAATTGTAAGCACCTTTGTCAACCAACATAGTGACAGTCATTCGCTTGACATCATCTTGATCCAATAGGTTTCTCCTGACCATCTCTAGGTCACCACCATTTATGATTTCTATTTCAGCATGAACTAAGTCCATAGCATTGTTTTTTGCAGTTAATGTTAAAAATTATAATTTAGTTCCTTATTAATATTGAATTACTTCTCAAAAAAACCAACACTACCACCGACCCAATCTTTGTCTTTGTTGTATTTGACACCTATCATTTTTCCTTTTGAAAGTCTAACCAAATTGGTCACTACAAAAGCCTTTGGAGCACCTTTAGGCCACATCATTAACATTCTTATTTCTGCTTTTACAGGTTCGTTTGGTGATTTTATGATTGGTTCATACTTTACCTTTTTTTGTAAGATAAAGTTAGTTTTGTCTTCTATTTTATCAATATCCTCCTTGGTAACATCGATGATCACTCCTGCCCCCGCAAATGAAAATAAAGGCTTCAAAACATAGTTTTCAAGATCTTGAGGTAGTGACTCTAGTTCGTGTAAAAAGTATGTATCAGGTACGTATTTGTTTTTTAGGTACGGCAACATGTATTTACTTATCCTATAGAACCAGTTTGGGTGACCTATCCACTCTACATCCAGATTGTCTGTAAACTTGAATGCAATATCTAAGTCTGGTCGCTGGTCCAATTCGTCGAATATGACCCTATTGTAAATCTTAAGGACACGAACTAAATCTCCCGAATCATCTTTATAAAATAATTGATCTCCTTCTTTGATGACATCTGTGATACAGACTACAGGGATTCCGAGTTCCACCGAAGTGCTCAGCATATCTATGTAAGTGGTCTGTTTTTCTGGTTCTATCTCTAACAATATGACATGCTTAGGATCTGTATCTCCTACAATGATGTCACCCATCATTTTTTTGTACTGATCTACCGTGATATCATTAAAAAAACAAGTAAGATTTTCGGGTATTTCAAAATGATTTTTAAATGCTTCAGATACCATGTATTGGAAAAAATACACAGATGGAAATCCTTGTATCTCAATTAACATCGGTATAGGATCGCCATTTTCATCTAAACAAACTCCAAAATCCATCTGAAGAAAAGTGGTATGTTCATCCTCATTAGGCACGATGAGACTTTCATCATACAAGGCACCTTGGGTAAATGATTTAATATCTGGGCGCAATACCACTTCATTGATCAAATCACATGCTTCTAGAAGTCTTTCCTTAAGAATTTTAGGTATAAAAAGCGGTGTCTCAGCTACTCTGAATAGAGGTTTTTTGTTATACTGAGCGGTTAGGCCATCTAGAAATGCCTGATACTTTTCTTGGGTAAAGGTTTGGTTGTATTGCGCTCTTATGGATGGTATCATACTAGGATGGCATTATTTTCAAAGATGGAATCTAGTGCATTTTCGATAAACAGAGGCAAGATCGTATCGTGGGTCAACTCTATTTTATCTGGATCATCGATATGTTCCATCATAGCATCGTATTTAGCCTGTCCGAAATTCTCAATTACTTTATCTCTGATTTCTTGTTTTTCAAAATGAATCTTCATACCCACAGGGTCGGCTTCAGGGTGGAATTGTGTACCTACGAACTCATTTGAAAATCTTACAGCCATTATAGCTCTTTCGTAGACGACATGATCCCTGATTTTTTCCATCGCTAGAATCCTAGCCCCATGATGGTTGAATACATCTAGATCTGGTTGTATCAATTGGAAATCACGACTATCAACGGCATACAATGGATCAGGTAAACTCGCGAATATAGGATCTGATTCCCCATATTTAGTCATGTGTACAGGCATTACGCCAAATGATGTTGATTTTCTTGGTGCAAGTGTACCTAGTTCGAAATAATGGCAAGCCATTTGGAAAGAATGACATATAAAAAACATGTATTTTTTCTCAAATTGGTTGTTTTGGTTGTATTGCCACAAATCACCTACTAAATTGTACCATGCTTTGTCCCAAACGCCGTCACCTTCCATTGGGTTGCCTGGACCGCCACTTGAAATATAAACGTCGTACTCAAGTCCTGGGATTTCATTTTTGCTTCTTACATCAAACTCATCAATATCAAAGGCACTGCTGTACATGGTGGCTATATCTCTGATACAACGCATTCCCTGATTAGGTCTGCCATCATTCATATCAAGAATGGCCATTCTTAACTTTTGCTCCATGGGTTGACTTTCTTAATTTATCCTATTCTAATACTAGCCGTCTGTTAATTAATTTAGACTGCTTTTTTGGCTCTTGGTTTCTTTGGAGCTGCAAATATATCACTTATAAACGTTCCCCAAGTCAAATTCGTTTGATTTGCTTTATGATTTTGTGCTTTTTCTATGGCCATTAAAGCTGCATTTTCTACTATCCAATCAAAATTTGCCTGCCCTACAGAGTTGATATCGGCATCTGGTGCAGGATTGCAGAAGTCAATGGCAATAGGAATGCCGTCTCTAACAGCAAATTCTACTGTATTGAAATCATACCCTAATGCATGACACAATGTCTTAGTGTATTTTTCTACAGTTGCCAATAACTTTTTATCTGTCGTAGGATTATCAACTACATATCTTAAGTGATGTGGGTTTCTAGGTTCGTAAGGCATGATGTGAACCCTATCTCCTGCAAGGTAATAACATCTGAAGTAATGATCAAAAACGATCTCTTCTTGCAAAAGCATAACCAATTGGTCTGTTTCTGCGTGTTTCTCCCATAGATCTTCTGGGCTAGTTACTTTGTACACACTTTTCCATCCACCACCTGAGTGAGGCTTCATGTAAGCTGGAAACTTGATATAATCAAATATTCTTTCCCAATCAGTAGGGTATTTCAGGTTTCTGAATGACTTTTCGGATGTATCGTCAGGTCTATTGTGAGAAGGTAGTAACACTGTATTTGGTACAGGTACATTTACTTTTTTTGAAAGACAATTATTAAAAAACTTCTCATCTGCACTCCACCAAAAAGGGTTATTAACAACTGCTGTACCTGTCAAGGCTGCATTTTTTAGATATGCGCGATAGAAAGGAACATCTTGGGATATTCTATCTATAATAACCGCATATTCTGTGGGATCTGCTTGTTCTACAACATCTATTTGGACCGCTTCGGCTATGATTCCTTTTACTTTTTTGGAATTGACTCTGTCGATAAACGCTTGTGGAAACGTATCTTCCTTACCAAATAAGATTCCTATCTTCTTCATGACAAATGATTTTATTTAATGGTTATCTAATATATTTATTTAAGATCGATTGCAAATATTGAATAATGGTTTGAATTATCCTATATTTCAAGAAGCATTTTTTATTTTATTTTTTTAATCTTCGATCATTTATGCAATTTGCATTTGAGACTTATGGTTAAATTTGAAATTTAATTTTGTACGTAGCGTTATTACAGGTTTTTTTGATAATCTGTTTTGTCTTATTTATAATTGCGAAATATAATTTTATTGCAGTTTTTTAAAGGTATTGATGGTGAAATAAGTTCATTTTTGGATAATATTTCAGTCACCTTTTGGATTCGTCCTTATCAACAAACGATTTATAATGGAAGAGAATTTGAATATCATTATACCACAAACCACCCATTTTTATAAAAATGAATAGCTTATAAATGAATCGTCAAGCGAAGCCAAGAAAAAATCCCTTGACTAGCTAGATTTCCAACAAAATATTTATGACTAAAACTTTGACTCTAATAAATAAGGCAACATAGCACGCCAAGTAGGCCAATCGTGTTTGATATCATATCCCCATATGTCTAGATGATGATTGATGTGACGGTGATGAAGCAATCCTGAAATGTATCTTGACCCATCAGGATCTTCGTAATCTCCCGAACCAGCGAGAATATGGATGTGTTTTGAGCTTCTGATTTGATCAAGATGCCATTGATCTTGTAGATCTTTTAGGTAATGAAGAGGACTATTCCAATAACAATCATCATCCCAATAACTCTTTGAGTAAGCCCCAAGATCATATAGTCCTGACATTGCAATACAACCATTAATTGCCGTGGGATTTTTGAAAAATAAATTGGCAGCATGAAGGGCGCCAAATGATGCACCACAAGTAATGATGGGTGTTTCTTGGCTAGTTCTACCTTTGATGTAAGGTACTACTTCATTATAAACATAATCATTAAATTGTTTGTGTCGCACTACTTTCTGACGACCATCTATCTTGTTATTCAACCAGCTTTCGCTATTGATAGAATTGATAGAATAGACTTTGACTTTGCCTTGGTCAATGTAATTTGAGATGGCGTCAATAAGTAAAAAACGTTCATATTCTAGATAATCAGCAGCAGCTGTAGGCAGTAATAATAGCGCAAAACCATGATGACCGTATTCTACTATTTCCATGTTTTTGTTTAGCGAAGGGCTGTACCACTCTTGAATATGTCTGTGCATAACTTAAATTTTTGTGCAAGAAAAGAATTATTTTTAAATTGTACTATTAATCGAATGTAAAAAGGTTAAAAAATGTTGGTAAATAAGATGACTATATCTTTCAAAACTGAAACCCTATAGAATCGTAGGTGGAAAAACACCTACTTTTAATTACTCCGTTTTTCTATAATTTTTTAAAATCTTGGCACCCAGCATTTGACTTTGTTTTGATAAAGTCTATATTCATCTCCAAATTTACCCAATAAATCAACTTCTTCTGATGGTCTTACCAGATAATGCCATAGAATAGCGCCTGCAATGGCATACGTTATCACAAATGGAGAGCCTAAGATAAGACCTACTGAAATACCTTGACCAATTCCAGCTAATGCCATAGGATTGCGGACAAATTTATAAGGACCAGCTATGACCAGTATTTGTGGACATTCCAAAGGTAAGGGTGTACCTTTCCCATGCCAACTCATAGTATATCCACTCCAAAGTCCTAATAGACTGAATAAAATAAACGCAGCCCAACCCATTAAAGAATAGTTTTCAAAGTCAGTTTTGAAAATACTTTTTTCTACATAAACGATCAACTTTGGAATTAGCCATAAAAACACAAACTAAAATACAACCGTATGCAAGATTGTCTTCAAGAGATTCCAAACTCCGTTTTGAGAATTGGATGGGCTGTAAAATTTATTGGAAGAAAACAATTACAATATTTTTTTTAAAAAATAGAAAAAATCTCACAAATATACCATAATGTGGTATATTTGTGAGATAATTAAAAGAAATGGGTAAAAATACATCTGTTATCCTGGGTGAATATTACGAAGAATTGATTAAAAAGGAAATGAGTATAGGTACTTATGGATCTGCGTCAGAAATGATTAGGGAAGGTTTAAGGCTTTTGGTTGAGCGAAAGCAAAAAATACAAGCCATTAATAATGCTTTGGATGCTGGCGAAAAAAGTGGTGAACCACTTTCTTATGACCATGATGCCTTTCTAAAAAAAATGGCTACCAAGTATAAACAAAATGTATAAAATTCTCATTCTCCCGGAAGCCTATCGAGATATTGAAGTAATATTTGATTACACTGTAGAGAATTGGTCATATAATCAGGCCGTAAAATATGTAGCGCTTATTGATGATTGTATTAATGATATTGCGCAAGAAAAACTAATAGGAAAAAATTATGTACATTCTAGTAAGGAGTATAAAACAATTAAAACTGGTAGGCATATTATTTTTTACAGATTTCAAGACAAAACCTGCATTGTAGTGAGAATACTCCATGAAAAAATGGATTTTGATAATAATTTGTGATAAACCAATTTTGATTTTAACTTATAATGATAAAAAAATCATTTCGGTGACTTTATATTGTAAGAGGAACAGATTAAAAGATTGAAATGATGACTGAGATTTTTTTAAGACTGGAATATGTATCGCCATATGCTCACTTAGGTCAAACTAAAAACCCCGCATTCTAACTTGTCTTTTTGCTATATTTTCTAAATGCTTGAATGAGTTGATAACCAAGGTATGTGATTATTATGCGCCAGGCGAAATCAATTACTCTTGCTATCGGAGTTATAGTCACATATTCATTTTCAATCTTTCCATTTATTAACAATGGCATTTGTATAAATTCTCCTTTTCTTATTGGATTTATGAATTCAAAAAAATAAGAGAAAAGCGTTTCATATGTTTCAATTTCATTTGGATTACCTGAACCAAATGAAAAACCTAAACTACGACAGTAAAAAATATAGATTATAATTCCTAAACCAAAAATCCAGCTCACTGCCCATTGCCAACTTTGACCAAAATTATTGGAATACTTATTTAATGATAATTGAAATCTTTCCCAATATTGACCACCTGTTTTAAATAAATTAGTTCTATGTACATCTAGTTCTTTACCTTGGTATTCTATTGCTTTAACAGCATCACCACGACCTTCGTACATTTTTTTGTATTGGCTGTAAATCAGCTTTTTATGTTTTAAATCATCAATACTTAGATTCCAATATTCAGGAAAAAGCTTAATAGAGATCCATTTAAAAATCTTTAACTTTATTTTTTTAAACCAATTATGATTGTTTAAACTTTCCCCTTTTTCTTCATCTTCCTGTCTATGAAGTTCATTTTCCCAAACTTCTAGTTCTGCTTTATGGAACTTAGTACTATTTAAAGAGTCTCCTCTATTATCGAAAACCTTTTTGAGCTGAGTGAATAATAGCCTTTTTTGTTCTGAACTATTGTTGAACTAAACCTTCGGTAGCTTCTTGGCTTGATTATTGGCATTTGTTTTTTAATTAAATCATATTAAAATGTCAACAAAAAAAAGCGACCAGAAGATCTAGGTCAACACACGATCATTGCTCAAGCGCGATCACAAGTTACGGGTTTTGCGGAACTAATCGACAAATTTGAGAAAAAACTTTCTGTCCTCGGACGCAGTAGTAGTACCTGCAAAAACTATGCCCGACACATAGCCAAGATGGCACTTCACTATGATTGCCTACCCACCGAACTCGAAGAAGATCAGGTGACTGATTATCTTCACCTACTCAAAGAACAACACAAAACACCGTCGGACTCTTACTTTAAGCACACAGTATATGGTCTGCTCATGCTTTGCAAGGTGGAAGGTTTAAAACCTCATGGCATTGGCCTGCCAAGTATCAAGGGTCCCAATAAACTTCCTGTAGTATTATCTAAAGAAGAGATGTGGCGATTATTATCATCGCCTGATTTACTAAAGCATAAAATACTCATCGGGTTGCTCTATGGTTGTGGTCTGCGATGTATGGAAGCACGCAGCGTAAGATTACAAGATCTTGATTTTGATCGAAAAATGTTGCTTGTTGTTCAGGGCAAAGGCAAGAAAGATCGATATGTTCCACTGAGTGGACACTTGATTCGAGGATTAAAGCAGTACATTGATGCAGAGCGACCTGACGAATGGTTATTCAATGGTCAGCCTATGGAAAACCGCAAAGGAGGTGATTTCGATAGTCGATACTCACAAAAAGGAGTACAGTGGGCTGTGAGTTCAGCATCCAAAAAAGCAGGCATAATCAAACATGTCAATGTGCATACACTGAGACACACCTTTGCTACTCATTTGCTGGAAGACGGTATGGACATCATGACGCTTAAAGAATTGCTAGGACACGAGCGCATCGAGACGACGCTGATCTATCTGCATATAGCTCAGAGCGGTCGCCGCAAACCCTTTAGTCCTTTGGATACTCTATTTGCAGCATGCGCGCCAAAAACGAAGTAGCCCATGTGCTGCATCGGTCATGGGACAAGGTAGAGAATAGCTCACTTAGCTCATGGCAAATACGTACACTTAGGGCGATCAAAGATTGCAGAACGCTAGCACTAGGTGGACACGTTGATGCATGCGATAGTTGTGGACATATACAGATAAGTTACAATAGTTGTCGCAATCGTCATTGCCCTAAGTGTCAAGGTCACAAGCGGCAGCAATGGATCGAGGCACGAGAAACGGAGTTGCTTCCTGTGCCATATTTTCATGTTGTTTTTACCTTGCCTAGTGAGCTAAACTCTTTGGCTATACATAAGCCCAAGATCATTTACGATGCACTTTTTCGAGCAGCTTGGGAGACAATAGGAGCATTTGCAGGAAAAAACAATAAGGCAGGCATGATCTCAATCCTTCACACATGGGGACAAAATTTGAGCTTGCATCCACACATCCATTGCATTATTCCTGGAGGTACAATCGATCAAAATGGTAAGTGGAAACTATCAAAGTCCAATGGTAAATTTCTTTACCCCGTCAAGGCAATGAGTAAAGTATATCGAGCTAAGTACGTGGCTATACTGAGGGCAACAGAACTTGAAATAGAGCAATCTACTTTCGACACATTATTCAAAAAAGAATGGGTGGTGTATGCCAAAAGACCTTTTGGATCACCCAAGTCCGTGGTCGAATATCTGGGGCGATACACTCATAAGATAGCGATCTCTAATCATCGTATATTGTCCATCGATGATCATACAGTGACGATATCATACAAGGATTATCGTGCAGAAGGTCAAAAGAAAACGATGACACTCAGCCATGAAGAGTTCATTCGCAGATTTGCTTTGCATATCCTTCCCAAGCGGTTGGTAAGGATTAGGCACTACGGTATCCTAAGCTCAACTTGGAAACGATCCAAGTTAACCACCTTACAATCCAAACTCACAGGGTTAGTTCTACCATCATTGCCTGTTGTGATCAAAGGATCTTATCATGTAGCCTGCCCTTGCTGCAAAACCGGGCAGATGATCACACTCCTCACTTTTGGGAGACGTGGTCCACCAAGTGAGTTTTACAAGGCGGCAAATGAAAAAGTTTCTTCCCTAAATGCAATATGATTTTGGGTAAGGGAAGGTATGTTCCATATTGAATAGAATTTAGTGATTTGGCTCACTCAATGACTCACACTCATGAAAAATTACTACTAAAGCCTTTGAAATCAACTTGCAAAGGAGAGGGAATAGTCAAGGTAGCTAACGATATCTCCATAACTTGTAACGCTCTGCGTTAATAATCTAAAATTCGTATTTCAAGTTTGGCTCCGCTACCGAAGCTTCCGTTCAACGGAGTTTTCATTCTAGGCACTTCGTACCAAACGAAAACTTAGTTGTTAGCAGCAGGGCATTCTTATTTCATGGCTTATTAAGTTCTGTCTTACGATTTTCTTATCCCTTTAACCAATAAATAAATCCCCAAAGTAAATTCAAAAAAAGCAACCATAATAGCAGCTACTCCTGTCAATGGTGATGAACGTTCTATAACACCAAACAAGAGAGCAAAGTAACCGGCAAATAATGGGAAAGCACCTATAATACCAATGACCGAAAGCCAACGAGGTACTAAACGTGATTTGTATAACAATATACCTAACAATAAATCATCAATGGCAGGCATAAAGCTTTGACCAAGTACAAAAATACGGTCATAGAGCGCTACCAGTGTACGGCTTATCGCTATGGAACTTTCTCCTGCTCCTTGTTGATGCAACGTAACTGCTCCTAGTAGGAATGCCACACCAACGAATATAGTACAAGCTTCTAATGTACGGGCAGCTATAAGCCCTATGGCAAGCGTTTCATTTTGCTTTTTTAAAACTGAAAATAAAATAATGGATGTAATGATCCCAGAAAGTGCTACAATTATTTCCAGTATGCCACCAATCACTACATTATTGTCGTTAGCATTACTAAGCAGATAATTTGGCTCGTGAATAGGTTGATACAAAAATAATGTGGGTATAGAAACAAAGGTGAGTATGTAAAAGAAACCCGCCCAAAAAGCTGTTTTGTGAGGTAAATTCAGCTGAACCTTTTTATTTAAATTAGATGAATACATATTTTTAAATGTTTAATAAATTATTAAATCAATCCTTCTTTTACTAATATTGCAACATTGCCACTCTTTCTAAATTGTTCTACATATCGGTGGGCCTCTCTGATGTCTATTAATTTGTATGTCCTATCTATAATTGAAATCATTTTTTTTGCTTCAATTAATTCTTTTATAAAATGTAAATCATTTTTTGTGGGTTTTGATTGACTTTTGACTGAAACAAATTTTCCATTGTCTGACATAATTTTCCTGCACTCAGATTTACTGATTTTTCCGACCGCATCAAATATTATATCAAATTTTTCTTGTAGGGAGGATATCTTCGTTGTTGCGTAGTCGATGGCGTGGTCTGACCCCAAAGCATTTACAAGGCTTATATTTTTTTGGCTACACACTGAGGTAACTTGGGCTCCAAAATACTTGGCAAGTTGTATCGCAAAAGTGCCTACACTACCTGAAGCACCATAAATCAATATTTTTTGACCATTAGAAATCTTTGCTTTTTGCAAAAAAGACAACGCTGTCATAGAACCTAAGGGTGTAGTGGCAGCTTCTTCAAAAGACATATTCTCTGGTTTGTGGGCTACGATATCTGTTTCTTTTAAACAAATGTATTCTGCATATCCTCCAAACTTTAATCCGCAATAAGCAAAAACGGCATCGCCTTTTTTAAAACCACTTACATTCTGACCTGTTTCTTCAACCATTCCTGAAATTTCAAAACCTAAAGTTTTCACTCTTTTTGGTCTAAAAAGTCCATTAAATATGCGTGCTAGAAACGGGTCTGCTTTCCTTAACCTCCAATCGGCTGCTGATACAGATGTTGAAATTATTCTTATCAAAACCATATCACTTTTAGGAATAGGCTTGTCTATTTCTGTCAAATTCAGAACATCAGCTGTTCCATATTTCTCATAAACAATTGCTTTCATTTTATTTAATATTTGTTGTGAATTTATCTTCTAATAATTCTTTGTTTACAATCATTCCGGTTGTTGTCCCCATTGACACAGCGTTCGCTACTGTCCGCAAACGCGTCACACTATCACCGCAAGCAAAAATGCCACTTATGGTCGTTTTTTGGGAAGCATCTATTTTGATGTATCCGTCCTCGGTTAGTCCACAACCTAAATGTTCTGGAATCTGGCAGTGTTGCTCAAAAGGAAGTCGTGTGTAAATGGCTTTAACTGAACTTTTTGATCCATCTTTGAAAATGATATTTTGAAGATGACCGTTGATGTGCTCTAATGCTGCAATTTCCTTTTCTACTATTTTAATGCCATGCCTTTCAAGCAAAGCGGATTGTTCAGGAGTCAATATTGATTTTCCGTTTGTAAATAGTGTCAGATCTTTAGTCCAGTTTGAAATGAGTTTGGAAAACTCAAATCCATAGTCGCCATTGCCCCAGATTCCGGTTGTTTCATTGCTGACTTCGTATCCGTGGCAATAAGGACAGTGCAGGACGGAAATTCCCCAACACTCAGAAAAGCCTCTGATGTTGGGAATTTCGTCCATGATTCCCGTTGCGAAAATTATTTTTTTTGATTTGAATATATCCCTCGTAGATGTTTGAACTTCAAAACCGTTTTCAGTTTTACTTGCTTTAATTGCCAGATCATTATGAAATACAACGGTATCATACATTGAAACTTGTTGTTTTGCAAGAGATGCGATTTCCTTAGGTACTTTTCCGTCTTGAGTTAAAAAGTTATGTGAATGTGGGGTTTGCCTGTTACAAGGTTTTCCGCTGTCAATAATTAATACCTTTCTCAATGCCCTGCCTAAAGCCATTGCTGCAGCGAGTCCTGAATAACTGCCACCTATAATGATTACATCAAAATGTTTTTTATCACTCATTTCTTTTTTACTTAAAATTGAATGGAATCTTAAAGGCATTACAAAAACGGATGCCATAATTCCACCTTGTTCAATAAATTTTCTTCGACTAAGGCTTTTCATTTTTTGACATTTTTTGTTGCACCCAGTTAATAAATGGCAAGCCCGCAAAAACCATCCATGGAACCAATACCAATGTTAAAGCAAGTGTTTTCAGAAACAATGGGAAGTTGACTAAATAACTTCCAAACAAAATATTAAAGAGGGTAATAGAAGGATAAATGACTACCCATATTTTGATGGCTTGCATGAGCTTTACTTTTGTTGACATTTCAATCATTTTATGGTTTAATAATTTGACCTGTTAATGTGCCAAACAAACTTTTCTTGAAGCCAAACTCCAATTGCCTCATCGTTGTAGGGATTTCGCCCGGGAAATAGTCAAAATACTGAGGTGAATTTTCTATAACTGTAGGACTAACTGCATTGATGCGAATTCCATCTCCCAACTCAACGGCCGCGGCTCTCACAAATCCTTCCACGGCACCATTTGCAGCAGATGCGTTAGCAAAATTCAATTGAGGTTCGTGTGTCAATGCACCAGTTATTAATGTGAAAGAACCTTTTGGATTGATGTAGTGCTGACCAATTAATACTAAATTAATTTGCCCCATCATTTTGCCTTCAACGCCCGTTCTGAAAGTTTGGTCATTGAGTTTCTCCCAAGGTCCAACAAAGGTGCTTCCCGCAGTTGAAATCAGTGCATCGAATGCACCTACCTTTTCATACATTTGTTGAATTGATTGGGTGGAAGTGGTATCTACTTGTATATCGGCAGATGTTCTGCTTACCCTTATGATTTCGTGGTTTTCTTTTTCCAGTAAATCGGCTAAAAACCGCCCCATAGTGCCTGAAGCACCTACTATGATAATTCTTTTTTTGGTATTCATTTATATTATTTCTGAATAATGATGATGTAAAATTACATTGACTTAACCGCTGCCAGAGAAGGCATTAGGCTATTTCAATAAGATTGTTTTTAATTATTTGTGTGCTTTTATAAATCTATTTTTAGAAATACGCCATAATTGTTTTTGGCGTTTTTATTTGCACCATAGCTGTCATAATTGTATGCCAATCCAAAACCGAAATATTTATACGTTAATCCCAAACGGCTATACACATAACTTCGGAAATGATTTCCATTATCCAAATCATGGTTGTAATGTAACTGTAAGCGTGAATAAACAGACCAATTCTTTTTGAAGGAAGGCTTATACTCCAGGAGGGCAAAATTGGAAATCTTCTGGCTACGGCTAAAATAATAACTTGGCATATATATTATCGAAAGTGTTTTGCGCTGATACATATACTGCAAGCCCACAAAATTTTCCAAACCCTCGATAGAAGTAAAACTTGCACCGGAATTGATGCTGATTCCTTTGAATAAGTGATGATAAATAAGTGATGTGTTTTGAAACTCATTGTTGCCCGGATTGTCTTTGTAATCGGCAGCATAAGACGAAATGGACAACAAGCCAATTTTTTTCTTTTCTACAAAAACCTTGTTTACCATCACTTGCAGAAATTGCCGTTTGTCTCCTATCATTTCTTCCACATATACTGTTTTGGGGTTGAAATTGACTATTGAGTCTTGGGCGTGTAAATTTTGTGTGCTGAATGCAGCAACGATTAAAATTGATAAAAAATAAATCTTGTTCATTTAAAGATATTTTTTGATGTGATTAAATAAAATAACACCACAAAAGTAGCTACATCGAAGGCCTGCCTAATAGGACAGAATTCAAGTTGAATAGGACTTATTTAAAATTTTGGCGAAATGCTTCAGGAGTTAGCCCTGTTTGCTTCTTAAAAAAACGTATAAAATAGGAGGGATCATCGTAGCCTAACATATTGGCTGTTTGATTTACTTGGTTGGCAGTGCCTATAAGCATGCGCTTGGCTTCTAAAATAATATGTTCAGTGATAAGTTCAGAACCCGTTTTTTGCAATAACGCTTTCGTAATGGCGTTTAGTTGATATGGTGTTATGCTCAACATTTCAGCATACTCACTTACTTGTTTTTTGGTGTGAATGTTTTTTTCCAGTAAGTCTTGTAATTCTTCCAAACGCTCTTGGGCATAAAGTTTGGCTTCGCTGGCATTCTTATTTGGGTTGCGATTTTGACGCACTAATTCAATGAAAATAATGTCTAAACTGGCTTTAAGAACTTCTTTGTATCGTTCTTGCTTCTGGCTAAATTCTTGAAAGATAACCTGCAATAGCAATTCAATTTTTTCAAAGCTTTCTGTACTTAAATGACAATGACTTTTATTACTAACCTTCCGCAATACAACATTGGCAGGGTTTTCTCGAGGTGCATAAAAGTCAGAAGTAAATTGCAGCATGAATCCAGTAGTACCTTTCTCAAGTTTTAATTGATGCACTTGTCCAGGTCGGATAAAAAATACCGAGTAGTTGTCCACATCATACTTAATGAAATCTATTTCGTGTTCGCCCACTCCATTTTTAATAAACAAAACAAAATAAAAGTCATGCCGATGAAGTGCATGCATCAAATCCTCTTTAGCCACCATAGGGTCAATAGCTCTTATGCTAAAACGATCTTCAAAAAAAGAATCTTTTATATGTCTTACAGGTATGTTTTTCATTTGAAATTTGTCACTGTCATCTTTGTCTTGTCTGATCGGTTTGCCTTGCTCCTAACTTACTTATTTATTGAACAAAGCTACAACACACTTCCTGTTTTTCCAAATATATTAGCAGTTGAATATAAAATCACCATCGGCTGTAAAATAACTTTAGGCCATTGATTTCTTATACTTCCAATATTAAACATGATACTCAACGACTTCTCTCCTTACAAAACAAATTTCATTAGTAATTAACTGTTAATTTTAAATTTTATTCCATTTAATTTATTTGGACAAATTATGTATGTTTTCTTCTTTTGCATCTATAACGGTTTTCGTCTTGACGATGTGGAGAATTTTTAACACAAAAGTTCAATAAATTACTGCTGTTGTGCCTTGAACAAATGTTTTATAGAAGCACTGCTTCCTCCATATTGCCAAACCGATGTTATGCGTTCGTGTTAAAGTTTTTATGTTTACTATAATCAGTTTTCGGCTAGCCCGATTATTTTATGATTTTAGTGGCTAGCCTTCTTTTTATTTTCAAATATTTCTGTCAATTCTATTTTAATGGTCTCCCAGTCGCTATCTATAATACTGTAATATGCAGAATTTCTTTTTGTCCCATTTTCTCTTAGCATATCGTTTCTTAAAATTCCTTCGTATTGTGCACCTATTTTTTGAATTGCTTTCTGTGAACGAATATTGTTTTCATCGGTCTTCAATTGCACCCTTATCACTTTTAATTCCTCAAAGCAAAAAGTAAGTAACAATAACTTACATTCTAAATTTACTGGTGTTGACCAATAGTCAGGATGCAACCATGTCCAGCCAATTTCTAGTTTTTTATGTACAGGATAAATTTCCATTAACCTTGTACTCCCAATTATTTTCATTTTTTGTTTATCAAATATTACAAATGGAAATTGAGTACCTTTTTCTCTTTCAATAATGGCACTTGAAAAAACGCCAAAACATTTATTGCTATTACTCATATCAGCAGGAATAAACTCCCAAATACTTTTTTCTCTTGCTAGAAATTCCAAATCTTCAAAATGGTTTTCTTCTAAAGGAATAAGTTCGATTAACTCTCCTTTTAAAATAGTATTTCGTTTTATCCAATTCATATTTGCTCAAACAGTTTTGTATTTTACTTGATGTCAAACTCAGTTATCATTTAATTATTCTTTCATATCCAGTATAAGGTCTTAACTCCATAACCTCAAATTTAATCTTGCCAGACTTTACTAATGGCAATGTATCCAGTAGCTTTAAGGCTGTTGTCTTATCCTCTGTTTCCATAATCAAAATTGCGTTTTTGTTTTCTGTAAAATATATTTCTCTTAATGAATTTGAAAGATATAAATTATAAACATGTTGAGCTTCATCCTTTAATAAGTCTTCTAAATTTTCCCATTCTACGCCTTCAACTTCATTTTCTATGGCAAGTATTTTCATATTACTCAATTTTAATTTCACCGGTTAAATATAACTTCCCTTGTCCACTAATGTCAACTCTGTCGTTTAAATACCTGCATTGTAAATGACCTTTCCTTTCGGAAAGTTGTATTGCTGTCATTTCGATTTTATTGAGTTGTTTTGCCCAAAATGGTGTCAGTGTTGTATGAGCAGAACCTGTTACAGGGTCTTCTTTTATTCCAACTTGTGGTGCAAAAAATCTTGAGACAAAATCAACATCATTTCCTTTTGCTGATATAATAACACCACGAGCATTTAATTTTGAAATTTCATCAAAAACTGGCTTAATGTTTAAAATGTCTTCTTCCTTTTCAAAAATAAAAAGATAGTCCGTTTTTCCCTTAAAAGCCAAATTAGGTGCAAGGTTAAAGCAATTAAAAATTTCGCTTGTCAATGTTACCTGCTCAAATTTGTCAGCTGGAAAATTTAGTGTTAAGAGTTCTCCGTTTTTACTAACAGTCAATGCCCCACTTCTTGGCGAAAAAAATTGAATAATGTTCTCAGTATAATTTTCGTGATTGAATAAAACGTAAGCGGCTGCCAATGTTGCGTGTCCACAAAGGTCAACTTCAACTGTAGGTGTAAACCATCTTATCTCAAATTGCTTGTCCTGCTTTACATAAAATGCAGTTTCAGCAAGGTTATTTTCCATTGCTATTTTTTGCAAAATGTCATCATTCAACCATCTGTCAAGTGGGCAGACTGCAGCTGGGTTTCCTGAAAATATCTTGTCAGTAAATGCGTCTATTTGATATATTTTTTGCGTCATTTATTTTTTTTTGCTCGTCAAAGTTAACTTCTTGCTTCACAGTTATGCGTCTGCAGGTCGCCCAAGCATGACATATAACGTCTAGCACTGGCGATGGACGCAACGTAAGCAAGTCTGTCCGTCCAGTGCATTGTTAGCATTTCTTTATTTATTTCCAAAATTCCCACCATTTTTTCTTTTTAGACTTTTCTTGTGATGTATCTAATGAATGAGTTTGAATATCTCTCAATACTATTTTTCTACCGCAATGGGTAAATCCTGGAGTTATCCCATTTCCTGACATTGCCTTAATAATAGTTTGAGCCATCTCGTTACCCAAGATTTGTTCCGTAAAAGACTTGCATTTCTCTAAAACTGCGTTATCAAAAATAAAGTCTTTATTATTTTGATTAAAGATTATATTACCTGAGAAACCTTTATTTTTCATCGCTAATAACATAGCTTGAGAATATCCATTTGAAATTTGTTGCTTAAATTCTTCAAAATTAGTTGATTCCAGTTCGACAATTAAATCACCATTTGCTACTTGTGTTATTGTATTCATGGTCCCACCTAAATCTTCACCCGCTACAGCCACAATTTCACCCTTATAAATTTCGAAGACATGAGGTGTAATTGGGTTAGCCTCTGGACTTTCAAATTTCAGTTTTATAAACCCTAAAAATTTGCCTTTGAAATTACTCATACTTGATACTGCGGCGAATACTCCCTGGTATGGAATTCCAACAAGAAAGGATTCGCTACCTAATTGTTTTGAAACTGTTTCTAAAAATTCTTTGTCTAATATTTTTTCCGAAGCGTATTCGTGAGGATCAGCAATAAAGAGTTTGTCCCCTTCTATATTTTGAACAGAATGATTCACAACTATTTTGGAAATGTTATCCAAAGCTATTTTTTTAATCTCACTAATCTTTTGTTCTAAATCATCTTGTTCGGAAGCTTCAGTATATTCAATATACGAACCCATATCCGTTCCAAATGCTACCATTGGCGAAAAGTCATAATTAAAAAGTTTCTCTTTTAAACCAAGTTCTCGTTGGGCATTATATCCATTTGGTTTTAGTATTGCTCTAACGTTGTTGATATCCATAAAATCTATATATAAATTGTCTATAACTAACTCATTTCTACAACAAAGCTACGAATCAATTACGCCTTTTCCAAATATCCTTGCAGTTGAAAAAATTTCATTAGTCATTAACCGTAGATTATAGATGTAATTCTTTTTAGCCACTAATTTTTCGTGATTTTGAACTTAAACAATCATAACCAATTTTTTGTATGGCACTTTTAGCTTTCTCTAAATCTTCTATTTTATGTACTACAACAACGTATTGATCACTGTTTGTATCGATAAAACTTAATTGCAATCCAATTTTATTAATTTCCTTATCAAAATCTTTAAATACATTGTTATAGGAGATTGAAGCATTCTGCCCATAATCTTCTTGTCGGGGCAACTCAATTTGTTTATCAAAATTTTCAGTAATTATTTGATTAACTCCATGAGTGAGAGAAGAAATTTCTTGTTTCCAGTCTAAACAAATTATGAAATAGTTGCCTTTTTGATATAAATAATCTATGACATAGTTAAGTGTTGTCATATATTCATCGTCATCGTTATAATCTTTTAGCTCTTCAATAAATTTAGAATATTCTATTTGTTTAGTCTTGGTTAGGCATATTTGACTCAATTCATGATATCCTTTTCTTTGAGTTTCAATATCCATTTTCAATTCGTCTATGTCTTTTGGACTTTCTTTCTTGTTTTTTAAAAAATCAAATATTCCCATTTTTAAAAATTTATTTTCTATTACTCTATTATTTCAAGATATCGTTTTGGCTACACGGCGTATGAATACCGTTTAGGTTTTGTTGTTTGCTGTTTGTCAACAATTCGCTAATCTTTTACTAAATCATTAACCATTGGAGAAACACTTTTCCCTATCAAATTAATTGACTTCATAAGTTTTTCATGGGGAATACCGGCATCCATTTGGAACGTGAATCTTGAGATTCCACCTAGTGAATTACTATGGCGAAGTATTTTCTCAGCTACTTCTTCTGGGCTGCCAACAAGCAAGGCCCCTGATGCTCCATTTTGTGCATTAAATCTTTCTCTGGAAACTGGAGGAAACCCTCTCTCCTTTCCTATTCTTGTAAACATCTCTGCATAGCCCGGATAATATTCTGCGATGGCTTCTTCGGTTGTATCAGCCACATAGCCAAGCGAGTGCAAGCCAACTTTTAACTCTTCTGGTGCAAAGCCTGCCTCTTCACCTGCTTTTCTGTACAAATCGACCAAGGGTCTGAAACGATGTGTTTCACCTCCAATTACCGCAACCATCAATGGCAAACCCAACGTGCCAGCTCGAACAAATGAGGCAGGTGTTCCTCCCACACCAAGCCAAATGGGTAACTTTTTTTGAAACGGACGAGGATAAATAGCCTGATTATGTAGAGCGGGACGAAATTGACCAGACCAATTAACAATTTCGCTTTCACGAATTTTAAGTAGAAGACCCAACTTCTCTGAGAAAAGGTCATCGTAATCTTCTAGTTTTAGACCAAAGAGAGCAAAGGATTCTATAAATGAACCGCGACCTACTACCATTTCAGCCCTTCCTTTTGAAATTAAATCCAAGGTTGCAAAATTTTGAAAAACCCTTACTGGATCTGCCGCACTAAGTACCGTAACTGCACTGGTTAAAATAATGCTGTTAGTACGTGAAGCTGCAGCAGCAAGGATAATTGCCGGTGACGAATCTAAAAACTCTTTTCGGTAATGTTCGCCAATGCCAAATACATCCAGACCCACTTTATCTGCTAATTCAATTCTCTCGAGGAGTTGTGCTAATGCATCTGAATGGCTTACGTCTGAGTCTTAAGGTGCTCCTGCAAAACTATCTATTCCTATTTCCATGTTTATTTTTTAACGCTTAGATTAAGTTTACAACATCCAGCACTGGCGACGGGCGACCGTTAGGGAGTCTTTTTGTTCAGTGCGTTGTTAATGACTTTTTATTACTTAATATTTTGCATTTGGTTAATAATTTCTGGATAGAGTTCATAAACGGTTTTTGTCCGATTTTTTAAAATGCTACCAAGGGTAATATTAAATTCATCAAATTTCGAAAAACCCCTTTTTGCCATCAATTTGATTCTATCATTAATTATAGCATTGGCATCAGATTTACTATAATTTTCAGAAACATAAATGCAAAACAATGAATGTGTCATATACTCATTAAATATAGCATTTTCACTCGAATAGATTTGTTGAGCATTTGCTGTAGCCCAAAAATTCTTGTTTTTTAGTAATTCTTTAATTAAAATAGCGTTCTTAGAACTTGAGGGGTTAACATAGTTATGATCAATTTCGGTAAATACAATACCTGACATTAATCCCTCTTTTAAAGCTTCAGAATATTGATTATTTAGATCTATTGACTCAGAAGAATTTACAAACATTATGCATTCTTTGAAGTCAGGGTTTTTGAAAAATCCTTTAAAGAAATTTTGTGTGCTATGTGAGCCTACTATTAAAGGTGAGAATACAACCTTGAATGCATCAAATTTGAAAGGAAACTCTTTTTCTAACCACTTTCTCATTTTGTCTATTGGCTGCAGTTCCGAAAGCCTTTTTTCAAGTTTCTCATAATATGCTTTATTGCTCAAAAAGAATTTTCTGTAATTTGAAATATTAACAAAATCTTGAACTAGATATGTTAAATTTCGAAATTCGCCCCCCATAATTTCAGACCTATCCCAGTTTACATGTTTGTATGGAGAGGAATATTCTAAAATATCATTATCTCCGAACTCAAAGCAGATACTGTTTTCTCTAAAGCCATAATAGGTTGACCAATAATTTTCACTTGTACATTTTTTATTTAGTATTCTAATGAGTGGATGATTTCTAAAAGAACCAAAATGTTTTTCAACTTGATTAGCATATAAAGTTCCTTCTGGATGGTTATGAGTTAGCTTTGAACAATCCGAAAGATATAAAATGATATTTGCTAATTCATATGTTTCTGGAATTTGAAACGATGATGTTCCTGATTTTTCACTAATGTATTTTGATGAAAATTCTGAATGTTCCGGATTAAATCTTAATCTATAAATCGTTGTATCATTTTTTGATGCTATTGGAATAAAAACCCATTGTTCAAATGGTGAATTAACATATGGTATTGTTACAGTATCAATATCTGTCCACACTTTTATATATACACCTTCAAATCCGTCAGTACCAAGGTCTATTGTATCTGATTGGGTGGTCGAAAGTACATATTTGTCATCCCAAGAAGAGGCCCAGACATAAAAAGAATCCGATTTTGACCATAATGTATCTGGATATGTAATTTTGTCTGGAATATTCTGTGCAAAAATTACATTAGTAATTACAATTAGCAATGTTGATAATATTTCTTTTTTCATTTTCTATTTTACTGGAATATTCATTAACTTACTTATTTCTACAACAAAGCTACGACACACTTACGGTCTTTCCAAATATCTCTGCAGTTGAATCTGAAATCTTCATCATCTATCAAATGAAATTAAGGCTTTGATTTCTTACTCCGATCGTCGCAGTTTGCAACTGCGATACACTATTTTATGAATCTTTGATTCAATACGCGCCTCACTTAAAAATAAAGCACAAAACTATTTGCTTCTAGATTTCGTGCTTTAATGTATTAGTATTTGCGGTGACGAATTGCAAAACCTGTCCTGCTCTAGCAGGATTCTTAAAAAATAGGATCGAAGTTACGGAACTTGTGACGCATTAGCGTTACTTCGACCATCGTCTCCGAGTTTGGTTGTGTTAGTGCAGTTCGTGTCGGCATACTTCGGCGATCTTGGTGTTGACAGAAGTCATTTTTTTAGTTTAATAGATTGATTTAACTTGGAACTTTTGATTGCAGCATCTAAAATTTCCATTACTATCATGTTATTTTCTAAAGAAGATAAATCATATGGTTTTGTTTTAATATTTCCATTTATTATGGATGCAAAATAAACAAAAGGATCATTGTAAGGAGCTTCTCTTTCTGTTAACTTTATTTTTTCCTCATTAAATTCATCATAACCAGTTGCAATTCGTATTCTCAAATCATGGCGATTATCTGAGTAAATTGCTCCTTTCAATCCATAGATTTCCATATCCTTCCTGCCAATTGGCCAGTTCCATGAAGCTTGTATAATTGCTACTAAACTGTCATAAGTCAAAATTATAATGGCTTCGTCATCCACCTTCGGATTGTTTTCGGGTTGTTGTTGAGCTGTTATGGCAGTTACACTATTTGGTTTTTGACCTTCCATAATCCAAGTTAGTAAATTAGCTCCATAACAACCAAAATCAGTAATAGCGCCTCCACCATTAAGAACTGGATCTGTCAACCATTCTAAAAACTCTTTATCTACTCCTATTTTTTTAGGACCTTTATGACCATCTCTGACAACTATTTTTCGGATATCACCAATAATTGTATCCTGCTTAATTAATTCAATTGCTTTGTGGTTAGTTGGATACCAAGTCGTTTCATAATTCGTCAATAAATGAACGCCATACTTATCAGCAAGATTTTTCATTTTTTTTGCATGTTCTAAATTTACCGCTAAAGGTTTTTCAACCATTACATGAATTCCCGCTGGAGCACAAATTTCAACAATCTTCAGATGGTCATATATGGTTCCAAATGCTGTTACTGCTTTTGGTTGTTTCTTTTCTATCAATTCCTCAATAGTATTGTAAACTATGTCCATTGAAAATTTATACTGATGCGCATATCTCTTTGCCAAATCTTTATTAGGTTCAACAATTCCGACTATTTCAAATTCTTCATTAGAATTACTATTAAAAATCCAATGCACATGTGTATGTGTTAACCCAACTACGCCTATTCTTAATGGCTCATTTTGACAATACATGTTTGTGCAAAATAATTGAATTAGGGCAAGAAAAAGAAATTTATTTATTACCATACTTTTGTTTTATTTTTTTGACTTGATTACTGCCAACTTACTTATTTCTACAACAAAGCTATGAAACACTTATTATTTTTGTCATTTTAGTTTCAGCATCAATTGAAAAGCCAAATCAGAAGCTACCCATTCTTCAATTATTTTGTCTTTGTCAAAGCGAGAAACAACTATTTCGTACCATTTAACTTTTTTATTTGAAGCAGGAATTCCTTTTAAGTCCGCTTTATGCGTACCGCTAAATGTTCTTTGCCAAGTCAATACATCGTCAGAATGGGATAAAATCTCAATTTTTACAATTTTTATGTCGGGAATTGCCGTCCGCACTTGTTTAGTAAATTGCTTAATAAATTTGTGTCCATTGTGCGTCTTTTCACCAGCATGAGCCAAATAGTCCGTTGAAAAAGCAGCGTCAACTATGGTTAAATTCCCTTGTCCTATGAGTTGGTCGACAATGTATTTTATGTGTTCAAATCTGTCCATATTTTTTTGTTTTAAGTCAATAAGTGTTGTCATTTTTTAAGCTGACCGCCAACTTACGTATTTCTATAACAAAGCTACAACACAACTTGGTTTTTCCAAACTTTTCAAAACAAATAATGAATGAGTTACTCTAACCATCTATAGCTTATACATCTGAAATGCAGTCAGTGTAGGATGGTCTGATTAGCTTAAAACATCGACTTTTTACTTTGTAATCAGTTAGCGTTTGTTTGCAACACTTGAGTGTTGCAAAGATTCATTTAGACGTTATTTAGTGATGCTTGAATGTTGGAAAGAAACGTTTAAGTGTTGCTTAATTTGCTTTAAGCGTTGCAAAGAAACCTTTAAGCATTAGCTTGTACCACTTAAGTGTTGCAAATCAATCTTTGCTTGTTCCTTTGTAAGACTTGAAGGTTATCTTGTAACCTTTAAGCAATACCTCTTAATCCAGATGGATACATTATAAATTGATGTAAATATTTTCTGAATCCATGTGGATTCAGAAAATATTCATGTGGATATAGTAAATATTTATGCAGATTCAGAAAGTATTTATGTGAATACCTAAAAGATCCATTTGGATGTTTAAAATATTCATTTAGATATTCAGTATTTTTATTTGAATTCCTAAAATATGTACTTGGATATTTAATAAATGAACGTCGATACATGATGTATTGACGTTCATTTATAATATTTTGATTCGAATAATGATTATTTTAAAAAAGAAAAAAAAGTAATATCTTTATCTTTTTTGCAAGTATAAACGGTTAACATTGGCTAGTACAAATATAAGGCTTTATTTTGAAATAATGTTATAATTTGATAAGAATATGTTTAAAAATTTAAACATACTCTAAGTTTTAATTTCCTTTTTTTTAGTGAGTGTAGAATACTTTTTGTAAACTCCTAAGGGGAGTTAGGCTTTGGACTAAGGGCAAAACAAAATAACTAATCATTGTCAAATCTGCTGAAGAAAAATTAGAACAGACTGAAACACAAATTTATATTGCGATTATAGAAGCAGTGGACCCAGTAGCCCATGCCTTCTCTACTTACTGAACAAATTTTAATTGTCATTTACCGTAAATCATAGATATTATTCTTTTAACTTTTTTGGGAAAATTATGTATTTTTTCTCGTTTTCAATATAACGGTTTGGCTGCACCCGACGTGCCGTTGCGATAGCAGGGTTGGCGCGGTGAAGCTTGTTATAACCTGTTTATTTCTGCTAAATATTTTTGTCTTAAGGTATATATATCAAAATGTTGTTTGCTACTTAGTGGAACATTTGACTCATGGCCAAATAATTCAAGATAACCATTTAATGCTTTGTTTATTAAAACTTCAGCATCTGTTAATTTATTTTGAATTAGAAGACTATCGATTTTCAATGATGACCATGTGGAATTTTCATGAACTTTATCCCAATTAGATGCTGATTCAAAATAAATTTTACCGAAATTTAAATAATTTTCCCAAACATCATTCATAATAACTTCATGATTGAATTTTACAAAGTCATAACCAAATCCAGGCTGATAGTTTTGTGGTTGTTGTAACAAGATTTTGTGATCACCACTAAGATAACCGCCACCAATTAAAGGTTCTAATGGAAAATTCTTTTTATGCCAAGTCTTATATGAAGATGAGTAAATTAGATATTGCACCTTGAAATCTACAAATTCGGTCAGCCAATTCGTTTTTGAACCTAAGAAATTAATCTCAAACCTAAATCCAATTTCATTCTTCTTGCTGAATTTGGTCGAGTTGAAATTATAAGTAAATCCATCATCGTAGAGTTTTTTTACTAAAAATTGATCTACTGCTTTATTTAATATTTCTTTCGGTGCTGACATCTAGTATAAATAGGTTACAACTTACTTATTTCCACAACAAACTTACGACACACTTGCGGTTTTTCCAAACATCTAAGCTGCCAGATTTAAAATTAACATCAACAAATAAACATCCTATAATTATCGATTACTGATAATTTCAAAATTAAAAATAATACATTATAACTTCTTTTCTTAAAAAACAAATTTTATTTGTAATTAACCGTAAAATACGGATATAATTCCTTTAAATAAAATAAGACAATAAATACATCTTTTCTTTAAGATAACAACTAAATTATTTTAGCAATAAATTTCTTTCAGAAAAAGTTGTTTTCTAAAATTCGCTTAAACATCATTTGCACTTTATCTGTTATTAGTTCATGTCTTATAGCTTAACATCCCATTACAAACCAACAGGCGATCAGCCAAGGGCAATCGAACAACTCATAGCGGGCCTAAAGAAAAACGAACGTGCCCAAGTATTGCTTGGTGTCACAGGTTCAGGTAAGACTTTTACCATGGCCAATGTGATCGCTGAAATGGGAAGACCGACCTTGGTATTGACCCATAATAAAACATTGACGGCACAGTTGTACGCAGAGTTGTGCGAGTTTTTTCCTGATAATGCAGTGGAGTATTTCGTGTCCTATTACGATTACTACCAACCAGAAGCTTATATCACCCATTCCGACACCTATATCGAAAAAGATCTTCAGATCAATGAAGAAATTGATAAACTCAGACTGAGAGCGACATCATCACTTTTGTCAGGTAGAAGAGACGTGATCATAGTCTCATCCGTGTCTTGTATATATGGTATGGGAAATCCGGAAGACTATAAAACAGGAATCATCAGGATAGAAAAAGGCCAAGTCATCAGTCGAAATGCTTTTTTGTATAGTCTAGTCCAGAGTTTGTATAGTCGTACGGAGACAGATTTTAGACGTGGTACTTTCCGTGTGAAGGGCGACACTGTTGATATCAATCTGCCTTATGTGGACTATGGGTATAGAGTTATTTTTTTTGGTGATGAAATAGAAATCATAGAGCAACTAGAAATAGAAAGTGGCAAACGAATCACTGCCCTTGAACACGCTGCCATCTTCCCTGCCAATCTTTATGTAGCGCCCAAAGATAGACTGAATGCGGTCATTCGCGATATAGAAGATGAACTCCATAATCATGAAAAATTCTTTGAAGCCGAAGGCAGATACCTCGAAGCACAAAGAATTAAAGAACGTGTGACCTTTGATCTAGAAATGATCAGAGAATTGGGGTATTGTAATGGTATAGAAAATTACTCTCGATTTTTTGATGGACGTAGGCAAGGTACAAGACCATTTTGTTTGTTGGATTATTTTCCACAAGATTACTTAATGATTATAGATGAGAGCCATCAAACATTGCCACAAGTGCGTGGTATGTGGGGTGGCGATAGAGCAAGGAAGATAAATCTTGTCAACTTTGGCTTTAGACTTCCTTCTGCAATGGACAATAGACCACTGAGTTTTGAAGAGTTTGAGTCAGTTATCAATCAAGTGATTTACGTAAGTGCCACACCCGGAGACTTCGAGTTAGAACAAACAGAAGGTATCGTTGTGGAGCAGATAGTTAGACCTACTGGATTACTAGATCCACCAATAGAAGTACGTCCTAGTCTCAATCAAATAGATGACTTACTAGAAGAAATCCAAAAAAGGATTGAGAAAGATGAACGAGTCTTGGTCACTACACTGACAAAACGTATGGCTGAAGAACTTACCAAGTACCTGACAAAACTAAATATAAAAGTGCGCTACATCCACTCCGAAGTAGATACGATGGATAGGGTAGAGATCATACGAGATTTGAGATTGGGAGAGTTTGATGTGTTGGTAGGTGTCAATTTATTGAGAGAAGGATTGGATTTACCAGAAGTATCATTAGTAGCAGTATTGGATGCGGACAAAGAAGGTTTTTTGAGAAATAACAGGTCATTGACGCAGACAGCGGGTAGAGCTGCAAGGAATTCTAATGGATTGGTAATATTTTATGCAGACAAAGTCACAGGTAGTATGCAGATGACTATGGATGAGACCAATAGAAGACGAGCCATCCAAATAGCTTATAATCAAGAACATAATATCTCGCCGACGACCATATTTAAGTCCAAAGAAGATATCATGGCCCAAAAATCTATCCTAGATATCAGAGGCAAAAAACCAGTTGCCTACATCGAGCCAGATGCAAGCGATAGCCTAGCAGCTGATCCTATCATTGCATACATGTCCAAAGATCAATTGTCAAAATTGATCTCGGATACAGAAATCAAAATGAAAAAAGCAGCCAAGGATTTGGATTTCATCACTGCGGCTCAATTAAGAGATGAGCTTCTGTCACTTAAGAAGAAATTGTAGGCTTATGATAACCTATAAAAACTTATAGATAATTGGTATAAAATTTAGGAATTTAGTTTTAATTAATACTTTTGCGGTTCATTTTAAAACTAAATTAATAATTTATGAACACTTTTTTACGAATTGTAACTATAAGTTGCGTGTTAGCTTTTTCTCAATCGGTCATGGCGAATGGTTTTGATGACTTTTTTAAACCAAAAAAGAAAGCTTCATCGTCTTTGCCTGATAGGTATAGAAGTCTTGGTATAAAATTCGGACCGAGAACATTGAATACCGATCCAGGAACCATTGTTACTTCATTTTTGGATGAGTCTCCTGCCCCAGATTTCTTTTCTGCCAATACGGTTGTAGAAGATAGTTATAACAGTTTTGGTCTTCAGATTGACTACAGTTGGAGAAGGTATAGTGGCTTAAGCCATAGTTTATTTATCGACTTGTCATTAGGTGAAAATTTTGGTGGATTGTTCGAATATTCTATTGGATGGAGCATTCCTGTTGCTTTAGGAAGTAAATTTTTAATCGTCAGACCCAATATTGGTCTTGGATTTGGAAATTATGGGTTTGGCCTTGGGTCTATTGAAAATACCACTGGGTATATTCAAGTGGGTGAAAGTATTTTTGAAGAAGCAGAATTGCCTATTACGCTAAAAAGCCAAATATTGGTATTTTCTCCACAAGTAGACCTAAGATATACGTTATCACCAAATTTTCATATCACAGGTCAGATTTCGTACGACAGTGCTTCAGGTAATAGCAATCCAAAGCTAGTTTTCGAAGGTGAAGGAGGCACTGCTGAAAAAGAAATAGATACTGATAATCCTTCTGTTACTTTTAATGGAGAAAAAATAACTTCACTGCCATACAAGGCTGGTGGATTAAGACTTTCCATAGGTGCTGCATACACATGGAATATTGATTAAGCTTGCGTTTGTAGACTATCTTAGTACTTTGGGCTTCAAAATGAATAAATAATATTTCATTTTTTTCAGAAATAAATTTTTTTGTTGTACTTTGCATCAATTATTTAACAAATCAAAAAGGATCAAATATATGATGAATGAAAGTGTCCAATCGATAATGATAAAGGACTTAATCACATTAGGGCCAGAAAGTACTTTGGCACATGTCAAAGATATTTTTAAAACAAAACGTATCCACCACATTCCCATAGTAGATGAAGGCAAATTGGTAGGATTGGTAACCACCTATGATTTATGGATAAATAGTCCAAATCATGAAAACTATGACCATATTCAAGTTAAAGACATCATGTCAAAAAAACTTGTGAAGTTGGAAATAGATGATAAGGTGGGAACAGCAGCTGAATTGTTTCTAGACAATCGTTTTCACGCATTGCCTGTAGTGGACAATGGTATGTTGGTAGGATTGGTTACGACATTTGATGTACTAAGATACGAATTTAAAAAAGAATATCCTGAGCCTATCTTATACAAAGACGTATTGGACAAAGGTTTGGATGCGGCACATTAGTAGTTGCCATTACAATAAAAGGAAATATAAAGCCCTTATGGTCAAGCATCATAAGGGCTTTTTTGTTTTGCAGCTATATGGCTATGTAATTTCTGATGGCATTGAGATAAATTACTTTTCAATTTGTGGTAGTAAGATCGCAAGAAATCTATTTTTTAATTTTATGTTGATAAAAGAATAACTCGCTAATTACCAACATTCTAAACCCTAACCGTTTTATTTCTAAGTAAATGATCCACCAAAACAAGTGCTGCCATCGCTTCCACGATAGGTACAGCCCTTGGCACAACGCATGGATCATGTCTACCTTTACCTTCGGCGATGGACTCATTGCCATTTATATCTACTGTTTGTTGCCCTGAGATGATGGTGGCTACTGGTTTAAACCCTACATTAAAATGGATGGGCATACCATTGCTGATACCGCCTTGGATACCACCAGAATGATTTGTTTTTGTCTGTATTTTGCCATCTTTTTGTATGAATGCATCATTGTGTTCTGATCCACGCATGGCCACACAAGCAAAGCCTGAGCCATATTCAAATCCTTTGACAGCATTGATACCTAACATAGCTTTACCTAAATCTGCATGTAATTTGTCAAAAACTGGGGCACCTAGACCGATCGGACAACCTGTGATGATACAAGCTACCTTTCCGCCTATCGTATCGCCTTCTTTTTTTACTTGCATGATGAGGTCGATCATTTTTTGTGCGGTTTCATCATCAGGGCATCTGACTATATTGTTTTCGATGTTATCTATCTGAATCTCCTTGTTTTCGTCCATCATAACGTGACCAACTTGAGATACATAAGCTGTGATTTGTACACCTACTTGATTTAAGATCATTTTTGCGATGGCACCTGCCGCTACTCTTGCAGCCGTCTCACGTGCAGAAGATCTACCACCACCAGCATGGTCTCTGATACCGTATTTTGCTTGATATGTATAGTCTGCGTGCGATGGCCTGAATACTTGTTCTATATGGCTGTAGTCCTTTGACTTTTGGTCCATATTCGGTATGAAAATACTGATCGGCGTACCTGTAGAATAACCTTCGAATACACCACTCTGAATGACAAATGACTCATCTTCTTTACGTTGGGTTACGATTTTGGACTGTCCTGGTTTTCGTCTATCAAGTTCAGATTGAATAAAGAGTTCATCTATTTTTATTCCGGCTGGACATCCGTCTATGATGAGACCGATGCCTTTACCATGTGACTCACCGAAAGTCGTAAGTCTGAATATCTCTCCAAAAGTGTTTGCTGCCATGATGCAAAAGTAACGATTTCTGACTATTGACTACATAATTTTATTTAGGTTTTGTAATGGGCTTGAGATTAATCAATAAAAAGTAGATCGCATGATTAAACTATTGAGCACTCATTTTGGTAAGACAGACATATTTTATTAGCTTTGTGCCACTTAGCAATAAATATGGTAACCACGCTCACTTTTTTAATCATTGGGATATTTGTAGCCTTACTTTTTCTGAATATTTATTTCAGGGTTAAGGTGTTCAAAGTGTACAAAACATTGGTTCAGAACAAGGTAGAATTTGACTCTTCTCATATTTTTAAAAAATCAAAATTGGAAACTGAGATCTTACCGAAATATCCACAGTTCAAATCCGATATTTTGACTTTTATTGGGCATATTAAAAATTCCATTTCTATTGCTGTCATTTTAGTCTTGTTGATCACTATCATGGGTGTTGTTTTGAAAAACATATGAATCGAATATCATTGGATTAAAGTGAAGTAGTATGAATGTTATATGTGTTAGTTTTTAATTGATTTTGTCGTGAGTGGTTCAGTAATACCATTCAAATTTAAATAGAATATACAGTGAAAATAGGATTAGTAGGTGTGGGGCATTTAGGTAAAATACATCTTAAGTGTTTATTAAATACAAAATTTGAGTTTGTCGGGTTTTATGACCCAAATGAGGACATCAGAATAACAATCTCCGAAATTCATCAGATCAAAGCATACGATGAATTAGATGCATTGATTGCTGATGTAGATTGTATTGATGTTGTCAGCCCTACCGTATTTCATTATGAGATAGCAAAAAAGGCGATCATTGCAGGCAAACATGTCTTCATAGAAAAACCACTTACAGAAACACTAGAACAAGCGGAAGAATTGGTGGCTCTATCTCAAAAACATAATGTAAAGGTTCAAGTCGGTCATGTGGAGCGTTATAATCCCGCTATCAGGTCATTGAGGAATATAGATTTTAAACCAAAGTTTATAGAAGGTCACAGATTAGCTTTATTCAATCCTAGAGGTACAGATGTTTCCGTTGTGCTTGATTTGATGATCCATGATTTGGATATCGTGTTGAGTATGATCAAAGAAGATGTAGTCGATGTAAGGGCTAACGGCGTGTGTATTGTTAGTAAGACGCCCGACATTTGTAATGCAAGAATTGAATTCGCAGGTGGCGCTATCGCAAATCTGACAGCGAGTCGTATTAGTTTGAAGAATATGCGCAAAATTAGAATATTCCAAAACGATGCATACATCAGCCTAGATTTCCTTGAAAAAGAGGCTCAAGTAGTCAAAATTGAAGAAAATGTAGAAAATGATGATTTTTCTGGCATGACGATACATACAAATGATGGTTTGAAACGTATTATAATAGATAGTCCTGAAATCATGAAGAACAATGCCATAGAAGATGAGTTGAGTGATTTTTACAATGCAGTGACGGGACAATCTGATGTTTTGGTGACTATTGATGATGGATATCGTGCTTTAAAGTTGGCACACATCATTCAGTCCAAGATTGTTTTATAAGTCTTATTTGATGATACAATTGTATGTTGGTAAATTTTTACTAATTAGATAGTAGTTTATCTGTAGGTCGTTAAAAAGACATTTCATTTACTTTTTTGATAGGGATTGGCCTTTTTAGAAATTTAATAAATATTTTGGCCGTTTTTCTTTCATAATTATTTTAGAGCATGATATATAGACACATATTTTTAATATTTATTTTAGGGAGTTTATTGTTAAGTTCCTGTGGAATAGGTGACAACGAAGACCCTGTCCCTGCTTTTGTAAAAATAGCTGATGCAAAGGTGGTACTTCCAGATGGCGTCAATGATACTGAAAAAATAACGGATATTTGGGCATTTGCTGATGGTCAGATTTTGGGTGTTTTTCCTCTGCCTGCTTCTATTCCTATTACACTCACAGGCTCAGATATAGAACTCACACTTCTGGCTGGTATTAGAAATAATGGTATCAATGATACACCTGTTTTTTATCCTTTTTACAAGTCTGATGTAAGGGTTATTTCACCCGAACCAGAAGAAGTGATTTCTTTTAATCCTACATTCCAATACGTAACTACAGCGAAAATTCCAGTAAACGAAAGCTTTGAACAGACCAATTCTTTAGATTTTGACTTGGACAATAATCTTACAACCAATATGAGCATTGTTAGTGATGATTCAGCCTTAGGTAATAATTCTGGTCTAATTGAGTTGACAAATAACTTGACTTTTATTGAGATCGCAAGCCAAACAGAAATAATTGCAGGAGAAAATTCCAGAGGAGCTAGTTATGTCGAGTTAGATTATAAAGGCGAAGGCGAGATTTCCATTGGTTTAGCAAAAAGACAAGGTGCTGTTTTATTAGTAGAATATTTAGTTTTTGTGCCAGGCAAACAAGATTGGAATAAGATTTACATTGACTTAACGGACAAATTATCACCAAGAGATTATGATGGATACAGAATCGCGATCGGTTTTAGGAGGACAGGAATAAGCGCTACCTCAAAAATTTGGATAGATAATGTCAAACACGTTCACTTTTAGAATATGAGGGAACAAAGGAAATTGGAGTTATTGATTTATAGAATGGGAGATTTTCTTGCTGCACTGTTGGCTTGGTTCTTCTTTTTTGTATATCGTAAATCTATAGAATTTCCTGAGATTACTTTTTCTGATATTATTGCTGATGCAAAGTTGTGGCAAGGATTGCTTATTATTCCAGTGATATGGATGATTATTTATTCGATTTTCGACAAATATCGTGACATTTATCGATATTCAAGGTTGGAGACATTGGGGAGCACCTTTTTTACGACCTTACTAGGTGTGACTTTGTTGTTCTTTACTATTCTCATGGATGACAAAGTATTAGAGCAAGTTTCCTATTTGAATTTGTTTATGCGTCTGTTTATCCTGCATTATTCGATTACGGCTTCATTTAGAATGATCATCTTAACCATTGCAAATCGAAGGCTAAAGGCTGGTAAAATTAGCTATAATACGCTCATCATAGGTGGTGACAAAAATGCAGTAGATCTTTACGAAGAAATCAAACAAAGGCCATATAGTTTAGGACATAATTTTGTCGGATTCATAGATAGTAACGGACGTACTACCAACCATTTAGAAAAATACTTAACCAAATTAGGTAAATTAGAAAGTCTAGAAAATATTCTGACCCGAAATAAAATAGAAGAAGTCATCATTGCTGTGGAAACTTCCGAACATGCAAAAATGAAAGCTATTCTTGACGCATTGTTTGATTATTCAGACCAGATATTGATCAAAGTGATACCTGATACCTATGATATTATGGTGGGAACGGTCAAAATGAATCATATCTATGGTGCAGTTTTAATAGAAATCGAACAAGAATTAATGCCCAATTGGCAAAAGGTGGTAAAACGTCTTATGGATTATGCCATTAGTTTCATCGCTATATTAATATTATTGCCAGTTATTTTGATGAGCATCTTAAGAGTGAAGCTATCTTCACCGGGGCCAATTTTCTATAAACAAGAAAGAATAGGATTGAATGGTCTACCTTTTAATATTATTAAATTCAGATCCATGCATGTAGGTGCTGAAAAAGATGGGCCACAATTATCAAATGACAACGACAATAGGGTTACTTCTTGGGGAAAAGTAATGCGTAAATGGAGAATTGACGAAATTCCTCAGTTCTTTAATGTTATTAAAGGAGATATGTCTATCGTAGGGCCAAGACCTGAAAGGAAATATTACATAGACCTAATCACAAAAGAAGCACCACACTACAAACACTTACTCAAGGTTCGACCAGGTATTACATCTTGGGGCCAAGTAAAATACGGATATGCATCCAATGTACAGCAGATGCTCCAAAGATTAAAGTTTGATATTCTATACATTGAAAACATGTCACTTAGCTTAGATATCAAAATCTTGTTCTACACAGTATTGGTATTAATACAAGGGAAAGGCAAATAGTACTCAGCCCGATAATACATATTTTTCTTTAAGATTTTGTTATGGTTGAAAAAGTCTCAAACTTATAGCCTATATTTTTGTTTGGATCACACAAAAGAAATAAAAATGGAAACTGTATATTTAGGTGCGGGTTGTTTTTGGTGTGTAGAAGCCGTTTTTCAAAAACTAAGAGGAGTGTCATCAGTCGCTTCGGGTTATATGGGCGGACATATCAAAAATCCAGCTTATCGTGAGGTGTGTAATGGAACCACAGGACATGCAGAAGTCATTGAAGTGGTTTATGACCCGAGTGTAATATCTTTTAACACCTTACTTGAAGTGTTTTGGACGACACATGATCCCACTACCTTAAACAGACAAGGTGCCGACCGTGGTACTCAATATAGGTCTGCGATTTTCTATACAACTGATAGTCAGAAAGATATTGCAATAGATTCTAAAGCCAATGTAGCTACTACAATTTGGAATGATCCTATTGTGACAGAAATTGTGGCTGCTGAAGTTTTTTATAAAGCAGAAGATTATCATCAAAATTATTTTGAGACTAATCCAGAGCAATCATATTGTGCCATCGTCATCCCGCCGAAAATTAATAAGTTAAAACAAAAATTTAGTCAATTAATCAAAGAATAATATGGAAGCCAAATATAATCCACTAACACCCGAAGAAGAATATGTCATCGTAAATAAAGGTACAGAAAGACCTTTTACGGGAGAATATGATAAGTTTTTTGCACCCGGCACCTTCATTTGTAGGAGATGCAATCACGAATTATATCATGCATCATCAAAATTTGACTCTGGGTGCGGATGGCCCGCTTTTGATGATGAAATACCAGGTGCTGTAAGAAGAATCACTGACAAAGATGGACGTCGTACAGAAATCTTATGCAATAATTGTGGAGGACATCTTGGTCACGTATTTGTTGGTGAAAGGTTAACTGCAAAAAATACCAGACATTGTGTTAATTCACTTTCAATCAGATTTGTTCCTAAAAATGATAATGCGTAATGAAACTTTATCATATTTGATTTCGTTATGAATATCTGATTTATATGTAAATTAATATTGTAAAAACAAAAAATGTCTTTCGAACAAACAAAACAAAAAGCAAAATCTTTTTTCACAAAAGTACTTTGGATTGCTCTTATTTCACTTGTTGTATTTTCTGGTGTTTACTATTTTTATCGAACTATGACAGTGAGCGAAGGTACGAGAACTGGTGTCTTATACAAAATATCTAAGAAAGGTAAAATATTCAAAACTTACGAAGGTCAAATGCAGCTAGCAGGTTCTACCATTGTTTCTAAAGCAAGTACTTGGGACTTTTCTGTGGTAGATGAAGCTACTTATCAACTTATTCAGCAGTATGAAGGAAAGAATGTAAGGCTTCATTATAATGAACTAGAAAATGCTTTTTTCTGGCAAGGTGATACCGAATACATGGTGTATAAGGCTGAAGAAATAAAGTAGAAAGTACCTTGATCTCAGTCTTTAAAAGCTTGACTCCATCCGCTTTGCATGGTGTCTAATTCTGTGTTGATCCATTCATAAGCTTGCTTATGTAATTCTTCACCGGTCTTACCTATCATTGGTTTTCCAAAAGTCAACTTCACTTCAGTCTTCCATTTAGAATATTGATGGAAGTATTGTGGTACAAATTTTTCCAAAACCCACATATCTTTTGGAGATTTAAACTCAATAGCGATAGGTACAACTGGAATGTTGTTTTCTGCTGCTTCTAGGAATGTGCCCATTCGGAAGGGTAGGGTCTCTTTATCTTTGCCAACAGTTCCTTCTGGAAAAACAAGAATATTGTATCCTGCTTTGATGGTTTCGACCATTTTATCTCGAGTCTGTGTACGAGAGTTTTTATCCTGTCTATTTACCCAAATGACACCTGTGAGTTCTGCTCCTTTATTAATTATGGGATAGTTTGCGACTTCAGCTTTAGCAATAACAAAAGCATTTAAGTACCTACAAATCACAATCGGATCAGTAAATGATCGGTGATTACATACATATAAAGCAGGAGTATCAATTGGGTCACCTGTTTTTATGACATCAATATTTAAGACAGGAATTCCAACGTATCTAAGATAATTTTTTCTTAATCTCAATGCACGTTTCTTACTGTGTTTCCATACAATACACGATATAGCATATGAAAACATAAATACTGCCATGGCTATAAATATAACAAAAGCTCTAATTCCAGCAAGTAGGTTCCAAGCTAGCTTCACTCTGGTTTTTCTTGTTTTTCAGGTTTCATCTGTGGGAAGAAGAGAACATCTTGGATAGAGTTTTGATTGGTCATAATCATAGCCAACCTGTCCATACCGATCCCAAGACCTGCAGTAGGCGGCATGCCATACTCCAATGCTCTTAAGAAGTCTTCATCCAATACCATCGCTTCTTCATCTCCACGTTTACCTAATTCCAATTGACTTTCGAATCTTTGTCTTTGATCAATAGGGTCATTGAGTTCAGAGAATGCATTGCAGATCTCTTTTTTATTGCAAATGGCTTCAAAACGTTCTACCAATCCTGGTTTGGTCGCATGCTTTTTAGCAAGAGGAGACATTTCCACCGGATAATCTGTGATGAATGTAGGTTGTATGATGTTACCTTCACATTTTTCACCAAAGATTTCATCAATTAGCTTGCCTTTTCCCATGCTATTATCTACGGGCACGTGAAGCTCGCGAGCTGTTTTACGGAGTTGGTCTTCATCCATATCACTGATATCAATACCTGTGAAATGTTGGATTGCTTCATACATGGTATATCTTTTCCAAGGTCTTTGGAAGTTGATTATATTATCTCCGACTTGTACTTCAGTAGTTCCATGTAGATCAATGGCAACTTTCTCTACCATTTCTTCTACTAGGTTCATCATCCATTCATAATCTTTGTAAGCTACGTACAACTCTATTTGTGTAAACTCAGGATTATGAAAACGACTCATACCTTCATTTCTGAAGTCCTTACTAAACTCATATACACCATCAAAACCACCAACAACTAATCTCTTAAGGTACAACTCATTAGCTATCCTAAGATAAAGCTTCATGTCAAGCGTGTTATGATGCGTTGTGAATGGTCTTGCCGCTGCACCACCGTATAGAGGTTGAAGAATCGGCGTCTCTACTTCTAAATATCCTTTATTGTTTAAGTATTCGCGCATAGAATTGTACATCTTGCTGCGTTTAACGAATACGTCTTTTATATGTGAGTTTACGACAAGATCTACATACCTTTGTCTATATCTTTGTTCAGGGTCAGTGAATGCATCATAGACATTACCTTCATCATCTTTTTTAACAACGGGAAGTGGTTTGAGCGATTTTGAGAGGAGAGTCAATTCCGTAACGTGTACTGAGCATTCACCTACTTGTGTATAGAATGCATACCCTTTGATCCCAATAAAGTCACCAAGGTCAAACCATTTTTTGAATGCATCATTATATAGAACTTTGTCATCCCCAGGGCAAATGTCGTCTCTAGAAATATATATTTGAATACGACCTTCAGAGTCTTGCAATTCTGCAAAAGAAGCTTTGCCCATGATACGTCTTGACATCAATCTACCCGCAAGCGTGACTTCTTGGTAAGTAGTATCACCTTCTTTAAAATTATCTTTTATTTCTTTGGTAGTGGCGTTAACTTCGAATGTAGTACTCGGGAATGCATTTATTCCTGCTTCTGTAAGTTTATTTAGATTATCTCTTCTTACAATTTCCTGTTCGCTAAGGTGTTGCATTATTAAATTTTGATTTTGAATTGCAAAAGTAGTAATTTTAAAATTAAATATTGCATAAAAAAGGCCCATCAATAATGATGAGCCTCTTAAAAGATTCAATTTTACAAAACTATATCTTAGTATCTTCTCTCTCTCGGTCTGAAATTGTTATCTCTTCTTGGCGCTTGAGGCCTTGGTTCCGCTTTTTTGCAAACGATAGTCTGCCCATCAAAATTTGTTTCGTTAAGGCCAGCAATTGCAGCAAGTCCTGCGTCTTCGCTACCCATTTCGACAAATGCAAATCCTTTTGATCTACCTGTGTCTTTGTCCATGATTACTTTGGCAGAGACTACCTCGCCATACTGTGAAAAAAGATCTTCTAAAGCTTCAGAACTTGTTCTGTAGTTAAGCTTAGCAACAAAAATGTTCATTAAAAAAAAATTAAAAATAAAAAAAAGCGAATAAACCAAACTGAAACAGTGGTCGAAATTCAATGTCAATACAAAGATAGTGGATTAATTAATACGCTCGTCATTTTTTTATATAAATTAGAAAATAATTAGAGATTTGGTGGCAATTCTAATATTTAACGATGTTGTCTACACGTCACTTTGATAAATTTATATGCCAGATGACATCAAGTGAAACTTAAGTAATTGATTATCAAATGAATTAAATTTTTGATAATAATTAGATTCTTTTTTATACTTTTGGGACACAGTAAAATATTTTTTATGAACAGTCCTTGGAAAACAATTTTGAACATCATCCCTATATTGATTATATTCATTGGGTGTAGATCAAATAAAGATAATAAAGTAGACACTATCTTAGAAGGTAAACCAGCACTTGTTGGGTTTGTGGATAGTATTGCTGCATCTAAATCCATTATTACATCTGATATAGATGGATACTTTGAGCAGCTTTCCATCATCGATATGGCTATCCAAATGAAAAAATCTGTTGTTTTACAAGATAAGTCAAAGGTTTTAGCACAATATAAAGCATTTTTAGCTACTGAGGTATCTGATTGGACTCCAACTGAAAAAGTACATATGTTGGATGTATTTGCAAGGGCAAAGGAGATTTGCGATAAAGTAAGTCCAAGGATTTTTCCAGGTGACATCAAACTCATTAAGGTAAAAACAAATCACTATGGCAAAGATGTGTATTACACAAGGGGTAAACACATTTTGATCCCTGAAAATATATTCCAATCTTTTGAAATGGAAAAGCAATTACCCGTAATGTTGCATGAGATTTTTCATGTTTTCTCCAGATACAATGAACCTGTCAGAGATGAGTTGTACGCAATGATAGGGTTTAAAAAGTCGGACAAAAAGGTTGTACTTTCTGATGCTCTAAAGAAAATATTACTAACAAATCCTGATGGTGTATCATTAAATTACATTATCAAATTAGATGACCAGAAGGATACAATATCTGCTATTCCAGTGATTACTAGTAAGTTTAATGAATACAAAGATTCAAATCCATTCTTTTTTGATTATCTAAATTTTGACCTTTATGGACTTTCTGACAAAGGTGATCATTATTATGCTGAGTCCAATGCTACGGGAAAGACCTTGGTGAATTTGCAGAAAACACCTTCATTCTTTACCAAAATTAAAGATAATACACAATATATCATTCACCCCGACGAGATCATGGCTGATAACTTTATGTTGGCTTTATTGGCAAAGGAAAATAATGACTTTAAGAAGTTTTCACCTGTAGGAAAACAACTGATAGATCAGGTATTAGAAAAACTTAGCGCATTTTAAAAATTCTAAGTTCAGAAATGTAATAGTATACAGGACTCTAACTATTTTCTTCAATAAACCGATCAATATTCTTTTTGGTGCCAAACATAAGAAGTAAATCATCTTTTTCAAATTCATAAACAGAATGGAGGATGCCAAATACTTTTTTGATAATTGTAGGGCTACCAAGGAAGTTTTTCTTTTCTGTTTGTTTGATTACAGTGACAATATGGGCTTTATATTTATTTTTAATATCTAAATCTCCGAGTGTTTTACCGACTATTTTTTTGGGAATGATTACTTCCAATATTTCGTAATCACCATGCAATTCCATACTTTTGATAGCACCTTTGACCATGATTCTATTGGCAAGTTCATGGGCATATTCTGCTTCTGGTTCTATGATTTCTTCGATTTGCATTGCTTCCAATACTGTTTTGTGTACCGGAGTTAAAGATCTAGCTATAACCCTTCCAGTAAAATGTTTTTTGATCAATGCTGTCGTAGTAATGGATGCACCTACATTCTCTCCTATAGCGATCACAACAATATCTGTATCATCCAATGGCATGTGGCTTAGAGATGATTCTTCTGTAGTGTCAAGACCTACTGCATGATTGATTTTATGTTGAATGAGATCAACTTTGGAGCCATTTTTGTCTACACCAAAAACTTCATGTCCATCTTCTGTGAGTTTTTTGGCAAGGTTACCACCGAAATTACCAAGACCAATTACAATAACTTTTTTTTGCATGTCAAAAATATTTAGTTGATAAATACATTTTCTTTAGGATAATAAGGTTCACACGTTTTGTCTTCTTTAAATATATAGCTAAAGATACCTATCAGGAAAGTTAAAAAACTCACCCTTCCTAAAAACATCACTATAACAAGTACAACGTGGCTAGAAGGTGTTAATGATGCGGTAATCCCGGTACTTAGTCCTACCGTCGAATATGCAGAAATAGATTCGAAAAGTAAATCTTTGAAGGTCAATGATGCGTTCATCCACGACAGTAAAAAAGTCGAGAAGGAAATAGCAAATATGGATAGCATAATCACTGCATTAACTTGGTTTATGGCTATAGATGGAATTACTCTGAAATTAATAACTAATCTTTCTCTACCTCTTATTTGGTTATACAAATTAAGTAATGCGACAGCAAAAGTTGTTGTTTTAATACCACCACCTGTTGACCCTGGAGATGCACCAATCCACATCAATGCCAATGTAAGCATAAAAGCAGGAATACCTAATTCAGCCATATTTACATTGTTAAATCCGGCTGTACGTGGCGTAGTAGAATTAAAAAATGAAACTACTATCTTACCCCATAAAGAATGTTCATTAAGAGATTTGTCGTATTCTGTAAGAAAAAATAACATAGTTCCTATGACTAACAATATAGAAGTAGTTATTAAGATGATTCTACTATTTGTACTCGTTCTTTTAAGTTCTTTTTGATATTTAAATCCAGAAATTCCAAATTTACATATATTTGATAAGGTCCAGTTTTTGAGCAATGCATAATGATTTATCATGACTGTATACCCAAGTCCACCAGTTATTATAAGCCAACATACTATCAATTGTAAATTGTAATTAAATCTTACTGATTCTTCATAAAGTGAATTTGTTAATGTAGAAAAGCCACCATTACAAAAAGCTGAAATGGAATGGAATACCGCAAAAAAAGTTGGGTTTTCTGTGACATTCGGATCATTAGCAATGGTAAAATAAATCAATATGGCTCCTATGGCTTCGACGATTACAGTTAGTAATACAATTTTAAATAGGGTAGAGAAGGTGTTACGATTATCCAACTCTTTGATCATGTCACTTACCATCATTCTGTTTTTGAAGGAAGAAGATGACTTAAAGAGCAAAGCAAATATATTTGTAATGGTCAAAACACCCAATCCACCTAATTGGATAAGAATGATTATGATGGTTTGCCCAAATAACGTAAAATCTTTTCCAGTATCTAAAATGGCTAAGCCTGTCACTGTTACAGCACTTGTCGAGGTAAATAAAGCTTGTACAAAAGATACGTTTTTTACTGAAGCTGCTGGTAACATCAAACAAAATGTCCCGAATAAAATTAAAAAAATAAAACTTAAGACAAATAACGTAGCTGGATGAATAGAAGAATTACCAAGACTAGATATTTTGAAAGAAATCGATAAAAATCCAATAAATACAGCAAAAAACTGGCTAAATGCCGCTGTATCCATAATTTCGTATCCTGAATTGCATATCCAGAGTAAAGCAAAAACCAAATTGAAAAAGGAAATTATTAAAAACAGCAACCTTGAAATACTGACATATCTGTTTTTTGCTGTAATAAAGAGGTAAAAACTCAAGAGTATGGAAATCGTGCCGAAAATGACATTCAGAGGCTTGTAAAATGACAAAAAAGACCTTAAGTCTACCGAGTCCAAACCACTTTGAAATATTTGACCACCTATGATCAAAATTGCTATTACAAAAAGAATATTGGTCGCTAGCTTGAAGTATTTACCAATAAACTCGACAAAATCATTCACTATTGTTGATAATTTATCTTAATGAGCAAAAGAAATTAATTTCGATAAAATAAGAGCCAAAGGTAGACATCTTTGTAATGGTGACTGTTAATCCATTGTTAATTGGCACAAAAAAAAAGAGGCATCACCTTTTATGACGCCTCTTAAATCAAAACAATTAGATCAACAATCTATACTTTTAATTTTCTACATTTATATTTAATTATATTGTTTCAGCAAATAGTTTATTAGGTCAGTTGATGTGACAATTCCGACGAGTTCATCATCTCTAAGTACTGGTAATGCATGAAAAGAACCAAGACTTAAAATTTCTGCTGCATCTTTTATAAAATCATCTTCTTGAATGCAATGAACACTCTTTGTCATCACTTGCTCTACGGTGAATAAATCAAAATATTTAGATTTTGTGACTTTTTCACCGTCAATTTCTAAAAATGAGATTCGTTCAAGATCCGTTTTGCTAATCATACCTATCAACCGATGTCCATCTACCACAGGTGCATGTCTTATAAAATTTGCTTTCATAAGTTGTTCCACTTCAGAAAGGCTATTTTTTAAAGTAACACTAAATGGTTGCTTGGTCATAATAACAGACACTTGCTCTCTTTTTTTGATCGTCATGATAGATTGATTTTAAAGATAGAGAACATGTTGTTGACTTTTAATGTCACAAAGATATCTACCTTAATAAATGTATTCAATGACCAAAATCAACCTACTGAATGACACTTGTCATCACTACTGGGGCATATTTTTTAGCTTATCAAGCTTTAAAAGTAATATTTTATTGTCATCAATAGAAATTAATCCTTCACTCTTAAAATCAGACAATGTTCTGATCGTAGTTTCTTTGGCTGTACCGGCAAGACTTGCTATGTCATCTCTCAATATAGACATATTGGTAGCATGTTTTGCTTCACTAAACTTAAGAAGAGCATTGGCTACTCTTTTACGAACGGAACTGTAGGCCATTTCAATCAATTGTTTCTCTATTTCTTCAGACTGATTGGCCAGCATTTTGATAAATTTGGCAGAAAACTCTCTATTATTAAACAATAATAAGGTGAAGTCTTCTATTGGCACAAGTCTTATGGAACAATCATCAATGGCTGACACCGTGTCATAATATTTTTCTCCCTTGAGTAGTGGTAAGTAACCAAAGAAGTCTCCTTCTGAATAAATATTGGTGGTAAATTCTTTTCCAAAATCATTAATTTGAAAACTTTTTACACTACCAGTTTCCACAAAATATAACCATTTAGGATACTGGCCTACTTCATAGATAGTATCTCGTTTATGATATTTTCTGACTTCTCTGTTTTCTGATAACTTATCAAACTCTTTTTGGGCTTTTGCTTCATCTATAAATCGCTGAAGTCCTTGACTTGATTTTTCAAAAGAAGACTTAATACGTGCACTTTTTTTAAGCCTTAGTTCTAAAGTGTCCAAAAGCTGAATATCGTCATAAGGTTTTGTTATGTAATCATCTGCCCCGAGTCCCATGCCTTTTCTAAAATCTTCTTTCTCTGTTTTTGCAGTAAGAAAAATAAACGGAATATCCATTGTAGATGGGTGATTAGCAAGGATTCTTAATACCCCGAAGCCATCTATTTCAGGCATCATGACATCACATAAGATTAGATCTGGTATGTTGTCCAGTGCTGCGGCTGTACCTAATTTGCCATTTTCGGCTGTGGTAACATCGTATCCAGACAATTGTAACAACTCTTCTAAGTTTTCTCTGACATCTTTATTGTCTTCTATGATTAAGATTTTAGCTTGCATTTGTAAATATATTATTGAATTTATATAAAATTATGAATGGTTAGTATCTGGAATAGTGATGGTAAATTTGCTACCTACATACCTTGTGCTCTCGAAAGAAATATTTCCACCTAGTATTTCTACATATCCTTTGACAATGTTCAGGCCTAGTCCAGTACCTTCTATGTTGGTGACATTACTAGCTCTAAAAAATCGATCAAATAGATGTTTTTGTTCATCTTCAGGGATACCTATACCTTTATCTGTGACTGAAAATGATATTTCTTGATCATTTCTATTCAGATGACACATGATTTCTGCATCTTCTGGTGAATATTTGATAGCATTAGATATTAGGTTTATCATGATGTTTTTCACAATTTTTATGTCAGATCTTACCATTTTTTGTTCAAAAGCACAAATCGTCTGTAGCGTTTGACCTTTTTTGACAATAGTTTTGAGTTCTTCTGTGATTTCTTTGATCAATTCACAGATATCAAAATCTTCAAAGATAGGTTTTATCTTTCCTTCTTCCAGTTTATTCATAGACAAAAAATCGTTTAGAATACCTGTAAGATGGGTTACAGATGACTTTATTTTTTGAATATGTTTATCTCTGTTTTCCTGTTGGGCTGTCTCTGTATATCTACCGATTAGTGATACAGATGATAATATGGTTGAAAGCGGAGTTCTAAATTCGTGTGATGCCATAGATACAAATCTCGATTTTAGTTCACCTAGCTCTTTTTCTTTTGCTAAGCTTTGTTCTAATTCTAATTCTCTTTGTTTCAATTGTGTTTGAGTAGCTATTCTGTTTTGAATTTCAATTTCATTTTGCTTATTAAGTGCAAGTAATCTGTTAACTACGCTTTCTAGTTCGTAGGTACGCTCAATGACCTTTTTTTCAAGTTCTTCATTGAGTTGTTTAAGGCTCTTTTCAGCGGATTTTATGTCAGTGAGATCATGGATGAAGCCAGTAAAAATGGTTCTATCTTGCAATACAACTTCATTTACAGATAGCCAAAATGGAAAAACTTCACTATTTTTTCTTTTCCCTATTACTTCTCTGCCTATTCCTATGATCTTTGGTGTACGAGTTTCCTGGTAATTATTGATATATTTATCATGGTGAGCGCTATGCTCGGCTTGCATGAGCATATTTACTTTATTACCAATCAGTTCAGACTTGTCGTATCCGAATTGCCTGCAAGCAGCTATATTTACTTCTTCGATCGTTCCTTTGTGGTCTATGATGATGATACCATCCACAGCTGATTCGAATATTGCTTTTAATCTTGTGACAGCATCAGATACAATCATAAAATGTTTTACTTTAAATAAAGAAATAAAATTAGGTCAAAAGTCATGTTTTAGAAGATAATATGGTCAAACTAATAATCATCTTTAGATATGATTTAAATCATATTTTCAGAATTCAAACATATTCATCTTTGACACAAATTTAAACAAAATATATCATATGAACATTCTAAACCCTATTTCTAGTATCATGACGCACAATCCTATTACCATTGGCGCGCGTGAAAGTTTGGCTGTGGCTGCAAAATTATTTGAGAATAATCGAATTCATCATCTACCTGTTTTGGCAGATGGAGGTCTTGTTGGTATGATAAGTAAGTCTGATTTTCAATTGTTTAAGAGAGGATTTACTAATAACGAGAATGAAAAGATGGAAGAAGAAGTCAGAATGAACAATTATCTTGCAAAAGATATTATGACCACTAAACTTGCAAAACTTGATCCAGATGATAAAATTAATGTGGCTCTTGAAGTATTCAAAGAAAATTTATTTCATGCTATTCCTATCGTAGATGATGGACATTTAGTGGGCATCGTGACTACTTATGATATCATAAAACGATTAGCTGTAGACAATGAAAGTCATGCAAGCTATGATAATTTGTAATCAATGATTGTATTCATGCCATGAAGATTCTTAATTTAATTTTCACTTAAATTAAAATTTTGTTACCTGAATGGTTAAAGTGATTATATCTTTTAAGTTTGTTTGGTATTTAATAAAAGTGTTTTTTTTTTTTTGTAATAATTAGAAGTCAAATATATTTAGAACGTGACTTTTTTCTTCTAAAAATATTTAAAAATGTTGATGTTTCAAAACTAAATTGTCTGTTTTATGGTTGATATTAAAATATATGGCACAGAGACCCCAAGTTACCAGTTGGCAAAGTCTAAGCTAATGGACACCCTTGAACATGCTAAAATAGCATATTCGATGGAAGAGATTCATGAAATCAGCCAATTCATAAAGGACAGGGTGATTTCGGTGCCAGCTATCAAAGTCAATGATAAACATTTGTTTGAACTAAAAACAAATGGTAGTTATAATCAATCCCTTCGCGAAACCATTCAATCAATATTAAAGATGGAACAATACGGTAATTTAACAAAAATAGTGGTGCCTACAGATTTTTCTGATGCATCATTCAATGCCTACAATTATGCTAATTATTTAGCAAAACAATGTGAGGGTATTCTTATGCTTACGCACATTTACTTTCCTACATCTACTGATGTAAACAATTTTGCTATGGTCAATCCCGAAGTGGAAGCAATCCATAGACAGAAATTAGAAAGTTTTGTCAAGTCTGTCAATCAGGATTGGATAGGTACTTTTGTCACCGAACCTATCATGGAAGGTGTATTTAAAGTTGGATTTCCGAAAGCTGAATTAGTGGAGATGTCAAAAGAAAAAAACACTATCATGGTGATGGGTACAACGGGTGCTGGAGATTTATTCAAAAAAATATTTGGTTCATTGTCTTTGGACTTGGTAGAAAATGCTCATTGTCCATTGTTTTTAGTGCCACCTGACGCCGTGTATGTAAAAAATAATGAAGTTGTTTACCTTTCAGAAGATCTTAAAAAAGATTCTCTACATTTGTTATATGTAGGTAAGTTATGCCAGAAACTGAATTGTATGCTCAAGCTTATCCATTTTAGAAAAGACAATGATGAGCCTTATAACGTTTCAGATGCAATAGGATTATTGGAGAGTTATTATCCTGATCTTAAATATCATATAGAAATCAATGATACCGATAACGTTTTTGATAGTTTGACAAAATTATTTGAAAATCCAAATTATCAACTTTTGGCGATGTCCACACAGCACAGAAATATTTTCCAAAGTTTATTTCATAGAAGTGTTGCGGAATTTGCAGCCCAACACGTTAAGACACCACTTCTAGTCTTAAGTGATTATGCAGAGGCCATGGAGTAAAATAAAATCTTAACTTAGTGTATGAAATGACTACTTTTGCAGGACTAAATCACTAAAGTCATGCCAGTCAATAGAGTCATTAATGCCAATGAGCAATTCCTTTCCGGACCGAATAGTCGTGGAAAGGAATTTTTATTTATATTCAAAGTGTTTTTTCAGTTTTTTAAAGGATTTAGAAAACTACACTTTGTCGGTCCATGCATTACAGTTTTTGGCTCAGCACGTTTTAAAGAAGATAATATTTACTACAAACAAGCATATCAAGCAGGAAAATCATTGGCAGAATTGGGATTGTCTGTGATGACAGGTGGTGGACCAGGAATCATGGAAGCGGCTAATAGAGGTGCTTTCGAAGCTGGTGGAGAATCTATAGGTTGTACCATAAAGTTACCCAAAGAGCAATACAATAATCCCTACATGACCAAATTTGTTCGATTTGATTATTTTTTTATTAGGAAGGTGCTACTGACTAAGTATTCATATGGATTTATTGTGATGCCTGGCGGATTTGGTACGTTGGATGAATTATTTGAAACTTTGACTTTAATACAAACTAGGACGTTACATAATTTTCCTGTGGTCGTTATGGGGACAGATTATTATCGAGATGTCATAGAGTTATTACCCAAAATGATTCAAGATAAGACTATATCGCCGGATGATTTGCACCTTATAAAATTTACTGATGATGTAGATGAAGCTATTGACCACATCAGAACCTATATAGACAAGAATTATAAAGTTAGATATAAAGCATCTTGGATTTTGGGCGAGAGGTAGCTGTAAGTTATTAACATCAAAATATGATAAGTTATTTTTTGTACTTTCAAAAATATGATTAAATTTGTTAGATGAAATTCTGTTTGGTTAAAATGGCTTAATAATTTACGCATATTTGAATCAAAATTATAATATGAAATGTCCTAAACGGACCTATAAAGCATTAATATGAAAAAAATAATTTTACTTTTACTTCTTCTCTGGAATAATAGTTTAATTGGAGAAAATATAATTTCTTTTCCTATTATTTTAACAGGGTCTACGAATCTTGGTCAAAATATGCAGGTCCAGTTTACAGTTAATAAACTTACCATATGCGATACCTATTCTATTGATTATGACATCAATTATTTTTCAAAATCAATCACCATCACAGTCGATTATAATTATATCTCATCTTGTAGCGAAGCAAGCTTTGGTTCAATTGAAAATGTCTCTAAATTGGTACTATTGACAGGTATTTATAATGTAACCTTAGAATTGAAGGTTTTATCTAACCCAAATCTCAATGAAAATTACCAATTGGGCAGTTTATATGTCCAAGCACCATCATTCGGAAACTGTTTTGATCAATTTATCCCATTAGTTTTTGATCTTTGTCCCATAGTCTTTAATAATGTTTGCGCTTGTGATGGACAAACATATTTAAATGAATGTGAATCATACTTTAAAGAAAAAAAAGGACTTTTTTTAAATGGAAATTGTATGAACTACTTAGATTTTAATGATCAGCCATATGAATGTAAACAATATGATAGTTCATTAAATAAGAAATTTTTTGAAACATATAGTTGTTTACCAAATGAGTTTAAAGGTGAAGAAATGTATTTTAAATATACACAAAATGAAAAAAAAGATTTGGATATTCGGTTCATTGCTTCATCCGCAAACGTAAAATTGTTTTTGGTAAAACTAGAAAATAATAGTTTAGTTTGTTTGGCTAATTCTGTGGGAGATTCTCTAGTATTCAACCAATTGGAAAAAGGAGACTATTATATCATTTCTGATAAACTCGAACAAGGAAATTATTCGGTCAAATTTTGTACCCAAACTTCTTCCGTCATTAATACAAGTGCATTGATAAAAGCAAGTCTTTTTCCCAATCCAACCAATGGCAATTTATGGATTCACAATGCATCCAAACTTATTGAAAAGGTAGAAATCATGGATAAAGTAGGTGTATTAGTCCTTTCTAAGATTATTAATAGTTATGTAGATCAATTAGTAGTTGATGGTCTAGCAGGGATCTATATAGTAAAAATATGGTATAAAGATGGGGCTTCCGAATATCAGAAAATCATTTGTCAAAACTAAATTAAGTACTTCAGACAAATCTTAAAAGTGGGATATCGTCAAAGTTTAAATAACCTCAGCGACCACAAAAATACTACCACCTACATAAATCAAATCTTGGTCAGAGGCTACACTTTTGGCAGCTGCTAAGGCTTTTCTTACACTTGTATATGCTTTGCCACGTAAGCCTGAAAGCGATGCTGTCTCTTGAAGAGATTTTGCGTCAAGGCCTCGTGGGATATTTGCTTTGGCAAAATAGTAAGTTGCATTTTTTGGGAAAATATCTAAGACTTTACTTACATCTTTATCATTAACAAAACCTAATACAATATGCAATTTGTCATATTGTAAATGGGCAAGTTCTTCCAATATGATTTTTAATCCACCTTCGTTATGTGCGCTATCGGCTATGATAAGTGGCTTATTTGCAAGTATTTGCCACCTACCCATATACTTCGTTTTAGATTTTAAGGTAGGAAAAAAGTCAATTATTTTGGAAGTGTCGATGTCTATTTTGGTACTTAGAAAGTACAAAGCATACAAAGCAGTAATGATGTTTTTTTCTTGAAAAGGTCCATATAAATCAGTCGTCAATTTGTTTATCCAAGTTTTACCTTCTATATTTACATCATAAGTTTTAAATCCTTGGGCATCACTATTTATTAAGTTAATACTCAGGTGATCTTCAGCAAAAAATATTGGACTTTTCATATTAGAGGCTTTTTTAATAAAGACTTGTTCAATGTCTTTTTGTCTTTCACCGATGATGATAGGAATATTTGATTTAATAATGCCTGCTTTTTCTCCTGCTATAGCTTCTAGCGTATCTCCGAGCATATTTTGATGATCAAAGCTGATATTAGTGATGACCGAAAGCAAGGGTGAAATCACATTGGTGGAGTCAAGTCGACCACCAAGTCCTGTCTCAATAATGGCATAATCTACCTTCTGATCTTTAAAATAAAGAAAGGCAAGTGCAACCGTCATCTCAAAAAATGAAGGTTTAATTTCTTCTAAATCATTTTTGTATGTATTAATGAATTTTAGTATATATGAACTTGAAATGTATTTCCCATTTATTTTTATACGCTCCCTAAAATCTTTATAATGTGGAGAAGTGTAAACGCCAACTTTGTAACCCTGTGCTTGAAGACCGGCAGCTATGATATGTGTGGTGGTGCCTTTCCCGTTTGTACCTGCTATGTGAATGGTTTTAATATCGTCTTGTGGATTTCCTGCTTTTTCACATAGAGCAATTGTATTTGTCAGGTCTTTTTTATAAGCAGATGGACCTTGTCTTTGGAACATGGGCAATTGCGCATACATATATTCCAATGCTTGCTTATAAGTTTTGATGTTTTGCATGACTAGATCTATAAAAGTTTATTAGATTAGAACACAAAAGAATGAAAATTAGTTGGATTGTGGTAGTATCTAAGTTGGAATTTTGGGTAGGGTAGGTATAAAAAAAAATGAGACCGGTCTAATTCCCCTTGAACCGGTCTCGAGTAACAATTTGCTTAAGTATTCCTTAAATAAATCTGAACTTCTATCCTTAGTTCCAATACCGTGCCAAAAAGTAATAATTGATAAATCTAATTGGATAAAATTCATATTATTATTTATAATAACTTATAAAGTATCATTTTACAATAAGATATAATGGATTTATTCTCATATATAATTAATAAAAATATAAAGTTATTTTTTGAAAGTTATCTTCTTGAACTAATTATGTACCGTAATCTTAGTTTTTTGCTGAATAAAAGGAGTAGTTGCCCCTTCAAGAAAAGTATCCCTAGTATCTTTTAATCCTTGCAATTAGTCTTTTTCAGTTCCAGTATATCATCAAATGATGCTAGAAAGCAAACATTCCCTTCTAAATCTCAACCTAAACCTTGGTCTTAACCTAAGCCTTAACCTTAATCTTAACCAAAGTCTTAACCTTAATTCAACTGATCAATGGTGTCGATGATGGATTTACAAGCTACAAAGATGATTTCACCACCTACGGTTGTGACAACGCTTTCTTCATCTATCTGTATACTATCTTCTACCAAAGCAAGTAAATCTTCTTGTTGATAACCTTCAAAAAACTTATCTAGCACTTTGGCAAAGTTTTTATTATTAGATTCATTAAAGGCATCCCAATTTTCTTCTTCCCACTTTTCTAGGGTTTTTCCTGTGATGAGGGGAACTTTTTTGATGCTTGTTTTACAACTTATATAAATAATACATGATAAATATTCAAGCAGCGCCATTTCTTCTTTGGTGAGCAAGCTGTAGTTTTCTTGATCTAGAAATGCATTTAGATCTTTTTGTTCATGCACTAAAATGGCAAAATCGTTCATGTAACTTTCCTCAGTTTCATATTTCTCAATGAGGGAATCAATGACGCTTTCTGTGATAAATATCATATATCTGTAAATTTATGAGCTTTGTAATCACAAAAGTATGATATTTAGGTTACATTTGGCCCTATTATAGTATAATTAAAAATCAGCTTCGTATGTCTAAAACAGTGATCATCGGTTCGGGAGCTTACATTCCAGAAGAAATAAAAACAAATAGAGACTTTACTATACATACCTTTTATGGTGAGGATCATTTACCTATACAAACACCACCAACTGAAATCACAGATAAATTTCAACAAATAACAGGCATAGAAGAACGTCGTTACGCATCATTAGAACAAACATCATCGGACCTTGCTTATATAGCGGCACAGAAAGCCATACAAGATTCAGGCATTGATCCGGAGACATTAGACCAGATTATTTTTGCCCACAACTATGGAGATGTTACCAAACATCATATACAGACAGATGCTGTTCCATCGTTAGCATCGAGACTCAAACAAAAATTGGGTATTCGCAATCCTTATTGTGTCGCTTATGACATCCTTTTTGGTTGTCCAGGTTGGTTGCAGGGTGTGATACATTCCGATGCTTTTTTTAAGGCAGGTATTGCAAAGAGGATATTGGTCGTAGGAAGTGAGACCCTTTCTAGAGTCATCGATCCATATGATAGAGATAGTATGATCTTTAGTGATGGAGCAGGCGCCACAGTATTGGAGTATAAAGATTCAGGTGAAACAGGTATATTGTCTAGCAGTGTACAGTCACATTGTGTAGATGAAGCGAGTTATATCAATTTTGGTAAGTCATACTTTCCAGATTCAGATCCGCGTGTGCGTTATATCAAAATGAAAGGCAGAAAGGTGTATGAATATGCCATCAAAAATGTACCTGCTGCTATGAAAGACTGCTTGGATAAAGCAGGTGTAGATATAAAAGACGTAAAAAAAGTATTTATCCATCAAGCAAATGAAAAAATGGATGAAGGTATCATTCGCACCTTATTTAAATTATACGGACTCAAAGATATTCCTGATCATATCATGCCTATGAGTATACATAAGCTAGGTAATAGTTCTGTAGCTACCATTCCCACATTGTATGACTTAGTTATTCATGATAAAATGCCTGACCACAAACTTGCACAGGGTGATATCATCCTTTTTGCATCTGTTGGTGCGGGGATGAATATAAATGCTGTTTGTTATAGGGTTTGACAATTATTTTGAAAAAAGTAAGATCTTTTTCCATTCAATTATAGAATTTTACTGACTTTTACGTCAAAGTAAGATTTCCAACCTATGTACACAAAATTTTTTACCGTTTTTCTAATATTGACTTGTTTTGTATTCCAGTCCAATGGTCAATACATGTATAAACCTTCTTCTGAAGAAATAAAAAAACTACCAACTTGGGCACAGAAAATGTATGCTGATGATGCCAATTTTAATGAAGTTACCCAACTTTATAATGCATATCATGTCACGCATCCATTTGTAAAAACTTACCACACAAAATATTATCAAAGATGGAAAAGAAAGGTACAGCCTTTTGTGCAGTCAGATGGTAGTTATACTCTACCAAGTGCAGAACAAATACTAGCTCAAAATGCAGTCCACGCCCGCAACGTAAAAGAAGCTGACAAAAGAAGTGCTACATGGAGTCTTCTGGGACCTGTTCAAGTATTCGAAAGTGAAGGTAAAAAAGGCCATACTCAAACGAATATCTATTCCATAGAACAATCACCTACGCAACCAAATATCATGTATTGTGGTACAGAACCAGGAGAAGTATATAAAAGTATCGACAAAGGTGCAACATGGATTAATAAGTCTATGGCATACAATTTTGGAGGTGGTGTATCTGCGGTAGAAACTGTATACGACAATGCCGATGTGGTGATCGCTGGATCTGGATTAGGCATCTTTAGATCAGAAGATGGTGGTGATACTTGGGCAAATGTGCTCACCATCGATTATAGAAATATTGGGGAGATATTTGCACATCCTAGTGTGACATCCAGAATATTTGCAACAACTGATGAAGGTTTATTTATATCAGAAGATCAAGGATTGACTTGGGCGCAAAGATTTACAGAAAAGTGTTATGATATAAAATGTCATCCTGTCCAGAAAAATATCATGTATCTAGTCAAAAACAGTCCTTCGCGTGGGCTATGTGAATTTTTCAAATCCACAGATACCGGCCTTACTTGGCAGCTACAATCAGATGGTTGGTTTGATACAGATCAAGTGGGTAGGAATGACGGTGGAGTGAGACTGGCTGTGTCTGATGCTGCACCTGATATGGTATATGCCTATTTGATAGGTGAAGCTAAGACTGGAGATCTAGGTTTTATAGGTTTGTATAGAAGCGAAAACGCTGGTGAAACATGGGAAAGCCGTACTGGCGAGCCAGGTGGACCATATTCAGATGAGCACCCAAATCTCGCTATAGGTTGGCCGGGTTGGGATTATCATCAAGGGTTTTACAATTGTGCAGTTATGGTTTCTAATCAGAATGCTGATGATGTACTGGTCGGTGGTCTCAATCTATGGCGGTCACGTGATGGAGGTCTGACATGGGCACCTCATGCAGGATATAGAGGTGGACCATTAAATATGCATGTGGATAATCAAGACATGCGTGCTCTAGGCAATGATTATTGGGTGACGACAGATGGTGGAACTTACCATTCTACAGATTTTTTTGAAACGCAACCTGAGTTTATGATGCATGGCGTCCATGGTTCAGATTATTGGGGATTTGGTAGTGGATGGAATGAAGATGTACTCGTAGGTGGCCTTTATCACAATGGTAATCTAGCGGCATATGAAAGATATACAAAAGGAGACTTCCTAGCCTTGGGTGGAGGAGAAGCACCAACCGGATATGTCAATCCAGGGAATAATAGAAAAACATATTTCTCTGACATTGGCGGTAAGATCATCCCATTAAATATGGCTGACCCTGTGTCGTCTTTTAGTTTTGGCAAAAGTCCTAATGAAAGTTATTGGTCTGCTGCATCAAGTGAAATGGAATTTGATCCATCTTGTTATAATATTGCTTATCTAGGTAATGGTCATAAGTTGTGGAAAACTGAAGATGGTGGAAGCAATTTTTTTGCACTTCATACTTTCGGCACCAATGAAAAAGACTTGATCCAACAAATAGAAATATCGCGTAGCACTCCTGATGTAATTTATTGTACACAGCAATTTGACAATGGTTCGAATGGCAGATTGTGGCGCACACTAAATAATGGCTCATCTTGGAATTCATTAAATATTCCGTCTGGTAATAGTCACAGAATGCTCATCACTTTAGATCCTTTGGATCATCAAGTTTTATGGTTGGCTTATCCTTCAGGTAATAACGGACAAAAAATATTTAAAACGACAGATGGAGGGGCAACGTGGACCAATATGACCACAGATATTATCAACAATCAAGAAGGTCACAGTCTTGTGCATATCGGTGGTACAAATGGTGGCGTTTATTATGGCAGTAATCAAGCCATTTATTATCGCAATAATGACATGACGGATTGGGAATTGACAGCAGATGGATTACCTACTTTTTTGAATTGTAATATATTGAGACCTTTTTACAGAGATAGTAAAATTAGGGTAGCTTCTTATGGCAAAGGAATCTGGGAAGCGGCTATGGAAGAACAATCTACAACGATCATTCCACAAGCCATGGTTGACAAATTAAAAACAAATGTGTTGTGTAAAGTGGATTCATTTTATTTTGAAGATTATTCTATGGCAAATCATGAAGGTTTGACATGGAATTGGACTTTCGAAGGCGGTAGTCCTGCTACTTCTGATAAAAGAAATCCATCTGTATTTTTTGAAACCGATGGGGCGCATGAAGTATCCATGTCGATCACTGATGCTCAAGGAAATATCTATAAGGATACATTATCTGTGCAAGTCCAATATTTCAAACCAACCAATGAACTAAGTGAAGGATTCGAAGCAGCGGTGTATGGTCAGGCTTGGTTAAAAGCGAGTGGACCTAATGGTGGCGAATGGTCTATTGCAGATACAGGCGCTTTCGGGACTTCTGCTTTTAGTGCTGTATTCAAGAACTATGATTATGATGCAAAAGGTGGATATAGTGATATTCAAGTGAAGACATCATTTGCCAGCCTTGATAACCCTGTGGTTAGATTTGATGTGGCATATGCTCAATATGGCTTTCCGTACACCGATACATTAGAAGTTTTGGTGTCTTTGGATTGTGGAGAGACATTTACATCTCATTATTATAATGGTGGTCAATCTTTTGCCACAGCTGATAATTCGGATAAGTATTTTATCCCTACTGCTGAACAATGGAGAACGGATAGTATCGATTTATCTGTGTATTCAGGCCAAAGCGATGTTTTAATAGCCTTCAGAAATCATGGTAATTGGGGTAATAATATCTACTTAGATAATATCAATCTGAATGGAACGATATCGTCAACCACGGAAACAGCAAAAGATTTTATCACCATCTATCCAAATCCTGCAAAAGCAGGTCAAAATCTTACCATTCAAACAAAGCTAGGTGATTATAAAGTATCGCTTTCAGGTATGGACGGAAAAGTTATTTGGCAAGGTAGGGTAGACCATACATCAAGTATCAAGTTACCAGAGAATTTGGTAGCAGGAAGTTATGTTTTGAATTTTAGAAATGAAAACCATATAGCAAATAAGGTGATTTTGATTTGGTAGTTTGTTGATTTGTGAATTTGGAAAATCGTTATGATTTCGTCCCTACGGGACTATAGGTGTTTTGAATGTTTCTTTTTCAACCGATATCTTGTCCCAACGGGACTAAGAGTTTAGTGTACTTTTGTCAAAATTCTAAGCAAAGCCATTCCCTGTAGTAAATAAACGTTACATGGATAATGGAATAAATGGTATAAAATATATCCATTATTGGTTATTAAAATAAAAGGTTGAATCTATTTTAAAAATTCAACCTTTTATTTACAAGATTATTTAGCAGGTGCGTCGCTGTTGTATATCTCTCTGATGCAGAGATACTTGCCTTCTGATTTTTGCCATATCGCTACATATTTGCCAGTTCTTACTACAGCGCCTGAAGCATCTTTGGTAACACCAGTACCTATTTCAGTCACCACGTTTTCATCACCAAATATTTCTTGCACTTCATACGTGTTGATATTTCCTTCCTTTGCCTTTGCAAAATCTGCTTCTTGTTGGGCTTGGATGGCAGCCTTACCTCTCAGTGTCGGTGCTCCATCGGGCATACTTACGGCATCATCTGCGTACATTGCCATCAGGGCATTGATATCTTTAGCATTTTGGGCAGCTGACCAAGCATCTTCTAAGGACTGAATTTCGGCTTTGACCTTATTCATATCCGTTTTTGGTGCTTCATCCGCGGATGTGGTCGACTCTGTTGCCTGCTTGCAAGATGATAAAAACAATAAAGCTGCTACAATAAAAATAAATGAAAATCTCATGTGTAAAAATATTTAGGTGGTTAAAAAATCATTTTGATACTTAAAGCCTTAAGAAGTTAATGTTGATTATATTCCGAAAAGACTCAAAATATGATAATCAACCGTTTTTTACCCTGCACCCCAAAGGGAAACCGTTGATTATCAATTTAGTAGAAAGGATTTATTTCCTTATTGTCCTGTCAAATACTTTTAGGAGTAGACACATTGTGATAAATTAAATTTTATTTAGGCATTAGGTTTTATTTTTCTAAAAGAAGGTTTCTGTAGATAACTTAATCTTCGCCACAACCACTCTACAGGTCCATAATGATAATAATTGAGCCATATTGGACTCAGGATGAGCTGTAGTATCCAGATGCTGAAAACTACATAAAATAATTCAAAGCGTTGTAAGTGACCAAACATACCAAAACCAACACCCGTAAAAATGAACATACATATGAAAGAATGCATTAGGTAATTGGTCAGAGCCATTTTTCCAACACAAGAAATAGCATATTTTAACCAACGAAGTATAGGGAGTTTGCTGAAAATCATAATCATTCCTATGTGTCCAAAAGACATGGCTACACGACCGAGATCATAGGTGGTATTGGTTTCATAAAAGGAAATGTAAGAAAAGTTATTGTTGATGATATGGAAGGTTTCAAAATAATTGACCGTCATTCCCACTGCATATCCTATGAGGACCATGATCAAGTAAAATCGAATAGGTTTGTCTCCTGTCAGGATATTCCATTTGAATAGTGCGATACCTAGCAACATCATGCTGAGGATATCCCATAAGTCGTATCTGTATGGTCCATATGTTTTCCATTCAAATACTTCAGGTGCATTAAATGCTACTACACCAAAATATCCTTTTCTCATACCTTCATTGAAAAAAGCTATGCTTTCAGGAGAACGATCATCTTCTATTTTTTCCCATTCTTCCTTTGCATCTTTGATTTCTCTATTTAGCTCTTTCCCTTCCGCTGTTAATACCTTAGCCTGTTCTACTTTGTCAAGAAAATCAACCTTGCCTTTGTATTCCAAATAGTTCCACAAAGATCCTATAGAAAACAATACAAATGCTATAATTACTAAGGTTTTAGATGCTAAATTCCTAAAAGAATACACTAAGAAACCCATCAAAGCATAGTTAAATAATATCTCACCAGCCCATATCAATAGATAAGCATGTAAGACACCAAATAATAAAAGCCATGTAAGCCTCCTGAAATATATGTCCGCTCCTTTGATGCCAGCTTGTCTTTTGTCCATGCGGTCCAAAAGGATAAACATTCCAACCCCAAAAAGGAGTGAGAAAAGACCTCGCATAGTTCCTTCAAAAAACATATTAGTGGCGATCCAGGTGTATAGATTCCAACCTTCATAGCCGCCTGCTACCGTAGGATCGCTATAAGCATGCGCAAGACCAAAGCCAGTGATATTCATTATCAAGATCCCACAAAGCACAAAGCCACGCATAAGGTCAAGAGATGCAATTCTTTCGTTTGTTTTAATTGGGCTTAAGCTTGGGTTTTGATTTTCCATTTATTGTGAGAATTATATACCTTATAAATTGCTTGAATACATTTATTATATTGCATTATATTTAAAATGTAAAATTAGTACATAATTTTCACAATGCAATCACATTTTGATGTGATTGATAATCTAATTTATTTTTATTCTTTTTAGCAATGTGTCGTCCCTACGGGACTTGGGTGGTTTGTGGCATTTTGTTTTGCTACCGATATTGTGTCCCTACGGGACAGTGAATGTTGTGTGTTTTTTATTATGAAAGCTAATAGCTTATCATTCCAAGTTAAGAGCTAACCACCTAACAACTAACCACCTACAAGCTGACTTATAAGATTTCGAAATCTGTTCTCATTTTTCATAACCCATATCTCATCTCTCATATCTCATCTCTCATAACTCATCTCTCAAATCACGCCCATCTTTTCCATTAAAAACGTGGCACTTTTGTTCTTACAAATCCCCGGTCTAATTCTGTAGTCAAAATATAAGTCATTGTCTTTGATTTCTGCTTCGAAACATTGGTTGTTCATGATTTCGGGATATTCATCAGTGGTGTGGCATACTTCTATGTCATGTGTGGCTATGATGCCTACCGCATTTTTTTCAATGATCTTCTTGATGACTTTGATCGTTCCTGATCTTTTATCATCAGAATTGGTACCGCGTAAGATCTCATCTAGTAGGACAAAACAAACTTCTCCTTGCAGTTGGTCCATGATTTGTTTTAGGCGGCTTACTTCTGCATAAAAATAAGATTCATTCTCAGTGAGAGAGTCCGATAGTCTCATGGTCACTAAGACTTTCATAGGGTGGATAGTTGCTTTGGTGGCACAAACGGGTGCGCCTGTTCCAGCTAGGATCATATTGATACCTAATGTCCTGAGGTAGGTACTTTTGCCTGACATATTCGAACCAGTCAGAATGACAAACCTTTGATTGCTAAAGTCGACAGGATTTCCTATTCTTTTTGTCACATTGATCATGGGATGTCCGGCATTCTCCATGATGATGTCGTGGTTTTGGTTTAAGGTAGGGAAGACAAAATCAGGATTGTTATAGTAGAAATTCGCAAAACTATTAAGGGATTCTATCTCTCCGATTGCTTGTAGCCAAGTGGATACTTCTGATGCATGTTGCTGTTTCCATACACCTAGTTTCCTTAAAGTATGTAAGTGAAACATACCCAAACCATTCGTGATGATGGCACCAAGCAAGTTCTGTATATTGTCTAAATCTGAAAGTAACGAGCCCAAGAGATTGATTTCTTGACTTACACCTTGATTTCCTTTGAAAAGTTTGTTTTTGATGGTTTGTAGTTTTGGTGCTTGTAGATTTTCATTTTCTATCGTGGCAGATAACAAACCATAGCTTTTGATTATTTTTGGAATGCCGTCTGATCCAATGATCGCCCCTTTTATATGTTTGAAGTGACCAAAGGTCAACATCAAATTAAGCGTAAATAAAAATGACGACACCGAGAATATGTCAGAATTTCCTGAAATCCACCCATAAAGAATGGTAGACCACAAAATAATAGGTAATATATAAGATAACAGCACCACAAGTTTGGACAATGTGTACGATGGTTCTTGACACCAATCTATTAGTTTTTGGTAGGTCGTTGCATTGTCATACGTGAGACGAGCTTGAGCAAATAATGATTGTCTCCACGCCACTTTTTCAGATAGTTCGGCGATGGCAGCTTGATTGGATAAGATCTCTGACTGACTGGAGATAGCAAGTAGATGGTTTGCTAATATTTCAGAACCTTTGTGGGTGCCTGTTCTATTTAAATGTTGGTAAAGCGAATGATTACCAAAGACATCAAGATCATAAGCATATGCATGATGGACATCTAGATAGGCAAGGCCATTAGGGTAGGAGAGTGTTTGGTGACGAAGGTAATTCAGTTCATCTTCATTGACATCCGAAAGTGCTTTTTTAAATTTTCTGGTTGCTGTCAGATGATCGTGCCACCTGACTAGAAATAAAAAAAATCCTACCAAAACCAACATGGCAGGAATGATAAACAATAAATGCGATTGGTTTTTGATCATCACATATAAGCTTATCAAAAAGATACAGACAGTCACCAATCTCAATATAGAAACTACATTTTCTTTTGATTTTATGCTTTGAAAATCCTGAAGATGTTGTGATCTAAGCGCTTCGTATTTGTTTATGATGTTGTTTTGGATATCATTCATGGTAGGAAAACCTATTATTTGGGTGCAAAAGTAGTCATTCAGATACTAGCTATATGGGTTTTTGGAGGTATAAAATTATATTTGATTCTACTTTAAAAAATCTTTATCTTAAATATGGTGACAAATTTAAAAAGTAGAAACTTCAGGTAAAAAAGAAAAGCCAATTTCTAGTGTATTGATAATCAAATGTTTCTCTTCAGGGTCAGGGTGAAAAACGTTTGATTATCATTCAAACTGTGTTTTCGGAATTGACTAAAATTTTAGCCAACTTTTCTTCCATTATCAGCTAAATGTTTAGTTTTGTACGCAGAAGATAAAACCATGAATGCAAACAAATTTATAAAACTCGATTACCACGCTCCAGATACAGAAACATTGATAGCTAATGCCGTTGATTTCCGTTCTAAGATGGGAAAACGTAGGTCAGTAAGGATTTTTTCTGATAAAGATGTGCCAAAAGAAGTTATTGAGCACATCATCATGACTGCTTCTTCGGCGCCATCAGGTGCCCACAAACAGCCATGGACATTTTGTGCGATTTCTGATCAAGATATGAAAACCAAAATAAGAGCAGCCGCTGAAAAAGAAGAATACGAAAACTACCATGGTAGAATGTCTGACGAATGGCTCAAAGATTTAGAAAAATTTGATACCAATTGGTTTAAAGAATTTCTTACGGAAGCTCCTTGGCTCATCGTGGTATTCAAAAAATCATATGATATAGATGATGGTGTGAAATCAAAAAACTATTATGTCAATGAATCCGTAGGCATTGCCGCAGGTTTGCTCATCACAGCGATTCATATGGCAGGCCTAGTGACTCTGACTCATACACCGAGTCCCATGAATTTTCTCCAAGACATACTGTCGCGTCCAGAAAATGAAAAACCTTTTCTACTTCTGCCTGTAGGTTATCCCATCGACGGTGTGGAAGTGCCTGATATACAAAGAAAAAGTGTAGATCAGGTATTGAAATGGTACTGAGACTATACAAAGTTAATGTACAGATAACGTTTCAACTTTAAACAAACCATGCTGCTTGCTGTTAAGAATACTGACATTAATTTCAATCAACAACATAAAAAATAATATATTATGGCTTTTACACTTCCAGCTTTAGGATATGCTTATGATGCACTCGAACCACACATCGACGCTCGTACCATGGAAATCCACCACACAAAACACCACCAAGCTTATGTGACTAATCTTAACAATGCCACAGCAGGTACAGATTTAGAAAATAAGTCTATAGAAGATGTTTTGACAGGATTAGATATGAACAATGCGGCTGTCAGAAATAATGGCGGTGGACATTGGAATCACTCACTATTTTGGGAAACATTAAACCCTGAAAATAAAGGAGTACTTTCTGGTCCATTGGCAGCTGCCATTGATGTAACTTATGGATCTAAAGAAACTTTTATGGAGAAGTTTGCAGCAGCAGCGATGACTAGATTTGGATCAGGTTGGGCATGGTTGTGTGCGCACAAAGATGGTACAGTAGAAATCTGTAGTTCACCGAATCAAGACAATCCGCTTATGCCAGGTGTAGGTTGTGGTGGTCATCCGATCTTAGGACTAGATGTATGGGAGCACGCATACTACTTAAATTTCCAAAACAGAAGAGCGGACTACGTCACAGCTTTTTGGAATGTGGTAAACTGGAATGTAGTGGAAGCAAATTATAATGCTGCTATCAAGTAAGGTATAATCTTATAAAGTAAATAAAAAGGGTTAGGTGAATTGGTATTCATTTGACCCTTTTTTTGTGTTTGTCGATGGTCGCAGTTTGTAACTGCGATCCTTCATGCTGACTTGGGTTGTATCGAATTGCAAAACCTGTCAAGCTTTAGTAGGATTCTTTATATATGGGATTGAAGTCATAGTGCTTATGATGCCTTAGCTTTACTTCGACCATCGATAAATTAAAATCCTAAATTATAGTCTACACCGAAAAGTCCTGCATCAAAAAAATGAAATTCATTTATTTTAGCATCTTTTAAACTTATACTTATAAATCTCGCTTCTGCCTTGCAGAGATAGTATTAATTGATCAGAATTTACACTTTCTAATTTATACCTAGCACAATTTTCTAGTGATTCTATCATTAACGAATTTTCATCATATATATAAGTCGATTCACATTTCATTTGGGAATCTTTATAAATTATACTAATATCCCCTTTCTTCGAAAAAGTGATTGTTAAATTATCACTTCCTACCCAAAAACCATTATTTATTGATTCTTCTTTCAAACACCATTTTCCAATGAGCATTTCTGCCTTTGAATCATCTTTTTCGCACCCCGTAAAAATTAGAAAAGTAAAACATAAACAAAGTATTTTTATCATGACTATTTGATTTTAGTGAATAATTAATTATTTGAGTTATCTAATTTGAACATTAATTTTGCTATTTAGTGGATTATCACCATGAGAACAATGTACAGATTGCATGATTCTACCACAAATGCATCTCACACTAAAGATGTATTTTTGATCATAAACGTTGGTATTTATATCAACATTATATCCCGATGGTCGCATTTTGAAACTGCAATCCTATATTACACAAATCCAACTAAAGCCACCACATCAATCCACAAACTGAGCAGCTACATGGCTTCCATCACAAAATGGTTTATTGGTAGATGCACCACATCTACAGAATGCCGTCATATTTTCTTTGATGTGTATTTGTCCTTTGCTGTCTTTTATCTCTAGATTTCCATGGACTAAGAGGGGTCCATTGGGCAAAGCTTCTGCTTTACCTGAAGGTGTGATGGTTTTTTCAGGAAACTCGGCATCGTTAAGGAAATAACTCAATGCGCCACTGGGACAAGCTTTTACTTGTTGGATGATGCGATCGGTGCTTGCTCCTTCAGGTTTTATCCATGGTTTTTCCTTTGGGTTAAATACTTCTGGTAATCCATTTGTGCTATGCCAACATTTGGCAGAATGGCTACATATACCTGGTTTCCATACGATGGTGACTTCACCGTTGGTATATTTTTTTGTGATATTTTTTAAGTCCATGATAATTTGGTTTTGATTGTTGATTTGTACTATATGAAATTAAAAACAAACATATTGATCTTTTAATTCAAGCCCTTCAGGCTTGGGTTTTTTACCATAGGTTTCACCTATGGTTATTGAAATTCAAGCCTTATCAGGCTTTTGGTTGAATAATAATTCAAGTTTATAAATGTAGAATTAATTTATCTTTTTATGACCTATTAATGTGCTTTATGGTGAATATATCTTGGCATTGCAACATTAAAATATCTAGTATTTTTAGTGTGTTTTTCTAAACTCATAACACATCTCTATATTCCGCTACTTTGTCAAATACACTTTTGGCAAACGGACATAATGGAATGATCTTAAGACTTTTTTCTCGAGCAAATTCTACCGCTTTTGCGACCAACTGTTTTCCTGCACTTTGACCCCTTAAGGCATCATCCACTTCTGTGTGGTCAATGATGATTCGTTCGGCACCTGTCCATACATAGGTCATTTGGGCAAGGACTTTTCCTTCCTGCTCCACATAAAACATGCCGTTTTTACCATCATCTTTTTGTTTGATTTCCATCTTGTTGATCTATTTTAAAGTGAACTATTGTTTTAATTTCTATCAATTGTTCCCCTTCAGGGGCAGGGGTAAAACCCGATGGTCGCAGTAACGCTGAAGCGTCACAAGTAATGCAACTGCGATCCTATATTATACAACCACGATTGTCGCAGTTTACAACTGCGATCTTATTTTTCATTACTTAACATATTTATTAAAAAAATCAATCGTCCTACTCCACGCAAGCTGCGCAGCTTCGGCATTGTATCTTGCCGCAGAAGTATCATTGTGGAATGCATGTTGCACTCCCGGATAGATGTATTGTTCGTACACGATGTTATTGGCTTTGAGTGCATCTTCATACGCTGCCATTCCTGCATTGATTCTTTCATCATTTTCTGCATAATGAAGTTGGAGCGCACCTTTTATTTGGGGGATTTGTTCTATCTTGCCTTGTCTGCCATAAAAAGCCACCGCTGCTTTCAACTGTGGTACATGAGCGATCAGGAAGTTTGACATAGCGCCGCCCCAACAAAAACCTACACAACCGAAGTTGCCATTGCTATCCTTACGAGTCTTAAGATAATCAAATACACGGATGAAATTCTGCTCATTATCTTCGGCCTTCAACTCTGCAAACTTTGTTCTAGCTTCGTCTTCGTCCTTCACTTCTCCTATGGGCGCAAGCGCATTGGGCGCAATAGCAAGAAAACCTGCCAAAGCCACTCTTCTGACCACATCTTCAATATGTAAGGTCAGTCCCCGATTTTCATGGATGACAATGATGGTAGGATAGGGCTTATCTTCTTTTGGTCTAGCCACATAAGCGCGCATCTCACCATTCACACCGGGATAGTTGACACGTTCTGTAAATAGATCTACAGACTCATCAGACAAAGGATGGCTATAAGCAGACTCCAATAGCGGCAAGATAGACATAGCAGCGGACATACCCCCAGCAAGCAAAGCAAGTCTTTGGATAAATTCTAACCTACTCAGTGGTTTGTGGGTGTACTCGTCGTAGAGATTAATGATGGATTGGTCAAGCATAGGAAGGTTATTATCATGTAAAGATAAATGATGTAACTTAGAAATAAAAATTATAGTGGGAAAGAAGTTTTGGGGAGCGGTGGTTTTTAGAGCGTTGGCCAATTTTATTTATGGTATAATACTTGTCAATTCATATTATTTCAAATGAAGAAATCAATTTTTTTATGGGCAAAAAACAAACAAACAGACAAAATTTACCAAATAACCAACCTTACCCATAATCAAAAGACCAAAAGGTCTACTTGTATCACTGATGACAACTAACGCCCTTGACTTAATCGTATTTTACTCTATACGATCACCATAAGTTTACCACACATCCCTTCCCCAGTTATAAAAGTGTTTATTTAATACCTGCATTATACTTATTGGCTTTTCATTGCCAACAAGTAGTATAGATTGATTTCTTTGTTAAGAATGTCATTTTCATAATGACTACCTCAAAAGCCTTTATGACTTCCACTATAAGCTTTTAGACTAGTGATAAAGCCTTTCTGACTTCTTGTTTAAGCTTTCTGACTACCTAAAAAGCTTTCAGGACTTCCACTGTAAGCTTTTGGACTAGTCATTTAAGCTTTAGGACTTCTTGTTTAAGCTTTCTGACTACCTAAAAAGCTTTCAGGACTTCCACTGTAAGCTTTTGGACTAGTCATTTAAGCTTTAGGACTTCTTGTCTAAGCTTTCGAACTAGTTATAAAGCCTTTATGACTTCTTGTTTAAGCTTTAGGACTAGTGCTAAAGCCTTTATGACTTCCTATAAAGAGGTTCTAACAAGTCCTAAAGCTTTTGTGACTTCCTATAAAAATTTCCGTGTAAGTCCTAAAGCTTTTGCGACTTCTTTTGAAGCTTTAGCGACTTCCCTGTAAGGAGTTACGGTCACTCCCTAAAGATAAAGCAATACCCAAATAGCTTTGGTGACAACTCATATGTCGATTAGAAGTACTAATGAAGGCTTCGACATGGCTTCGTAAGCATTAAGTACAGAATGATGAAGATTTTGGGTTATCATGATACTTTTAAGCTCTGAGGGTTTTTGTTATATTAGTAACAATGACGAGTTAAAGGTTCGTAGAAAAGAGGGGAGCTACTTAATGATAAAAACATACTTAACTTAAAGGCAGAATAATGCCGCGATTTGATTTCAAAGATGGAAAGTATACCGAATAATACAAAAATAATTATGGATAAAAGTGGCTATTTACGGGCATATTTTGGATTGTAGTAAAAATTTTATAAATAAATTTTGAGTTAGGCATCACATTTTAGACTTTTCGTTCGTTATGTATATAAATTAAATATATAGCGCAAGTTTAAAAATTAATAAAAAGATTGGAAGTGGCAATTCCTAGTTGCTAAGATTCAAAACTTCATTGATTAATGCTAGCATGAAATAGAATTCTTAGTTTGGTCCTGATTAAATACTTTGGTCGAATGGCATTAAAACGCGATTAATGCTTTACCAAGTCGACTAATTTTACACGCTGCAATTTCTGATACATCATGATGACGAATGAATAGTTCCATAGGTCTTACCAACTTATGGGACAGGATGAATTATTTTTTTAATTATTTTTTCATTTTTTAATTCTTTTAAGTATGACTCCAAATGTAAGGAGACGGTCAATTGCCCTAGATGTGGCAAGATCAAGATGGCAAGGTTTGGTAAGTCAAGACCCAGATATGGATCTTGGCAATGGCCTAACTGCCAAAACGTATGAATCTTCTATTGCTGCCCTAGAAAAGCAGCTCCTGAGGATCAATAATTTAGCTGCTGACATCCAGACAGCGCGAGCAATAATGCGTCAAATGGAACGTGAAATGAGTGATCTCAATGATCGTTTTATGAAAGCAACGGCCGCAAAGTTCGGAACGAGCAGCATGGAAGTTTTGGCCATAGGTGGCGTGCCTAAAATAGAAAGGAAACGACGATCTTCTATGAAGCCGCCATCTCCTTCCACACCGACCAACGGTCAATAGTCTGTCGTCAAACTGTTTCTATTGATGATTTGGTCTTAGAACGAGTCCCTCTTGAATGATCAAGGGGGACTTTTTATTTTATTCATTTATTAACACAAAATTATAAATTATGGTGGATATAAACAAATATTTGCTTTTGGACGATGCTTATATGTAAGTATGTGGTGGGACTTTAAGCTCTATATGTCATTTTTTTGATATGTTCTGAAATGATTTCAGCTTTTATTTCCTGTTATTACTGATATCGTTTGAGTGTTCCGACAGTCCCCAATTCTTTTCTTATTTCAAAGACTCAAGTTTTTACCACAAAATTGCCTGCTTCCTTTTTTCGTAAAGTATTTAGGTTATGGGTTGATGAAGTCATAGGCTTTTTTGTTATGTTCCATCAAAGCCCAAAAGTTAAAAACAAAAACGTGACTTAAATTTTAGAATCTGAATATATTTTCTTTACACTCGAAAATAACCACCGAGTACTTCTACCTATAAATTTTTGAGTAAAAATACGCTTACATAGCTTAGCGCTTCGCGGTAACTTTGTATTATAATTAAAACGAAATATCGATTGGGTAGCTACCAAAAGTTTTAATTATAAAGGCGGATTCCGAAAAGCCTAAGATTAAAAAGAGTAGGAATTACTTTATTAAAAAATAATATTATGAGTTCTGTAAGCGAAGACATCAAACAAATGCAAGCACAAATTAGCCAATACGGGTCTATAACTCAATTTGGTATCAGGGTACAAGTGATCAGCGGACCTGGAGTACAAGAAGGAAACACTGGATCTATTACTGCAAAAACAGGTGGTATTGTAGAAGGTGGTGGAAATATGTACGATGCTGGTTGGGAAATCGGTAACTGGGGAGACACTATGACGTTTACTAAGCGGTAAACATTAAACACTTTCTTTAGTGACGAGAAAACGAATGTGATTTACATTTGTTTTCTCGTTTTTCTGGATCATCCCTTTTGGAAAATTTTCTTGACTATACGACTTGGGCACTGTATATCAAATGACATTCGACTTTAGACTACCAATTCTTGTGAAATACTACTGCAATCAATAGGCAGGTTTAATGTCTGGTTGATTTGTTCTGATATTTATATGATGTTCTATTGAATAAAAGCGTTTGGTTCAACCACTTCATGGTTGTGTCATGCGGTTTTGTTTTTTCACTGCAATTCATACAGCGTTATTAATATTTAATCCTTTCAGGATTATAAGGATGTAAACTAGTCTGAAAAGCTTACACATAAATAACTATAAGTAAACGCTATATTCGGCAATTAGGCTGACCGCAGGAAAGACTGAAAAGCGAAGGGTACTTTTTATTTACTTTTCAAATCGTCTTAACTGATAAATAGAAAAAAGACCAATGGTCAATTCCGCCATTAGGCCAAAAATATATCCACTTGTCGGCAAGCCATCAGTCATCATACTTAATATCCGTCCGATGGCTAACGACAACATAAACAAAATGTTTAATTGTGTAGCTGTTTTCCAATAATTGCTTTTCCATATTCCCAAAAACCAAACAGCTGAGATGCCGAAGTATAAAAACATATTTGCTTTGAGCATATTGGCAAGATCTACCGTATCTACTTGGATATTTAAGTACAGTGGAATTAAGGTGGTGGCACCATATACGATTCCCGTAGGTACCACAATTGCTATCGAAATAAGTAAATGTAGGTGTTTTATGATCCAATCCCTTTTATCTCTCATACGTACAATATTACTAGTAAAAAAGTATTAAAAAGCCATACATAAAAAAACATAAGACTTCCTTTATTTAACTCAAATGTAAATAAAGAAAAAAGAGTAACCATAAATATAGGTCATCATTTTTTTAACTAAAATAAAGGAGCTTTTTCTTAAGGACTTGAAAATGAATTGCTTTCACATTTTTGCAATGAATAGTTATTTAAAATATACCTAGAAGATTTTATAGGCAATGAGTCCACTCTAAAAAGCTAAAATTAAAAAAAGAGTCCTAAATGGACTCAATATGAATAACTGTGGGTGCAACCCACGGTATAATCACAAGTACTGCTCAACCCTGAAAGGGTTGAATGTTAGCATGTTAAGGATTAATCTGCAAATCATCATTTGACAAGTTTTTGTCATTTCATTAAATACTTTATTAATTATTCATCTTTCGAAAATCAAGGCATGGTATTTGGACTTTACCTCATCAGAATAATGCGTTTATATCCGTTGAGAAATTTAATTTATTTATTAGTCGTACTTTTTATAAGTACTGTTTCCTTTGGCCAAAGTGGTGCGGGAAATGTAGGCATCGGGACATCATCTCCTGACCTTTCAGCCGTGCTTGATATGGTCGCTGCGGACAAAGGTCTGTTGATACCACGTGTGGAATTGACAGATCTGACGGATCAAATTACCATTAGCAATGGCAATACCATCAGTTTATTGGTTTACAATAAAAGTAATATAAATGATATTATTCCTGGCTTCTATTTTTGGAATGGGCTTAGGTGGTCAAAAATATCAGAAGGAAATGCTTCTATGTATTCAGGTACAGGAGCGCCGACAAATGAATCTCCAAAATTCCCTACTAAAGGCGATTTTTACATAGAGCTTCCTAATGGGAATCTCCACCGTTTTGATGGCGATACATGGAATAGTCTAATGGGACTGAGCAGTGATATTGGCAATTTACTGACCATGGGAAGCGATGGTAGATATTTTTTAAATCCTGCGCTTATTCAGTCATCCATTACGGTGGAAAATGGATTATACAAAAATCAAAATAATACCATAGAATTAGGAGGCACATTGGAAAAACCCACGTCCATTCAAACATCTCCTGCCAATACTTTAGCTATTTCAGGTTTGCAAAATGGCGATATCATTCAAGATGAAGTGGTCACGGTAAATCCTGCTACTGGCGTACTCAAAAAAGTAAATGCTTCTTCACTAGTGACAATCAATGAATCCATCCATATAGGTGAAGATGGACAAACGATGTTTCAAACACCTGCCAATATCAACGACTTCAAAAAAGTACACGTGTACAGAAACGGCGTCCGACTTACCGCTACCTATGTCAATTCCAATACCATAAAATTGGAAGAAGGGGTAAGTTGTTTAGCAGGCGATGAAATTAGGATCGTACAATACAATTAATTAGATCATTTTTTTTATAACACAACAACAAATCAATTTTTTCAACATGAAGCAGTATCTTTTACTCATCGGTTTTTTTCTATTTGTCGCTTTTACGGCTAATGCTCAACTTGACTCTACAAAGGTAGTAGATAATAAGGGTACGATCAAATATGTTTTAAAAGCTAAAAACTCAAAAATTATTACGCAACAGGACAGTACGATACTTTTCGTTACACCAAAACAATTAAGTAATCTTCAAAGTCAAGGTGCTTCTACTTATGTAAAGTATGCGGATACATCTGCTATGTTGGCTGCTTATTTAAATTCTGAAGGAAATGGATTGACTAAGTCAGGTCAGTCAATTTCATTAGGTGGAACATTGACTACAAATGCAACGATTGTGACATCTGAGGAAAGCTTGTTAAGAATTCAAGGGCTTCAGTCAGGTAGCACAGTTACAGATAGTGTGATGGTCGTGGATGGAGACACAGGCGCTTTAAAATGGATTTCAGCTTCTAAGTTGTTTAATGCATTAACTTTTGAAAACGGTTTAACAAAATCAGGTAATACTGTAAAATTAGGAGGTGCTTTAAATGAAGCAACTACCATCACTACGGATGCAACCAATGTATTGAAAATTGAGGGTTTACAAGGTGGGAATCTCGGCGCAGATAGCTTAGTTGTAACTTCAGCAGATGGTACACTCAAAAAAGTAAATCGCGAAACGGTAGTTCAAAGCGGGGAAGTAAATATTACGGCTACGTTAAATCAATCATCAATTACAGTTGCAAATATGCCAGCTTCTGCATCTAAGGTTTGGGTATTCAGAAATGGTGCAAAACTAGTAGCTGGTGAAGATTATACAACTGCAGCTGGTGAGGTAACCCTTACGCCTACTGTAGATTGGTCTGTTTTGGCAGGTGATAATTTTGAAGTACAATGGGTGAAATAATCCACCTTATTTTTGATTGAAATTCAGTAAATGAAAAATCCAGTTAAAATATTTTTTATAACACTTTGTGTATGGTTTACAACATCTGTAAGCCATGCACAAACCGTTAGGGTCACAGATCATAAAGGTACACCAAAGGATGTTGACAACAGTAAATGGCAACTTTCTGGTTCTAACATTTACTTAAAAGTGAGTGGAAATGTAGGCATCGGTACAAATGATCCTGGTGCACAGTTACATACCACTGGTAGTCTCAGGTTTTCAGGTCTTGGTACAAATACTTCCAATACAAATCTAATGACTACTGATGGTTCGGGTAATGTGTCTACAAGATCTCTATCAAATATTTTAAATGGAAATGCCATAACTAGTTTAAATGGATTGACCAATTCAGTTCAAAGTTTTTCTATTGGCACAACTGGAACTAATATTGGCATATCTTCTACAGGAAGCACCCATACCTTTAATATTCCTACAGCATCTGCTAGTAATAGGGGAGCATTGAGTTCGGCTGATTGGACTACTTTTAATAATAAAGAAGCAGCTATTATAGCTGGAACAAATGCCCAATATTTCAGAGGCGATAAAACATGGCAAACACTAAATACAACAGCAGTTGCAGAAGGAAGTAACTTATACTTTACTAATGCTAGATCAAGAAGTGCAATATCGCTTACGACCACAGGTACAAGTGGAGCTGCAAGTTACAATGCCACTACAGGTGTATTAAATATACCTAATTATGCAGATGGTGGAATTACTTCTGTTAACGGTCTGACAAGTTTGACACAAAGTTTTGCTACAGGGACATCTGGGTCTGACATAGGCATATCTTCTACAGGAAGCACACATACCTTTAATATTCCTACAGCATCTGCAAGTAATAGGGGCGCATTGAGTTCGGCTGATTGGACTACTTTTAATAATAAAATAAGCGCCGTCAACGCCACAACTTCATCAGCTGTTACTGCTACTGGAACATCTGTAAATATTAATAATACAGCAGCGCATTGGAACGCAAATCAGTTGTCAGGAAAAAATATTGCAACTACAGACCCTACAGAAGGTCAAGTACTCACTTGGGATGCTACCTTAAATACCTGGAAACCCGCAGCATTTGGTGTTTTTCCTGTAGTCACTGTTACATCTACAAGTTATACCTTATCAGCAAATGATCATGGAAAGATCTTAGATTTTACATCGAATTCAGCCATCACCATCACCGTTCCCAATACATTGTCTACTGGTTTTCAGGTGAGTATTACACAAGCTGGCACTGGTCAGATTTCCTTTTCGGGTAGTGGTGGTATGGCCGTAAATAATAGATGGGGAGGAACGACGACATCAGGTAGATGGGCCAAAGCTGGTCTAGAAGTAAGGGCAACAAATTCGTCCGTATTAAGTGGTGATGTTCAATAATCGAAAAGAAATATGAAGTATTGGATTTATTTATTTTTATGGTTTCCATTTCTGCTTAAGGGTCAACTGTTGCCTGCAAATAGATTTTTTAATTCCAATCAAACCAATGCTTTTATTTGGGATAATACCAGTTCAAATGGTGTCGTAAATAATGGTAGTGGCACATGGAATGCGACCAATCTTACTTGGCTCAAAATACCCACTGGCGCAAATCAAGTTTGGTCTAATGGTTCTAGTGCTACTTTTGGTGGTAATCTAGGGCAAGGTGCAGCAGGGACAGTAACGATTTCGGGAACACAAAATGTAAAAAGTTTAATTTTTGATGCTACACCATCTGGCAATTTTATATTACAAAATGGTATCTTAAATCTTCAAGGAGGTGTTTGGGAAGTTAATCAGAATGCATCGATTTCATCCACCTTACAAGGAAATGCAAATTACACGAAAAAAGGAAACTCAAATCTTACCCTTACGGGAAATAATTCCTATTCAGGCACAAGTACAATCAGTCAAGGAGGTATTTATGTTGGGACAGCTACTGCCTTGGGCACTTCATCTGTCATTCTGGGAGATGAAAACACAGGAACTAACAATATAGAATGGAGATGGGCGGGTAGTACGCAACCTTCAACCAGTCTTACAGTGTCTAATCTTGGAATAGGAACAGTTACCATCGGCGCATATTCTGTGGGACTAAATACACAACACTCTGGCAATATAGCTTTGGGAAGAGATGTCATTTTGTTTGATGGATCCAATGATAGAAGTTCGTTTGAAGGTATCATTTCAGGTACTGTTTCTAGCATCACAATTAATGGCACTGGCAGTTATAGTAATAGTACCGGTCGTGGTGCAAGGGTTACATTTGATAACAATTTGAATAGCTTTATTGGTAAAATATTTGTTTTGTCAGGAAAAGCATTTCAGTTTAATGCGTCAAACGCCGCGAATAGTAATGCCATAGAATGTAATGGCGATATTGTGATCAACTCCTTCGTTACCACAACACCCATCATGGGTACGTTGACTGGTTCCGGCCGTGTGTCTATTCACCCTGAAACGTCAGCAGACGCAAGCTTTAGTGTAGGGAATGATGATGAGAGCGGGACTTTTTCTGGAACGATCGTAGATGGTGGAGGAGAAATGTCCATTATTAAATTAGGTACAGGTACTCAACTTCTTACAGGCACATCTAGCTACAATGGTACCACCACCATTAACAACGGTGTATTGGGAGGTACGGGTACTTTGTCTAACTCTGCAACTACAATTGTTAATAGCAATGGGAAAATCATGGGAGGATTAGGATTAGGGAGTTCGGGTGTTTTTACCACCGAGGACCTTGTCTTTACCAATGGAACAACGGCTGCAATTAATGTATACAGTAATGGATCATCTTTATCAAGAATACAAGTAAATGGTACTTGTAATTTAGGTACAACTTCCAAAGTACATCTGATGCAAGCAATGCCGACAGGCACCTACAATATTATTTCATCCACTGGCACGATGAGTGGAACGACGCCTACCTTAGGAACCAATTTATCAGGCAGGTCAGTATCGATCACTAGGGTAGGAAGGAATCTAAGAGTGACTTTGAGTTAAAGCAATCAATTGAAACAAATCTTTCTATTTATTGCTATGAAATAATTACCCTTTTGCTATCATTTGTTTTCCATGAAACCATTTTAGAAGGAAATTACATTCAAACTACTGACTACTAATTAATAGAATAATCGCATTTCTAAGTTAAGAATACAATAAGTAATAATAAATATCTTGATGGCATTGATATAGAAATTTGTATCAAGCAAAATGGATCATAGTAGAAAATGTGACCTTAATAAGATGAATTTTTATTAGTATGAGATTTTATTTTTAACCGTTTTAATGAATAAAACTCACATGTAATTTTTAATTATATATAGATGAATGGATGAGAAAGTGCTGAAATATGCACTTAGACCTAATAAATATGGAGCCAATATGCACTTGACCTTTATAATAAAGTTGATCTTAAGTATTTGTTTATTAGTTGTTTATAAAATTATAAAAAATATATAATAAATAATATTTAATGTTAGTAGGTTGGTAATTTTTTTGATCTTACATTTGCACGGTAAAGTGGCATTGCTGCTTTTGTTTTTTTTTTTGTTTTTTGACCAACCTATAAGTTATGAACCTTTTCGCTTGTACATACATACAAGTTTTAATTACTAATTTTCAGAAATTTATTTTTGATTCATTTGTAATTGGTGAAATAATTGCCAAGAAAGAACTACTCTTCAAAATTGATATAGCAATTCAAAATGAAAGCGCACCTGCGTTAGATAAAATATACATTTGTCCTTCCTCAATTATTTATAATCCATACAATCCATGAAAATGAAAAACTTTTTTATTTCAACCAACCAACTATTTTTATCACACAAATTACTTTTATTGATTTCATTTGTGTTTTTAATGACTTTGAAGATTTCAGCCCAATCTCCTGATTCAGCATCTAAAGATTTAATAGAATTAAAATTAAGCAGTCTTAAACCTGTAGATCAACTTGAAGTTGTACTTAATGAAATGATTATTTCCAATGAATTGGTTTTTAATGCTATTGAGACACACCCATATGACAAGATATTGTTTGAGTTGTATGGTGTCTTATTAAGAGATATCAAAGGTACAATAGGGGTAACGGGTCTAAATGCAATACGAGAATCATACAAAAATATAATGGAAGATCAAATATTGAAACCACAATTCAAAACTATTAATCCGAATGATATCATGCATTTGGCAATTGGATTAGTTGAGACACTTCAAGAAATCCCCCAAGTAGAGACAATCCAACCTAAATAATAAATTACTAAAATATAAAACATACTCCAATGAAGATATTTTTAAACTCACAAAGATTTTTTACTACATTAATACTATTGTTAATTGGTAGTTTTATCTCAATTAATGCTCAAATCATCAACCCAGCGGGCGACGGAGGATTTGAAAATGGAACAGGATTTTTAGATAATGGCTGGTCCATTTCTAATGGGGCGGTTACAAATCAATGGTATTTAGGTAATGTTCCTGCACTTACAACTGGAGCAAGGTGTGCTTATATTTCAGCAGATGGTGGTACGACCAATGGTTTTATAAATACATCCATTTCAGTTGTTCATTTTTGGAAAGATGTAACAATACCTGCTGGTGAGACTGCTACATTAAGTTTTAACTGGTGGGCACAAGGCGAGACTAGTTCATTTGATGCTTTAATGGTAAGTGTGGCTCCGACCACGTATACACCCACTGCATCTAATGTAAGTTTAGGAACAGCTGCTCTTGCGGCACCAGCTACTACTTTAGCTCAGTTATGGACTTTTTCTAGTGTGCAATCATTCAATTTGACTTTACCTTCTAATTTAATAAATAATTGTGGAGGACCATCAACCGTTAGATTAATTTTTACTTGGAAAAATGATTCTTCAGGAGGAACTAACCCTTCTGCTGCAATTGATAATATATCATTGACATCATCACCATCTGCCTTGCCTTTATCAGGCACTTATAGTGTGGGTCCGACAGGATTGTATTCAAGTTTAACAGCAGCAGTAAATGATGTAAATGCAAGAGGCGTTTCATCTCCAGTTATTTTAGAGTTACAATCAGCTTATGTTGGAACAGGAGAAATTTTTCCTATCACTTTAGCAGGACAAGGTAATTGTTCTCCATTATCATCAGTTAACACCGTTACAATCAGACCCGAAACTGGGTCGCCTGTCATTTCCATTACAGGAACAAATACGGGCCCTACTTTTGATGTAAATGGCGGAAAATGGTGGATTATAGATGGTAGACCAGGTGGATTAGGTACTTCCAAAAATCTAATTGTGGCAAATACGACCACAACTGGTCAAGCTGCAAGATTTATAAATGAAGCATCAAACAATATTATAAGATATACGGATTTAAGAGGCGTCAATACTTCTACTACAAGTGGTGTTATAGTTTTTTCAACTACAACAGGTATCAATGGTAATGATAACAATTTGATAGATAATTCAGACATAAGAGATGGTGCGACTACACCGAATAATGGGGTTTATTCATCTGGTTCCACTACCACTTTATTTACCAATAATTCTGGCAATACTATATCAAATTGTAATATTTTTAATACATTCGGAGCTACAACTACGGCTTATGGTATAAATATTTCTTCAGGAAACACAAATTGGACTATAATAAATAATAGTATTTATCAAACAGCGTCTAGATCAACTAGCTCCACATGGGGAGGAATTCAAATTGCAAATACGACCACTGGGGATGATTTTTTAGTAAATGGTAATTATATAGGAGGTACTGCGCCTTTATGTGGTGGGTCAGCATTAACATTTACAGGGACCACAATCAATTTCAGAGGGATGAATCTCTCCTTGGGTGGAAATGTAGTTTCAACTATATCTAATAATACAATTCAAAACATAAATATTACAACCACAAACACAACGGGATTTAATGGTGGTATTATTGGTGGTCAAGGATTGGTGAACATATCTAATAACACTATTGGGATGGCAGCATCTACTAATAGCATTATGATTTCAGCTTCTGGTTCTGCTTATGGTTTCAGTGGTATTATTTGTGGTGGTGGCACGCCTGCTAATATAATGAATATTTCTGAAAATACCATCGCAGGTATTCAAATGGTTGTTACCGGAGCACCAGCTACAGTCCCAAGTTTGAGGTTAATATCTGTACAAAGCACTCTGGCAGGAAGCAGTTATAATGTTACTAATAATACAGTAGGTAGTCTTACCGTTCCAAACAGTATTTCTATCAATGGTAACAGTAATATGATAGGTATAATAAGTTTTTCAATTGGCTTGGGCCAAAATATATCTGGGAATACTGTAGGTAATCTAACAAATATTAACACTGGTATCGCTGCCGCAGTTACAGGGTTGGCAGCCCAAGGTTCAGGTGCAAGCCCAAATATATTAGGAACCTTTAATGTAATTGGAAATACAATTAGAGATCTATCTTCAGCATCTGCATCTACAACGATTGTTTCTGCTTTAGGTTTATCCATATTCGGAAATGGACAGACCACTGGTAGTAATTTGGTGAGTCAAAACCAAATATTTAATATTTCCAATACAAATAGTACGGCTGTTGCTACTGCTGCTTTTGGAACTGTATTTAACTTGCCATTAGCAATTCCATCTTTAATTGAACGGAATAATATTCATTCAGTATTTGTGTCTAATACATCAAATTCAGGATTGAATGGTGTAACTGCAATGCAAATAAATTCTGGAAATGGTACTTATCAAAATAACTTTATTCGAGTGGGTGTTGATGGTGCAGGTATTGATAATAATGGCAATGTCACGGTTTCTGGTATTACAGAAGTAGCAGGTACAAATAGTCTAGTTTCAAACAGTGTTTACATCGGAGGTCAAGCTGTTGCGACGGGTACAAGTAATTCTTTTGCTTTCCGTAGCACTAATACAGGAACATCAGGAAGATTGGTTAGAAATAATATCTTTTTCAATAATCGTTCTAATGGTGCTGGTTCAGGAAAAAATTATGCAAGTTCCTTACCTGGTACTGTAGCTAACCAAGCTGGCCTTGTATGTGATAATAATATTTTGTTTGCACCTGGCACAGGTGGTTTCTTAGGATTATTTAACACAACTGATTTTTCAACTTTGGCTTCTTGGAGGAGTGCAACAGGTGTAGATTGGTCATCCTTAAGTGGTAACCCTCAATTTGTTGCTCCTAATGGAACTTCATCTACGGTTGATTTACACATACAATCTGCTGTTCCTACTCCTGTAGAAAGTAATGGAGCACCAATTTTAAGTGCATTAAATGATTTTGATAATGAAGTGCGAGCGACTTTGACACCTTCAGATATAGGTGCAGACGCAGGTAATTTTATTGCTCTTATGGACGAGACAGCACCGGGGATTTCATATTCACCATTGGCAACTGCACTCTGTGGAACAAATAATATCGACTTGAATGGTGTTCTGATAACTGATGGATCAGGAATACCATTAATTGGTGTGAATATACCTAGAATTTATTATAGAAAAGCATCTGGAACTTGGTTTTCCCAAGCTGGCACACTTGTTACAGGTACATCTACAAATAGCACTTGGAATTTTACAATAGTAGCTGCGGATATGGGAGGTTTAGTTTCAGGCGATGTTGTTTCATATTATGTAATAGCTCAAGATTTGGCTGCAATACCAAATGTGGGTTCATTTGTAGGCGGTGTGGTAGCTAGTGATGTTAATAATATAACGACACATCCTTCAGGTGTGTATAATACGACTGTTCAAGCAAATTTAACTGGAATAATTCCAGTTGGAATTGGTGGTACTTATACCACCATTACACTTGCAGCAGCTGCTTATAATGCGGGATGTATATCTGGAGATGTAGTATTTAGTTTAACAGACGCAACATATCCAACAGAACCATTTCCTATTACTTTTAACAATATACCTTCATCAGGACCAGGGAATACATTGACTATTAAACCTGTTGGTTCTACTTTGATAACGGGATCATCAGCAACTTCAATTTTCTTCTTAAATGGAGCAGATTATGTTACTATAGATGGAAGTTTAGGGTCTACCTCTAATACTGTTTGTCCACCTTCTATAGCAAGTAGGAGTTTAACTATTCAGAATACAAATACATCAACCACTTCTGCGGTTGTTTGGATAGGTACAAGTGCTACAGGAAATCCTGCAACTAATATTAATGTAATAAATAATGTTATTATTGGGTCAGGTAGCGCTACTACATTAATCGGAATTGGTGTAGGGGCTGCAACAATTACTTCAACAAGTGCTGGTACAAATAATAATAATAACAGTGTTATCAATAATGATATTAGGGCTGTTCAAATAGGTATTTATTCATCAGGTGCAACAGCTGTAAATAAAAATTTAAATTTTACTGCCAATCAGAATTTCTTGAATAATGGTGCTCCTAATAATATAGGACACACAGGTATTTTTACTACATTTACAGATAATGTTAGTATTAATAACAATATTATTGGAAACATTATTCGAACAGGATCTCCGGATGGTGTAGGTATAAATGTAGGAATGTCTTCTGTGAGTGGTATTAGTGCCACAACTACTGGTACTGCAAATGGTGTTTCAAATGTCCAAATATCAAGTAATATAATTGGTTCAATTACAAATAGTGGAACGTTCTCTTCGGTAGGTATTGCATTAGGGAATACTATTGGTGGGACATCAAATATTACAAACAACATGGTATCTGGTGTTTCTGCAAATGGAACATCTGGAGATTTTGCATCAGGTATTTTGCTTGGTGGTGGCACTGGTTTAGTAAATATAGATGGGAATTCCGTTTTGATGACAGGGACAATGCTAGGTGCCACTTCTGGGACTCAAGCTTCCACATGTCTTGCTCTAACAAATAGTGGTACCCCTAATAATATAAATGTAAGGAATAATAATTTTGTAAATAATCAAATTGGCAATACTGGTTCTACTGCAAGATTTCTTGCAATTGGTCTTGCTAATGCTAGTCCTTTTAGTGGTTTTAATTCTAATTACAATAATTTATTTTCTGCTGGAGCTGGACCAGGCACATATGGTATCGGTTCAACAGGCGGAATTGTTGCGGGTGCACTTTCATCTACATTCGCAAATTGGCAGACAGCAGTATCACAAGATGCAAATTCACAAAATATAAATCCAGTGTTTGCTTCGTCGACTGATTTACATTTAGTTTCATCAAATCCTGCGAACTCAACATTAATTTGTGGTGGTGTCCAATCATCTGTTTTGGTTGATATTGATTGCGAAGTTAGGAAACCAAAACCTACAATTGGTGCTGATGAAATACCTGCAACAGTTCCTGCAGCTATAACCATTACTGAAACTTCAGGCACAACAAATAATGATGGTGTCATATGTGAAGGGACTTCAGCTACATTAACAGCTTCAGGTGGTGACACATATTTGTGGAGTAATGGGGCTACAACTGCTGTAATAAATGTAAATACTTCAGGAACATACGTAGTGACAGTTACAGATGCAGGTGGATGTCAAGGTTCTACATCTGCCTCAATCACAGTTATTCCTTTGCCATCTGCTTCAATTGCTGTCAGTGAAAATTCTGGTAGTGCTCCTAATGATGGTTTGATATGTTCAGGAGCAAGTGCTACATTAACTGCAAGTGGTGGTGGTACATACTTATGGAGTACTGGAGCAACAACAAATCAAATAGTCACTTCAATGACAGGCACGTATATAGTTACTGTCACTTCAAGTGGATGTACTGCTAGTACAAGTGCAAGTATTACTGTAAATCCTTTGCCAACTGCTGTTATTACAGTTACAGAAATGTCAGGTTCAACAGATAATGATGGTGAAATTTGCACAGGATCTATAGCATCCCTTACTGCATCAGGTGGAAGTATTTATCTATGGAATAATGCACAGACCACTGCCGTAATTGACGTAAATGTAGAAGGTAGTTATGCAGTTACAGTAACTGATATTAATGGATGTACATCAGCTACATCAACTTTTGTGGAAGTATTAGATGCACCAATTGTCAGTGAAACAATCACACAACCTAGTACTTGTTTTTCAATGGATGGAGTGATAGATATTAATGTAACATCAGGTACAAGTCCATATACTTATACATGGTTTACGCCTAATGGGTGTGGGCTAGTACAAGGCCAACAAGATCAATCTGGATTATGTGTCGGTTCTTATACAGTAGAGATTAATGATTCTAATGGATGTTCCGTTACACAATCATTTGTATTGACTATTCCTGGCGGTTGTGGTGGTTGTTCTACTATTTCATCAGTTGAAGTAGATCCAGAACCTATTTGTGTAGGTGATTCCACAGTATTTACAGCAATTAATGGACTTCCAGGAGCAACTTATGCTTGGTATGATGCTTTGGTCGGAGGGAATCTAGTTGGTGTGGGAAATCCACTTGAATCAGGAGCGCTTAATTCTTCAGCTACTTATTGTGTTGAACAAACTGTAAATATAAACCAATCAGTATCTTTTAATTATACAGGAACAGAACAAACCTTTGTAGTTCCATCAGGTGTTACATCAATTAATATAGAAAGTTTTGGAGCACAAGGTGCCAATGGAACATTGGGAACTGCACCTGGTAATGGTGGTTTAGGAGGATCCGCTTCTGGAACCTTGGCAGTTACACCTGGCGATATTTTATACATATACGTAGGAGGTCAAGATGGTTTTAATGGAGGAGGTCCAGCAGGTCTACATGTAGGTGTTGGTGAACAAACCTTTGCAGGTAATGGTGGTGGAGCTTCAGACATCAGATTAGGTGGAGCAGGGTTTCCAAATAGAGTTATTGTTGCTGCCGGTGGCGGTGGCGGTGGCGGTTCAAACAACGGAACATGTAATGATGGAAACCCGAGTAATGGTGGAAATGGAGGAGATTTCTTAGGGGTAAATGGAGAAAACGGCTCTGGTTGTGGTATAGGAGGATTTGGGGGTACAGGTGCAACACAAGTCAATGGTGGAACAGGAGGTTTATCAGGAACCAATTGCATCACACCTGGAGATCCTGGTGATGATGGTATGCCTGGTTTAGCAGGAATGGGTGGAGATGGTGCAAATAATGGTTGTATACAAGTTTATCAAGGCGGCCCAGGAGGTGGTGGCGGTGGTGGCTACTTTGGCGGCGGTGGAGGTGGCTCCGGTGCTGGAGGTTCTGGCGGTAATGGTTCTGGCGGCGGCGGTGGCGGCGGCTCATCATACATTGGTGGAGTTACTACTGGGCTTACATTAGCAGGTGTACAAAGTGGAAATGGAACGATAATATTGAATTTCTTTGGACCTTGTACTTCTGAGAGAGTTTGCGGAACAGTAAATGTCAACCCTTTGCCTGTAGCTTCAATTACCGTCACAGAAAACTCTGGTCAGCAATCGAATGATGGTACCATTTGCTCAGGAGCAAGTGCTACTCTAACAGCTTCTGGTGGAGTCTCCTATATTTGGAGTAATGGTAGCACATCAAGTGTGGTTGTTGTTTCACCTTTAATTAATACAACATACACTGTTACTGTCACTGACGCTAATGGTTGCGAAAATACAACATCTCAAATTATAAATGTAACTCCATTACCAATGGTTTCAATAGTAGTTACTGAGACTTCTGGTAGTTTACCGAATGATGGCAATATCTGTCAAGGCGCTACAGCAACCTTAACAGCATCAGGTGGAGGCACTTATTTATGGAGTACTGGCGCAGTTACATCCGCGATACAAGTTACAACAGCAGGCACTTATATAGTTACAGTAACAAATGCCCAAGGTTGTACCGCAACTTTATCCCAAACTGTTAATGTTAACCCACTACCAACCTTGTTCACCGTCTCAGGAGGCGGCACAAGATGCACTGTTGACAATGGACTAACGATCACCCTTTCAGGCTCACAAACAGGTGTCAATTACCAATTACAACTTAATGGTGGTAATGTAGGTACCCCAGTAGCAGGAACAGGAGCAGCATTAAACTTCCCAGTACAAAGTACAGCAGGAACATACACTGTAGTAGCTACGAATGCGACGACAGGATGTACCAGTAACATGACAGGTAACGCAATTATCTTAGTAGTCACATGTGGTATATCGATCACTGATCCATGTGTATGTTTAAATAATGCAACGACACCAACCAATGGCCAATTCAGTGAGATGATCACAGTGATGGCACCAGCGGGACAAACATGGACCGTAAGTGCCGTATCAGGATTGTTTACAACGACAAGTCCAGCACCACCAGCCGCGCCAATCGCCATTACAGTAGGAACT
>DLGT01000063.1 GCA_002482845.1 Saprospiraceae bacterium UBA7687
AGGAAGGTAAGGAATTAGCAAGTGTAAGTTCTGAGAGTACTGAATTACGAACACATGTTACACCTATTGTGGAAAATGGAACTTTGAAATTCGAAACTGAAGACGATGTCTATAATTACATGAGGCATCTGGAACAAGAATTGAAAAATGAATCCAATACGGTATTAAGTGAGCAATATTCAAAAGGGTTTACATCCAGATTGTCTATAATCAAGAACTTTGAAGATGAGGATCCGAATGGATCTATTTTTAGTGCCCCATATTTGAATGCTATATTAAATTCAAACTATGAAATAATCATTGGAGATAAAGTATATACTCAAAAAAATCATGAAGAAACTTGGATTGCCCCCAAGTCTGACGCTCAGGCGTTAGCTGTCTTTAGAGCTAAGCAACCAGGAACCTTCATCAATGATACGGAAATAACATCTAATATGATTATTGATGGTAAAAAAGAAGTAGAAGCGATGATGACTTGTTGTAAAAGATATGGTAAAAAAAATTCATTTCAAACAAGAACACACAACGGTGCAACAATCAGATTAGGAGGAGAAGTTGAAATAGTGAGAGGTTCAGCTTGGGGAATATTTGTTCATGCAAGGGCAGATGCAAAAAGAAATGGTAATAAAACGGAATTATTTAACTTAGAAGCGAATGCCTATGGTAAATTTAGGGATTCAGAATGTACTGTTAAATATACAGATTCTGATCAAGATTGGTGTCATACCTGTGATAAAGTAGATGTTAGTATATTTCACTACAAGAGATCTAGAGAAAGGTTTCAAGAAAGTGAGGTTTCAGGAAGATTAAAATTATACTTAGGGACGCCAGGCCAGTGGATGTGGGTAGATCTATATCCTACTTGCAGCTAACTTTTAAGAGTGGGTTAATAGCCCACTCTTTTCTTTTAAATTTTAACTATCTAATTTTATATTAAATAAACAGTTTATGATACGCACTATTTCAAATCTTCTTTATCTCTTCAGTTTTAAAATAATTTCAATTTTTGCAATGTTTATTTGTAATAATACATTGGCACAATCCCCCTACAAAATTGATACATTTACTATTCAATATGATACACTAACAGATTATAACTCTATTGCTCTCGAAAATCTTAATAATGGTAAATATTGGGCGGTTTTTGATAGGGAAATGGAGTTAGGGTTTGAATTTCCTTTCTTTAATACGAATATTGAAAAAGTCGATGTTGAGAGCGATGCGGTATTTTCATTTGATGATACAAGAGGTTGGTTTAACCTTTATGCACTAGATAACAATTGGCACACATGTAGTGAGCCTGAATCATTCCAATATGCAAAAAATGATTATAGATACAAGACAGAAAAAGTGAATGGTATTGATGTTTTTAAAATCGAATGGCATGAAATTGCTATTTGTGAAACCACATGGGAAAATGCAACTAAGCCTTTCAATTTTCAAGTTTGGCTTTGGGGGAATGGGAATATGGATTTCATTACAGGATCTCTAAATAAAACAGACACCACTATATATAAGGAAGGTTTGGGTTTTATTTATGAGGAAGGAGGCAATCCAGGGAGCATTGGTATAGTCAATCCTGAAAATGACTATGCATTATTTTATTCTGGGTTGTATGATAATCCAATAATTTTAGAAGGAATTCCAGATTCGATATTATATTTTGAAAGAGGAACAATTAAATCTCTCCCGCATGAAGGATTCGTCATAAGATTCAAAAAACAAACATCATCCACAACAGATGCAAAACCATCAATACCATATCCTAATGTAGTCGTGGATATATTAACTATTCCTACAGACTTTCCATTCTCAGAATACCGAATATTAGATATGTCGGGCCGAGAAATCAAAAAAGGAATTGACAGAGAGATTGACCTTTCCTTCTTGCAAAATGGGTATTATGTGATAAAGTTGAAAGATGGAGCAGGGATTTATTCTTATAAATTTGTGAAACTATAGAGTTAAGCTTGTTTAGGATGGCAAATACAGATTGAATTATTAAAAGCATCAACGTCAAATGACCAAATTAAAATTTCATAGACCACTTCTAATTCTTATAGTTTTTATGCAATCCATGGTACTTCGATCCCAATCTGATTATAAGGTTGATACATTTACAGTGGTGTATGATACCTTGACTGATTATAATTCACTTGTCAAAGAAAATATCCTAGCACAAGAATGGTTTTTTTTATTTGAAAAAGAATTTGATCTTGGCTTTGATTTTCCATTTTATGATACGTCTTTTTATAGTGTTTCATTTTCGAGCTATGGATTAGGCGCTTTTGATGGTAATGTAGATTGGTATAATTTTTATACGTTGGATAACGATTGGGATATTTGTGATGAACCTACTTCTTTAAGTAAAATTAAATACGACTATAGATACAAATTTGAAACAGAAAATAACAAAAAAGTCTTCAAGCTTGAGTGGCGTAATGTTTGCCTTTATCGGGATGGTAATATGGTGAAAAGATCTTTTAATTTTCAAACTTGGCTATGGGAAAACGGAGATGTAGATGTTAGAATTGGATCCATGTTGCGTGGAGATACATCTGTATTTATCCCTAGTTTTGGTTTTAATTCAGGTTATAATGCAGGAAATATCGGACTGATTAATACTGATGATACTAAAGCTATATTTTACAGCGGTGATTACATGTATCCAAATATACAACAGGGCCATCCTGATGATCTATTGACAATTGATAATAAAGTAAATATCACTACTCTCCCGCATGAAGGATTCGTCATAAGATTCAAAAAACAAACATCATCTTTGTCCGAAACAAAACTACTCAAAAAGTTTCCAAATGTTATAGTAGATATTCTGTCTATTCCTACGGACTTTTCATTTTCAGAATACAGAATTTTTGATATGTCGGGCCGAGAAATTAAAAAAGGAATTGACAGAGAGATTGACCTTTCCTTTTTGCAAAATGGGTATTATGTGATAAAGTTGAGAGATGGTGCAGGAATTTATTCTTATAAATTTGTGAAGCAATAGAGTTAAGCTTATTTAGCATGGCAAATACAGATTGAATTATTAAAAGCATCAACGTCAAATGACCAAATTAAAATTTCATAGACCACTTCTAATTCTTATAGTTTTTATGCAATCCATGGTACTTCGATCCCAATCTGATTATAAGGTTGATACATTTACAGTGGTGTATGATACCTTGACTGATTATAATTCACTCGTAAAGGAAAATATCCTAGCACAAAAATGGTTTTTTTTATTTGAAAAAGAATTTGATCTTGGCTTTGATTTTCCATTTTATGATAAATCATTTGATAAAATTTCTTTTTCTAGTTATGGACTTGGTTTGTTTGATACAGAAAGTCCAAGTTGGTACCATTTATATACGCTAGATAATGATTGGGATATTTGTGATGAACCTACTTCTTTAAACAATATAAAATACGATTATAGATACAAATTTGAAAATGAAAATGGGAAAAAGGTATTTAAGCTAGAATGGCATGATGTGTGTCTATATGGCCTAAATAGCACAAAAAATCGACCTTTTAATTTTCAAACTTGGTTATGGGAAAATGGAGACGTAGACTTAAGGTTTGGGGATATGATAAGAGGTGACACATCCATCTTTATTCCTGGTTACGGGTTTAATACACACTCGAGTCTTAGAGCAGGGAATTTTGGATTGGTCAATACAAATGATACAAAATCAATATTTTATGCAGATGACTATTTATCACCAAATATTTTGGAAGGGAATCCAGACGAAATTTTATACTTTGGTAGATCTACCATCAAAACACTCCCGCATGAAGGATTCGTAATTAGATTTAAAAAACAAACATCATCTACCAATGATGCAAGACCAACATTACCGTTTCCTAATGTAGTCGGGGATATATTAACTATTTCCACAGACTTTCCATTCTCAGAATACCAAATATTCGATATGTCAGGCAGAGAAATCAAAAAAGGAATTGACAGAGAGATTGACCTTTCCTTTTTGCAAAATGGGTATTATGTGATAAAGTTGAAAGATGGAGCAGGGATTTATTCTTATAAATTCGTGAAACAATAGGATCAAGCTTATTTATAGTGGCAAATATTTAAATCTATTTGGCTTCTGCTTGTAATCAATTCAAATTTTACCGAATTCTGATTCATTTCCACCGAATTCTGATTTTAGGTGACCACTTAAATTTTAGCATTGTATATTTGAGCCTGATATTAATGATATAACTAGATGTGTTCAAAAGAAGGAAAAGTCATACACTTTGCTAACACTTAAAACAAAGTTTAACAACTATTATCAGTTTTGGCATTTAAGTTTGTAGTGATAGATATAAACAATCATAGACATATGGTTATCTTTTTTAAAATATGGGATTGAAGTATATTCGCAAAATAGAAACATTCACAAAGCAACTTTTAAAAACAGATCATCATACAATATTAATGGCTAAATAATGATTATTTTTATATCTCATATATCAATTTTACTTTTATTCAGTTATTTGATTTGAAAAACTTCCGACTATTTTTAGCAAATAACTTTGAGTAGATATTTATTTTTAAAATTGCGTACCAAAAATATATTAGTTAGGTCAATGCATATGCCATTTTGGATAGGTCATTGATGTTAACATTAAATAATTTCTTTAAAAAAAAAAAGAAATTATTTGGATACATCTTTAGTCATACTGATTGTATGGTTAGCATGTAGATTACTGTAACTCTTACAGGAGTTACATTGAATTGTATACGAAGTAGGTACTATTATTTTTACAATGGTAGTCTTATGGATCGGAGTAAGTTGTATTAATGAAAGTCTGTTTAAATGATTGTTTAACTTTAAAACTGTAATTTACAAAAAAAGAAAAAAGAAAAATCAGATCATCCTGTCACAGGCTGACAGAATCTGGCAGAAAAACGAAACAAAACTAGACAAAATAAAAAGAGAGCCTACCTTAGCCCATTTCGCGAAAAATGGAGCAGACTCCCAACCCGTCGGAGAACGGAATTGTAAAGGTATGACATCTTTTTTGAATTGTTTGGTGCAATTATTATTTATTTTAATTTTTAACAAACAAAATTTCAAAAAAAATGAAGAAATTAATTTTTTCAAGCAAGTATTTTATGATTTTATTTATGCTCACGAGTATGGTTTATGTCGGTTGTCATAAAGAGGAAGGTAAGGAATTAGCAAGTG
>DLGT01000038.1:0-74716 GCA_002482845.1 Saprospiraceae bacterium UBA7687
TATTAAATATAGTTTTGAAGCGTATATTTTCTTAAGAATTTTAACATTTTATTTGCTATTCACCACACTAAGTGTTAAAGTTTTCTTATATAATTTGGTTATGGCAAAGTTATATATAATAGGTTTTGTGAATGACTGGGCTCGATAAAACCTTATATGTTTCTTAAAACCTATAAGGTTTATCCATAAGTCGATGTCAGAGGACTGCACCCTTATGTTTCGTCAACTATCTATCTCTTTAAAGACGTCAAGGCTACATTCATTAATGGGTGTAAAATATTTTTTTAACGGAACAATATTCTTAAATCCCTTTCACTTTATAATGGTGGTCAGGGTCATCCACTTTGATTATTTTGTCATTTAGGTAATCTGCTTCTATCAGTCCATCTCTTAGCTTTACGATTCTGTGTGCGTGGTCTGCAATGTCGGGTTCGTGTGTCACTAGAATGACCGTGTTACCGCTATTATGTATGCGCTCGAAGATGCCCATGATCTCTACAGATGTTTTAGTATCTAGATTACCTGTAGGTTCGTCTGCAAGAATAATGGCAGGATCATTGACCAATGCTCTAGCTATGGCCACCCGTTGACGCTGACCACCGGATAATTCATTAGGTTTGTGCATGATTCTGTCTGCAAGACCTACTTTATTGAGAGCATCTTTTGCTTTTTCATCTCGTTCGGTTTTGGATAATCCTGCGTAAACAAGGGGAAGCGCTACATTATCCAAGGCTGATAGTCTAGGCAATAGATTGAAAGTTTGGAAGACAAACCCTATTTGTTTGTTTCTCACTTCTGCTAGCTCGCCATCTGTCATGCTACTCACATCTATACCATTCAGTACGTATTGACCGGTAGTAGGACTGTCTAGACATCCCAAGATATTCATCAAGGTAGATTTACCTGACCCGGATGGACCCATCAATGCAACATATTCATTTTTATGGATAGATAGGGTTATGGATTTTAACGCATTTATGATCTCATCTCCCATTTTGTACATTTTTGAAAGTTGAGCTACATCTATCATTACATCTTTCATCTGTTTATTTTATTTAATTACTTTGATGATTATTGCCATCAGTAAAGAATTGCTTATATGGATATTAAATTTATTCTATCACTTTGGGCACTGCAAAATATCTTCCAATGGCTTTTGGGGCATTTTTAAGTGCTTCTTCATGGCTCAATTGGTTTTGTGCTATGTCATCTCTCATTATATTGATCGTATCTGTCATATGCCTTAAAGGTACGACTCCATTCGTATCTACTTCTGCAATTTTGCCAAACATACTCACCATATTTTCTAAGTCGACCTTTAACTTATCTTTTTCTGAAATACTTAGTTTCAGTTTAGATAAGGTTTCGAGCTTATGTATTAAATGATCATCAATTTCCATGAAAATAAATTGTTTAATAGAACGGTAAAAGTAAGAATTGATAAAGGTAAACCCCCAAATTTTTAGACAATATGGACTTTTCACTCGTCAAAATTACAAAAATCATTTCTAATTTGTACTTTTGGACGATTTTTTAGAATAAATAAGTGTTTATTTTCTGATAGGAGACTTTCTTTTTGATATTTACACTACCATAAATTTTGAACTGACATAAAATTGTACTCAACCTTAGCTGATAATCTATGCCCAAACTTAAACATATTGCCATTGCCGGAAATATTGGAGCCGGAAAAACAACCTTAACAGAACTTCTTTCCAAACATTATGGATGGGAAGTACAATACGAAGACACAAGTACCAATCCATATTTGAGCGATTTTTATGAAGACATGCATCGCTGGTCATTTAATCTTCAGATTTATTTTCTTAATAGTCGATACCAACAGATATTAGATATCCGTAAAGGTCTGCATACGGTTATTCAAGATAGAACTATCTACGAAGATGCACATATTTTTGCGCCAAACTTACATGATATGAGTCTAATGTCTTCACGTGATTTTGACAATTATTATGAGCTTTTTAGAATCATGTCTTCACAAGTAGAACCACCTGATTTATTGATATATTTGAAATCTAGCATCCCTAAATTAGTCCAACACATACATACAAGAGGAAGGGATTATGAAGGAAATATGAGTCTAGATTACCTCAAAAAATTAAATGAAAGGTACGAAACATGGATAGAAAGTTATAAAGAAGGTAAGCTTCTTGTCATCAATAATGATAAATTGGATTTTAAAAACAATCCCGAAGATCTAGGTGTAGTGATAGAAATGGTAGATGCCGAGATAAATGGTCTATTTTAATGAATACTTACAACCAAATATCACAATTTACATTGCGACAAGGTGTCACTCTTGTAGCTGTCTCAAAGACCAAACCTATTGAAGCTATACAGCAAATGTATGATCAGGGTCAGCGTGTATTTGGGGAGAATCGTGTACAAGAATTGGAAGAAAAATATCGAGCACTTCCCAAAGATATTCAGTGGCATCTCATCGGGCATCTTCAGAAAAATAAGGTAAAATACATAGCGCCATTTGTCAGTATGATTCATTCTGTAGACAGCTTAGAATTATTAGAAATCATTAACAAAGAAGCTGCTAAAGCTGATCGAATTATTTCTGTATTGCTTCAATTTTATATAGCAAAAGAAGATACAAAATTTGGATTGTCAGAGGCAGAAGGTTTGGCTTTATTAGATCAATTGGTAGAAAAACCATTGACCAATATTAAAATATGTGGAATTATGGGCATGGCTAGTTTTAGTGATGATAAAGCATTGGTAAGATCAGAATTCCAAAACTTAAAAAACATATTTGCCCAACTCAAAAATAAATATTTTGCTGCTGACGATGCGTTTAAAGAAGTATCGATGGGTATGTCAGGAGACTATGAACTTGCGATAGAAGAAGGATCTACCATGGTAAGAATAGGTAGTGCATTATTCGGCAGTAGATAAAAAAATAGACAGAAAAAGTAATCTCTTTTCTGCCTATTTAATAATGAACTAACAATTTAAACTACTGCATCTTTATCCATTTTCCAGAAGATATTTTTTTATTGTTTGATAACACTTGATAGTAATAGACACAATTTGGTAATGAAGAAAAATCCAAATTATTCAACTCATTATTAAGGATGGTTTTTTGGGCAACATGAGTACCTGTGGCATTTGTCAATTGTAGCATACAGTTTTCTGTAATATTCTGAACAGCGATATTTAATGGTCCGCTAGAAGGGTTAGGATAAACGGTCGTTGGTACAAGACTTGGTTTTAATTCACTAGTTCCACTAAGCATACCATTGCCATCAAGTTTAAAAACAAATGCATTGGAGATGTCATTTTCAATTGCTAACAGCTCAATGAAACCTGAAATAATGATGCCACCATCATTTGCTAATGTTAGCTGAATTCCCTGATAGCTATTTATTGAATCTTCAATAATTGTCTCCCAAATTTCATTAAGATTAGCATCATACTTAGTAAGCACAATATTACTTTTACTAAAGTCAAACTCTTCTTGAAATATTTGATGCGCTGTATATATTTCCTTGTTTTCAGAAACAATCATTGAATTAAATAAAAAACCTCCTACATCTGTTGTGGAATCCTTTTTAACTGACTTTATAATTTTCATATCCTTATCAAAAAGCGTTAATTCAGGATAATATTCCACAGAAATGTAATTGAGTAAAATATTATCATCTAGGTTTATTCCGGTAGTACCATAATTATATTCGCTAACTACATCTACCAATCCTAAATCCTGCAATACTTCAAAATTATTATCCAATTCAATAACGCCATCACCTATACAATAAAACCCTGAACCATTTGGATTTTCTACAACGGAAGCACAAAAATCTATATAAGTAATATAAGTATTGACTACCTTCCCATTTAGATTAACTTCTGTGAAAAGTGCATAATCATCACTTCCATCTTCACCATTAGTTAAAAATAGAAGGTTACCATTTTTGAGTTTGGTATGTGTAAATACAAAATCATAAATATCTTCATTTGCTCCAGTTTGTACAATTTCTTCGGAAATTTTGTTAAGATCATAATCCCAAACGGAAGTTAGCCAACTTCTATCTATAAAATTAAAGCTTAGCGTATAAAATGTTTCAGTTTCTGGAATTTGGGCAATATGCACAAAAGCATATTCATTTGCTACATTTGTATATTCATTTGTTATGTTTCCTTTATCATCTAAAGAGACAAGGATATTGTCCATTAGTAGATTATCTTCAAAATTATCATTGATGTTTAGTCCAACACAATAGCTGTTATTATTGAGATCTTGGGAACAAGCCACATAAATCAAAAATGAAGAATTACCATCACTGACAGGATTTTCTCTAATATGTTTCCATGTAGATTGTGCCCTAACACTTGAAAGAATAAAGAAAAAAATAATGATAGCTCTTATCTTAGTAGCTATAGTCTGAAATGTCTTCATGTACGTAAATTTTAAAATTGTGTAATAAAATATTTTAATCATAATTCTAACGATCAAATTGGATAAATTGTATTTTTTATTTTAAGAAAATAAGATAATTTTAACATATGAGTTTATTTCACTAGGTGTTTTATTTATAAAGTTGAGTCAACTCCGAAAACATAAATTAAATTATAATCAATCGTTTTTCACCCTGACCCTAAATGGAAACGTTTGATTATCAATGTGCTAGAATTAAGAGATTTTCATTTTATTTAAATAAAGGACATTTCGGAGTGGACTCAAAGTAAGGATTTAGACTTTTGCCTAAAGGATAATCAAAAGATTTTATACAAGGGTAGGATCAGTTAAGATTTGAACTTCAAATTACAACTGATTAAAATTCAGTTTGACAGCATCTAGAAATAGAACAGATTTACTTTTTGGGTTTTGAACCTTATTTAAATTAATGATTTCTTGATGATCTTTGCCATAACAACCACTAGCGATATCTATATTCCAATATGCGTTGTATCTGACACTGTCAGATATTATATTTCTACTAAAAATAAATTTTTCCGATGATAGTCCAATACCACTCAAAACGGTGCTCGCTACATCAAAATGATTGTTACAAATACTATTTTCTTGGCCATCTTCTGACCACGGTTTTGATGGGTCAAATATAATAAAAGGTATTCTGAACCTATTGTGATCTTCCATTCCTGCCCATCCAGAATGTGTGCTACCATGATCAGAAGTAATGATAAAAACGGTATTTGTAAACCAAGGTTTTGAAGCAGATTCTTTGAAGAATTGTTTTAAGCTTTGATCGCTATATCGCACAGATGATTTGTATTTTGTAGCTATATCTGAGCCTTTAAATTCGTTTTGCCATGGCACATCAAATGGAGAGTGAGAGCTCATCAGCAAGATGGTAGAAAAGAATTTTTGTCTTTGATTATCAAGTACTTCTACTGCTTTTTTGAGCATGATATGATCTGGTACGCCCCATTCTGTAATATCATCTGTGCTAGGAAAGTTTTGATCACTTATGATCGTGTCAAACCCCTGTGTCACTAAGTAATTGTACAAATTAGAAAAATTGAGATCGCCCCCATACACAAATGAACTCTGATATCCCAACGTTTCTATTTCCTTGCAGAGAGATGGATATTTATTGACTTTATCTATAGCATTCGGCATATTCAAACTATGAATGGAGGGCATACCACTCAAAATGTTCATGAGTCCCTGATCTGTTCGGAATCCTGTAGAAAATGTATTTGTAAATCTTAAGCTGTATTGACTTAATGAATCAAAAAATGGCGTGACATTGTCTCTACCACCCAGATACATTGTCATATCTGCTGACCAACCTTCATTGATCAATAATACAATATTTTTTCCTTTAAATAATGGGTTGGATAAAGTCGAGGTATCTTTTTCTAGCTGATATTCTTGCATAAAACCTTGGATATCTTCTATGGAATTTTGATAAAATAGTTCTGTCTTTTTAGTAATGGAATAAATAAAATACCAAATCTTGTTAGTAGCTGCAAAATTGCTTCTCATATCTGTGGAGAAAAAAGCATCAGAAGGCGTGACAGGCAACTTCTGAAGACCTCCACGAATTCCGATCAAACTAGTAGCCAAACATAATAAAACAAATATGAAAGTCTGTAAATAATGTGATTTTACGGATTCCCAACTTACAAAAAGCCTTGATATTCTTTTAATACCAGAAACTAAAATAAAAAGCCCAATTATTGTTGCCCAAAATGGGATAAAATCTTTGCTAGATGCCCACGCCTCATTCGGATGTTTTAAGTATGAGATCGCTCTACTGTCTAAGGATGTTCCCCATTCCTTGTAAATGATGACGGAAGAGTATTCTACAATACAAATCCCTATCCACAATAGAAGATTCAGGTACAAAATGATTTTTTTAATCCAGTCTTTTCCAAATATTAAAAACAAAATCCAAGGTAAAAAAGAAACTAAAAATATACCACAAATCATAGAGATATCTAATCTAAAACCCGCAATGATAGATTGGGCTTTCTGTGGTACATCATTGTAAAATAAAAATAAAAGACGCCACAAATTTATACCTATGATATACAGCGTCAATAATCTAAATGGGAAATAAATGCTGCTGAATCTTGATCTTTTATCCATTATTGATGAAAGGTTTTGGAGGCGACATTCATTTTATTTTGAATCATGTTATTCGTATAATTTTGAATTACTTTTTTTAAATCAAGATCGCATTTTTGGATTTTGTCACTAAATTTAGTGTCTTTTATAAGGTTTTTACGTAGATATTTGTCTTGTTTCCAATCATAAAAGCCTACTCCTTTTTCACCATTCCATTGATAGTAATATTGATCATCTACATGATGGTAAATACCCATTTTATAGAAAGTTGCCGCATGTGGACAGTTATCAGAAAAAAGATCATTTCCTAAGGAATAAAATGGTTTTTGATAGCCTAGTTGACCCAAGATTGTAGGCATGATATCCATTTGGTTAGCAATCGTTTCAGATGTTCCTCTTAAAGAATTATCTCCTCTGAAAAATATAATTGGAACTCTGTATTCATCCATTTGTGTCTTCATGACATCTGTATTTGGACCTGTGTGGTCGGCAGTAATCACAAACAATGTATTTGAATACCAAGCTTGTTTTTTAGCTTCATCAAAAAATGTTTTCAAACTATAGTCAAGATAGCTTATACATGGAAAAATGGGATGTCCTTTTTGTTTGTATTTTTTTTGAAACTCTTCTTGTATTTTAAAGGGATGATGGGGATTAAGTGTCAAAACAGATGCTACAAATGGCTCTGTAGTTTTACTTAAGCTTTGTGCCATATAACGTAAATAAGGCAAATCCCATATGCCCCATGCACCATCATGGTCTTCAGGTCTTGGATAATCTTCTGAAGAATAATAATGGTCAAAACCAGCCAATTTTACAAAAGGATGAAAACCCATAGTACCCAATGCTGCACCGTGATAAAAAGCTGATGTGTACCCTTCTGGCTTTAAAGTAGAAGCAATGGATGTGATATTGTTAGAGCTGTATTTTGAAAAAATAAATGGCTCATCTTGTAGTGATGGAATAGAAGCAAGCACCGCCGGAATACCTTGTATAGACTCTCTTGCATTGGCAAAACCATTGGAAAAAATAAATCCTTCTTTGATTAAAGAATCTAAAAATGGTGTTTTTGCAGTCCCGTTATAATAACTAAGATATTGTTTGGATAGGCTTTCGACTAGAATGATGACCACATTCAGATTCTGAGTAGTATCATTAACAATGGAAGGATTATGTAACCCTTTATCGCATTCAGTTAATTGACTATCTGTCACATAATTTACTACTTGCATTGCTTTTTTACCAGCTGTTCTGATCAATGAAAAGGTGGAATTTAGAACTATTGGTGCCAAATGTACTTCCACAGATTCAGAAGCATTGATCACACTCAGTGGTCTCAGTTGTAAGCCACCACGGATTCCCACCAGAATAATTAAGGCTGTTGCAACAAAACCACCAAAAAAACCAATACCAGATTTGACGTTAAATGTAAAATAAGTATCGACTTGAGTTGCTTTTTTGTAAGCATATAATAGTCCAAATACTAATAGTCCAAAAAACAATAACATGTACCAATATTCCTGTAAAAAAGTCGGTATTAAACCATATACTTCAGTACCTTTATCTCCAGTCAAAAATCGAAAAGTATCTGATTGTAACCTTTTCTGAACAAAAGGGAAATAAAGGATGTCAACACAATTTAATACTAGGAAAAAAATATTGACCGAAAGGAATAAGTACTTTAAGATGGTATTATAGATTTTGGAAACACGGACAGGCACGGGCAACATGAAAAACAGGAAAAAAATACCATTGGTCAGAAAAATAGCACTCAAATCAAATCTAAGTCCATGCCAAAAAATAGGAAATAAATTGGAGACATTTCCTATTTGAAATTCGTTTTTATTGACTAAAATAAAAGCTATCCGAAGTAAGGTGTACATTCCTATCAAAGTAGCAAACAAAATGGTAAAGCTTTTTATTTTTGATAGGAAGAATGCCATTGCCTGAATGATGAGTTACAAAGTAAGGGACAAAGATATAAAAAATAGCAATAAAATAATTTGAACTTAACATTTAGGACATACAGTGCTTTACTTGTGGGTGTAATTACCATACTTTTCACAAATTATCAAGCCAACATGTTGAATATCAGAAATAAATTGAGATTTTTTCTTACCTTTGCCGCCTGAATTAATATATCCATGTCCCAGATAGTAGCCATAGTCGGCAGACCCAACGTAGGAAAATCCACTTTATTCAATAGATTAATAGGTGAGCGCAAGGCCATCATTGATGATATCAGCGGTGTCACAAGAGACCGTATTTATGGCTTTTCTGATTGGAATGGCAAAAATTTTACTGTAGTAGATACAGGAGGATTTGTCAAAGGATCAGATGATATTTTTGAAGCAGCCATCAGAAGACAAGTGCAAATAGCCATAGAAGAAGCTGCTGCTATCATTTTTTTGGTCGATGTGACTACAGGTATTACAGATCTTGATGAGGAGATAGCTAGAATGTTGCGCAAAAATCCCAAAAGAGTCATCCTAGCTGTCAATAAAGTGGACAATGCACAAAGACAGATGTTGGCCAATGAGTTTTGGTCTTTAGGATTTGATGATACTATCTTTATTTCTTCCATATCAGGAGGTGGTACAGGTGACTTACTTGATGTAGTGGCAGATATTCTTCCTGAAAATGTAAGTGAAGAAGCCAATACACAAGATGATACCATCCCGAAAATTGCCATCGTAGGACAGCCGAATGTAGGTAAATCATCGCTGACCAATGCATTGATGGGCGAAGAAAGGAATATTGTGACGGATATACCTGGTACGACTCGAGATTCTATTTATACTTTATATAATAAGTTTGACAAAGAGTTTTATTTAATTGATACTGCCGGTATTAGGAAAAAAGCGAAAGTCCATGAAGACCTTGAGTTTTATTCCGTCATCAGAGCCATCAAGTCGATAGAAGAAGCAGATGTGTGTCTATTGATGTTAGATGCTACCGTAGGATTGGAGTCTCAAGATTTGACCATTTTGGGATTGATCCAAAAAAGAAAAAAAGGATTAGTTATCTTGGTCAATAAATGGGATCTTGTCCAAAAGGAAACCAACACAGCAAGAGATTTTGAAAAAAATCTTAAAGAAAAAATCGCACCTTTTAATGATGTTCCGATTCTATTTACCTCCGTTCATGAGAAGCAAAGGATCTTCAAAACAATAGAGCTTGCGCTCGAAGTTAATGCCAATAGAATTCAAAAGATCAAAACATCTGTGCTCAATGACGTCATGCTTGAGATCATCGAACGGACACCACCACCAGCACATAGAGGTAAGTATATCAAGATAAAATATGTGACACAATTGCCACTTTACTATCCTGCATTTGTATTCTACTGTAACTATCCAGATCATGTGAAGCCAAGTTATAAGAATTTCCTTGAGAACCAACTCCGCAAGCACTTTAATTTCGCAGGTGTTTCTATCAGTATATTCTTCAGAGAAAAATAAGACATCATGAGCTGGACAAAAACAAATTTTGAAGGAGTATGGATTTTTGAACCTAAGATCTGGAATGATCAAAGAGGTTATTTTATAGAATCTTATAATGCAGATGGATTGCCAGATGAATTAAAATCCATCCAATTTGTGCAAGATAATGAGGCTAAATCTACACGTGGTGTCTTACGTGGACTACATTATCAGTTGCCACCATTTGCACAGTCAAAGTTAGTGCGATGTGTGGTAGGTGAAGTATTAGATGTCATCGTTGATGTGAGACCGAATTCAGTTACATATGGTAAACATCTATCTGTCATTCTAAATGAGATTAATAAAAAACAACTGTTTGTCCCACATGGATTTGCACATGGTTATGCAGTGCTTTCTGACACTGCTATCTTTGTATATAAATGTGATCAATATTATGCACCACAACAAGAGGGCGGTTTAAAATTTGATGATGTATCACTTGGTATTAATTGGATATTGCCATTAAGTGAAATGGTTGTGTCAGACAAGGATCAAAAACTACCAACATTTGAAGCGCATAAAACATTTGTGTAGATAAAAAAAAGATTTAAGAAGTAGAAGGTGGAGACAAAGAAGATAAAAATACTAGTCCTAGGCGCAAATGGTCAGCTAGGTCAAGAATTCAGGTATTTAGCTAGTGAAAATCAGGTGTTAGACTTTAAATTTTTTGGAAGGGATGAAGTAGATATCTGTGCGGAAGGAGATGTACATCGAATTATTGATGAAAATAAACCAAACTTTGTCATCAATTGTGCTGCATACACAGCAGTTGACAAGGCAGAGGCAGAAGTAGATCAATGTTTTGCCATCAATAGAGATGCTTGTGCTACTATTACAAATGTTTTGAATGGAAAAGGTATCAAATTGGTTCACTTTTCATCAGATTATGTCTACAATAGCTATACTGGATTTCCTATCAAAGAAGACGACAATAAAAATCCACAAAGTGTATATGCAACTTCAAAACTAGAAGGTGAAAACATCATTAGAGCATCAGAAGTACCTGCTTTGATCATACGTACATCTTGGGTAGTATCCTCATTCGGCCACAACTTTGTCAAAACTATGAAAAAACTCGGTGCAGAACGTGAACAGCTTAATGTGGTCAACGATCAATATGGCGCACCGACATACGCAAGGCATCTAGCAAAATCAGTCCTTGACATCATTTTGAAAGTAACTGAAAATCCATCGTTAGAGCCGCATTTTAATGATACTTACAACTATGCAAATGAAGGATTAATCACATGGTATGACCTAGCTTCACAGGTGATGAAAATAGCTGGATTATCTTGTAAAGTGTCGCCTATTCCTACAACAGCATATCCTACACCTGCTAGTCGCCCACGGTGGAGTGTAATGTCCAAACAAAAGATAAAACATAATTTCGGTATTGTAATTCCGCATTGGTATACGGCTCTAAAAGAGTGTATGGATGCAATGAAATAGGGATTTTGTATAAAAATTGTTCTTAACTTCCCTTAACTCCTTAATGGTTGAATAATCATCCTAATGTATAAAATTTATGTCATCAACTGATAGACAATAAACGAACCAACATAAGCAAGCACTGACATAAAAATAAACTGAATGATGGGCCATTTCCAAGTATTAGTTTCACGTTTTACGATGGCGAGTGTACTCATACATTGCATAGCAAATACATAGAACACCAAAAGTGACATTGATGTAGCAGGATTATAAACATTGATTTCGGTGCCAGGCCTTTTTTCTGAAGCCATTTTTTGTCTTAATGTTTGTTCGTCGTTATCGCTTCCTATACTGTAAATGGTCGCCATGGTACCTACGAATACTTCACGAGCTGCAAATGATGTCAAGATGGCAATTCCCATTTTCCAATCAAATCCAAGGGGTTTGATAGCTGGTTCGATCCATTGACCCAAATGACCAATGTAAGAAGCTTCGATTTTGTATGATGCTATGAGATTGTCTCTATCTTGGTCAGATAGCTGTTTTTCAATACTTATGTTTTGAGCATTTGTGGTAGCTTCTTCCAGATCATTACCTGGACCATAACTAGCTAGAAACCATAAAGCTATAGATATCAAAACAATGATTTTACCTGCTTCTACTACAAATGATGTTACTTTTTCTTTTACCGTAAGGAATACATTTTTCCATATTGGTGGCTTATAATTAGGAAGTTCGATCATCAAGAAGGAGTTGTTTTCAGATTTTAAAATGGCTTTAAATACCAATGCAGAAACCAAAGCACCTACAATACCTAATAAATAAAGTCCCATAAATACGAGTCCTTGCATATTAAAAATGCCAAGTACATCCGTATCTGCAACTACAAATCCCACAAGTACTGCATAGACAGGTAACCTAGCAGAACAACTAATCAGAGGACTCACTAAAATGGTAATAAGTCTTTCCTTAGGATCACTAATCGTACGAGTAGACATGATAGCTGGAATGGCACATGCACCACTAGAAATAAGGGCCACCATACTCCGACCGTTCATACCAAATTTCCGCATGATAATATCAAACATATAAACGGCTCTACTCATATAACCGGACTCTTCTAGTAAAGAAATGAGTAAAAATAAAACTGCTATTTGAGGTACAAAAACCAAAACACCACCAAGTCCTGCAAGTAAACCATTGACCAATAAATCTGTCCACCATCCAGCAGGCAGACTATTGGTAAGCAGATTGCCTACAGAAGCAAATCCTGTCTCTATAAGATCCATAGGTACTGAAGACCAAGAATATATGGATTGGAACATAAGAAACATGATGGCAAAAAATATGATTGGACCCCAAAATCTGTGGGTAATGATATCGTCTATTTTATCAGTAAGAGACTTTTTTTCTCTTTTGGCAACTTTGATTGTTTCTCTGACAACTGGTGCAAAGTGGTTATAACGATCCATTGTCTCTCGGACTTGTAGATTCAGATCATTAAAAGCCGACTGCTCGGTGATCGTTTTTATTTTGTTTTTTTGGTCTTCGTCTAAGTGGTTTAGCCATTTATAATGATGAGCAATAACCTTGGCTGTATAAAGACTCGTAGTAGATAAGCTTTTCTGAATCCTAGTCGCTGCAAAATTTTCTACATCTGTAAAAATATATTTAATTGGAATTTCTAGACCTTTTATTTGTTGGGATGCGGCGGAAATTTCGTGGGTAAGGCTATCTAAATGCGCATTATTTCTTACGGAAACTGGAATTACTTTGACCCCAAGATATTTTTCAAGTGGTTTTATGTCCAATATATCTCCTTGCTCAGAGATAAGGTCGATCATATTAAGCACAAAAATCATAGGCAAACCTAGGTCAATGATCTGAGTAGCAAATAATAGATGTCGTTCTAGTTGGGTTGCGTCTGCTACATAAACGACTAAATCTGGATAATTGTCATTGGTTTTGTCTGTGAGGATATTAATGACAATTTTTTCTTCTGAAGAATTTGGATACACACTATATGTGCCAGGAAAATCAATGATATTAGCTTCTACACCATTTTCTAAAAGGATAGTCCCTGATTTTTTGTCAACAGTGACACCAGGGAAATTGGATACATGTTGCCTTAACCCTGTCAAATGATTAAAAAGTGAAGATTTGCCTGAATTAGGATTTCCCAAAAGGGCAATATTAAGTTTTGATATCTTCATATTTGGTTTTCCAGAATAATCGTTGCAGCTTCTTCTGTGCGAACTGCCAGTTGATGACCGTCAAGTTTAATATAATAAGCACCACCGAATGGCGCCTTTCTGACCATGGTAACTTTTGTTTTTGGCAATACACCGAGATTGAGCAGTTTACAGGTACTAATGCCTACATCTAGCTTTTCGATAAAGGCAGATTCTCCAGGTAAAAGACTTAATAATGTACGCTGAATGGTCATGTTGTTATTTAGACTAATTTTAATTTGCAAAGATAGCAAAGAATTTATTCTACCCAAATTTTTGGTCAAAGTCAATTTATGATTGTTGTCATCTAAAGGAATTCAATAATTTTTTACAAGTAAAATAGGGTTCAGGATATTGTTCTAATTTGTTTTTTAACAAAATTTTAATAATTATGTCAAAATCACTAGGGGTATTTCCTACTTCATGCATATTACTATCAAATATCAAGATATGATGAACAATTCACTTAAGGTTATTGCTCTCAGGGAGATGCGCATCTTAAAAACATTGACGCCAGCACAATTGGAAACATTAGCAGCTGAAGTAATTTTCGGTAAGGTTGCTAAAAATGCTGTAATATACAACATCGGTTCACCAATGGATTATGTATATTTGGTGGAAAAGGGTAGTGTGAAATTAGGAATGGTTGCATCATGTGGCAAGACATTGACCAAGGAACTTGTTTATGATAATGAAGTTTTTGGAGAAAATATCTTTACTTCAGAACTCGTCACGAAGGAGTATGCTGAAGCCATGACAGAAGTTAAGTTTTACAAGATTCCTGTGGGTGTATTCCAATCTTTGATAGTAGAAAATAATGTTTTTGCAACTTCTATAATGAATATCATCGTTACCAAACTTCAGAATCTGGAAGAAAGGTTACAGAATTTTGTTTTCAGAAAAGCAAAAGAAAGAATAGTAGATTTCATCTTCCGTACGGGAACTCGTAAAGGTGTTAAAATTGGTATCAATGAATGTCTGATTGATCATGGTATGTCTCATAGGGAAATTGCATATCTCACAGATACAAGTAGACAAACAGTGGCAAGGATTCTGAATGAGTTGAAAAAAGAAAATTTCATTCATTATGGATCTAGAAAAAGTAGCAAGATTCTTATTAGAGATCTAAATACGCTTCAAAATTATGTAATGGTTGGCTAAGATTTATACATAAAGCAAATTTGAATGCAATATTTATTCGCAATTTAATTTCTTTTAGATAGTAGTTTGTTAGATATTATTGGTTAATTGGTTTAAACTATGAAAAAGTGAAAAGGCTCTGAGTTGATCAGAGCCTTTTATGTTTGATTCAAGGGGTTTAAACCCCTTGAAAAATCCTATTCCTTTAAAGAATTTTTTACGAGTATAATGGAGACGTATTTCAATCCACCAACATTTTTTCTCTATCTAATTGTTGTTGTTTTATGTTTGTAGGTACATCCCGGTATTCATATTGCTGATTTCTAAGTTGTGGAATATAACCAACTTCTCGGATTGCATTCTGAATACCATCTGCAGTAAATCTAAACGCAGCACCTGCGGCAGAAACTACATTTTCTTCTATCATGATACTACCAAAATCATTAGCACCTGCATGAAGACAAAGTTGGGCTGTCTTTTTACCCACAGTAAGCCATGAAGCCTGAATGTTTATGACGTTCGGTAACATGATTCTGCTCATGGCTATCATTCTAATGTATTCGTCACCTGTGCATTGATTACGTGCACGTTTTATCTTTTTGAGAATCGTGTCTTCATCCATAAATGGCCATGGAATAAAGGCTAAAAATCCTTTTGCATGGGAAGTTTTTTCACTTTGTACTTGTCTGAGAGCTACAAAATGTTCCATACGCTCCATATTTGTTTCAATATGACCAAACATCATGGTAGCAGAAGTAGTAATATCTAATTTGTGGGCAGCCCTCATGACATCCAGCCATTCTTGCCCACCACATTTTCCCTTTGATATCAATCTTCGCACCCTATCGTCCAGAATTTCAGCACCTGCGCCTGGCAAAGAATCTAGTCCTGCATCTTTTAATGCTTGGAGTACTTCGATATGGGTTGATTTTTCGAGTTTTGTGATGTGTGCAATTTCTGGTGGACCTAGTGCATGTAACTTTAAGTTTGGATAAAGACTTTTTAATTCTTTAAATAAACCGACATAATAATCCAATCCTAAATCTGGATGGTGTCCACCTTGTAACAGCAACTGTTCGCCACCGTAAGCAAATGTTTCTTCTATCTTCTGTTTGTATTCTTCTATGGATGTGATGTAAGACTCTTCGTGTCCTGGACGTCTGTAAAAATTACAAAATTTACAGTTTGCTATACAAACATTTGTCGTATTAGAATTTCTGTCAATAATCCATGTGACCGTTTTGCCAGGTACATGATGTTGTCTGATGGCATTACCTACATACATTAATGAAGCGGTAGGTGCGTTTTCAAACAAAAAAAGACCTTCTTCAGCAGTCAAAAACTCCAGATTGAGTGCCCTTTTTAATAAGTCGGCTATGTTAAAATCCATGTGATATTTCTATATGCAACATAACAACAAAGCTATAAGATAGTTGGGAGAAAATTAGATTTTTGCTTAAACAATATATCTAATATTCACCAAATCATTTTCTGGTAGTAATCTTAACGCACCAATACTAATTTTTTATTGACAATCATATCTGTACTTTTTAAAGTGCAAATATAAGTACCCGATGCTCCCAATTGTTCGCCATTGATAAGTTGGATATTGCTTTCTGCGATTGCTTTGAATTGCTGTTGAGAAACAATCTTGCCTGCTAAATCAGTAATGAGTAGCGTATAATCTCCAGCTTGTGGTGCAAAAAATGATAAAGTGGTATAATCTGCAAATGGATTCGGATTGAATGATACTTGATTCACATCTTGATTATCATTTGATCTATCATCAACTTCATGAGAAGGATCTATGATGTAAGTTTTTTTGTATTCATAATTTATATTTCCTGTACCAAAATGGCTACCATTAATATCTCCAATTTTTATTGCTACAAAATCAAGGTCAAATACATCATCTGCTAAAGTATGATATATGGACTCTTTGTAGCTATTCCAATTAGAAACATTCAGTTCGCTTGATTTTACTACACATTTATTGGCAGTAAAGCCTGTTTCACTTTTTGTCTGTAAAGCATTTTTGAGCATGATGAAATCTAATTCATTTACTAAAAGATCACCATTTACATCAGCGGCAATAAGTTGGTAAGGATTTGTAATCAATTTTATACCTTGCAGATGCCAATATAAATTACTCATATCAGTGTAATCAAGCCCTTTCATCTCTTCAGAAACAAAAGTACCTTCCATTTTATAATTCAATCCCTTAGGAAAATCAGAAAATTGGTACTTTCCTTCCTGATTAGTTAATTGCGATTTTGGAAATTCAGGTAAGTTGCTATCGACATGAATTAAGATGTTGTTTGCTTTTGCGCCAGTAACAGAGCTCACATTTCCTATGATATCAGAATTTCTATCTTCAAAAAAATCACAACTAATGATAAGATTTAACCTTGACCAACAAAAATCATGATATAACTCTTCATCCCAAACGGTGAGCATTAAATCAATACTGTTTCCTTCATTAATAGGGTCTAAGATATTACAATTAAATAACTTTACAGAAGATTTAGCTTGAGGGAACCAGATGTATATCCCTTGTTCACCATTTAAATATCTATTTTCAATTTCCTTTTCTTCATCTGAAATAGCAGGGTAAGCTGAAAGCGCTCCATCTGAATTAAAATAATGAGCAACATCTCTATTGACTATTTTGCCTAACACTACTTTATCAGTTATTTGTGGTGGTACATCATCAAAAGTAAAAAACAAATCAGCATCTGCGGTACAATTATCATAACTTCTGAACATGAAGTCGACTGCATAAAGTTCTAAATATGGCATCAAAGGGCCATCACCATCATAATCATATGCTACTCCAGTGGCGAGAGGAACACAAATAGGTGTCGGTTTTTTTAAATCTCTAACAGTAATAATTTCTGTATCTACAGACATGTTACCACAGATATCTGTTGCTGTCCAAGTTATCAGATGTGTACTTTTATTAGGTAAATCATTTTGTGGTAAATAAATTTTACAATAATTACCATATATTGTGGGAGCCAAGTAGATGTCTTTTATACCATTTCCATTATCATCTACGATATCTTCATAAATTCCATTGTTTGCATTCGAGACATCATTGCCAATAGGTAAATCGCTAATGTACTCATAATCAGTGATTCCGTCTTGGTAAAGATCTATATCTATTTTCCAGGTCACTTGTAAATTATTTTCACAATTGGTTTGGATATTTTTGTAAACTTCTTTTGTTAGGTCACAACGTGTAGACGCACAATAATTATCTACAACACAAAAGAAATTCGGGTTGTCGCCAAAAATGGGACCCAATGTATCGACGGCTGAATTTGCATTGTTTAAATTATTACCACTATTTGATAAAGAAAAACAAAAGCCACTAACTGGTGCTATTGATATTGAAGAAATAAAAAAGCTTAGGATATAAAAATAATTTTTCATTGAATCGAAATTAACCTTGTTATTTATTTTTTGGTCATGATCTTAATGTACTAATACTAGTCTTTTATTGAAAATCATATCTGTACTTTTTAAAGTGCAAATATAAGTACCCGATGCTCCTATTTGTTCGCCATTGATAAGGTGGATATTGCTTCCTTCGATGGCTTTGAATTGCTTTTGAGAAACAATTTTACCTGCTAAATCAGTAATGAGAAGCGTATAATCTCCAGCTTGTGGTGCAAAAAATGATAATGTGGTATAATCTGTAAATGGATTCGGAGTAAGGGTAACTTGATCTATTATATCTTCTAAAGATGACCTGTCTTCTACTTCAGAATCAGCATCAACAGCATAAGTTTTATTAAAATCAAAATTTATAATACCTGTATCAAAGTGGCTACCATTGATATCACCTGTTTTTACAGCCACAAAGTCAAGGCCGAATAAATCTCTTTCATTCAAAACCAAAATAGACTCTTGATAATTAAACCAATTGAAAGCATTTAAATCGGCTGATTTTACGACACTTTTACTAGTTGTAAAGCCTATCTCTCTTCTTGTCTCTAAAGCATTTTTAAGAGCTATGTAGTCATCTTGATTAATCAAAAAATCACCGTTAATGTCGGCGGCAATAAGTTGGTAGGGATTTTTGATCAATTTTGCACCTGATAAATGTCTTTGTAATAAACTCAAGTCATTGTAGTCAAGACCTTGCATTTCCTTAGAAATGAAACTAGCTGACAAATTATAATAGTGACAAATCAGTAAATTAGAAAAATAGTACTCTCCTGCTTGATTTGTCTGCTGTGATTTCGGAAGTTCAGGTAAGTTTGCATCCGCTTGTACAATGACATTATTTAAATTTTTACCCGTGATAGAGCTCACTTTACCGCTAAAATTGTTGCCATAAGGAAAATAGCAATAAATTCCGAGTTTTATATTAGTCCAGCAGAAATCCCAGTTTAATTCCTTATCCCAAACAGTCACCATCACATCTAAACTAGCATATTCTGATGTTGGGTCTATACTCCTATAATTGTAAATCCTTGATGAAGTTTTCTTATCTGGAAACCAAATATATATTCCCTCATCACCATTCAAATATAGATTTTCAATTTCCTTTTCATCTGCTGAAGTTGCAGGATAAACTGCTAGCGCCCCATTTAGATCAAAATAATGCGCCACATATCTATTGACCGTTTTTCCGAAAACAACTTTATCCGTCAGCTGTGGAGCTACATTATCGAAAGTATAAAACAAATCTTCATCTGCCGTACAATTATCATAAGCCTTATTCATAAAGTCTATAGCAAAAATCTCTAAAAATGGCAATTTAGGCCCACAACCATCTATATCTGTAAATATACCTGTGCTTAATGGAACACAAACTGGTGTTGGCCTCTTCTTATCTCTCAGGAGTATTAAATTTGTTTCTTCAGAAGTATTACCACAGATATCGGTAGCTGTCCATACTATTTTATGTTCGCTACCTTTTGCAAATCCATTTTCAGGCATGTAAATGGTAGCATAGTCACCGTATTTAGTCGTGGCTAGATAAATATCCTTAATGCCATTGCCATTATCATCTTTGATGGCATTAGATAGTCTTTCTGTTGCATTGGTCAAATCATTTCCTACAGGTAGGTTACTTAAATATTCGTAATCGATGGTGCCATCATTGTTAGCATCGATGGTCACTTTCCAAGATACCGAAAGGTTGTTTTCACAGACGACAAGTTCATTTTTATATACATATATTGATGAAGAGCAATAACCGGAAAGACAATCGTTATCTACACTACAAATTGCATTATGATTTTCTCCAAATACAGGACCGAGCGAATCGACTGCTACGTGTATATTGGAATAAGAAAAGTGATCGGCATCTTTCACTAAAGAATGACTAAAGCCACTGACGGGTGCTATCATCATGGGGGAGATGAAAAGCAGTAAAATGTAAAAATAATTTTTCACGGGACTGAAATTGAGTTAGTTAATAATTACATAAATGTATAATTTAATATTTTTTTCGTAGTGATTATATTCTGAGAGACTAAAATAAAGTCAAATATATCATTATTATCTCGTATTGTAAGCATTTATTGCTCTAATTTTGACCTTCAAAATTTATTTAGTGTAAACGAGCAAGTTGTTATTTAACTATATGAATAAATTCTATGGATTTATTTTGGACATATTTTAGGCATGTTTTTAAAAATGTAATTTTGAGAAATTGCAGAATGGCTATAAGTTTTGATATGATTAGTTATATATTATGTTGATTTTGTATGATATTAGTGACTAACCTGGGACAATCATCTATGGAAAATATGAAATATAAGTAAAAGAAATATTAACTTTGCCCAAATATATAAAAACCATAAAAAATTAATCATGGGATGTAGCAGTTGTGGATCGGGAACAAACGGAGCACCCAGTGGTTGTGGAGATAAAGGACATTGTACTTCAGGGAGTTGCAATAAACTAAATACCTACGATTGGATAGCCACTCGGGATATGTTTGACCCATCCGAATATAATATAGTGGAAGTTAGTTTTAAGAAAGGCGCACATAAAGATTTTTTCATAAATGATCCTTCTACTAGGACGATCACAGGAGATATGGTCGTCGTAGAGACAGCAAGTGGGTATGATGTAGGTAGAATATCACTTTCTGGCGAATTGGTCAGAATGCAAATGAAGAAAAAATTTACATCAGAAGACAGAGTAGGCTTCAAGGTCATAAGAAAAGCAAATGATCGAGACTTAGAGAAGTTGGAAGAAGCCCGTCAGTTGGAGCAAGAAACCATGGTAAGAGCTAGGGTTATTTCACGTACGCTTGGCTTGGATATGAAGATCGGAGATATTGAGTATCAAGGAGATAAAAAGAAAGCTACTTTTTACTACACGGCTGAGGGTAGGGTAGATTTCAGAGAGCTTGTAAAAGAGTATGCTAGGGAATTTAAGGTAAAAATAGAAATGCGTCAGATAGGAGCAAGACAAGAATCGGCTAGAATAGGAGGCATTGGGTCTTGTGGTCGTGAATTGTGTTGTTCTACATGGTTGTCTGATTTTAAATCAGTCAATACAGCAGCAGCAAGATATCAGAATATAGCCATCAACCAAACAAAGCTATCAGGTCAGTGTGGACGATTGAAATGTTGTCTAAATTATGAGTTGGATACTTATATGGATGCTTTGGATGATTTTCCAGAAGATGCAGATATCCTGAAAGTAAAAGCAGGGACAGCGCACCTAGTCAAAACAGACATATTCAAAGGAATCCTGTATTATGTGGTTGATAATGAGAAAATGCGTGGTCAGTTTATTCCTGTAGACAAGACAAGAGCAAAGGAAGTTAAGGAAATGAATAGAAAAGGCATCATCCCTAATGAACTTAACCTTGAAAAAGCGGTAGTAGTCCCTGATCGTGATTCTGAAGATGTGGATATAGAGCATGGTTATGAAGACGTGACTGGTCAAATAGAGTTGCGCAACGAACCAAGAAATAAAAAGAAGAAAAAACCACAACAAAAATCTGGAGATAGGAATCAACAAGATCGTCGTGGCCCATCAGGACAGTCGAATGAAAGAGGTCCAAGACCCGAAGGTCAGCCAAAAACAGACGGCCAACCGAGAAATCAAGGTCAACAACGTCCGCAAGGTCAGCCAAAAGGAGATGGTCAAAATAAAAATGAAGGTCAGAATCAACAAAGACCACCACGATCTAATCCACAAGGGCAACAAAATCAAACCCCTCGACCACCACGACCAGAACGAAATCCGAATGAAGGTCCAAAGGAAAACAGACCACCTAATCCTAATCAAAGACCAAATAATCAGGCTGGAAACAATCGCAATCAAGAACCTAAACCTGATACTAACCAAAATAACGCAGGCCCTAATCAGCCACCTGTGAACACAAGTCCAAATGCTGACGGAACTCCGAATGCAAATGCAAACAAAAACAAAAAGAAGAAATTTTTTAATAAAAACCGTAAACCAAAAGACGGGCAATAATATTTAATTAGATACAATAAAGATATACCCATGCAATACGATGTGATAGTGATTGGTTCAGGCCCAGGAGGATATGTAGGAGCGATAAGAGCCGCACAACTAGGCAAAAAAGTAGCCATCATTGAGAAGTATAATACCCTAGGAGGTACTTGTTTGAATGTGGGTTGTATACCTTCTAAGGCATTACTTGATAGTTCTGAACACTACCACAATGCCGTAGATAGGTTTGCTGAGCACGGTATTGAGACATCTGATGTGAAGATCAATATGAAACAGATGATCAAACGTAAAAATGATGTAGTAGATCAGACGTGCAAGGGTATTGATTTTCTAATGAAAAAAAATAAAATTGACGTTTACAATGGTCATGGTTCATTTGTGTCCAAAAATGTTGTAGCTATCACCAATGCAGAAGGCACAAAAGAAATCGAAGGCGAAAAAATAATCATTGCCACAGGTTCAAAGCCAATTGCGCCAGATATGTTCAATTATGACAAAAAAAGAGTCATTACATCTACAGAAGCATTGAATATCGATAGCGTACCTAAAAAAATGGTCATCGTAGGTGGTGGTGTCATAGGCCTAGAATTGGGTTCTGTTTTTGCTAGATTGGGTACGTCTGTAGATGTCGTAGAGTATATGGACAGAATCTTGCCTACCATGGACAATGATTGTGGCAAGGAATTGATGCGTTCTCTCAAGAAGATTGGCATGAATTTTTATTTGAGCCATAGCGTCACAGGTGTAAAAGCGACAAAAACAGCATGTACAGTAAGTGTTCAAAAAAGAGATAGCGACGAAAAATTTGATATAAAAGCAGATTATTGTCTTGTTGCCATTGGTCGTAAGCCTTACACTGATGGATTGAATCTCGAAGCAGTTGGCATCACAAAAGATGATAAAGGCAGAATCAATGTAAATGACCACTTGGAGACATCTGTGCCTGGTATATTTGCGATAGGTGATGTTATCAAAGGTGCAATGTTAGCTCATAAAGCGGAAGAAGAAGGTATTCTAGTAGCAGAATATATCGCTGGAGAAAAACCACATATTGATTACAATCTAATACCTGGAGTCGTGTACACATGGCCTGAAGTAGCAGCTGTTGGCAAAACAGAAGAAGAATTAAAAACAACTGGTACACCTTATAAAGTTGGAAAGTTTCCATTTAAAGCACTAGGTAGAGCTCGTGCGAGTATGGATACAGAAGGTTTTGTAAAAGTATTGGCCCACAAAGATACGGATGAAGTTTTAGGGGTACATATGGTTGGACCGCGAGTGGCTGATGTCATAATTGAAGCAGTTGCATTAATGGAGTTCAGGGCAAGTGCAGAAGATATGTCTAGAATATCTCATCCACATCCTACATACACAGAAGCGGTCAAAGAAGCAGCACTTGCAGCTACAGGTAATCGCGCTTTGCATATGTAATCTATCTTTCTAATATCTTAATAAGGTAAATGAAGTCTTTCGTTTTACTTTTTACAGTGATGACGGTTGCTTTATCTTCGATCTCTTGCTCAAAAAAAGTGGCAGTCTTAGAAGAAAAAGAGAATGACTTTCAGAAGAATGAAACCATCTATGAAGTTTGGACGGCTAATGGGTACGAAGTTAAACAGCTTGATACAAAGCCAGTATTAAAAGGTGGTGAAATGTCTAACAGATTGGTATATAAAGATTTTAGATACCCAGCGGCTGCCAGAGAAAATGGGGTAGGAGGAAGGGTTGAGATCTTGGTAGTTGTGAATGAATTTGGGTTCTTAGAAAGTATGGAATTGATAAAAGGCATTGGATCAGGATGTGATGAAGAATCGCTCAAAGCAGTGCAAAATATGCAAGAAATAGGCTTTGAACCAGCCATCATTAGTGGAATACCTGTTAAAGTAAGATATATCATTCCTGTGATTTTTAAATTGGGTTAAAAGTCCCAAATATCAGCCTTAATTAATCATGCTAATTACTTTTAATATGGAAGAATGTTATATGGATGTTATTTTCAGCTGTCAATTGAACATGCTTACCTATTTATCGTTATATTGCCTCCTTTTTTAACCTTGGTTCATCTTTAAAGCAGAATCAGTTTTATAAATTTAATATCATGCGTTATTCATTCTCTTTGTTTATGCTTGTTTTTTTATTCTGGACTTCTTTTGGTCAAAACCGAAATATGGTTTTTCCAGATTTAGCTAACAAAGATGTTAAAATACACAAGGGATCTAAGTTATTTACAACTGTTTCTGATGGTACATTGTCGCCACTGGAGATTAAAGAAGATTGGGGTATTTCATTAAAACATAAATCTAGTTTTTTTCATAATAGTGAGTATTCATTAGAAGCATACAAAAAGCTTAAAACTGAAGCAAATGAATTAAAAAAATCAACAAATGTAGACCGGGATTCACACACTAAACCCAATCGGATGATGACGACTGCCCCTGTTTTATTAAATGATTTTAGAGGAAATATAAGAGGAAACAGTATACCCATGGATAATACGATGGCTGTCTCTAGAAATGGTTTTGTAGTGTCTGCCATTAATTCAAATATAATTTTTACCATGCCTGATGGAGAAGTTACTTTCAGTCGTGGGTTTGCAGATTTTTATAAAGTATTAGGATTAGGTACGAGAATGTTTGATCCTAGAGTGATTTTTGATCCAGAGCAAAATAGATTTATTGTGGTGTGTCTTCATGGCTCTGATCCTAGTACATCTTATTTATGCTTAGCTTTTTCAAAAACCGAAGACCCTAACGGGGAGTGGCATTTTTATAAAATAAAAGGTGATGTATTGGGAGACGGTGTATGGTTTGACTTTCCCAATATTGGTGTAAGTAAAGAAGATTTATATATCGCTGGCAACATGTTTTCTGATGACAATGGATTTAGATATTCAATGATAATTCAGATTTCAAAAGATGATGCATACGAAGGTAAAGAGATCACATGGAAATATTATGATAGGGTTCGTAATGTAGATAATGGTTTAGTTTTCAACCCTGTACCAGCTATGTCAGGATGGAAAACATTAACATCTCCTGGTATGTACTTCATAAGTAATGGCAATGGTGGATTTAATATTAACTATACAGATGCATCTGTAAAAAATGATCCTAGTCTGATATCTTTGAAGACTACTGGACCTAACTTGACTTTTCCACCAGAAGGAAGGCAAAAAGACATTCCCGTTCTCCTAAATACAGGTGGTAACAGAATTAGAACAGCGATGTATCAAAATGGAATCTTACATTTCTCAGCGCAATCTAACTCTCCTTCAGGTGATGGTGGATTGTATTATGGTAGGATGAATATGTCAGATTTAGCTGTTACAGCCGACATCTTATCAGTACCTGATCAAGATCTTGCCTATCCTACTTTGACATCATTTGGTAATCGTGAAGAAGATGACCAAATCTTAATAAATTACACATTTACTGGTACGGGTGTATATCCAGGTCAAGCTGCTAGGGTCATAAGTGGTAGCGGTCCAATTTTTGACTGGAGTGATGAAATAGTTTATAAACCAGGTTTATCATCTATAGGCAGCATTCCTGACGAATCAATTCGTTGGGGTGATTACTCAGGAGCATGTAGACGATTCGGAGTAAATAGGATTGAAAGTTGGGCTGTAGGATGTTTTGGAGAAGGGAGAAGCCATGGTACATGGATAGGTCAGCTCATTCATTCGGACGATAATGATAAACCAATTCTAGAATTTACAGCATCCAAAACCACAGAGCGGAGAGATTCGGTCATTGCATTTAGAGACATTACAAATGCCATCCCGAAATCGAGACAATGGATTTTTGAAGGCGGTACCCCAAAAATGTCAAATGAAGAATTTCCAAAAGTAGTCTATAGTGAAAATGGGGCTTTCAATGTTACATTGATATCAGATTTTGAAAGTCATTCTGATACAATGACAAAAATAGATTTTATTCATATACAAGACCTTGAAACATTACCTGTAGCGTTCTGGGTAAGTGATAAAGATACCATTTACATAGGAGATTCTATTCAGTTTACTAGTCTTAGTTCAGCTAATGCTCTATTTCATAAATGGAATTTCATTCAAGGAAGTCCCATGAATAGTGAAGAAACTAATCCATTAGTTACTTACAACAAAAAAGGTTCATTTATAGTGGCATTAACGGTAAAAAATAATACAGGATCAAATTCACATATTGTAAATAAAGCTATAACTGTTTTCGAAAAAACTGCGCCATTGGCCTCATTTACATCAGATAAAACAATCATACTTCCTGGTGATAGTATTGTATTTGTAGACAAATCTACAGGTTCAAAGAATGTTAAGTGGTATTTTTCAGGTGGTGAACCTTCTACTTCTTCATCTAGATCTCCTATTATAAGATATCCTGAGCAAGGTGTGTTTCCAGTAAAAATGGTGGTTAATAATGACTATGGTACAGATTCTTTGACAATAGAAAACTATGTGTCTGTCGGTACAAGTGGAACGTCAAATGAAGTACTCTTGAGCGATGTCAGACTATTTCCCAATCCTTCAAGTAATAATAGAGGGTTGGTGACTTTGGCCTTTAGTAATTTAAAAACGGGCATTTACAAAATTGATTTATTCACTATTAGTGGTCAATTTATTAAATCATTGTATTATGATAAGATAAAAAGCGGAGAAAATGAATTATCATTCCGCACAAATATGTTATCTGCTGGTTCTTATTTTATTTCACTTTCATCAGATGCCAAAGTCATAAAAACATTACCACTGCTTATTTTGGAGTGATAGAAATTGGTGTTGTGTCTTTATAATATAATGTCCTGATAGGAAATGGAATATTAATTTTGTGGGTATCGAATGCACTTTTGATATTGACAATGGCAGCACTCTTGGCTTTAAGAAAGGTAGCTTTATCTGGCTTTGAAAGCCATAAAAAGGCCGTAAAAATAATGGCACTGTCTCCGAACTCAGTATAATAAAATTCAATATCTCTTTTCATATCTCTATCTCTAATGTCGATTAAAGCGGCTATAGTGATTTGTTTGACTTCTTCGAGAGGGGAATCATAGTCTATGCCAACTTGCAATTCCATTCTTTGATGTTGATTCGCAGTATGATTGGTAACAGGTGACTCTATTAGAATTTTATTGGGCATTATTATTTTTTTGCCCTGTAGTGTATTAATAACGGTATCACGAAGATTGACTTCAGATACCACACCTGATACATCCTTCACATCTATGTAATCACCTACATTTATAGGTCGTCGGAAAGAAATAATTATTCCTGACATTAGATTGGTCGCTAAATCTTGAAAAGCAAAGGCAAGTCCTAAACTCAATACTCCAATTCCAGCCAAAATCGATGTCACTGCTTTATCTAGGTTTAGGATAGTAAGAACTGTAAACCCTACAAGTGATAAAAAAGTAATATGGACAAAATTTATTATGAGATTATTGAGTATTTTTCTTTCTGAGTAGTTGTTTAGAAATCTATCAGCAAGATTTTTTATTTTTTTAGATATCCAAATACCAGTAAGCAAAACGAAGATAGCTATTAAGAGATTGGGTAAAATCAGAACAAGATTTTTAAACCAAGAATCTATTTTTTCGTAAAGCAAATTATAAATTGATGTCATTTTACGTAGGTATTTGGAATTGATTATTTTGAAGAATTAAAAACATTTTATCTTTTCATAAATCAAATTTACTAATTATTGTGTAACCATTCAAAAATTGACCTCCATATTTTTTATTCGTAATCCTTTGGTGCTACCATTCATAAAAGTATAGTTTTATTTATTGAGATGACTGACAGAGTAGTTACTATTAGCTTAATTTAGGGAATAAAAAAAGGCTTTCCGTTTCGGGAAAGCCTTATAAGATTCAATTTTTTCTACTTGATATATATTAATATCTTCTTTCTCTCGGTCTGAAATTGTTATCTCTTGGTGCAGCAGCTCTTGGTTCTGCTTTTTTACAAACGATGGTTTGACCATCAAAATTTGTTTCATTCAGACCAGCGATAGCAGCAATACCTGCATCTTCTGTTCCCATTTCCACAAATGCAAATCCTTTAGATCTACCTGTGTCCTTGTCCATAATAACTTTCGCAGACGTAACTTCGCCATACTGTGAAAAAAGATCTTCTAAAGCTTCAGAACTTGTTCTGTAGTTTAATTTCGCAACAAAAATGTTCATTAAAATAAAATTAAAAAAATAAATAAAAAATTTGGATTCAATAACAGACCGTCTGCTCAATGGTAATCCAAAACTATTGCAAAGATAAGGTATTAATTCCAAATATGGTGCATTTTGTAATAATATATAAATAATTATTTTTCAATGACTTTTGATTTTACCACTTGGATGACCATATTCACTGTTTTTATATGTGTATTATAAGAATCATTTTTTTACAGATAGATTATGTAAAGTAAAGCTAATGGGTTTATTTCTAGCATTCATTTCTAGAATAGGGAAGGTTAATGTCTCTTTAGGGAAATAAATATCTGTCATACAAGTGTGCCCATCATCTCCAAATAACTCCACACTCGTTTTATCGAAGATTAGTTGAACATGTAATGTGTCATTCACACTGCTGCATGGTGCAAAATGTCTAGCTGCAAAACCGTCATAAAAATCAGAGATTCCTGCCTTTGTCCTATCTATATACCATGTTTTGTCTGATGGTAAGTAACCGATCTTTAAGGAGTCGTTTTGGCCATTTGTTAAGGTCAGGCAAATTTCTTGTGTAGCCAAAAAACTGATGTTGGCTTCAAATAAGCCTTCTTCTATTTCTGGCATAGGATATGGGTAGGTCTTGATGTTAGAAAGATCTATCTTTGTGATTTCTGATCTTAAAGCCTGATATTCAGATACCAATCTGCTACTTAATTTCCATTCTGCATCCTTTGTTTTTACTAATATCACTTCTCTGGGCAATGTCATCGCACTTCTCCATCGTTCAGTAGGAACTTTTTGGGCATAAAGCCAGTTGCTCATCCAACCCATCATAAGTCTTCTTCCGTCTGTATCTGGTATGTCTGACCATGACACCATCGCATAGTTGTCTGTACCATAATCTAGCCAATATTGTTTGTCATTTGCCTGACTGTTGGTAAAAGTTTTACCATCAAAGTCACCTACAAAATAACTTGTACCCGTGCCACCATTGGGAGCGCCAGATTGCATGCTTACCACTAATATCCATTTCGTCTCGCCATTTCCATTGACTTTTAGGGGGAATAAATCTGGACATTCCCACAGTCGATTATCATTTTGTATACCGTAAGACGACTGATAAGTCCATGTTTTGAGATCAGGTGAAGTGTAAAACATTGCTTTATCTTTTGCCGCAAGCACCAGAACCCATTTTTGGCTTTCATGATGCCAAATGACTTTAGGATCTCTGAAGTCTCTTATATTTTCTGTATTGGGAATGACTGGATTGCCTTGATACTTTGTCCATGTTCTACCTTTGTCGAGTGAGTAAGCGATAGATTGGTATTGAAAGTTTTTTGTACCCGCTTTTTCGCCTGCCATATTATGATGTGTAAATATTGCAACCATAGGTATTTTGCCATCTTTGCCAAAACCGGATGTATTTTTCCAATCTATGACAGCACTACCAGAAAAAATATAACCGAGCGTATCGGGATATAAAGCAATGGGTAGATGTTCCCAATGGATCATGTCAGTACTCACAGCATGTCCCCAATGCATTGGTCCCCAAACAGTACTATCAGGGTAATATTGATAAAATAGATGATATTCTCCAGCGTAATAAACCATACCATTCGGGTCATTCATCCACATAGAGTCGGGGGTGAAATGAAATTCAGGTCTATATTTTTCTTTAATTCCAGATGGAGTATCAGTGTTCTTGATTTGACCGCAATTAACCAAAAAAATCATTACACATATACCAGCAAGAAATGGTACGTAAGAATATATTTTATTTATCATGGCAAATGGTTTACACGTTTGAGTGGTGAAATTAATGGAAAAAAATGAATTCGAAGATAATCTTTTGTCTATAGTAGCAATTAAGGAAATCTTCTCTCTTTTTCATAGTAATTAATGATGCTAATCCATTGCCAAGCTTATCCAAATAAACCTATTCTCCATGGTTTATATTTGTATGGAATATACGAAACATGTTTTTTTGTCAATTCTTTTTTGAAAAACAAAATTCCTACATCATACAAATCAATGGATAAAGTTACCTCAGGTCTTTCAATCAGATTTTTCCAAGCGGACTGCATGCCTTCTGACCAATAAATGTCATCTATTACGATGATAGAATTGTCTTGGCAGAAAGGTTTTATTTGTTCATAATATGCTAAAGTGGGTTCCATGGCATGATGTCCGTCTAAAAAAGCAAGATCTACATGTTGAATTTCTTTTAAGGCGGGTGATAGAGTAGAAGAAAAAGGACCTATTTTAATGTCAATATTTCTCAATATCAGATTCTGGTGTACTTCTTTTGCTAATGATGCGATTTCCGGATCACCTTCTAGTGTGATGATTCGTGACTTTGTGTTAGAAATACCAAGATATGCAGACGAAATACCTAAAGAAGTACCTAATTCCAACATGTTTTTTATGTTGTAATGTAGCGCAAGATTAAATAATAATCTACATTTGGTCTCGCCAGACAAAGATGTATGGGCTATTTGGGAGATTTTGCGACTATCTTTGTCCAAAGATTTTGAACCTGCTCCAAAATCAGTCACTTGTATGATCTTGGAAGATGATTTTAAGATTTTTCTTTGATTTTCGATCTCTTGAAATCTATAATACTCTTTTTCGGTATCAAGGACATTTGTCACAAAATCATATAAAAAGGGCGACTGCACATTGAACTTTGTGATTGACTTCCAATAGAATTTAAAAAATGATCTGATCTGATACCACATGTCTGACTACTTATTCTCGGGGTAAAGGTAAGTATTGAACCATATTATTCATAAGGTAATGCCGATTATTGATGGTTTAATCTAAAAAATCCTTGTCATATCCACAAATCATAATAGCTTTGCCCACAAATTCAGAATTATGGCAGTACTTTCCATCAGAGGACTTACAAAAAGGTACGGTAGAATCGTAGCAATAGACAACCTCAATCTTACCATAGAGAAGGGGACCGTTTATGGACTTCTTGGACCGAATGGTAGTGGTAAGACGACAACACTTGGTATTATTTTGGGTATTTTGACACAAAACTCAGGTGAATTTGAATGGTTTGATGGTCGATATGGTGTAGATCATCGACTGAAAATAGGGGCCATATTAGAAACACCTAACTTTTATCCTTATATGAATGCAGATGAAAATCTAGAAATTATTCGTCATATCAAAAAGGATCCAAATAAAAATTTCGATGAGTTACTTTCTCTTGTAAATCTTCTTGACAGGCGGAAATCAAAGTTCAGTTCTTATTCATTAGGTATGAAACAAAGATTGGCTATAGCAGCAACGCTTATCGGTGAGCCAGAAGTATTGATTTTTGATGAACCTACTAATGGACTTGATCCTCAGGGTATTGCAGAAGTTAGATCAATTCTCAAAAAAGTAGCTGATACTGGCAAGACAGTCATAATGGCATCACATTTACTAGATGAGGTGGAAAAGATTTGCTCTCATGTAGCAATTATTAAAAATGGACATTTACTTGCTAGTGGTCCTATAGGATCGATCATAAATAGTGATATAACAGTAGAACTCGCATCCAATAATCTGCAAGAATTAAAGTCGTTTTTGGCAACATTATCTTTTGTAAAACGTCTTCATGTGATCGATAAATGGATAGAAATAGGTATAGACGAATCTCTTGATCATAGTATTATCAATAAACTCGCATTTGAGCAAGGCATAAATCTGACACATATCGTCGCTAGAAAGAAAAAACTAGAGACAGAGTTTCTAGAGATCACAAGTAAGATTAAAATGTAAATGTTTAATCATAAACAATTAGTAATCATATAATTATACGATAATGTTTAAAAAGCTTAAGGAAAAATGGAAGGTAGATTGGTTACAGTTTATCTTGATTTTTACCACATTTGCATTAGGAGGTAGCCTTTGCGCAAAGGTAGGTAGCTATTTATTAGGATTGGTCATGACTGAAAAAAATGTCTTATATTGGATCATTTATATACCTTTCTTAAGCGTTTTGTGGCCTGCTTGTGTACTTCTAGTTAGTATTCCATTTGGACAATTTAAGTTTTTTATTAATTACTTAAAATCTATGGGTAAAAAACTAGGTATCGTTAAGAATACAGATCAATAAATCATTTGTTACTTCATTAAAATCATCAAAAATGAATGAACTCATACTTTTAGAATGGAAAAAATTTAAGTCAAATACTGTTTTTAGGGTCTTGGCGGCTATGTATCTTTTGCTTGCACCTTTTATTATTTTAATGGGAAGAGACATTGTGGATAAAATGCAACTACCAATGCTGACAAGCGCTGAGATTTATGAATTTCCCAAGGTATGGGATTATCAGGGTTATATTGGAAATTGGCTTGTTCCGTTCTGTCTTGGATTTTTGACGATTTATATCATTACTTCCGAAGTGGGAAATAAGACAATGCGTCAGAATATTCTCACAGGAATGACCAAAAAGTCGTTTTTTATATCTAAATTATTATCGATTTTGATCATGGCTTTGGGAGCTACTTTTATTTATGCTGTCTCTACGATTGCTATTGGTATTATTAATACAGATGGTATTGATTTAGAACTGGTTATGGATAATAATTTTGCGATCATAAAGTTCTTTCTACTTTGTCTAGGATATATGACTTTTGCTTTATTAGTAGCTTTTACGATAAGACGTGGTACTTTGGCCATCTTTTTTTATTTTTTTTACTTTATTTTGGAAGCTATTTTTCAAGGTGTTCATGTCTACTATTACACACATGTGAGTCGCAATTATTGGCCTATTAATAGTATCGAAGATTTACATCCTTTCCCATTATTGAGATTACCTGATTTTTTTACGGACAAGGAATGGAATTTTAGTATTTTACTTCCTGATAGTCATGCGGTTTTAATGTCACTTTTTTATATTTCCCTTTTTGTTGCTATATCTTACCGTAGTTTTATGAAAAGAGATATCTAAGGTAGATTTGTACATCATATTATTCGAATAATGAAACATACCATCAACTGTCGTGGGCGACTTTTGGATCTTAGTACACCTATTGTTATGGGTGTTATCAATGTTAATGAAGATTCGTTTTATGCAGATTCACGGAGTTTGGACGCTGATGTCGTTCTTGAAAAAGCTTCAAAAATGCTTTCTGAAGGAGCTTCAATTCTTGACTTGGGTGCTATGTCTAGTAGGCCTGGAGCTACCATCATTGATGAAGAAACTGAAGTCAATCGTTTGATACCTGTTATTCGGACTTTGTTAAATGAGTTTTCTGATGTAATCATATCCATTGACACGATGCATAGCACTGTTGCAAAGGCATGCGTTGAACAAGGAGCGTCGATCATTAACGATATTTCAGCTGGTAATTATGATGCAAAAATGATGGAGACAGTAGCAAATTTAAATGTTCCATATGTCATGATGCATATGCAAGGTTTGCCGTCCGATATGCAACTAAATCCTAGTTATGATGATGTTGTGATGGATATTTTAAAATATTTTGTTACAAAAGTTCATCAGGCAAAGTCTCTTGGCATCAAAGACATTATTTTAGATCCAGGATTTGGTTTCGGTAAGACACTTGACCATAATTATGAAATGATGAAGTCCTTAGAACAGTTTTTGATTTTTGAATATCCTGTTTTGGTAGGTATTTCTAGGAAATCTATGATCAATAAATTGCTAAACATAAAAGCAGCAGATGCACTCAATGGTACTACCGTATTACACATGTTTGCCCTTCAGAAAGGGGCAAAAATCCTACGAGTCCATGATGTAAATGAAGCAGTAGAATGTATAAAAATCTATCAGAAACTTAACGGAAATTAAATATTACTTTTTTATCTTGATTGGCCTTTGTTGATGTAAATGATTAATGAAGTGTTAAACCACATCTTGTTAAATAAGAAAGTCATAACTTTAACCGTTAATTTGAGTTTATACCTAAGCTTATAAAGTATTTGTGGACAAGAATTTAAATACAAATGATGAGCCAGCTAAAAAAAAGGGTTTCTTTTTTTGGGTGAAGCGAATATTACTTGGGGTACTATTTTTTATAGTAGGCTGTTTACTTCTATTGCAAACTTCGGTCGTTCAAACTTACGTTTCGTCTAAGATTACAAAATATATTTCAGAAGCTACTGATTTTATAATTACAACTGAGAAAGTCAAGATTAGTCCATTCGATGGTTTGATTTTGGATCAAATTACGATTTCAGATGCACAAAATGATACTTTGTTTAGTGGTGGAGCGATAAATATCTCATTGCGTAAAAATCTATTTTTTTTATTGAATAATGAATTAGATTTATCTTACATCGGCCTTCAAGACATAAATCTGAATGTTAATACTGAATTGAATGAAACTGAATCTAATCTTAGCAAGTTTATAAGCAAACTTTCTTCTCCTAAAGATCCTTCTTCGTCAAAATCAAAGCTCATCATCCAATTGAAAGAAATAGATTTAGATAATATTACCTTAAAATTGGATGATAAAAACAAAGGTAAATATGATGTGATCCATCTAGAACATGGAAATATTGACATCAATTATCTAGATTGGGTTTGTAATGAGTTTGATATTTCCGATATCACATTGCTTGGTCCTTCATACCACACTTACATTTATGAATACGATTGCCGTCCTGAAGTAACATTGGATATCAAACAAATAGATGATAAACCTACGGACGTATCAGATCAGAAATATCCAACTGTTATTACTTTACGCAATTTTTCAGTGGATGAAGGGCATTTTGGGAAAACTAATTCCCTGTTGTCTTTGCTTCAAGCTAATGAAGGAAAACTAGATTTTAATAATTTTTATTTTGAAGACATATCACTCAGTGTAAAAAATTTAAGATACCATGATGAAGAAGGATTGACTCTAGACCTTAAGAAGCTAAGTGCAAATGATAATACGGGTTTTCCTATTCATGGAATAACATGTGATTCCATCATAATAAACGGGACAAATGCAACACTTCCCAACTATTCTATCAGCTTGGGTGAAACTTTGATTAAAAATAAATTTAGCTTAAGCTACCTTAGTTTTGATGCTTTTAAGAATTTTGCCAATGAGGTGATCCTCAATGCAACATTTGATGAAACGAAAATTTATGTCAGAGACATCGAACACTTTTTGCCTTCCATCAGTAATTCGAATTTTATAAAAAATAATGAAGATGAATACATTGAAATAAGTGGAAGATATTTTGGCAAGATAGCCAATATTGCAGGTCGTGATGTGGATTTTAAATTTGGAGATAAATTAAGTTTAGCAGGATCTTTTAACACTAGAAATTTATTAGATACTGACAATGCAGTACTGAATATAAAGTTGGACAGATTTCAGACGAGCATGCGCAAGATTAAAATGCTATTTCCAAACTTCAACCTTCCTACCAACTTTACAAAGCTGGGATCTATTAATTTTACAGGAAGGTTTGATGGATATTTGCAAGACTTTGTTGCATACGGAAAGTTAAATTCAGACCTTGGAATTGCTGAAATGGATATGAGATTAGACATTACCGAAGGTACTAATAAAGCTAATTATTCGGGTGCTTTAAATCTTATAAACTTTAATTTAGGGAGATGGAGTGATAATAGCGATTTTGGCTTAGTTAATTTTAATTCAAAGGTGGAAGATGGACGAGGACTTACCTTAAATACAGTAAAAGCAGATCTGGCAGCAACTGTTAAATCTTTGATTTTCAAAAAATATACCTATAAGGATTTCAAGATAGATGGAAAAATTGACAAAAATACTTTTAATGGTGCTTTCCAGATATCTGATCCAAATATAGATTTTGTGTTTGAAGGAGCATTTGAGTATTTAGAAAATCAAGCTTTTTTAAATTTCAAATCAGATGTAAAAAACATAGATTTATTTGCGCTCAATCTAGCATCTTCTCCATTAAAGATGAGCGGTAAAATGGACATCAATACCGTAGGAAACAATGTGAATGAGTTTACTGGTGATGTGCAAATTAATGATTTGAATGTGTTCACAAAAGATACCACTTTTGAATTGAAACAAATTATTGTAGACTCTAAACAAAGTGTAAATAGAAGTAAAGTATTATCGGTCACAAGTGATCTAGGAAGCATAGTTATTGACGGAGAATATGATATTCCTAATGTAGTCAGATCAGTGAAAAAAGTGATTTTCACGAACTACCCACATATAACTAAAACATGGAAGGAAGATGTGGCCAAGTTTAAAGTTGACCAAAAATTTGATTTTAACATCAATTTAATTGAAAGCCAAAATTTTTTAAGTCTAATTGGGTTGCCAAATAGTGGATTTAGAAAAGTAAGTCTTAAAGGTAAACTTGATACTTACAAAAATGAATTGTCTATTGCATCGACATCACCATTTATTAAGATCAATAAAGATAGCTTCAATAATATTCAAATATTAGTAACATCTAATGCCAAATCAGGTGATATCTTAGTTCATATAGACTCTACGTATGCCTTAGGTCGACATTTTAATCCCATTGATTTTCAGACAAATATGAAAGGCGATACCATAGATTTTGCTTTTGATACTGAAAAGTTAATTGACTCACTCGAAAATTTTGATATCCGTGGCAGACTGGTTCCACACCCTAAAGGATATACCCTTACTTTGGCAGATAATCTATTGATGATGTTGGGTCGAAAATGGACCATTAATCCTAAAAATAATCTTGTTTTTGGTGATAAGTATCTCAATATGGAGAATATGATTTTATCCGATGGATTCAGAAATATTGAGTTAAATGATATAAGTAATAATAAGGGATTGAGTCTTGATATTGATAATTTTGATTTAGATTTTATCAATGGTATCATAAAGTATGACAAAATGAATTTTACTGGTTTGTCCAGTATTTCTGCGCGTGTACCTGATGTTTTTAGTGAACAAAAAGAAATATCTGCTTACATCAATGTACCTGAATTTTTTATTAACAAAGATAAATACGGTGCAGTGTATATAGATGTAAACAAAGCACCTGGTAAACCATTTAAGGCAAATGTTTCGATAGGAGATTTCCTTGCAATCAATGGAACATATGATGAAAAATTAAAAGTAATCGATAGCAGGGTCAAGTTGCGTGAAGCACCTATGTCATTGATACAGTATCTCTTAAAAGATGGAATAAGCAATACAAAAGGGTATATAAATGCAGATATCACTTTTGCAGGACCGTTAAAAACGCCTACATTAATAGGTACAGGAACGGTTAATAAAGGGCAAACAAGAATAAATTATACTGGGGCAACTTACTTTTTTGATAATCAAAAATTACTGCTTACTAATACTGAGATAAATCTTGATGGAGCTGAATTAAAAGATGAAAATGGCAATATTGGTACAGTTAGAGGCGGACTAGTCCATGATTTATTTAGAAAATTTGGGGTAAATGCCACCATTTCTGGGAATAATGTCATAGGGCTTAACACCACAAAAAAGGACAATCCTGATTATTATGGATTTGGTGTCGGTAGATTATCAGCTGAGTTTCAAGGCTCTTTTGATCGTATAAATATGAAAATCAGTGCCGTCACAGGTCCAGGAACTAAACTGTCGATACCTGTAGATAATTCGAAGGGATCACTTGGACAGAGTTTTATTAAATTCGTAAAAAATGATCAAAATGGGAAGATCATAAATTCAAAACCATATACTGTCAATGGGATCAATATAGAAATGGACCTTACCTTGACACCCGATGCAGAAGTTAGCTTAATATTTAATGAGGCCAAAGGTGATATCATAAGAGGGCGTGGCCGTGGTAATTTGAAAATAGATATTACGAGACAAGGTGCATTCGATATTTTTGGTGAATACGAAATAGAACAAGGTGAATATTTATTTACAGTGCCTGGTCTACCAGTAGCAAAGCCATTCGTTGTCGAGCGCGGTGGCATCGTAAGGTGGACAGGCGATCCAGTAAACACATCACTAAATATTACTGCAAATTATCGTACTCGAACATCTATTAAGCCATTCATTGAAGAGTATTTAACACTTTCATCACCTGAAACTCAAAGACTTGCTGAGCAAAGATCTGAGGTGGACTTAAGGTTGATATTAGGTGGCACACTCTTTAAACCTGAGATCAAATTTGATCTTACCTTCCCAAATCTTACTAGTGATATTTCTTCCTTTGCTGATAGTAAACTACGTTTGTTGAGAACAAATGAACTAGAGTTAAATAGTCAAGTACTAGGTCTGATAGTTTTTAACTCATTCTTACCTTCTAGTCGAGTTTCAGATGTATTCGGTGCATCTGGATTACAGTCAGCTGGGATTAATACTTTAAGTGAATTTATTTCTAGCCAATTATCACTAATATTGACCAATTTGATAAACTCTACTCTAGAAGATAATGGACTTATTTCTGGTGTTGATTTTGAAGTAGGAGTTCGTAATAATAATCTTGCATTAGGGTCAGCAGCTACATCAAATTTATTTCCAGATGAAATAGAAGTGAGACTTAAAAATAAGTTCAGGTTTATGGATGAAAGACTTTCATTAAATCTAGGTGGAAACTATGTATTCCAAAACCAAGGTCAAGCTGTAAATCAAGTTTTACCTGACTTTGCTATTGAATTAGAGTTGACGAATGACAGGAAATTAAAAGTAAGATTGTACGGAAAAGGCGATATCGATCCTACGACCCTCACGAGTTTAAGACAAAAATACGGACTTGGAGTCGCTTATAGAACAGAGTTTGGATCTATGTTGGATTTTGAAAAAAAGATGAAGACTAAAATTAGTGATTTGATAGAAAAATAATAAACTACCTTATATTAAGTACTGAAGTTTGTTTAACAAAATATTGTGATTTAAATTTATACTTCCATGTGACTTATGATATTTTTTGGGTCTTAAAGATGTCATTATGTTCAATTATTTTGACAGATAAAACGAAAATCTTTATTCATTATTTAAACGTAAGTAAATTATGTCAATCAACTTATTAGATTTAGCAAAAGAACAAATCACAAGCTCTTTGGCTACACAAGCAAGTAGTTTTTTGGGAGAGTCAGAATCATCAGTAACATCAGCACTTAGTAGTATGTTGCCTACTATTTTAGGTTCATTAGTTCAAAAAACTGCCACACCTACTGGTGCTCAAGATGTTATGAATCTCATGGATGGCATTGATCTAAATAGTCTTGGAAATATAGCAGGAATATTCAGTGAAGGATCTAGCAGTGTAAATAATTTATTATCTGTGGGCGGTAACATTTCTAAATTTCTTTTCGGCGACAAAGAAGGCACTATTGTGGATACGCTTTCTGATTTGGGTGGATTAAAAAGTGGGTCTACGGCTACACTTCTCAAAATGGCAGCTCCGTTATTATTAAGTGTGGTTAGTAATCAAGTCAAAGGAAGAGGCATATCTTTTCTCACTAGTTTGATGGGTAGTCAGTCGAGTTCTCTGAAAAATTTGATCCCAACTGGTGTTAGTAATTTGATGGGTTTTAATGATTTTGAAAGTCAAGTGAGTAATCCATTAACATCTACAGTAAATCCTAAAGGTGAAAGCAGCTGGCTGAAATGGTTATTACCAGCATTATTGGCAGTGTCAGTTTTATATTACCTAGGAACAAAAGGATGTAGTAAAAAAGTAACTGAATCTACGGATGATATAAAAACTGCTATAGATTCTTCTGCCATTAAGGCAACAGATGCTATGGGAACTGCAGTAGATTCTATGGGTGCAGCAGTAGGTAAATTATTTTCCTACAAATTACCATCAGGATTTGAATTAGCTAATGCTAGCGAAGGTGGTATTGAAAACAATTTAATCACATTTATAGAAGATGCAAATAGGGTTGTAGATAAAGAAACTTGGTTTGACTTTGATCATTTATTATTTGATACTGGCAAAGCGACTTTGCAACTTGAAAGTCAAGTTCAATTACAAAATGTAGCAGAAATTCTTAAAGCATTCCCTAAAGTGAATTTAAAAATAGGTGGCTATACAGATAATCAAGGTGATCCTAAAGCTAACTTAAGATTAAGTGTTGATAGAGCTCATAATGTAAAAAATGAACTAATAAAACTCGGTATCGATGCTAAAAGATTAGAGGCTGATGGTTATGGTGATAAACATCCAATAGGTGATAACGCTACGGAAGAAGGTCGTCAAAAGAATAGAAGAATTTCTGTAAGAGTGACTCAAAAATAGACTAGTCATTGGAAACAGGATGCATTATAAAAATAATTAATATAACGTATAAACAAAATTTTATTTTTTTTTAGTCAGAATATTTGTCTTTTACAAAAGTATTAATACCTTTGCAGACCGTTGTTGAGAATTAAAGATCAACAGAATTAAGCCCAGTTTTGCACCAAACTGGGCTTTTTTATTGATAGTCTATTGAATTTAAAAAATCAGTAATACGTATTATATTGATTCCTAATAAGATTGGTATTTTGGTATTTATTATAGTTTTTTAGCATGTCTTTTATTTATATTAAAGATAAGGAAAAAAATCAAATTTTAATGGTTTGAATATCAAAATCCTCACAATTTTTAAATACATTATCAATTTCTATTTGAGCTGTTTTGGATCACCGAGTAATTTATCATCTTAAATTTTTATACTATTCATCACATTGGACTAGTTTAAGCATGTTATATTTGCAAAATAAAATTTAAACATTTGAAGGTAGTTCTGGTTACACCACCATTTACACAATTGAATACGCCATACCCTGCTACTGCGTATATCAAAGGCTTTTTGAATACGCTACAGATTGATGCTTTTCAATGTGATTTGGGATTAGAAGTTATCTTGGAAGTATTCTGCAAAAGTGGTTTAGAAGATATTTTTCAGATTATTGAAGACGGCGAAATAGAGTTGTCTGATGTAGCATATAGGGTCTTTACACAGAGATATAAATATATCAAAACGATTGATGCGGTCATTCATTTCCTTCAAAATAAAAATCAAACCCTTGCGCTGACCATTTGTGCAGGTGGATATCTTCCTGAGGGATCGAGATTTGCTCAGGTAGAACAATTAGATTGGGCTTTCGGCACTATGGGAACACATGACAAAGCCCGTCATTTGGCTACATTGTATTTAGAAGACCTTGGCGATTTGATCACAGAAGCTATTGATAACCATTTTGGTTTTAGTCGCTATGCAGAGAGATTGGGAAGGACAGCGACTCATTTTGATGACATGTACAAGGCTTTATTAAGTGAAAATTCTTACATTTCTAATGTGCTGCTTGGGCTAGTTGACAGATGTATCACCAACCAAAACCCGGATGTAGTTTGCATCACAGCACCATTCCCAGGTAATGTTTTTGGAGCTTTTAAATGCGGACAATTTATTAAAACCAATTTTCCAAAGATAAAAGTAGTATTTGGTGGCGGATATGCCAATACTGAGTTGAGAAGTGTATATGATGAACGCGTCTTTGAGTTTGTAGATTTTATAACACTTGATGATGGAGAAGCTCCGATCCAGCATTTATTGGAATTTTTACAAGGCAATAGAGAGAAATCATTACTAAAACGTACTTTTTGTCTTTCTGGTGGCGTAGTCACTTATATCAATGGATCTACTGAGTTTGATATTCCACAGAAGGAAGTTGGCACACCAGATTATAGCGATCTTTTGCTTGATAAATACTTATCGGTCATTGAGATTGTCAATCCTATGCATAGACTATGGAGTGATGGTAGATGGAATAAACTGACACTCGCACATGGTTGTTACTGGGGCAAATGTTCGTTTTGTGATGTTACTTTAGACTACATTAAAAGATATGAACCAGTCAGTGCAGCTTTGTTGTGTGACAGGATAGAAGAAATCATACATCAAACTGGGCAAAATGGCTTTCATTTTGTAGACGAAGCTGCGCCACCTGCACTCATGCGAGATTTGGCTATAGAGATCATCAGGCGAGAACTGACTGTCGTATGGTGGACCAATATCAGATTTGAAAAGAGTTTTACCAACGATTTATGCAGATTATTGAGACGATCAGGATGTATTGCTGTTTCAGGAGGACTAGAAGTTGCTTCAGATAGATTGCTTGATAAAATGAAAAAAGGTGTGACCGTTGCACAGGTTGCAAGAGTTTCTAAGGCATTTACTGAGTCAGGTATCATGGTACACGCTTATTTGATGTATGGATTTCCTACACAGACAGCCCAAGAGACGATAAATAGTCTTGAGATGGTGCGCCAAATGTTTGAATCAGGCGTCATTCAGTCAGGATTTTGGCATCAATTTGCAATGACGGCTCATAGTCCTGTTGGATTAGATCCTGCTGCCTTTGGCGTAGTACAAACAGGTCCAACATTTGGTGGATTTGCAGAGAATGACTTTTTTCATGTAGATGTTGATGGCGCAGATCATGAGCTTTTTTCAGATGGACTAAAGGTGTCTATATTTAATTTTATGCAAGGCGTAGGTTTTGAAGAAGCATTAGATGTTTGGTTTGATTTTGAAGTTCCTACTACTACTATTGATGCAGAATTTATTGAAAATGCCTTATTGGATGAACATTTTCAGCCTTTGCGTCCACACGATCAGTTGGTTTGGATAGGTGGAGAACCTATAGAAATGATCGTAACGCCTGTCAAAAAGTCTAAAAAGGGTGAGGATGCTGTTCAATATGCAGAGATTATCGTTTCAGATGTCCTAGATAATTATTCACTCTATTTTAATCAAGCTGTAGCTGAATGGGTGATAATCATGCTTGAAAATGCTAATCCTGATAGTGGAGTAAAATATACAGTCCAACAGATGAGAGATAGCTTCATCGATGAAGGTTTGGGTGATGTAACATTTTTTGAGTCATCTGAAGGATTTGTAAGATTGAGAGAGAAAGGATTTCTTGTGTTGTAGGTTGCTTTATAGGAAACTACAAACCCACATTCCTTCTAAAAGCACAACCCAATTCCATAAATGAATCTGTTTTTGATACGCCGGGGATATTGTCTATTTGGTCATAAAGAATCTTTCTCATATGTTCGTGATTTTTTGCAATAATGCGGATAAACAAAGTAAACGAACCCGTAATGTAATAACATTCTGTCACTTCAGGTATGGCTTTAAGTGCTTCGATGATTCGCTCAGAGTTATGGTCTTTGTCCAATGTCAGCCCAGTAAATGATGCCCAATCATAACCCATTTTTTTCTCATCTAATATAGGTTTGATACCTTTTAGGATGCCATGTTCTATCAATTTATGCACGCGCTGATGAACCATCGTATTTGAAATGCCTATTTCTTGTGCAATGGCAGAAAATGCCATTCGTCCATCTTCTTCAAGAAATTTTAGGATTTGGACATCATATTGATCCAAGGATTGATTGATTAATTCATCAGACATGCTAAAAATATAATTAAATGCGCTAGTAAAAAATGAAATATGACGCAAATATCATAAAAAATAAGTCAAATTTACTATTATGTCAAAAATATCTTCTAACTTTGCAACATTAATTGTAGAAATATCAAATATCATATCATGAGCACACACACATCTTTGGTTTCCGAAAAAGCACAAATCTTAATTGACAAAGAAGATAAATACGGTGCACACAATTATCACCCACTACCTGTAGTTTTGGAGCGAGGCGAAGGGATTTTTGTTTGGGATGTAGATGGCAAACGATATTTTGATTTCCTTTCTTCCTATTCAGCTGTTAATCAAGGTCATTGTCATCCAAGAATCATCAATGCACTCAAAACGCAAGCTGAAAAACTTACCTTGACATCTAGGGCTTTTCACAATAACCTACTCGGTGAAGCAGAAGAATTTATGGCAAAGCTCTTTGGTTTTGACAAAGTGCTCATGATGAACTCAGGTGTTGAAGCCGTAGAAACGGCCATGAAACTCACTAGAAAATGGGCATACACTGTCAAAGGCATTGAAACCGACAAAGCTAAAATATTATTTGCCAAAGGTAATTTCCATGGTAGGACACTGTCTGTCATTTCTGCATCCAATGATCCTTCGTCAAGGGTTGGGTTTGGACCATTTATCAGTGGTGTCGGTTCCATCCCATACAATGATCTGAATGCACTAAAAGAAGCTTTAGAAAATGATCCGAACATCGCAGGATTTATCGTTGAACCTATCCAAGGAGAAGCCGGTGTAGTAGTGCCTGATGCAGGATATTTAGCTGGAGTAGCTGCTTTGTGCAAAGCGTATAATGTGTTGTTTGTAGCCGACGAAATTCAGACAGGTATCGCAAGGACAGGAAGAATGTTGGCAACTTGTGGTAATTGCAATTGTAGCAATAATAATAGATGTGAACAAAAAGCCGACATTAAACCCGATATCCTTATTTTAGGAAAAGCACTTTCTGGTGGAGTATTTCCAGTATCAGCAGTATTGGCAAATGATCATATTATGTTGACTATAAAACCGGGTGAACATGGATCTACCTTCGGAGGCAATCCTTTGGCATGTGCGGTTGCCATTGAAGCTTTAAAAGTTGTCATTGACGAAAATCTTGCTGAAAATGCGGAGAAAATGGGTCAATTATTTAGAGAGGGACTAGAAAAAATAGCAGAAAGAAATAGATTGATCACCCTTGTGAGAGGCAAAGGACTACTGAATGCCATAGTCATTGATTCGGACGAAGATTCAGAATTGGCATGGAATATATGTCTAGAATTCCGTGACAATGGACTGCTTGCAAAACCTACGCATGGTAATAAAATCAGACTTGCGCCACCGTTAGTCATAAATGAAGCCCAAGTACAAGAAGCGTTAGATATAATTGAAAAATCACTGAATGCATTTTTGTAATTCTTTGATTGTGTCAAAATAAGTTGGCGGTAATTTATTCAAATATTATAACCAATTTCTGATTTCAGTTCAGACATAACGAAGGAGCTTTGCACATTGCCAATATTGTCAAGTGAAGCTAGTTTTTTGCTCACAAAAAGTTGATATGCATCCATGTCATTTACGACTACTTTTAGCAAATAGTCATACATTCCTGCGATGTGGTAGCAATCCATTACTTCGTCAAAACCAATAATTTCTGATTGAAATTTTTCTATCAATTCTTGCTGATGATGTCGCAAAGATACATGACACATTACAGTAAGACCTAAGCCAAGTTTTTTTGCATCAAGACGTGCAAAGTACCCTTTTATGATACCATCTTTTTCCAATTTTTTTAGCCTTTCAAAGGTTGGAGTAGGGCTTAGGCTTATCCTATCGCTCAGATCTTTGATGGTTATTTTTGCATTTTCCTGTACTTCACGTAATATGGCTAAGTCGTATTGGTCAAACATAAAGATTATTATTCTAAAATAAAGAGATTTATAAAAGCAAAACTAATAAATTAATCTGAATTGGTGATTATTATTAGAATTATTTACTTATTTATTGATCTATAAATAGTGTATTTTATTTGTTATTACCTTTGTAGTAGAATAAATATATAAATCGTGAAACCTGTACACAACCATAACTTTAGTCCAGAATCATTGATGATGTCCTATGGATACAAGCCAGAATTATCCGAAGGAGCGATCAAATGTCCTATTTTTCAGACATCTACTTTTGTATTCAAAAACGCTGAAGAAGGCAAAGCTTTTTTTGAAGTAGCATATGGCATAAGAGAACAAAAAGCAAATGAAGAGCTAGGATTAATTTATTCTCGTCTTAATAATCCTGACTTAGAGATTTTGGAAAATAGACTTTGTCTGTGGGATAAAGCGGAAGAATGTGCCGTTTTCGAAAGTGGAATGTCAGCTATTACAACTGTACTTTTGGAGTTTTTAAAACCAGGTGATTTATTGCTTTATAGCATGCCTGTGTATGGAGGCACAGATCATTTTATAAATACATTTTTGCCTAAAATTGGCATTGATACCCTTGGTTTTAAACCTGATATGGATGAAAACACAATTTGTAATTTACTGAAGCAAACTGGAAAGGCAGATAAATTGGCCATGATATTTGTAGAAACGCCTGCCAATCCTACCAATGCCATCATAGATATTGAAATGTGTCATAGGATTGCAAATAAATATACCACAGACGAGCAAAAAGTACTTACAGCTGTGGACAATACTTACATGGGGCCACTCTGGCAACATCCATTACGACACGGGGCTGATTTAGTCATGTATTCTGCTACAAAATATATTGGTGGACATAGTGATGTCATTGCAGGAGCTGTACTTGGTAATGCAGTATTGATGAAAAGAGTGAAAACCCTTAGAACTTTTCTGGGCAATATGGCGAGTCCTAATACGGGTTGGTTACTCATGAGAAGTCTCGAAACACTGAAAGTAAGGATGGAACAGCAAGCAAAAAATGCAGAAAAAATAGCTGCTTATCTTTCGGCTCATCCCAAAGTAGAAAAAGTGTATTATCTTGGATTGATATCGGAAAAGAGTCCTAATTATGATATGTATAAAAGGCAATATTTATCACCAGGTGCCATGTTGTCTTTTGACATTAAAGGTGGTGAAAAAGAAGCTTTTGTTTTTTTGAATAACCTTAAACTTATTCAACTTGCAGTAAGTCTAGGGAGTACAGAGAGTCTTGCAGAGCATCCTGCATCTATGACTCATGCTGGGATAGAAGAGCGACATAGAATAGAAATGGGTATTACAGATAAATTGATCAGAATTTCAGCTGGCGTAGAAAATCATGAAGATATTGTTTGGGATATAGATCAAGCTTTGGAGAAAGTGTAAATTAAACCTAACTTTGTCTTAAATATAAAGACAAAATGACCATTGAAACCATTTTAGACAATATATATCCTTTGCTGGAAGAATCGAAACAATTGGTAGCGCGGTTAGTAAAGGAAGTTTCTTTTCCCAAAGGATATATTTTATTAAAGGCAAATAAAATTGAAACTAGCATTTACCTTGTCAAAAAAGGAATCGTGCGCGCTTATTCTGACCTTGATGGAAATGACATCACTTTTTGGTTTGGTCAAGAAGGCGACCCAGTGATCTCTATGAAAAGTTATGTATCCAATCAAAAAGGCTACGAAGATATCGAATTGCTAGAAGCTTGTACTTTTTATGAATTAAAAATTTCAGATTTACAAGATCTATTCCTTAAAGACATCCATATTGCAAATTGGGGAAGAAGATTTGCGGAGAAGGAATTAATCAAAACCGAAGAAAGACTCATTTCAAGGCAATTTAGACCTGCGATAGACCGATATAAAGATTTGTTGAAAGATCATCCTGATTTAGTGCAGCGAGTTCCACTAGGTTATATTGCTTCTTATCTTGGTATCACACAAGTCAGTCTTAGTAGAGTGAGAGCAGAATTACGCTAAATGTTTTGGGAAGATGAAAGAAAAAGAGACAAAAAAGCACTTAGATCATGACAATTATAATAATTATTTCGGCTTTGCGACTTAGTACCTTAGTGGCTAAATAATTCTTTTAAGCATGAATTCACTATTTAACATATGTAAAAAATTACCTCCATTAGATTCCCGACCTTTGTGCCATAAAACATTAAGCATTGAATTGGATCATATTAATAATAGCAGGTTTATTTGAAGTGGCTTTTGCATTTTGTCTAGGTAAGGCAAGATCAGCTACAGGCCATGAAACGTATATGTGGTACACCGCTTTTTTGATTACACTTGGGATTAGTATTGGTCTCTTGGTACGTGCTACCCAAAGTCTTCCAATAGGCACAGCTTATGCAGTGTGGACAGGTATTGGCGCTGTTGGAACGGTGTTGGTTGGTATTTTGGTGTTTAAAGAACCAGCTACTTTTTTTAGATTACTTTGTTTGACCACTCTGATAGCCTCCATCATAGGACTAAAATCAGTGTCAGCATGATGGTTTAATTTTATTGTATTGTTTCAATATATGAAAAAGTCCGTTTCAACAAATGAAAATATTTGAAAGGCAGCTTGAATATTTATATGCAACAACGTTGCATGTGGGAAATTAATAACTACCTTTGTGCTTTGTAATGGTGTCTTATGGTATCATTACAATAATTCCAAATTTGAAATTGGAAAGATGAACCCAAATCGTATGAATAGAAGACAAGTTATCAAACAAAGTATTATTGCATTGTCTGGCTTTGTTTGTTTCAATTCTTTTTCAATATTTTCAAATGTATATAAAATGCAAGAACATAATATTTTTGATGTAATCATCGTAGGTGGTAGTTATGCAGGTTTATCGGCAGGTATGGCACTAGGTAGATCACTACGAAAAGTGTTAATTATTGATAGTGGGAAACCTTGTAATGTGCAAACACCACATTCACATAATTTTATCACCCAAGACGGTGTGCCGCCTAATGAAATTGCCATGAAAGCGAGAGCTCAAGTTGAAAAGTATGATACAGTTACTTTTTATAATGACTTAGCAGTTTCAGGTAAAAAGGTAGGTGGGCATTTTGAAATTGAAACCCAAGCTGGAGATAAATTTAAAACTAGAAAATTGATTTTTGCCACCGGAGTAAAAGATATCATGCCTGATATAGATGGATTTAGTGCTTGTTGGGGAAAATCTGTTATACATTGTCCGTACTGTCATGGATACGAATATATTCATCAACCTACTGGTATATTGGCGAATGGTGAAATGGCTTTTGAACTAGCAAAACTTATAAATAATTGGACAAAAGACTTAACGATTTTTACAAATGGTGATATCATGTTGGATAAAGAGCAGTTAAATAAATTGTCTAAACACCATATTAAGGTGGTAAATACTGAAATAGAATCTTTGAACCATATTGACGGATATTTGAATGAGATAACAACCAAAAATGGAAAAATATATGCTATAAATGTGTTGTATTCTCGGCCAACTTTCGTTCAACATTGTACCATTCCTCTATCATTTGGATGCGAACTCACTGAACAAAATCATTTAAAAGTGGATATGTTTCAAAAAACAAATATCCCAGGAATTTATGCTTGTGGTGATAATACAACCATGATGCGAGCGGTGGCTGCTGCCGTAGCATCGGGCAATATGGCGGGAGGAATGGCCAATAGGGATTTGATTATGGAAAATTTCTAAATGATGTAGCAAACTTTATTGAATATTCTTAAAGAGCGTAGTTATTGTATTTTTTCAAGATTTAATTTAGGATTTACCATTAACTATATCGATTTACCTTAATATTGTGTCTTAATACACGGGAATGTTTGTACGTTTTGTATTTTTTGTCGGTTATTTGCTTCAATTTTGTGTGGTCAATGGTCAAGAGTCGGATTCATTGACTACACAAAGGATTAATGACTTATGGAAACGAAACTATTCTGACCATGTAACTGCCTTAATAGATATAAAAAAGCAGGAGATTTGGATCAATCAAAAGATGTTGTGTATGCGTGATACATTAGATGTTGCTACTCTTGAATACGCTGAACCCAATATTATTAATATCCCAGATCTACAAAAAGTTTCTTACAAGATTAAGTCTTGTCAAAACATCCAAATGTTAGATAGTAGCCATGTCAGCATTTGTGTTCATTCAGCTCATCAAGATCCTAAAATAGGAGATGTCTGTATAGGAAAGACAAGCGAAAATGTTTATTTTGTTAATTATGGACATGTTTGTGGTGGGTTGATAAATTTTGAAAGAATGGCATTGTCTATCCCAAATGACTCGTTGGACTTTTTTAATTCGTTTGTATCTGATACAGATGGTCATACATGGATACCAATAAGTATTAAAAAGTAAGATTAATTTATATTGTACGTACAATAAGATTATTGCGAAGTAGTATAATTATTACTTATGTAGTATTGATTCTATGTTTAATTTGGCTTACGATTATTGATTTTAAGATTTGCTATGAAATTTCGCAATAGAAGGATAAAACTTATTAACAAATATTATTCTGTATAAGTGGTTTGCATGTGATTTATACTAGTATTATATAACATAATTACATATTTACTTAAAATATAATTTATTTTAATGATTTTTATCATAAAATTATGTATTATAAAAATTAATTATATACATTTGCGCTTCGTAGTAATTATACTACTAACCAACGAGATGATTTATAATAGATCCTGAATGATAATCAGGATGATTTGGCGCTGAATTCCAAACGCTAAAAATTACATTTACACATTCCTGATAGTCATAGTTAAATGATTGAAGATTCAATTTTCAATGTGTTTTCGGTTCACATTGTTTTGCGAAATTTGATAATACTAGGTGCATTTTTATCTCATTTAAAACTTTTAGGTAATGTTATTAAGATTTTTAACTACGGTTGTCTCCGGATTAAGTACCAGAAATCCTAACTTTGAAAAGTTATGTAGAGCTTATGGTTTTTCGGATATTGGAAAACGATTTAAGCTAATGGTTTTACTACCGTTTCTCTGTTTTTTATTCATAAGTGATATCAGTATTGCACAGATTACTGGTAAGGCTTACAGGGATTACAACGGTGATGGTATCCAACAAGGTGGCGAACCTAATCGTGGAAATATCATCGTAAAATTTTATACAAATAGTACATTACCAGCAAAAGATGCATTAGTTGGCACTACAACTACAGCAAGTGATGGTACTTATTCCTTTAATCCACCGTCATATCCTGTCAGAATCGAATTTGAGATTCCTGATGGGTTTTGTAATTTGAGTCCTACACAGGATTTCAGCGCGGGCAATGGGGATACTTATGGAACAGCTGTCCAGTTTGCTACAGGACCAGGTGTTTATAATTTTATATTATCCTATCCTGCTGATTTTGCAACAATAGAAAATCCTTTAGCATTTACACCATGTTTTGTAAATGGAGATCCTTTGCCTGCTGGTTCATCAGGAGATGCTGATGCATTTGTTGGTTTGAATTATCAAGATAATGGTCATGGACTTAACTCAGGATATTATCCTACACAACCTAATGGAGCAAATCCGGTAGGACCAGCTCATAGCATAGTAGGGAATGCAAGACAGGTAGGTACAGTTTGGGGAGTCGCAATTTCAAGACAAGCCAGAAAAATATTTACGTCTGCGTTCTTAAAAAGGCATGCAGGATTAGGCCCTTTAGGCTCTGGTGGTATTTATATGATGGATGTCGATAATTATAATACATCAATGAATTATAATTGGTTAAACTTTGATACTGACTTAAATATACCAACTAGTGATCAATCTGGTACATATACAAATGCCTTAGTAGGATCAAATGTAGTTACTTATAGCCCAGTCATCGGGACGAATGCTCAGAGAGGACTTTCAACTAATAAAGTACAGCCAAGTCAGGATGCAGCCGCTTGGGAACAGGTTGGTAGAGTTTCTTTTGGTGATATTGATATTTCTGAAGACGGTAGATATTTATACGTTGTAAATTTATACGATAGAAAATTATATCAAATAGATTTAATTGACCCTTTTAATCCTGTTGCTCCAACACTTGCTGGTGTAGGTACAATTGTTAAGTCCTTCGATATTCCAGATGATTGTACAGGTAATGAGGGTGAGCACCGACCATTTGGTATAAAGGTAACAAGAGGCAAAGTTTTTGTAGCGGTTGTTTGTAATGGTGCAAATGCTTCAGGTGTCACAATAGGAACAGAAAATGATTTGCAAGCAAATATATATGAATTTGAAACAGCAACTGAATCATTTATTCCAACACCAACTTTAACCTTCCAATTAAATTATAGAAGCACAACAGCTAATAAATGGGTTCCATGGTCTCCAACTTTTCAAACCTACTTTGAAGGACCAGGTTATCCTATTATATCAGATATTGAATTTGATGGAAATGGAAACATGATTTTAGGTATGTTTGACCGTAGAGGACATCAAGGTGGATGGTATAATTATGATTTGAATGGTACAGGTAATTATAATATGGCCACTGTAGGTGATATTTTGCAAGCAGTCAGGAATACTGGGTCTGCTTCGTGCGAGTATAATTTAGGACCATCTGCGGATCCCAATGAATTTTATCAGGATAGTAAACATCATCCAGAACCAGTTAATGGAGGCTTGAGTGTACACAGAACAGCCAATTCGGATAATGTACTGACAACTTATATGGATCCCGTTTGGATTTGGTCTGGAGGTACAATGAGATTTAATAATTTAACTGGTCAAAAAATTAATGATGGATATGAAATCTATTATACTGGTAACCAAGCTGGAGGCCCATTTGGGAAAGCAGCAGGTTTAGGTGATATTGAGACAGTTGAAGAAGTACCACCTATCGAGATAGGAAATTTGATTTGGAGAGATTCAGATCGAGATGGTATTCAGGATCCAGACGAACCAGGGATCGAGAACGTAACTGTTGAATTAGTCAATGGAAACGGAATTGTAGTGGGTACCGCAACTACAGATCCCGATGGTGGTTACTATTTTAACTACACCAATGTAAATGATCCTGATGGGAATGGCACATTAGGGCCTCAACCATATACCAATTATACTATTAGGATATCATCTACTCAGTATAATTTATTCGGTGTGAATGGCAGTGTCCTCGAAGGGTATGTTATGACTTCTACCAATGAATCTGGAAGTGGTTTGGCTGATTATTCAGACAACGATGCTTCTTTGGTAGGTGGAATAGCGCAGATTGCTATTACTACGGCCGGACCAGCTGAAAATAATCACACTTTCGATTTTGGATTTTATCCTACTACATTTGATTTGGCTTTAACAAAACGTACTACCAATACATTGCCAGTCAGACAAAATGAAGATGTCAATTACGTCATAAAAGTAATAAACCAAGGGACGGACATTGTAAACAGCTTTACAGTGTCAGATTATGTGCCTACAGGATTTATTTATAATGCAGGTGATAATTCTAATTGGACTGGAGCTGCACCTACGGTGTCGTATACAGCTTCTGTACTTAATGGATTGCTTGCTGCTCCAGGTTTAGCACCAGGAGATAGTGTTGAAATTAATTTAGTATTACAACTTTCAACTACTGCAAATCCAACAAACATTTCAAATTTCGCTGAAATATCTGCGGGAACTGATGTGGTAGGAAATGATGCTAATGACGATATAGATAGTACTCCAGATACTAATCCAAGTAATGATGCAGGTGGACAAATAGGAAGCCCAGCTGATAATTATGTAGGTGGTAATGGTACAGGTACACCAGGTGATGGTGTAGCGAATACTGATGAAGATGATCATGATGGTGCCCCTATCAGATTGGTAGACTTAGCGTTGAAAAAAGAGATTAGCGTTCTTTCGCCTCCACCATATATGCATGGTAACCCAATTACCTTCTTGTTGACTGTTGAAAATCAAGGTAACGAAACAGCTCAAAATATTGAAATTTCAGATTATTTACCAAGTGGTTTTAGTTTTGCTCCTCAAATGGGTTGGACACAATCGTCTCCTACATTATTAACAAGTACTATTGCTGGACCTTTGGCTGCTGGTGCATCTACTACAATAAATCTTATACTGACTTTACAGCAAAGTGGTGCTCCAAATGCTTGGATTAATGTTTCAGAAATTTCAGGATTTGAAGATTTAGGTGGGAATGCTGTTGGTCCTTATGATTACGACAGTACACCAGATAGCAATCCGACAAATGATGCAGGTGGTCAACCTGAATCTCCTGCGGACAACTATTTAGATGGTAATGGTTCTGGAATGCCAGGGGATGGTATTGCTGGTACAGATGAAGATGATCAAGATCCTGCTTTTGTTGAAGTGTTTGACCTTGCATTAAGAAAAACGCTTATGACTCCTAAGCCATATGCTTTTGGTCAACTATTGACATTTGAGATTGAAGTATTCAACCAAGGTAACGTTGCTGCAAGTAATATCTTGATAAATGACTATGTACCTACAGGTTATAGTTATGTACCTAATAATGGATGGACTGGTAGTTTACCTACCTTACAATATACGATCGCAGGGCCATTGGCTCCAGGTGCAAGCACAGTAGTAACTTTAAACTTGACTTTAATAAATTCAACTGTTGGTGATTATATTAATTATGCAGAAATAGCAACTGCGGAAGGCCCATCAGGACCCGCATTTGATGCAGATAGTGCGCCTAATAGTAATTCAGAAGGCGAAAATGGTGTCGGTCTAGGAGATCCTGAAGATAATGATATCAATATTGGACCAGGAAACTCAGCGCAAGATGATCATGATCCTGCAGGGCCAGCTATTTTTGATCTTGCATTGCGAAAAGAAGTAGTGACTGCGACGCCAAGTTATAGTTATGGGCAGAATGTCATGTACAGAATAGTATTATTTAATCAAGGTAGTGTTGCTGCGACAAGTATCGAAGTAACTGACCATTTCCCATGTGGATTTGAATTTGATGCCATGTCGCCAATGAATGTTGGATGGGCACTTTCTGGTAGTTCTGTCGTGAGAACTTATACAGACACGCTCGCGCCTGGTACTTCTGATACGCTATTTGTGGATATGATCGTGAGACCTTGCTATACAGACCCAGATAATGCATGGACAAATTTTGCTGAAGTCTCAGATGCAATAGATGTAACCACAGGTTTACCTGGTGAAGATATAGACAGTACACCAGATGGTGATGCTACTAATGATAATGGCGGTGTTCCTGACTTTAACGGAAATATAAGTGGTACTGATAATATAGTAGCCAATGAAAATGGTGATGAAGACGATCATGACCCACACAAAATTCAAGTATTTGATCTTGCCTTAAGAAAGACTTTAGCTACAGCTGGTCCACATACTTACGGTCAAGTATTGACATTTAATATAGAAATATTTAACCAAGGTAATGTTATTGCTGAAGACATCGTAATCAGTGACTACATACCAGCTGGATATACATTTACTGCTGGTAATGGATGGACAGGTGGTCCTACAGTTGCTAGTCGAACTATTCCTGGCCCATTAGCTCCTGGTGCTTCTACAACAATCACTTTAAATCTTACCCTAGTTCAAAATGCTTTGGGCGGTACTGCATGGAATAATTATGCGGAAATATCAGCGTCAATGGATGATTTAGGTAATAATAGAAATGATGATGCAGATAGTGTTCCTGATAATGTACCTAATAATGATAATCCATTATTGCCAGGAGACACGAATGATGATAATATATTAGGTTTAGGACCTAACTTTAGTGAAGACCAAGATGACCATGATGTGGCAGCCCCTACGATAGTTGACTTAGCATTAGCAAAAACAATTATAACGGCTGGACCATATCAATACGGAGATCCTGTTACTTTTAGAATCACCGTATCAAATCAAGGTAATATCATAGCACAAAATATTGAGGTATCTGATTATTTACCAGCAGGATTCACATTTGCAGTGAATAATGGTTGGTCACAATCTTCACCTACATTATTAACAAATACGATTGCAGGACCTTTAGCTACTGGTGCAAGTACTTTTGTAGATTTAGTATTGACACCGATAGCAAGTAATGCTACGAATGCTTGGAAAAATATTTCTGAAATCGTTGCTTTTGAAGATCCAAATGGTGACCCAATTGGTGATGAAGATATAGATAGTACACCTGATACTGACCCGAACAATGATGGCGGTGGAAATCCAGATACTGGTTCTGATGATGTTATAAATGGAGACGGTACAGGTACTCCAAATGATACCAATCCTAATACGGATGAAGATGATAGTGACCCTGCTTTGCTACCTATACATGATGTCGCTTTGATCAAAACTGGACCTTCTGGTACTTTTGATGTAGGCGATGTGGTGACTTATATAGTGACTGTAACGAATCAAGGTAATCATGCTGTAGATAGTATTTCACTAATTGATTATATACCTGCAGGATATTCATTTGTTCCTAATAACAACTGGACAGCTTCAGGTGCAAATGCAGTTTTGACAGCTACTGTAGGTAATGGATTATTGCCAGCTGGTGGTATTTTACCGCAAGGAGATATTAGTTTCCCTATTTCTTTGACCATTGCACCTTATGCAAATATTGCTAATTTAGTAAATGTAGCTGAAGTTACTGGTTCAAGAGATGTTTTTGGTCTTGATCAGTCAGATGAAGCTGATAGTCAAGCAGATAGCAACCCGAACAATGATGCTGGTGGTGCTGTAAATACCACTAGTGATGATGTCATAAACGGAAATGGTTCTGGAACTCCAGGCTCTACAAATCCTGTTACGGATGAAGATGACCAAGATCCAGCAACTGTTCAGCTCAATTATTATAGTCTAGGTAATCAAGTATGGATTGATGCTAATAATAATGGTATCAAAGATGTTTCTGAAGCACCAATATCAGGTGTTACCGTAGAATTGTACTATGATAATCCGGTCTCAATGTCTCTTGAATTGATAGAGACGGTATGGACAAATATAAATGGTCTTTATCTTTTTGATTCATTGTCTAACGGAGATTATGTTGTGGTATTGCCATCAAGTAATTTCGCATCAGCTGCCCCATTTGAAAATTATGTGAGTAGCACAGGAAATGGTGCCAATAATTTGACAAGTGGTCTATATGAAGATGCTGCTAATCAGATCAATACAAACAATAACATTGATAATGATGACAACGGTGTGAAAGATGGTTTGCCTGCATTCCCTGGTGCTATAGTTAGTAATACTGTGACTCTAGGTGATGGCGAGCCTACTGGAGAAAATCCTGATAACGACCCTACGACACTAGATGTAAATGAAAATCTTACTGTAGATTTTGGTTTAGTACCGCTTCATAGCATAGGAAACCAAGTATGGGTAGATATAAATAATAATGGTATCATAGATAGTGGTGAAGCACTAATAGAAGATGTAGCAGTAGTACTCCATTATGTGGACCCAATAAGTGGTATTTGCATAGTAATCGATACTGCTTACACTGATGTGAATGGTTTATATTTATTCGATAGCTTGATAGGTGGCAATTATATTGTAGAGATACCTAGTACAAACTTTGGACCTGGTCAACCACTAGAAGGATTTGCAAGTAGCACAGGTAATGGTGCTATCGTAGGTACAGATAGTGCTACTGATCCAGATGATAATGCAGATAATGATGATAATGGTTTGTTGAATGGTAATCCAATGTTTGTAGGTAGTGTCGTAAGTGATACTTTGACCCTAGGAGCAAACGAACCATTAAACGAATTGCCAAACAATGATCCAACAGTTGCCTTAGACGGTAATAGTAACTTGACAGTTGACTTCGGATTCTTACCTTTGATGACCATCGGAAATCAAGTTTGGAATGATGCTAACAATAATGGCGTATTTGACAATGGTGAGTTGCCAATAGCAGGAGTAACTGTTGTTTTACATTATATCAATCCTTTGACAGGAACGTGCGATATTCTTTATACAACCACAACTGATGGTAATGGACTTTACTTATTCGATAGTTTGATCCAAGGAAGTTACATTGTAGAATTGCCAGGAAGTAATTTTGCACCAAGTGCACCACTTGCTGGTACAACGAGTAGCACAGGAAGCGGTCAAACTAGTTTGGTATTTGGCCCTAATGAAAACCCTGGAGCACCTATCGATCCTGATAATAGTGTAGATGGCGATGACAATGGATTGTTTAATGGTAATCCGATGTTCCCAGGTAGTGTGGTCAGTGATACATTAACTTTGGTTTGGAATAATGAGCCAGCAGGCGAAACGCCAAATAATGATACGAGTATTGCGACAGATAATAATAGCAACTTAACTGTAGACTTTGGTTTTACCACACTTTATAGTATTGGTAACCAAGTATGGATAGATACAAATTATAACGGTATAAAAGATGGTGCAGAAGCAGGTGTTGCGGGCGTAGATGTAGAGTTACACTACTTTAATCCATTGACTGGTCTTTGTGAGTTGATCGCAACCACCACCACAGATGCCAATGGTCTATATTTGTTTGATAGTCTACTTACTGGTAAGTATATCGTGGTGATACCGAATACAGAAATGCAACCAGGTGGGCCATTACAAAATTACCTTTCTAGTACAGGAACATTTAATGCTGGTGGTGTTTACGAGACACCTGGTGTGAGTGCTGATACAAATGTTGATAATGATGACAATGGTACATTTAACACGAATCCAATGTTTTTCTTTGGTGTTGTGAGTGATACCATTACTTTGGGTGGAACAGAACCATTGAACGAAGCTCCAAATAATGATACAAGTGGTGCTGCTGATCAAAACAGTAACTTGACAGTTGACTTTGGATTTATCCCTAAGGTATTCGACCTTGCATTGACAAAAACAAAAGTTAGTCCTGCTCAAGTGACTGCTTATGGTGATGTCGTCGAATTTGACCTTACTGTGTATAACCAAGGAAACCTTGATGCTGAGAATGTAGAAATCACTGATTATATTCCAGATGGATTTGAACTGAATGCAGCTAGTATTGGTTGGACTTTGAGTGGTACGAATGCAGTCTACACGATTACAAATGTGATCCCTGCAAATACATCTACTGTAGTTAAAATATACCTTACGGTAAAAATGTCTAACTTAGTGGGTGCATATGTCAATTATGCTGAGATCTCAGAAGCTATGGATACACTTGGTAATTCTAGCAACCCTATAGTACCTAGTCCATATGGCACATTGGTAGATATAGACAGTACACCGGATGATACCAATGGAAATGACGCAGGTGGTGAGCCTGAAGGTCCTTCAGATGATGCTATAGCAGGAGATGGTAGTGGACCGATTGGTTCGGGTACACCAGCAGGTGACGAAGATGACCACGATGTGGAGTTTGTAAGGATTATTGATGCATCAATACGTAAGTCTATTGTGACGCCTGGCCCATATGTATACGGTCAGCCAGTGACATACAGAATCACGGTCTTTAATCAGGGTAATGTAGATTTATACAATATCAATGTTAGTGATTATATTCCTGTAGGTATGGATTTTGTACCTGGAGGTGCTAACGCTGGATGGACCCTAAGTGGTAATACAGCTTCTTATACAGTAGCGGGTCCTATTGCAGAACAGACGAGTACAGATATCTTCATCACTTTGATCACAAAACCTGTCGTGCCTGGCGCATCTGCTACAGCTGCTTCATGGTTAAATATTACAGAGATATCTGAAATAAGAGATGAAAATGGTACTGATATTACCAATGATGATATAGATTCTGATGGTGATGATGATCCGAATAATGATCCAACTATTGATGATGAAATCAATGGCGATCCTACTGATCCGAATACGCCGAATGACGAAGATGATAACGATATCACATTCATAGAGATTTTTGACCTTGCGTTAAGAAAGACATTGGTGACACCAGCTCCATATAACTATGGTGATGTATTGACCTTCAATGTAGAAGTCATCAATCAAGGTAATGTGCCAGCTACAAATGTGGTAGTGAATGATTACTTGCCAATAGGATATACTTTTGCTGCGAATAATGGATGGACAGGAGCTTCTCCAGTTATTCAGAATACAATAGCAGGACCTATCTTACCTGGTGGTAGTGTAAATCTTACTTTGGAATTGACACTCATTCAAGCAAATGGTGGAGAGCGTAATTGGATAAATTATGCAGAAATTGCATCAGGCAATGGACCTAATGGACCAGGATTTGATGCAGACAGCGCTCCTAATAGCAATGGTGTTAATGAAAATAGTATCGTCCCTGGTGGTACTGGCGATGATAATGTAGAAAGTACAAGCGATACAGGTGTAGGAAGTCAAGATGACCACGACCCTGCTGGACCTTCTATTTTTGATCTAGCATTAAGAAAAGGCGTAGTTACTGCCACACCAAGTTACAGTTATGGTCAAAATGTAATGTACAGTATTGTGATAGTTAACCAAGGTAATGCAGCTGCGAGCAACATTGTAGTAAAAGATTATTTACCATGTGGTTTAGCTTTTGACCCTAGTTTGCCGATGAATGCAACATGGACATCGGATGGTACTGATATTAGCACAACTTATTTTGGTACTTTATTACCTGGTCAGAGTGTGGAGCTATTTGTTGACTTGATCGTAAGACCATGTTATATAGATGTAGATAATGCTTGGACCAATTATACTGAGATAGTTACTGCTATTGATAATACGACAGGTCTACCTGGTGATGATATCGATAGTACACCAGATGATACCAATGGAAATGATGCGGGTGGTGTTCCTAATTTTGAGTCCAATGTAAGTGGTACTGATAATACTATTAATAATGAACTCGGAGATGAAGATGACCATGACCCACACAAAATCCAAGTATTCGACCTTGCACTTAGAAAGGTAGTAGACAATCGTGGACCATACATGATAGGGGAGACAGCAACTTTCAGAATGACTGTATTCAACCAAGGTAACGTTTCTGCTGATAATATTCTTGTAAATGATTATGTCAGAAGTGGATTTAGTTTTAACCCTGCTGCAAATCCAGGATGGACATTGACGACTCCTGCTACGATAGCTGCTGATGGTTTATTAAATTATACGATCACTGACGAATTGTTGCCAGGTACTAGTACAGAATTGGTACTGAACCTAGAGATTGCCTTGGATGCAAATCCTGCAGTAACAGACTGGTACAATTATGCAGAAGTTGGTGCTACGCAAGATACGGAAGGTAATAATAGAAATGATGATGCAGATAGTAATCCGAATACAGACTCTCCATATGAAAACCAAGTATTGCCAGATGGTCCTTGGGATAATGTGATAGATGGTATTGGTGAGTTATTCGATCAAGACGAAGACGATCATGATCCTGAATTGGTGATAGTAGTAGGTGGATTGGGTGATACCGTTTGGAAAGATTTAGACGGAGATGGTATTCAAGATCCTAGCGAGCCTGGTGTAGCTGGTGTTATAGCTACCTTGACAGATTGTGCTGGAAATATTTTGCAGACAACGACCACAGATAATACTGGATTCTATTTCTTCAATAACTTGATCCCAGGTAATTATCAGGTACAGTTTGATATTAGTAATCTTGCCCCTGGATGTGCCTTTACATACCAAAACGTAGGTGCTAATGATGAGCTAGATAGTGAGGTAGATTTATCAGGTCTAGGACCATGTGTGTATATCACAGGTGGACAGTTTGATAGTACTTATGATGCAGGTTTATTGATTCTAGCAGCGATAGGTGATTATGTATGGCATGATTTGAATGGTAATGGCCTTCAAAACGCTGGTGAGCCTGGTATCCCTGGAGTACAAGTAAATCTATACAGAAGTGATAGTACATTTGTTTCCACTACCTTTACCAATGGATCTGGATTGTATTTATTTGACTTCCTATATCCTGGTGATTATTATCTTGAGTTCATAGATCCAGCTGGTTTCCAAAAAACCTTTGCAAACACAGGTGCAAATAACGGCATAGATAGTGATGTAGATAATTCTAATGGTCCTGGTACCACATTGACTACGACGCTGTCACCGGGTGAACGTGATATGACATGGGATGCAGGATACTATATTTGTATTCCTATCGGAGACTTAGTATGGTATGATATCAACAGAAATGATGTTTGGGATAGTAATGAAAATGGTATCAATGGATTGCCAGTAAATCTTTTCAGAAACGTTTCAGGAGCTTGGGTACTTTGGGAAACTCAGTACACAGGATTTAAACCAGGTACTCCTTCTGATGATGGATACTTTAAATTCTGCGCGCCTCCAGGACAATACTATGTTCAAGTAGTGATGCCTCCTTTAGGATTAGTTAGAGCTCGTCCAAATATCGGAAGCAATGAGGAGAATGACAGTGATATCACAAATGCAAATGGTGCAAGTTCTACTGCTTCCTTTACAGTGACATCAGGTCAAGAAAAATGTGACCTAGGTGCAGGGTATTACCCAATGGCAGTTGCAGGTAACCTAGTATGGCGTGATGACAATCAAGATGGTGTACAAGATGAGGACGAACCAAAAGTAGCAGGTGTAGTAGTACAAGCATACGAGGCTCAAACCAATACAATGGTAGCAGAGACCACCACGGATGAAAACGGTCAATACACTTTGGATTATTTAGAGAAAGGTGATATTTATGTCAAATTTGAAGTTCCATCTGGTTATAGCGCTACTGTAGCTAGAGTAACGGCTGATAACAAGGACAGTGATGTAGACCATAGTTATGGACAGAATACCACTAGAATGTTTACCATGTCATCAGGAATGGTGAATGAAAACATAGATCTAGGTATCGCATTTGGAGTATTGCCAGTAGAATGGTTGGATGTGGATGCAATACGTGTGAATAATACCCACGTCGTCTCATGGAGAACAGCCAAAGAAGTGAATGTCGATTATTATATCGTAGAACGTAGACTTGCGAAGGAAACAGAATTTACTCAAATACCTGGCAAAGTTGCAGCAAATGGTAATACAAATGCAGTACAAGCGTATAGTTTGATTGACAATGATGTAGCGTCTTCAGGTGTTTATATCTACAGGGTAAAACAAGTAGACTTCGATGGTAAATATACTTATAGTAAATTGGTAAGTGTAGCACATCAAGGTGAAAATGCCATAGAACTTTATCCAAACCCTGCAAAGGGAGAAACGAATCTTGATATTGTATTAAGTACAGATAGCAAGGTAAATGTAGAGATCTATGACAATGCGTCTAAACTTGTAAAAGTCATCACAAATGAAGCATTCCAAGCAGAAGGCATTAAGTCATATTTGATTGACTTAAATGATGTTCCAGCAGGAGTGTACAATGTAAAAGTGACGATAGATGGTGTTGCAACACAAAAGAAATTTATCAGAATAGAGTAAGTTTCAATTGAACATATAACCCCAAAAGAGAGAGTCTTACAGTAATGTAAGGCTCTTTTTTTTTTGAGCTATTAGGTAAAAATAGATAAATACTTAAGTAAATATTATCAATTGAGTTATCAATTTATCAAAGATAGGAATTGTTTCTTTTTTAAGCTTAGCATGACCTAACCGGATCAACTTGCCCAAGGCATAGGGTTTGAATAGTATGAAGCGATTGATATATTTTCGAATTATAGTAGAGAAATGGGAGAATGAAAGAAGTAAGATTTCATTAGTATAAATGATAAAGAAGTATTTCTTTAATTGACCAACGAAATCGCTATATATTTCGTCTAACAAAAGTAGCTATTTCGGTTAATTATTAAATATTAAAATATGAAACAATTGATTCTCATTGTGTTGGTCTGGACATTATCATCTTGTGCAAAAAATGATGAACAAACGACTACATTTTTAGATTGTGAAGAAGAAACTAAAGATTTCAAAAAGTATAATGGTGAAGAAATAGGGTGTAAATTGTTTTTTAACCTAACTGAATACAAAAATCAAAGTTACCTTGAATTAAATGCTCATTGTGCCGACCTAATTAGGCCTGTTGTAATTAATGAAAGTTGTGTAGATATTTGTGAGAATTCACCTTACGATTTTAATTCAAAATGTGCTAGTTATTTAAGAAATAGAAAAATTATAAAGGTCATGTTGATTGAGAATTGAGCATCAAAAAATGGTTAATAAAACATCCACAAAAGTAAATTTAAGAAAGTAATAAGGCCTACCTCAATTTTTGATTTACTATTTGTCTTGCCTTACAAAAACAAATTTTACACCATTATCAAATTAATAATAACGCAGAGGTAAGAATACCGAAATATTCTGACTTCTGCGCATCAATCACTATAAACTATATTTATTTTCAAATGAAGTATGCCTAGATCTAATTACAACCTAGGTCGATTCTTGACTGCACATCTGAGTTTGGAAAACATTGCCCAGAAGGTAGGGCATCGGGAACGTATCTTTTAAGATTGGAGTCGTATAAAGCGTTGCTAATAAAGGCTTCTATAGCATTAATTTCCGAATTATTGAGCCCTAATGGTCTAAATAAAGGATCCAACTGACTTGTTGTAATGTGGCTATTTTGTGGTGTTGCATTGTTTTTATACACAATCACATCTCTGATACTTCTTAAAGAAGAGCCATGGCCATAGAATGGACTATCTTTTAGGTTGTACAATTGAGGGACTTTAAATTTGTAGTAATCTGATGTTTTACCAGTGAATCCACCTCTTCCTAAGTTTGCAGGGTCATTTGTTTTTGTACCAACTGTAGGTTCAGGACAGTCGATCATATCTGTCAATCCTATAGCATTAAATTGCATACTATTAAGTGCTGGTCCTGTATGGCAATTTACACATCCTGCTTTTCCAAAAAACAACTTTGCTCCTTCTTTTTCTAAGATTGTCATAGCATCAAGCTTGCCACGTAAATATTGCTGAAATGGGGCTTGATTAGATACCAATGTACGTTCAAAAGCTGCAATTGCCAGACCAACATTCTTTTTAGAGTATCGTGTATTTTCAGGTTCATGGGCAAATACTTGGTCAAAAAGATTTTTATAAGCTCCCATCTTTATTACGTCTTCATCTATGTCGAGTCTATGTACGCTCATACCAGCTATGGCTTGTGTCTCTAGTCCTTCGAAACCTAGCTTATTTGTTTCGATTGGTGTCCCAGCTGGCCATAGGTGTTCTGTTCTTTCATTGAGTGCAGTAGCGCCAAATTGACCATTCCATAACATGTTTTTTTGATAAGCACCATTCATAGCCGTTGGTGATCTTAAGGGTTGGACATCTATGTTCTGCGCTCCATGAAACGGTCTTCTTAATTCACCTGTAAATCCAAAACCTTTTCCACCTTCACCTATACCTTGTATGACACCTGCTTGAAATCCCGCTTCGGCATGATGGCAAGATGCACATGAGAATGTCTTTACAAAAGTTTCATTTTTAGCGGATATTCCTAAAGCTGTTTCGTGAAATAAAAAGCCACCCAAAACTACTTTGTCTTTCGTAATTGGGTTTCTAGGGTCTTGTGGTATATTAGAAAAATCATCTGATTCTGGCAGTCTATAATAAGAAATTTCTCCATTGGGTGCATATCCTTTCATTAAGGCGATAAGCTCAGTATCTATGTGATCTATGTCTTCTGTTGTGGGATTCGTATTGACATCAGAACTGCATGAATAGAACATACTGATAAATAGTAATGGTGCTGAAAAAGAAAAAACTGTCCTCATCTCTTAATGATTAAATTGTGTTATGTAAATATTGGTATGTTTAATTAAATCAAAGCATATGCCAAATTTTCATAATATGTATAATTCGAGTGAAGTTGTGTTTTAGCAGTTGGTTGTCATTTGATTATCAGTTGATTAGTTAAGTTTTATTTGGATATGATTTAGGTCATTGTAAAGCATTGCCCGTTGGTGTCTGTTAAATGTAGTTAATGGACAGCTGTGCAATTTGCTACAGTTTTATGGTCTTTTTATAGTATTTTAAACATCGATTGGTGGTCGATGCCTACTTCTTGGAAGATATCGCCTTCGGTAGTATATCCATTTTTTAAATAAAAATCCACGGCTGCTAATCTTGCATGCAATTCTATTTTTTTATAATTTTTATGTGTGGCAAATTGTTCGCTAGCTTGTACCATAAATGTTCCTACACCTTTTGATTGAGCTGTAGCAGATACAGCCACTTGTCTCATTTTTAACGTATGGCCATCCACAGGTTTTAAGATGAGTATTCCGAGCAATTCATTAGAATTCTGATCATAACATGCTATATGAAAAGAATCAAATTCTGTAGCAATATCATTTTCATCAAACTCTAAATTTAATGGTTTGCGGAGGACATCATATCGTAGCTTCAGGGCTTCGTCAAACTCAGGCGTTCCGAAATCTATCATTGCGCAATACAAAGACATAAATTAATTGTTTAATGGAAAGAAAATTATGATTAGATTAGTTTTTTTAAGCAAGTAAAATGATCATTTTATCTCCTTATAAGTTTCTGTGTATCCTGCAAATATACCTAGTCCATTTTTGATATTGGAGTGTATTTCTGGATTCTGTGAGAAACTCGAGTTATGATTGTCCGATGCACCAAATTTTTCTACTGTCTTATAGTAGGAGTATAGATCTTTACTAACAGTTAGAAATCTTAGATATCTTTTTACTTGCACTGTTGAATCTGGTTCTTGTCCATTCCCTGTCGCTGGACCTTCATTTTTATCTGGTAGATATAAAGATGATTTAGGGCCTTGTGATTCTGCATCGTTTGGATTAGGATTTGACAAGTCACTTAAATAGCCCGCAATATTATTATATTTATTAATAGATGATACAAGATTTTTTGGGTCAGGTTTGTAAGTTGTATCTATTGGGTTACTAGTATTAGTAAAAATTAGATTCCAGATGTAATAGTTTTGGCCAATATCCTTTATTTCAAAATCTACCCTTTCTACTACATCAGATAGAATTTCTACTTGTGCATTTTTCGGAGCCATACTTGATGACGTTATCTGTGGGTAACCTGCTACATTTACTTTTAATTCATAAGTTTTATCAGCTTTAGGTGGATTGATTTTAGTTGTGTAGATGCCATCTTCTACTTCCTCTAAAGGGATAATTAAACCTGTACTTTTTTCTATGATTTCTACTTCAGCATTGGTAACAGGTGTTATCTTAGTTTTGTGGTCCAATAAGTCTCTACTGTAGGTTAGGCTAACTACCCACGGTTTGTTTACTGTAAATGCAGAATTAACGACAACACTTGGTTTGAATGTTCCTCTTATCAATACATAGTCTTCTTCGCACGATATCTGAAAAATCGCGAAAAGTAAAACCAGTATTTTTAAGCGTACCATCATTTTGCTTCTGTTTTGTCACCCAAAATTAAGCATTATTATTTAATTGATAAGTTTTTTTTTGATAATTTATTTTATGTAAATTCTTAAATATAATTTATTGTTATTGCGATATCTATTTATTTTAGAATAATATTTTGTTTTAGTAATTTTTTGTTCTTTTGTACAATATTTTATTTTAAAATTTTATCGAAACGTTTATAGAAGGTGTTATTGGTAAAATACTTACTTTTCTTGCTGTTGCATCATTTGGTGGCTCAGGATTTTTATATATATAGATAAAGTATGCATTTAGTCGGTTGTAGACATTGTAAACATTAAATTCAAATAGCGTATCGAAGTGTTTTCCTTTTACTGTATAATTGGCATTCAAGCTGAGATGATGAAAAGCTGGTAACCTGTAGTTGTTTCTACCATTAGATTTTAAAAGTGTGGTCCCTAAAATGCCCTCATATTCTTCTGCGGCAAGCGAAAAAGTATTTCCAGTAGCATACACAAAATTGAGACCAAAAGAAAAAGCTTCAGATAATTGGTAACTAAGACCTGTATTCATATTTAAAGGTCTGTCATATGTAGCTGGGAATGGTAGTCCTTGGTTGAGTGTAGGGAATTGTCTTTCGGTTCGAGTGAATGATGTTGAAATCCATCCTTTCAGTTTTCCATTTTTTTTATGAATCAATAATTCCAATCCACGAGAACTAGATTCACCTACAACTAGATTTCTTTCCCAATCTTTTGATGTATTGAAGACTGGTACAATATTGTCATTGTTTATTAAAAAATAGAATAATTCAGTAGGTGATGTATATTCTAGCGAATTTTCAAATGTTTTTAAATAGCCACCTATACTGACATAGAATTGTTCATTGATATTGTAGGTATAATTCATGCTAAACTGATGGGCATTTTCGGGTGCAATATTTTCAGTCGAGGTGACCCACAAATCAGATGGTAATCCAAGACCAGAATTTGACAAAAGATGCACGAATTGTGTCATTTTGCTGTATGCCACAGAAATCATATGTCGTTCATGTGGTGTGGCTATGATTTTTAAACGTGGTTGGAAGGATTGGTAAGTGGTATTATTCACATTAAAGACGGACATATGAAGGCCACCATATAGAAACAGGTCAGTATTTATTTTAAAATTATCTTCTACATAAAAATTGTATTCTGAAGAGCTTATCAAAGAGTCTTTGTCTATGATGCTTTCTGCGTCACCTTCTAGGATAAATGTGCTTTGTTTGATAGTAGGATTAAATTTGTGAATTAAAACATTAGAGCCTGCGCGCAATACATGTTTATCGTTTAGATAATATTCAAAATCTGCTCTGACATTGTAATCTATGATATTGGATTTTGAAATGACATCTAGTTCATTTGTTCTTACAGTGTCAGGTTGTGTGGATGTAGAAGCAAATTTGTAGCTTGATCTAGAACCATTGTTATAATTCAAAGCACCTGCCTGCATTTTGATAGCAAATTTATCATTTAAGAGCGCATTCCACTTTAGTGATGCCATTTTGTTTCCCCAATTTAAGCCATTTCTATCAAAAATATTTAAGGAATAGTCAGCACCTTGAATAGTTTCATCTTTGGTTAGTTGGAGGTTATCAAAACCCGTGTATACCATCAAACTGATGCTACTTGATGGCGATAAAGTATGCGTGATTTTGCCTAATACATCGCCATATCCTATATTGATATTATCATACTTGGTATATTTTCTTAAAATGTTATTGACATAAAAGTTCAACCAAGATGTCCTAGCGGATAAATTATACGTTGTTTTGCTATTTTTTATGGGTCCGTTGAGATGTACTTTAGCGCCTGGTACTCCTACGGAAATGAGTGTATTGTTTTTTGATNNTTTTGACTTGTCGCCATCTTTTAAGTTAATGTCTAGGACTGATGATAATCTGCCTCCGTACCTAGCTGGAAAACCATTGCGATGTAGACTAGCTTCTTTGATACTTTCTTCTATAAATATGGATGACACACCTGCTGTATGACTCGTCTCATAAAGGGCTATACCTTCTAGCAAAATCAAGTTTTGATCAGGACTACCACCTCTTACATACAGGCCACTTTGGCCTTCGCCACCTGACTGAATGCCTGGTATTATTCTAGCGTTGTTTATAATGTCTTTTTCGCCAATGATAGAGACAAAATCTTTGGTTCCGAATAGATCCATTAATTCACCACCAGTGTTTAGGTTGTGTCTTGACTTACCGTCTATGATGATCATTGGTAGTTCATTATCATTTTCCATGTAGATATCGATATACTTTGAAGTACTGATATCCATAGATATTGACTGTGTCTTGTAGCCAAGATATCTCACTTCTAGTGCTGTCTGACCTTGTGGAATTTTAAATATAAAGTAACCATGTTCATTGGTAATGACAGAAGTATTTGAGTGGTTTTCAGTGATGATGGCACCATTTACCAATTCACCTGAGAGTTTGTCTCTTACTGTCCCACTCAGGCTGTATAATATTTGTTTTCTGAGGTCACCTTTGCTCTGAAGGATAAACTTATTGGGTGGAAGGGTGAGAATGAGTAACTTATGGTCACTAAATATGGCATATAGTATGTCTCTTAGTTGGCGTTTGTTTTCGGGTATGTTTATAATTTTGTCATCTGTGAGCAAGTTTGCATTATAGCTGAAGATGACATCGAGTTCACTAGATAAGTAATTTAGGTAGTCTTTTTGCGTTTTATTGGACAAATCATTTGGAAGGTTGATTTCTTTTTTTAAAAGCTCCTTTTGCCCATAAGTATTATATGAGAATGAGAATAAAATGATGACAGAAATCATCCATTTGCCCATATATGTTTAGCATTTAAATGATTTTATAATTACTTTACCTTGGATAATTTCGTATTTTAACCTTACTATGACTGCAAGTTCTTTTAGGACTTGGTCTAAAGTTTCGCTAGTATATTTTGTATTTATTTTACAATCATCTTCATTCATTTTAGCAGGGAACTCTACTTGTACATTGTAGAATGAGCCAATACCCTTCATGACATTGTGGAGGTTTTCATTTACAAAATTGAGCTCCTTAGATTTCCAAGAGGTCACTTGAGATGTCTGATCTTTTGTTAATTCTACTTTGTCGCCTATAATTGTTAACATGTCACCTACTGTGAGGATGTATTCTTCGCCATTATAAGTGTGTTTTACACGACCTTCTGTGACATAGATTTGAGAAAATAGGCTATCAGTGGTTATATTAAACTCAGTACCTAGGACAGTCACTACACCATGGTTGATCTCTACGGTAAATGGTTTGGTTTTGTCTGGCGCTATGTCAAAATATGCTCTACCCGATAGTTTTACAGTTCTACTTTGTGATGCTGTGAGTACGCTTTTTTGGTCTAAATCTATGATAGAACCATCGTCTAGTTTAATTTGCTCCCCTGTAGATGTGTATACTCGGGCTTCTGGTGTGATCACATCGTTACCAGATTGTATGACAAAGATAGACGCCAATATTAATACCGCTACTGCAGCTATTTTGCCCCAATGTTTAAAGCCTATGATATGTGTTTCTGCACCGATTCTCTGCTCTACTTTTTGCCATGCAGCTTTTTTGTCTACTTGTTGATACTCTCTGAGGTCATTACTCACTTCATTGATTCTGATGGTTTGTCTGAGTGCTTCGAGATTGGCTTCTGATTCGTTTTTCCAGGATTCAAGCGCTTCGTATTCGTCACGATTGGGTTTTCCTAGGATATATTTTGATATTAATTGAAATGGATTCATTTTTAATGATTCTATGATTTAATTAGGGTTTCGGTATGATCATTTCCCGCAACAACTTTAATGCTTTACCCATGTGATTCTCTACTGTTTTGACCGAGATATTCATGCGTTCCGCAATTTGGGTGTAAGTTAAGCCATTTACTTTACTCAAGGTGAAAACTTCACCACATTTTGGGGGTAATTGTCGTATAGATACATATATTTGATCTAAAAGCTTGTAATTTTCTATTTCTTCTTCTTGAATATTGGATTGAATATCTTCTTCGGCCTTACTTATGATGCGCACCACTCTGAGACCGATTCCGTCTCTTCTCAATACTTCCAAACTATGATTTTTTACCATAGTATATACAAGGGATTTGATATTTCTATCTTTATCGAGTTGATCTCTATTATTCCACACTTTTACAAAAACATCTTGGACAATATCTTCAGACTTATCAATGTCCCCAATGATTCGATAGGCCAAATTGCACAGTGGCGAATAATGGGTCTCAAAAAATTGTTTAAATATTAATCTGTCCAAGGGAGTGATAATCTTTTTGTTATATCACAGCAAATATAAAACTTTTAACCTTGATTATGAAGTTTATTTAATAAAGTATGTTAATTATTGGTATCAATACGACATTTTGATGTTTTTAATCCTTCCATATTTTGCAAATAAAAAAGTACCTATTTTTGTTTACTTTCATCATTCAGATTTGGTTATTTGTCGATAAAATCTTTACATTTGGAATTTATTAACAAATTGCTTTGTTTGTCTAATAAGAAAGGCGTAATAAGATACTACTTGAATATTAAAAACGTAACAAAACTCAATGATATGATGGAATTTTTAGCAGATGCAGACATTTATTTGAAGACCTTTTGGTATATAGCCTTACCTGTTTCTTTGTTTTTTATCATACAGACGATTATGACGGTGGTAGGTGCAGGCGATAGTGATACGGACGTGGATACTCATTCTTTCGATAGTCCTATGGAATTATTTACGTTGCGCAATATGGTCAACTTTTTATTAGGCTTTAGTTGGGGAGGCATCAGTTTTTACAGTACGATTGGTAATAAACCATTGTTGGTCGCTGTGGCGATATTGATCGGTCTTTCATTTGTAGCTATGTTTTTTTATTTGATCAAACAAATCAAGAAGCTCGAAGAAGATAATACTTTCAATATTGAAGAAATAAAAGGAAATGTAGCAGATGTATATCTCCGAATACCAGAAAGTTTATCAGGTAATGGAAAGATTCATGTCAGTCATAGAGGTACTTTACATGAATTGGAAGCTGTCACAGATCAAGGTCTCATTCTTACGGGTGAAAAAGTCCTTGTGCTCGATGTACAACCTGGCAATGTCGTACTTGTACGCAGGTTAGAATGATTTTCAAAAAAGATATAAACAGATACATTTAACTAATTTTATTCACCACAAAACAACTTTTTCCTATGAGTGATTTCACGCCTATGATTTTGATTTTTGTCATCATCATGATTGCATTTGCCTTAATCCTTGCGCTAATATCCAGATATAAACGGTGCCCATCAGACAAAATACTAGTCGTCTATGGACGTACAGGAGGTACATCTGCCAAATGTATCCATGGTGGCGGAGCATTTATCTGGCCTGTAATTCAGGATTATGCATATCTAGACCTTAAACCCATCTCTATCGAAGCCAATCTCACCAATGCACTGAGTAGACAAAACATCCGAGTCGATGTGCCTTGTCGATTTACCATTGCTATCTCTACAGAAACGGATAGCATGAGTAATGCAGCGGAGAGATTACTTGGGCTCGCACCTGAACAAATCCAAGAATTGTCCAAAGATATCCTTTTCGGTCAGTTGAGACTTGTCATTGCGACTATGACCATCGAAGAGATCAATTCAGACAGAGATAAATTTCTAGACAACATCTCCAAAAACGTAGATACCGAGCTTAAAAAAATAGGTCTCAAACTCATCAACGTAAACGTCACAGACATCAAAGATGAGTCGGGTTATATAGAAGCATTGGGTAAGGAAGCGGCAGCAAAAGCCATCAATGAAGCCAAAATAAGTGTAGCAGAACAAGAAAAAATAGGGGAGACTGGAAAGGCCATGGCAGATAGAGAACGAGATATCTCCATAGCGGAGACCCACAGAGATCGTGATGTCAAGATAGCTATGACGCAAAAAGATCGAGAAGTGAGCATCGCATCAGCCAATAAAGATGAGTCGATCGGTAAAGCGGAAGCAGAAAGAGATACCAGGGTAAAAATATCTGAGGCAAATGCACTAGCCGTAAAGGGTGAAAACGAAGCCAAGATATCCATCGCCAACTCTGATGCCCTACGTAGAGAAAAGGAAGCAGAGTCAAATAGGATAGCCATCACTGCGGAAAAAGTACAACAAGCACGTGCACTCGAAGAAGCTTATCTGGCAGAGCAAAAAGCTGAACTTGCAAGGTCAGAAAGAGAACGCTCTAGCCAAATAGCAAATGTAGTCATACCTGCGGAAATAGCTAAACAAAGAGCCATCATAGAAGCACAGGCAGATGCGGAGCGTATTCGTGAAAATGCAAAGGGTGAAGCCGATGCCATCTATGCAAAAATGGAAGCGGAAGCCAAAGGTCTTTATGAAATCCTAACCAAACAAGCAGAAGGATACGAACAAGTGGTGAAAGCAGCAGGTGGAGACCCAAGCAAGGCATTCCAATTGTTATTGCTAGAAAAACTTCCAGAATTGGTAAAAACCCAAGTAGAAGCTGTCAAAAATATCAAGATAGACAAAATCACTGTTTGGGATTCGGGTGCAGGATCATCAGATAATGGCAATGGTGCTACAGCAAATTTTGTCTCAGGCATGATGAAATCTGTACCTCCACTCAATGACTTATTTAACATGGCAGGATTAAATCTTCCCACCTATCTGAAGGGCGCAGAAGATAAGAATGCTCCGTCGGTAGACGTCACCGATGATAAAAAGTAGAGATAAAAAGCCGGATTCAGTAATGAGTTCGGCTTTTTTTATTTGTTAGGAAGTGGATAGAAATGTGGAGGTTTTAATTGTTGATTTGCTTATTTGTTTGATGCCGCTGAAGCTGTACGCGATTGCTTATACCGCTGAAGCTGCACTAGGTTGCTATGCTCGGTGAGCTTCGCGTTATTTTATTTCAATATTTCAGTTAGTACTCATAAAGGTTTTACCACTAAGGTCATTAAGGGTTCACTAAGGAACACAAAGGTTTTATATCATTTAAGTAAAGCTTATTAGCTTATAGCATCTAATATTTGTTTTGAAATGCTACATCCAAAGTACCGTTAGGTATGACATATTGGTAGGGAAAGAATAATGAATACCCATCTAGTCCCGTAGGGACGACATATTTATTGGCTAATTCAATTTGGGAAATGGCATAAAACCATCTATTTATTTGGCGCTATGCATCATTTGAAATTGTGACCATTTTCATATGATACTTTTATGCACGTGGACTGATACTTTAATGCGTCAGTCGACGCTAGTGGGATCTAGTGGGAACTCAGTGGGAACTCGTGGGAACTCGGTGGGAACTCAGTGGGAACTCAGTGGGAATGTGGTGGGAGTATATACGGAACGTGTACGGAGCATGTAGGGAGTTGATAGGGAGTAAGTACGGAGTATCTATGGAGGAAATAGGGAGTTTTGACAGATTTTCGTCCTAAAATTGGTGCACAAGTTCCATAAATCGTCCTAAAATAACTTTACAACTAACAAAAAGACACCCGTAAATTTTAAATAATGTAGTAGTTTGTTTTGAAAATTAAAAGCTTCCCTTTGGTAAAAATATGGCTACTTGTGGTCAATACAAAACACATTATAAATGCTAAAAATAAAGTATAAAAGTTGCAAACTTCGACAATCGGG
>DLGT01000038.1:74729-74886 GCA_002482845.1 Saprospiraceae bacterium UBA7687
GTTATGAGAGATAAGTTATGAGAGATGAGTTTTTTAGAGCGGTAATTAAAGGCTTTAGATTCTCTTCATTGTTATCTTAATATATTGATTTGGGTTGAATATAAAACGCATTTCAAATGCTAAAAATATTGTATCGAAGTTGCAAACTTCGACAATC
>DLGT01000038.1:74902-97158 GCA_002482845.1 Saprospiraceae bacterium UBA7687
GTTATGAGAGATAAGTTATGAGAGTTGAGTTTTTTAGAGCGGTATTTAAAGGCTTTAGATTCTCTTCATTGTTATCTTAATATATTGATTTGAATTTAAAACGCATTTCAAATGCTAAAAATAGTGTATCGAAGTTGCAAACTTCGACAATCGGGGAGATCGTTTGTCTTAATTGACATTGATGGAATCTATTTAAAAGCAAATCCACTTTCCTTTGCAGCGGTAGCATGTCTTTGAGCCATACTACCACATTAAATCAAGCTTCAGGTTTGAAAAAAGACAAAGTTTTTATTACAATAAGTCTGATTAGCAACATCCATGGAATGCCGTGCATAAAAAAATCACCCCAATCCATGAGTGACATGCCTTCTGCTCCACCTGCGATCCATCTGATTTTGCCCCATATATGTGGTTCGGGAACAAAAGGTGCTAATCCTAAGGTAAGTGACGCCATGATTACCATGGTCCAATCATTCCAAAATTTATTATCTTGCATTTGTATATTTTGTGAGACAAAGGTAAGTGTTTTGCCTTTTTGTTAGCGTGACTTTAGTTACATACTGGTATAACTAATTACGAAATCTAATTTCAGCTATTATTGATTCAAGCTCTTCAGGCTTGTTTCACTTCAGTCGAATAACTACGGGTAAAACCCATAGTTATTTATGTTAAAGCCCTTCAAACTTAAGTTCTATTGTTTTTTATTGACTTATTCCCATATGAAGCTTTTACAAACATACAAGATGTTATACACACCTAAACAAACTAGATTTGTTGGACGCTTATTTCCTAATTTATTTAACTGAAAAGATTACATTTGCATCATAAAATACTAGTTATGACCTTACAGCATATAAAGGTGATCGGTTTTGATGCAGATGATACGCTTTGGGTAAATGAACCCTATTTCAGGGATGCGGAAGAAAAATTTTGTGATCTGCTCGAAGGATATTTGCCAAGACATACGATCAATCGCGAACTATTTGCCATCGAAATAGCTAACCTACCTGTCTATGGATATGGCATCAAAGCCTTTATGTTGTCCATGGTGGAAGCAGCCTTAAAAATCACGGGAAACAAGATGCCCGTTGATATTATTTCAAAAATACTGGAAATAGGTAAGACGCAACTCGATCAGCCTGTAGAAGTACTCGATGGTGTGGAAGATGTATTAAAATCACTGACAAATAAGTATCGCCTTGTCGTGGTGACCAAAGGTGATTTGCTAGATCAAGAGAAAAAACTTACCAAGTCAGGGCTGACCAAATATTTTCACCATATAGAGATTGTTTCTGAAAAACGTCCTGAAGATTACCAGAAAATATTGCGACATCTCGATGTGAAAGCAGATGAGTTTCTTATGATAGGCAATTCGTTAAAGTCTGATGTTTTACCTATTTTAGATATCGGTGGTTATGGTATTCATATTCCTTTTCATACGACTTGGGAACACGAAAAAGTAGATGTCATTATTGATGATCCTAAGTTCCGACAAGCAGAACACATTATCGAAATTTTACAATATTTGTGATATGTACGAGATATTGGATATTGACCATTGGAATAGGAAACAAATCTACCATTTTTTTAAAGGTTTTGATGAGCCATATTTTGGTGTGACAGTAGATGTAGATGTTACAAAAGCTTATGCCAACGCCAAAGATATACAGACTTCTTTTTTTCTATATTACCTGCACAAATCTCTTAAAGCAGTCAACGGTATTCAACCCTTTTTATATCGGATAGATCATGACAATGTTTTGATATATAAGGAAGTACATGCATCTGCCACTGTCAATAGGGAAGACGGTACCTTTGGATTTAGTTACATGCCATTTGATAGTGATTATCGTGTTTTTGAGAAAAATGCACTGATGGAGATAGATAGAATTCGATCTACAGATGATTTATTTCCTGCGTATAATGGAGCTGATGTTGTGCATTTTTCTGCGCTACCATGGCTGAAGTTTACATCCTTAAGTCATGCACGGATATTAGGCAAAAGTGCAGGCGAACCCAAAATATCTTTTGGCAAAGTGACCAATGAAAACGGCGTCATGACCATGCCTTGTTCAGTACATGTGCATCATGGATTGATGGATGGTAAAGATGTAGGTCATTATTTTGAGTTATTTCAGCAATTGTTGGATGAATTGTAATGTTAGTCCATTGATCAATACATAAAAAACTTGTTATGCCAAGATTAATTTTTATAGGTGTTTTTATCTTGTGTGCAATCGGGGTAAAAGCTCAAGCTAAAAAAGTGAAAGTGACCCTAGATCAAGACATTTCTTGTGTGTCACAAAAATATCAGTTGGTATTTCATGATGAGTTTGAAGGAAACAAATTAGATACTGATAAATGGTACACCTATTATCCTGTTGGTCCACAAACAAAGCTAGATTCATGTAGCTTTTGCAGAACACACACATCTGCAAACATCTACAGAGATGAAAACTGTGAAGTAAAAGATGGAAAATTGATGTTGAAGTCAGATAAAGAAAAGGGTGAATGGTTTGGCAGTTCTTATGATTATACTTCCGGATTGGTATATTCCAAACAAGTTTTTAATACCTATGGGAAATATGAGATAAGGTGTAAACTACCAAAAGGCAAACAACAGTGGCCAGCTTTCTGGATCTTTGGTTGGAATACAGAAATTGACATTTTTGAATTTATTTGTCGAGGGCCTAACAAACCTGAGTTTTCTATTCATAATTGGATTTCATCGGACTGTCCAGACAAAAAGAAAGGTAAAAGTGGTGCACCTTGTTATAGTAGTCAATCAGGAATCGTTGATTTTGGTATTGATTTTTCTGCTGACTTTCATACATTTAGTGTTGAATACGAACCACATATGATCAAATTCTACATTGATGATGTGATGATTAGATATGTTCCTAAATATTATGATTTAAAAGGGAGACCCATTAATTCTTGTAATATAAAAAAAGGTGAGTATCTCATGGAACCATCATTCCCCTATTATGGGGAACCTGTACAAGTCATTGCAAACCAATCTATTTGCAAAAAGCACAAGGAGAAAAAACCTGTTTTCCCAAATTTTATGGAAGTGGATTTCATTAGGGTTTATCAAAAGGAAATCCAAGAAGGATTAAAAAGTATTCATTAATAATTTAACAACAAATATACTTTTCTAACCATGGCAATAAATTGATCTTAATGGGTAATAAAGTATAATTTACAAATTTAAAAAGGTCTCACCCTACTTCACACTAAAGGTCTTTTTGTCCTTACCTACACCTTTGATGATCATCTCTCCCCAACCTTTAGGTAGGCTGGTTTTACGTTGTGTGATGCCATATTGTCCTATCTGTAAACCACCGAATCCTGCCAATACTGCTTGCAACATACCACCTGCGCCGGTCGCAAAATATGGATTAGTACCTCCTGCACACTCTGCTAGTACACCGAAAGGTGGTACTTCATTCAGTTTGTAACTATTGGAAAAGATTTCAGCTGCTTTTTCGTTTTCGCCTAGTCTATTATACAGCACACCTAGGATGGCAAATCCCATTGCAGGTCCATCTTTGGCATATCTTGGGGTATAATATTCCAAATCTTTACGAATGGTTTTTTCGTCTGTGATGATATCTAGTGGATAGGCAAGAAGATTCGCATCCGCTTGTTTGATATTCACGCCATCATAGGTGGCATTTTCTCTGGTAGTGCCATCCGCAAATGTTAGGATCGGAATATTGTCAGCGACGTGGTTCCAGTCTGGATCAGGTGTCATGCCTAGTTCGATAGCCGCTTGGGTGGCATACCTGAGTACCGTTTTGGCCATGCCGTTTGTAAAAGCATTATTATCAATATTTTCCTGCCATTCATTGGCACCGATGACGTTATTGATGTCATATTTGCCTGGGCCATTTCGTTCTACACGACTTGTCCAGAAAGCAGCTACTTCCTTCAGTACTGGCCAACCACGATCTTTGAGCCATTGTTTATCGCCTGTGACTTCATAATATTTCCAAAATGCCCATCCTATACACCCTGTGATATGATGTTGGAACGGGCCTGTCAGCGCCCACACAGGCGTATCTTCCGAACCATTGGCAGATGACTCCCATGGAAACATAGCGCCCTTGTACCCGTGTGAAAATGCATTTTGTTTGGCTGCTTCTAGTCTTTCAAATCTATATTCCAATAATGATTTTGCCATGTCAGGTTGTAGCGTTAGTAGTGGTGGATACATCCATAATTCTGTATCCCAAAAAACGTGTCCATTGTATCCTAAACCTGATAAACCCATCGGACTCAGACTAAAAGAAGTCTCCGCTCTCGCAAAAGAGTATAAGTGATATAATGCAAATCTGATGTCTCTAGTGATGCCATTATTTCCTTTGACTTCTACGTCACTTTTCCAGATGTCCGTCCATGCTTCTTTGTGTTTTTTGAGCAATCTATCTTTGCCTTCCAACATCGCAAATATGGTCAATCTCTCTGCTTCATTATGTGGGTCTTCGTACTGTGCACTTGATACAGTAGATGATACGATACTAAAAGTATAGGTTTCTCCTGCTTTTAACTTCTTGTGAAATTTAGCAAGATGCATATTGTAATCCCAATCTTCATGTATCAAAGTAGGTTCAGAACCATGTTTCTCTTCGAATATAAAACTATTACTTGCAGCTACTTTGAGACGACCCGATGGACTATTTCCTACGGAAGTGAGTAGTGGGATTTTGACATGAGGACGATCTATCTCTGCATAAAAGTTCCTCACATCAGCCAAGTGATTTGGTGCTTCTATGACACTCATAGGCGTGATGGTGATATCTTTTAATGCTTTGATTTCTATGATAGTGAGTGCTGTATATGGCAAATGTCGGAGTGACATCATGGTAGAAGTGACTTTTGCTTTCTGCCCGACATCAAATGTGGTAGCCAATGAGGCTTCTTTTATATTTAAGGTCTGCACATAGTTTTGGATGTCTTTACGGCTTATGCGACTGCCATCGATATCGAGATTCATGTTCACATGATTAAATGTCTTCAGGATATTGCTGACTCGTCCACGCTGATAGTAATCATAGGCGCCATTAAGCACTACGTCTTGCACTTTGAGTGGTTCGGCAGATGATACAATACCTACTACACCATTGGCTAAAGTGACGCCATAATAATTTTTAGGATCTATATCATTGGCTACCACTTCCCAAGTAGATTGGGCATAAGTGCAAGAAACGTATAAAAACGTGGCTATAATAGTGGATAATATTCGCATGATGTATGACTTTAATGATTGTAGCTACAAATATATGTTTTTGCATGATTTAATCTTAGTTTTTAATACTTGTATTTTAGATTCACCAAAAAAGGAATGTCAAAAATCATCTGACATTCCTTTTTTGGTTATACCTTTCCTCTAAATTTACCCATCCTAAATCCTTCCCTCAAGAAGGAAGGACTTTTGAATCCCACTAATTGGCATTACCCCTAATTTTATCCCCCTGTTTATTCAATCGCCTTTTTTATGGTACTTAATTTAAAAATCCTTTTGTTTTATACCGACTATCAAAGGTGGCTAAACAAATCTTTCAATTAGTCCAATTATTTTGCGTGGTATAAGGTATTAACCCTTACACCATTTTCATACACTGCCAAAAAGGCGTCTCTGAATCCCATTTTTCTTACTTTGTAGATGTCTTTGGATGCTACTGTAATGTCATCGTATCCACCAAGTGTGTAACGATATACAGATTTGTTAGGGAAAAACTCAGTGGATATATCACCAATATTTACCAATCTAGGGAAGTCAGCATTGGCTTTTTTCATGGCGATAAATTGGATTTTATATGTCAAACCAGTTTTTGCTTCTTTGTCTGCTGTCCCATTTCCTTTATTATTTTGTGATGCGATTTCAGATGGTGGTATCAGTCTACCAGAAAGTCTACATCGCTCAGCATGAGAGGCAAAAATGATTTCTAATGTTCGTTTGTCTTCCCCATTGTATGTTTTGGCAAATTCTTTATACTCTTTTCGTGCTTCCGTACAGTTGCCCATAGAACAAAGTGACAGCGCAAACATATATTTAGCTCGTGGATATTTAGGGTCAGCCTTTAATTTATTGAAACAAGGCATCGCATTTTCGAAGTCATTGGTTGCGAAATAAGATTCTCCAGCTTTGTACAAAAATTCTGCTGCTTCTTCATCATATGTAGATTCAGGTGCATCGTAGGTTGTCGAAGGTATCTCCACTAATTCTTCCACGATTTCTGATTGTGGCTCTGCTTGTTTTAGACCTTCTTCTTCATTTACAATGACTAATTCAGTAGTGTCTTGTACGACGATAGGTGTTGGCAAAACTATATCTCTGTTTGTGTCCGTCTCTACTTCAGGCGTAGAAAGTGGCAACTCTTCTGTAATATTTATATCCTGCAACTCTACAGCCATAGGTGGTACCATTTGGGTAGCTGCTTGGTGTTTTGCTCGACCTAACTGAAATAAAAGGCCTAGATTTAAGTTTACTACACTTAGATTTAAATTGTTGCTGCTGCTAACTCTTCTAGATTCGAAATATTCAGCATCATCTATTGCTCCATTGTTATTGCCATCGCTAGCGTCTCTGAATGATTTTTCGTAAGCAACTTCACTGAGGTAAGTGGTTGCAAAATAGTCTGCACGTGCTTGGATACCTAGTTGGTTGGTGAGTTTATAGATGAATTTCATACCTGATGACCAAGCAAACTGCCAATCATTGGACACGCCACCAAATCTGTAAACTTCATAACTCTGATTGAAAAATGATTTTGTGAATAACAAATCAGGTACTTGGATTTGGCTGTAGCCACCTCGTAGATAGATATCAAATTCAAATTTTTTAATACCAATTTTGAAGATTGGTCCGAACATACCGAATTTAGTTTTCCATTTATTATCTTGTTTGACTGAAGGTCTTTCTAGAAATTTGTGGTACATGTAGTCTGAAAATGCTTGTTCGCTATTATTGTCAAAAATTCCAGCATTGAAGCCTAAACCAAATTTTCCGAAAAAGTAATCAAAACCACCACCAATGGATCTTCCGGTTCCAGAAAACATTTCTTGCGATCTGAATGCTCCCATTGGTTCAGAGATGCCACCATTAACTTCTAGCTGGAGAAATCTATTTTCTTGCGCAGTAACAACACTCACTGTCGCCATACATAAAAAAGTAAATATAAAAAAAGTCTTTTTTGCCACTAATTTGGCATGGGATAGTAGACTGTTTGTTTTGTAATACATGGTTTATCTTTTGTGATAAAATGATAAAAATCTAATATTTCTTTTCCTCCACCAATTGTATCCATCATTTAATACTTATTAAAAAGGACATTACATTCAAACCTACAAAGATATAAGTGACTGAATATAAATACTTTAATAAAGCGAAAAGTATTGAATGATCGATTTTAACTGAATTGGGGTGGAAAATATGGGTTGTTCTATCAAATTCTCGCTACAAAAGTAATAATTAATTTTTAAATGAAAACATATTACATAAAAATAAAATTTTAAATAACTATCTTACAGTTACTTGGGTGTTACATGTCCTTATTTTATAATACCTAAATGGATGATTAAGCTTTTTGTGATAAGATGCTTTTTTAGGTGTATTAGCAAGGTGACCGGAGTAGTTTTAGATGGAATTAGATACTACTAATGCACATCAAGTCTGGGAGTAAGAAGAATTTATGGATAGATAAAAATCCTTCATCTAAATTTACCCATCCTAAATCCTTCCCTCAAGAAGGAAGGACTTTTGAATCCCACTAATTGGCATTACCCCTAATTTTATCCGCCTGTTTATTCAATCGCCTTTTTTATGGTACTTAATTTAAGATGGTTTTTATACCAAACTGTAATGAAGATGTGTGGATTTTATCGTTTTTAGGACCTATGCCAGGTGTAAACAAATGTCTTTGATAAGATGGTTGGACATACAACGATGTATTGTGAAATATCTTTTTTTCTATACCGATCCCAAAACCTGCGGTTACAAAATAGTTGTCTTTGAGTGCATCACCATTAAACAATCCTTCTGTAAATTCTTTTTCTTCCAGTCTAGGTCTGACAGGTGTGTACCTATCAGGTGATGGTCTACCTTCCACCAATACTGTAGGTATATCATATGCTGCATTCACGATAAAGTTCATCGCTGCTCCGACCATAATGTAACTGCCCCATCCTTTTTTATTTAAGAAGTGGTATTTTAAGTTTAGAGGAACACTAGCAATGTCAAAAGCTATTTTATCTAAGCTAGTCTCAAAATACACATCACTCGTATTGCCAAAAGCTTCTTTGAATAATGCGGGTTGATACTCTCTTTTTGAGTAGTCAAGCCCAGTTTCTACTTCCAACTTATCTGTTTGTGTAGATATACGAAGTCCATATGAATTATTTAAAGCTTCTTTGGTGTAAGAAGGTAATGAATAAACTTTGTCAAATGGTGTATTGATAAGGTTAATATCTGCTGATGTAAATGCTGCTAAGGCTATAATTTGTCTGCTCTTATTTTTGCTGATCTGTAGTGGGAAAATAGAAGCCATTTCAGTATAAATTGGTTCTATCTCTAATGGAATTGGTTCGATATTTAATAATTCATTTGAAGCCAATTGATCATTTGTCTCCGCTACAAATAAAGTTGTACCGTCTTCTTGGACTACATCTGCTACAAATGCATTTGTAGATGTAGTTATGTCATTTATAACATCGGTATTAGCATCTGCAATACTATTTTCTATTAAAATGTATGTATCAGACGGCACTGCATTGGCAATATCTGTATGAGGAATTGATGTAGGCGAAGTAGATGTATTTGCTTTTAAAATTGTATTGCTTGATACCTTATAAGGTGCAACATAACGCGCAGTTGTATTTGTTTTGTAATTCGGGTTTGATTTTGAATAGGCATCAATTGTTGTAGCAGTATTTAGTGATGCTTTATTACCTGCGCTTGCGTACTGAATTTGTTTGTCTTGGCTTTCTTTTTCTTTATTAGGAAATATATAGCCATTGATATTTGTCAACGTGAAAATAATAAGGAAGACGGCTGCCAATTCCATTACTTTTGACAAATAAATGGTGTCTTTTCTATATTTAATGTTGTTTAATTTTTCTTTTAATGTATTCCATTGAGTATCTTTTCCTGCAAGGTTATTGGATGATAGTTTTTCTTTGACGGTACTGTCAAATACTTTATCGTCCACGTCTTGGCGTAGATCAGCGTCGGCATTTAAAATTTTTTCAAACTGTGACCAAGTATCGTTACCCAAAGGGGTAGATACTGATTCTAGTTTATCTTTAATAATATCGTCAAATTGATCCTTGTTCATCTTACGTTTTCGTCGTCACCCAATAAAATATTTTTTAGTTTGGTTCTTGCTTTCACAAGATTTGACCTACATGTACTTTCTGTGATATGCATCATTTCCCCTATTTCTTTATGGGAGTACCCTTCTATGACATATAAGTTAAATACAGAACGATATGAATATGATAATTGCTGCAAGGCTTTTAATATTTCTTCACTACTCATATTGGAGATGGCATCAGGTTCATTGGAGCTGACATTATAAGCTAACTCCAAATCTTCTTCTCTTCTTCGGACATCTTTTCGATAATAATCTATGGCTGTGTTGATTATGATCCTTTTTATCCATGCTTGTAGTGATGTACCTATATGGTACTTGTACATGTGTTTAAATACTTTTATAAAGCCTTCATGTAAAATATCTAGAGCGTCATCGTTACAGTTAGCATATCTTAATGCTAGTGTCATCATGGTAGAATAATTGTCTTCATACAATTTTTTCTGAGCCCACCGCTCATTATTGATGCAGGCCTCTATAAAGGTTGTTTCGTCAAAATGTTGTTGTAATACTATATCCATACGATAAAGGTATAATTTAGTTTCCGAACCGACGAAATATTTTTTAATAAAAAATACTTTAAGTCGTCAAAATCGGTTTTTTTAACACTTTTTTAGTAAATATATGGTGGATTCAAAGTAAAAGAAGGTATTTTGGCTAGATGGGAAAGAATGTTTTTATATTGGAAATTCTTGTCATGACCATACTTAAATGTTTATGTCTGAAATTTGAAGTGATATGCTGATATCTTAGATCATGATTGTTTTATGTCAAACTGCTCTGATTTCGTTTTATCATCTTCAGATTCAAGCATTTCCACTTTAATTTCTATGGTGTCCTTTTTTTTGTTTGCTGGTGGAAGAGGAACTCCTCCTCCTAGTCCAATGCCAACGGATGCTAAAACTATTAAAAGAATAAACCCTAATAGTCTCAATGTTTTTTTGAAACGTTTCATAAATATTTAATGAGTTGTATTATTGTTGTAAGGCAACAAAACAAAATTTGTAAAAAAAAAATATAACTAATGATTTGGCAAATTGGATAAGAACTATCCTAGAAAAGGAACAAAAACATCCTCGTCAGAACTTTGTGGAAAAGTCTTTGAATGAAAAAAAAAGATGGCATTACTATGGGCATAACAATGCTTTAAATTAGTCTTTAGTTTCTCGAGCGTAGTAATATTGTCAAAATGGAATGTATTAATCCAACTTATGTTTGGGTATTTGATTAAATTATGAAAGCTGCTGAGTTCTAATGCTTTTTTATATGAAATAAGCTGATAACCAGATTTTTGTTTAGATGAATGTAGAAGTTCAGTCTGTGTTTTTTGTCGCAATTGTGATTGATAATCATTAACATTACCTGACAAATTAAAGATGCTAAAAAGCAAGGTTACTAAGAGCAACCATTTATTCAGCTTAATATGGTGATATGTATTGATATTTATCATTTCGTGAACAAAGGTAGGTAATAAACTTGAAAAATCATTAAAATACTTATGAGGGTTAACTAGCTTTGTAACAAATCTTGTAGAAACCAAATCGTCATCAAAACACAGATTATAGTTCAGTAGTTTTCTTCTTATCCGCTTCGTCCAATTCTTTTAATAGATTTCTTCCATTAAGGTTTTCCTTTGCTTGTGCCACTTTGTCTGGAAACATAACAACATCTGTGTAGATATCAAGTGCTGGATTGTAAACTATACCTTCATTTCGATTTTTAACCTTTATTTTTGAATCCATTATTTTTAACTTTTTCTTATTATGAAAGAATTATAATTCACACCTTTACTAAAACGCTCAGCTACACCATCAAGTTCCCCATATACTGCAAATTCTTTGGGAATAAAATTAATAAATTTTGAAATTCCCATTTGGTATAGCCTCGTTCGGTTTTTCGTTAACTCAATAAAATATACGATTGCATTTGGGTACTCCTGAAAGAAATCAACTAATGTATATGCAACTGTAGCTAATACTTTTTCAGTATCTCCGTTATTTGAAATTGTGTCAAAATCTATTTCTCCTTTAGCTGTTTTGTCTCCAAATCCAAGGTTGAATACAAGCGGTTTTTCATAAAGTAAATCATATTTGACAAGTTTGACAATACTTCCTTGATTCCCTTTATTACCAATATACAATAGAAATACCTACTCCAATACCCTCTTCAATCGATTGATCCACTTCGTAGTGATTGCTAGTTTTGGAGTTGTTAATGCGCCATCATACTTTTGACCTGTTTTTAAAAATAGCGTCGTAAATGTCCTTGAAGTAATTCCCCATTTGAATAAAAAAGTCTTTCTGCCCAAGTTTTTTCGTACTCTTTTGGTAGACCTCGATCCAAAATGATAGACTAAGCTATCGCCTATCCCTTTGAAGTGACGGACGCCTGCTTTGTATAGCTTCATAGACAGATCAGGATCTGAGTACATTCCTGGGCTAAACTCAATACTGAATCCACCTACTAGATCCCACATATCTACATGTATCACATTGGGTGGCCAAGTGCTCCCGCTCCAGTCATCTCTGTACAAAGCTGTATAATTTTCGAGTAGTTCAGTTTCTTTAAAACTTTCGATATCTCTGCCATAATCTTTGACGACAGTACATTTATTACCATTGGTAGTCGGCTCTATCATGGTGGATGACAGCATAAACATCTTCGTACCCAAACCTTGGATATTGGTCCACATTTTGCCATCCCAATCAGGTAAGACATACATATCGTCATTGATATAAATGATATAATCTGATATGACTAGTGATCTTGCTGCATTCAGTCCGTAGCAGATGCCTACATTTTGCTGGGCATGGACAAAGTCAAAATCAGTTTCGTCACGAAGCCATTCCAATGTGCCATCTTTACCCTCATTGACGATGACAATGATCTGGATGGGTAGGGTAGAGTGACTCTGTATACTTCTGATGCAAAGCTGGAGATAGGGAAGATTATTCCATGTAGGGATCAGAACACTAAACCTAACATCGGATGGTGGTCTTGATCTTTGATATTTAGTGATCTGATCTAACATGGATGACTTATAAAGCTTGGATGATATCGTATTGTGTCAGGACTATCAAATCTCCTGAACGATCTTCTGCTATCACAGCAGGTGTGTTTTTAGAGATATATTTATTCAGGTCTTTTACTGCAAGATCGATGGATACTTTAGGAAAAGGTGCTGCCATGATTTCTGATACATGTTTTTCGCTGTTGTGCAATGGATTGGTCAGAATAAATTCCAAAATATTGCTTTCTGTCACAGAACCTACGATGACTTCATCTTTGGTAACTGGTAGTTGAGAGATGTCCAAGTCTTTCATCATGTGGAGCACATGTTTTACACTGTCCGTAGCGGTCACGGAGATGAATTTTTTGTCTCTTTTATTCAGAATGAGATCTCTTACCTTCAGCTCTGTATCTAAGAATCCACGCTCACGCATCCAATCATCATTGTATAACTTGCCCACATATCTGCTACCATGATCATGAAATAGGATCACCACAACATCATCAGGTTTTAACTGATCTTTGAGCTGCTGAACGCCAGCTAATGCTGATCCAGCACTATATCCAAGCAATAAACCTTCTTCTTTTGCAAGTCTTCTGGCAGCTATGGCTGCGTCCTTATCCGTTACTTTTTCGAAATGATCTATGAGTGAGAAGTCAACATTTTTAGGAAGGATGTCTTCTCCGATGCCTTCTGTGATGTATGGATAAATTTCTTTTTTGTCAAAAACACCTGTTTCGTGGTACTTTTTAAAGACCGAACCATAAGTATCTATACCCCATATTTTGACATTAGGATTTTGTTCTTTTAGGTATTTTGCCACACCTGATATCGTACCACCTGTACCTACACCTACGACAAAATGGGTAATCTTACCATCCGTTTGTTTCCAGATTTCTGGGCCTGTGCTTTCATAATGAGCCTCACGGTTAGAGAGATTGTCATATTGATTGAGCCATGCGGAGTTTGGAATTTCTTTGCTTAGTTTTTCTGCCACAGAGTAGTACGAACGTGGATCATCGGGTTCTACATTGGTAGGACAGACGATGACTTCAGCGCCCACTGCACGTAACATATCCATTTTTTCTTTAGACTGCTTATCACTTGTCGTAAAGATACATTTGTATCCCTTGACGGCTGCTGCTAGGGCGATACCCATTCCTGTATTACCAGAAGTACATTCTATAAAGGTGCCACCGGGTTTGATTTTGCCAGCTTTCTCTGCATCTTCTACCATTTTGAGTGCCATTCTATCTTTGGTAGAGTGTCCAGGATTAAAAGTTTCAATTTTTCCTAAGACTAAACATGGGATGCCTTCTGCTACTTTATTTAATTTTACCATAGGTGTATTTCCTATAGTTTCCAAAATATTATTTCGATAATCCATTATTTATGATTTTGTTTTTACAAAATATTTTGCAAAGGTAATATATTGGTACTTAATATGTAGTCAAAATGTGTTAAATATGTCTTAGGATAGCCAATGGCATTTGTAAAGTTATGGACTTTACTTATTGTCAAGCCTATTATGGGTTCTTCGTTTTTAATGGGATCTATGTTATATGATTGAGTCCACTCCGAAACCACAAATGGTTTGATAATCAATCATTTTTTACCCAGACGCTAAAGGGAAACGTTTGATTATCAATGCAGTAGCATTAAAGGTTTTCATTTTTTTTTTTGAACTAATGACTTTTCAGTGTGGACTCAAGACTGTTGTCACAAAATGACTCTGATCTTTTTCTTAAGCAAAACCAATTGTCATAATTCAGAGGCAGCCGACCCAATGTTTTACGTTTGGTATAATATCTATTTACTCGCCACTGGCTTGGGTATGAATGTTTGATATTATCATTGGAAGTGTTATTTAATGGTTTGCATTAGGCAAAATGAACACAAGCTTATCTCAAGCTATCAGAATGGCCACTGCATGACATATGGAAAGGATGGGATTATTTGATTTTGACCTTCTGAAACTATGTTATCTACCTAAAAGTCTATCAAAAACATAAATTTTAGGGGTGTCCTGATAGCTATCACTAGGAAAGTATGTTCCCAAATAAGAAGAAGGTAAGGAAATGGCTATTATGGCCGAATATTATAAGGCTCCATTTTGGAGTGCCAAATCATATTTGTTGGAAAGGGGTAATCTAGTCGCGGGGACCAAAAAAAACATTATGGAATGGGTTTTCTGAGCGCAGATACTTATAATGTTTCTGTGACAAGGGTATGCTGAGCGCAGCTACCAATAATTCTATTATAATTAGAGTATGCAGCGAGCAAACCCCAATTATACGATTATGAAGCCTTGCTCCTTTCAGCAAACCCCAATTATACAATTATAATGCCTTGCTGCTTTCAGGGTACCCAATTATTTTTATATGACAAGGCCCTGCCTTCAGCATACCCATATTATGGTCTTTTTAGGCCATTTTCAGCCCTTCATACTCATTTCTTGGCTATTTGGAGGTCACATCTAAGCTATCATTTGAATATAATTGTTTCTTTCTGTGCACAATCATGTGTTTATATTATTCTGATGGGCTATTTTGACCTTACTTTTATGATTCTTTTTTGGAAAAACTAACAACATATTTGATTTGCTTTTATATTTGTTCTTTATAGACGTAAAGCATGGGTGTAAACAGGTAGCTTAAGTGTTAAATAACGATGTCCTTAACAAACTTCCGTATTTTTTATATTTAATATAATCAAAAAATCAAGTGGATATTAATTGTTTTAACAAAAATAGTTAACTACATAAGTAAGTTATTTTCAACTAAATATTAATGAAAACAGAAAAACAAGCCATAAGAGAACTCAAACAATTTAAGTCAACTATTGAAAAAGATGGAAGGACAAAAATGTGTTTCTTCTACGATAGCTCGGATTGTAGTGATGATATAATTTTAGCACACTCACTTCAAAAAAATGGTGTTCTTGATTTAATTGAAGGAGAAATTGACTCAAATATGATTGTTTACTCTTTTCAGAAAATGTCTACAAATGCTTTCGGCCAATATACAGGGTTTGAAAAAATTGGTAAGGGAGTTGCATCAACTTTTTTTGGTTTTTGCGGCAAACATGATACTTTAATATTTAATCCTATAGAAAATAATGCTGTTGAAATTAGTAAAAACGAGCATAAATTTTTGCTCTGTTATCGAGCCTTAGCAAGAGAGTATCATAGAAAGATGGAACAAATGAAATCTTATATTAATAGTGATGTATTCAAGAGTGCCTTAAGTGAAAAAGATAGATTGAGTGCTATAAAAGGAAGTGAAACAGCAAAAAACGAACTTGAAAATCATAAAACATTTTTTAATTCACTTTTAAAAGATCAAAATTATGATGAATTGCGATATTTCTTTCATGTGGTTAATTATTGTGTTCCTATCGCTTGCTCTACAATTATAAGTCCTAAATTTTATTTGAACAACGAACTATTCAATTTTGCAGAGAGTGAAGAAGAAGAATACGAGCAAATTTATTTAACAATTCTGCCAACTAAAGATCAAACAATTATTCTTTACGCTTGTAGACCTGATCAGATAAAATCAATGAGATTTATAGACGATCTTGAAGAATTAGAAATTAATGATTTAGAGCATGTAACATGTAGTCTCATGATTTACGAAGTTGAAAATGCTTTTTTGTCCCCCGAAATTTATGAAATGTTAGACGAAAAAGAGAAAATTAGATTAATTGAAGCTATTGAAATATCAGATAAAGTAGGACCTATGATTGGTGAATTTTATCACATTGGGTTTAATTTCTTTGAAGAAAGATTTAAGAAAACTGAAAATAATAATGCACTGGACGTACAAACTCACTAATGGTCTTCCGTTGTCAGTGCTGGATCGTTACCTGAAAGCGTAAAACGACAATGCAATAATGGGGAAATCGAATAAAAAACTGAGTATTGACAGTTTAAATAGCAAAATAAGGACAGAATAAGAAAAACGTAAACAATGTATCTATCAAACATCAAACTTTGGAATTATAGGAAATTCGGTGCAATAGGTGAAATAGACCTTTCAAAACCGCATTTAGATTTAAACCTAACCAAAGGTTTGAATGTAATTATTGGCGAAAACGACTCGGGTAAAACCGCTATTATTGATGCCATAAAATTGGTTTTAAAAACGCACAGCTACGATTACATTAGAGTTGATGATAAAGATTTTTTCCAAGATGCAAATCGTTTCCGTATTGAATTAACCTTTGAAGAATTAATTCCCGAAGAAGCAAAAAATTTTACAGAATGGCTGGGCTGGAACGGCACTGGTGCAGATGCGAAATCATTTTTAAGACTCAATTACGATGTAAAACGCCAAGCGGATAAAATTTTGCCAACTGATATAAAAGCAGGTGTTGATGATGACGGCTATTTACTTACGGCAGAAGCAAAAGAATATCTAAAAGCCACATATCTAAAACCTTTGCGTGATGCAGAAAACGAATTGATTGCTAAAAGAAATTCACGTTTATCGCAAATTCTTTTGGGCGATGAAGCATTTAAAGGAAAAGAGAAAGACAACAATTTGGTAAAAATCTTTTCGGGTTAAAAAAAAGAATTAGAAAATTATTTCAAAGGAATTGATAATGAAACAGGGCAACCCAAAGCGACAGAAGGAAAACAAATAAAAGATAAAATTGACAGCTATATTAAAAGTTTTTACAGCAAGGATAACGAAAGCGAATTTGAATCAACATCTACAGACATCAAAAGTATACTTGAAAAACTTACCTTGACTTTGAAGGGCGAACCAATCCCCGGCTTAGGAACATTGAACCGTTTGTTTATGGCTGCTGAATTACTTCATTTAACCAAATCAAATTGGTCAGGTTTGCGTTTAGGTTTGATTGAAGAAATGGAAGCTCATTTGCATCCACAGGCACAAATGCAAGTGATTGAAGTATTACAAAAACAAAAAGACATTCAACTGATTCTTACAACCCACAGCCCGAATTTGGCTTCTAAACTCAAACTGGAAAACTTGATTATTTGCAATAATTCAAATTCTTTTCCAATGGGTTATACTTACACCAAATTGGGAAAAGACGATTACAAGTTCTTAGAAAAGTTTTTGGACACCACAAAAGCTAATTTGTTTTTTGCCAAAGGTGTGATTTTAGTTGAAGGATGGGCTGAAGAAATTCTTTTGCCAAGCATTGCAAAAGCAATCGGGATTAACTTAACCGAAAAAGGCGTTTCCATTGTAAACATAGGTCATACAGGCTTTGACCATTACGCAAATATTTACTTGCGAAAGGCAGAGCCCAATATGACAATTCCTGTTGCAGTAATTACCGATTCCGACATTAGAGAATATAAGAAACAACTAAAAATTGATGATAACGGGAAACCAATAAAAAATGATACAGGGAAAAATCAATACGACTATGTTAAAATTGATGTTGCACTTGAAACACAAAAAGCAATTACAGAGATAAATGAAAAATCAGAAGGTAATGTCCAATATTTCCCAGCACCAACTTGGACTTTGGAATATTCTATGTTTAAATCAGTAAGTACTACAAGGCTCTTACAAAATGCAGTAAAATCAATTCACACAGGAACGGATTGGGAAACTGATTTTGAAAAAGAACTTGCTGAAAAGTTAATCAACAAAGGATTAAAGAAAACCGAAATTGCGTATCAGATTGCAAACGCCATAGATGAAGATTTGAATAAAGGAGTCCGCACAATTACAATTTCACAAGATACAAACGACACGATTAGTTACCTTGTAAAAGCGATTAACTATGCCACAGGTAATTGACAACATATCGGACGATGAAATTCGTTATGCAGAAAAGATTCTTTTGGCTAACGGCAAAGAATTTGACGAAGAACGCAAAGCGTATATTCGTAATTTCAACACAATAGATTTACAAGCAGTCCCCGGAAGCGGAAAGACAACAGCGTTACTTGCAAAGTTGGTTATTTTAGAACGCAGACTTCCTTTTGCTGACGGTTCGGGAATTTTGGTTTTATCGCATACAAACGGTGCTATTGACGAGATAAAAGAAAAAATTCAAAAGCATTGTCCGAAACTGTTTTCATATCCAAATTTTATTGGCACAATACAAAGTTTTGTTGATGCGTTTTTAGCAGTCCCAATGTATATTCAATGGAAAAGAAAGAAGCCTGTTCGGATTGATTCTGAAATTTTTTGGGAGACATTACAGAAAAAATTACCTTATGGTACACGGTTAGCATTAGAGAGCCGACTAGGCGATAAATTCAAAAATTTTATTGAGGAATTAACTGTAGGGCAAAACAATAAATTAGTCCATTTTGAAACATTTGAAGATATTAATATACCAAAAATTGGTAGTCATACTGACACGTATAAGAACTTGTATTCGGCCAAGAAAGACCTTTTAGATAGAGGAATTTTAAATTATAACGATGCCTATAGCTTTGCGTATTCGTATTTAAAGAAATATCCAATTGTAGCAACTTTACTACAAAAACGTTTTTCTTTCGTGTTTGTGGACGAAATGCAAGATATGGACACACATCAATACAACTTGCTGGAAAAAATATTTTACGATGATGGTAATAGCGTTTCGAAAATTCAACGAATAGGTGATAAAAACCAAGCAATTTATAATTCAGTAAGAGCAACAGATGTTTGGCAATTAAGAGCAAATCCTGATAGTGTTTTAAATTTATCAGGTAGCCAAAGATTAAGTAAACATATTGCCGATGTAGTGAAGAAATTTTCTCTATACAACGATAATAATTTTGATATTATCGGAAAAAATGAGTGTGAAATAAAACCGCATATTTTGGTTTTTGATACTGCAAACATTGGGAACATTATTCCTTTTTTTGCTCAAATTATAAAAGACAACGGGCTTGAAAATTCAGAAAAGCCAATAAAAGTTGTTTGTTGGAATACAGATTGGAAAAAAGATGAAACAAGTCGGAATGACGCAACAAAACTACGTTTAGAAGATTATTACAAAGGTTTTAAGAAAGAAAAAGGAAAACCCAAACAAGACTACGACAACTTAAAAAGTTATTTGTTGTATTACGAGAAAAAGAAAACATTAGAGCCTTTGCGTAAAAACATTTTAAACGCTTTCTTAAAAATCTTGCGTTTAGAAAATATCAATACCACAGACGACAGACCTTACACAAAGAAAAAACTCATTGACTTTATTCACAAAAAAGAAGTTCAAAAATATGATGAACTTAATTTGAATCTTTACAATTGGTCAATCGGAATAATACAAGAGAAAACAAACGAAGTTTGGGAAAGTATAAAAAACTATGTTCCGACTTTATTTTCTATGTTTTCAGAAGATACACTTTCAACAAGTTTGACTTTCATCAACACTGACAACATCGAAATACCTGAAGAAAATGGCGTAATTTTAGCACCTACCAACCTTTACAAAGATGAAAGTCTTGAAATAGAAATTACAAGCGTTCACGCAGTAAAAGGACAAACACATTGTGCGACATTATATTTGGAATCGTGTTATCAAGGTAAACACGAATCTGAAAGATTATCAAGTCAATTTTTGGGCAATAGTTTTAATGACACAAAAGTTCATCATAAAAGTTCAGCTAAAATGACTTACGTTGGCTTTTCACGACCAACTGACTTGCTTTGTATAGCTATTCACAAAGATAGATTTGATGATTTATTAAACACAATTAACAAAGACATTTGGGAAATAAAGACAGTAACAGCAAAAGCACTGCCGATACAACAATGAAAGTGATACTAAACAACAACAATTGTTTACGGATTCGGTGGATAAGAACTCCAGCTGGTAATGTATAGCTCTATGGCAAGTGATGTGGTTAATTGAACATTCTACCTAGCATCAACTTTTGTATTGAATTGACAGTTTTGTGCTCAAAAATCCGTATCTGCGCAAAGTCCCTAAACTGTTTTGCATCATGTTAGCAAATCCATCACAACAGTAAAAAGGATAAAATAAACTGAATATAAACATAAATTACCAATACTACCAACCCTAATTCTCCTACTACCCCTATAAAAGTTAAATATTTCTAAAAATCAAATCTTGACATCACAGCGAGTGCATATCCATCGTTAGGATAAAAAACGATTTTATAATTTTTTAAATATTTTTAACTTATGGACAGTATTTCAACCGCCTTATTTGGCAACTACCGCAATGGAGAGTATCTCCAGTTTATGAAGAATGTCGTTGCCATCTATGGTAACTATGACACAAATGCACTGCTTTTACAAGCACGATTACAAAGACTTACCGACGCTACCAAAGCGCTTGACGATGTCTTCATGGCTACCACTGCTCATGAACTGACACCTGAACTGCAAGCACTAGACATCAGACGAGACAAAGCTTTAATGGGTATCAAGTTACACCTAAACAGTTTTACCTACAGTGAAGAAACAGAAATAGTGAAAGCAGCAAATGCACTTATGACAAACTACCTATCTCATGGCGATAGGATAGACAGACTAAGCTACCAACAAGCTACTGCCGTCATCGATGCATTATTGACAGATTGGCGAGAAAATCTAATGTTATCGGCTTCTGTCAATAAGCTCTCCATTAATGCATGGGTAAGTCTATTGACACAATTGAATAAGGAATTTAATGACATGTATATTTCAAGGGCAAAAACATCTGTAAAACCAGGTCGAGTCGATCAAAAAAGATTAGAAATGAGGTCAGCTTATGAAGATATCACTTATGACACCATGGCATTTGCAAGGGTTGCAGCTGATAAAATCTCTTATAATGCCATCATAGATGAATTAAATGGCTTGATCTCTAATTACAATACTTCAGTTACCCTTCGACTTGCTAGTCGTAGTACTGAAAATGGTGAGGTTGAAAATATGGTTGCAAATGCAGCATCGTAAATTGTAAGCCATTTTATTGTTTTTTTATATTAGGTAATGAGACCTTCCATCGTCATGATGGGAGGTTTTTTATTTGAATCTTCTGGTGAAATAAATAATAAATCCAGTAGTCAAATGTATTAAGATGTCAGGGCTACGCCCCTCAAAACCCGTATGTTTTCATTTTCTACAAAGATGTCAGAGCTACGCTCCTTTTTTGTTGTCAAACATTATTGAATACCTTTTTGGACTTGTAAACTTGTTTGCAAGAAACATTTTGGTAACTTTCCTGAATTTGCATGCAACCCACTTCCAAATGAATTTGGAAACCCATTAAAACTGCCATCCATTGCAAAGCCCACCGTACAAAAGCAATTCCGCAAATCAAGCAAATAATCAAATCAAGCAATCCTTCTTTTGTCTGAACTATGATTAATTTGATTTTTTGATTCGAAGCTTGGATAGTGAGAGACGATTTACAAATGTTAAAAATAGGGTATCGAAGTTACAAACTTCGGCCATCGAATTAGGGGATGAGTAAACAGAAGGAATAATGCGTGGCCCAACGTGCACAAGCAATTCCGCAAATCAAGCAATTCCACAAATTAGCAATTCCACAATCCACCAAGTATAAATACGTATAAAACCACCAGATAAACCACTTAACTTTACCCATTATTCTGAATTTCACAAAAAACGGATATATTTGTAACGGCAAACCAAATTATAATAACTAGTTCAACTTATAAAGATGAAAGATTTAGGTCTTAAAAATAATAATATTTTAAATAAATTTGCTAAACATAGTATTTTATCACTACAATTTGGGAATTATAAAATATCGGCTATTGCTGGTTCTATAAATAAAAGAAACTTTATATTTTTTGGAAACAAAAGGAAATTTGAAAACTGGAAACAAAGGGCAGTATCAATTATAATAATTATTTTGTTCTCTATTAAAATAATTCATGCACAACAACACTCATTATCCCAAAAAATCACATC
>DLGT01000082.1 GCA_002482845.1 Saprospiraceae bacterium UBA7687
GTATGAAAACAATTTACAAAAAGTTGTTACTTTTATTACTACTACTCCCGTTTAGTGTACTGGCACAAAGTACGTTAAGTGGAACGGTATCGGAAAAATCTTCCGGATTACCTCTTCCCGGAGTAAACGTAACTGTTGAGGGAACTCAAAATGGTTCAGCAACAGATTTTGATGGTAAATTTAAATTATCAAATGTGAAAAAAGGCGATAAAATCGTTTTTTCTTATGTTGGATTTAAAGACTTCTCCATCGTTTATGATGCTCAAACCGAAGTCAACGTTTCATTGGAAGAGGATTCTTCTGAATTAGATGAAGTTGTAGTAATTGGTTATGGATCTGTGAAGAAAAAAGATGCTACTGGTTCTGTAACTTCCGTTACCTCAAAGGACTTTAACAGAGGATCTATCATTTCGGCGGATCAATTACTAACAGGTAAGGCAGCTGGTGTAAGAATTACCAATAATGGTGGACAACCAGATTCAGCACCAAACATCCGTATTAGAGGTGGAGCTTCTTTAAATGCAAATAGTAGCCCGCTTATTGTTATTGATGGTATTCCAGTTGACAACACCACGCCTGCTGGTGTAGGTAATCCTTTATCATTAATTAACCCAAATGATATTGAGAGTTTCACTATTCTTAAAGATGCCTCCGCTGCAGCAATTTATGGTTCAAGAGCTTCTAATGGTGTTATCATCATTACAACTAAAAAAGGTTCTAGTGGAAAACCAGAATTCAATTATTCTGCCAATGTTTCTATCGGAAAAGTTACTAAGCAAATAAACCTTATGAATGGTCCCGAATTTACCAGATTTATTCAGGAAAATTTTGCAGATAGAACTTATAATGGTTTACCTGTAACAAATTTATTAGGAATAGATGATCCTACTACAACTGACACTGATAACCCTTTAACTACTGATGTTATTGAAGGAAGAATCCTTTCTAATACTGATTGGCAGGATGAAATTTACAGAACCGCAGTTTCTACTGATCATAACTTTAGTGCAAAAGCTAATTTATACGGTAAAATTCCTTTTAGAGCCTCTTTAGGTTATACAAAAAATCAAGGTGTTGTTAATACCAACGATTATAAAAGATATAGCTACTCTTTGAAAATGACACCTACTGTATTAGACAATCATTTGAAAATTGATTTGAATGCAAAAGGAATTATTACAGACAAAAATGCTATTGATGAAGGCGGCGCTTTGGGTGGAGCTGTAAATATGGATCCAACAAAACCTGTTTTCGATCCAAATCCGAATAATAGATTTGGGGGTTATTACCAAGATTTCGTACTTGATGCTTCTGGGAATCCAACCAATACTTTAAGTGGACAATATAACCCCGTTGCGTTATTGCAACAAAGACAAAGACCTGAAAAAGCGATTCGTTTCTTAGGAAATGTAGAATTTGATTATAAAATGCACTTTTTACCGGAATTAAGAGCCGTTGTGAATTTAGGTCTAGATGCATCTAGAGCAAAAATCAGAGAAACGTTTTTCGATAATTCTTTAGCGACCTACAGAGTTATAAATAGTGGAGCAGACTATAAATTCAACCCTGGTGCCAATTATTTAGAAGATCAAACAATGAATAATACCACAATGGATGCTTATTTAGCTTATGCTAAAAATCTAGATGGATTTATTACAAAATTTGATGTTCAAGGAGGTTACGCTTATCAGAATTTTAAAAATGATGGCAACAAGTCCATTTTCCGTTATAATGAAGCAACAGGCCTTAGAGAAATTCAGCCGAACGATGCTAATCCTACCAATAGATATTATAATGAGTTAAATCTTCAATCTTTCTTCGGACGAGCGAACATTGATCTAGCTAATAAATATCTTTTGACATTTTCGTTAAGAGCTGATGGTTCTTCTTTGTTTAGTGAAGATAAAAGATGGGGCTATTTTCCTTCTGCAGCTTTAGCATGGAAAATTAATGAAGAAAACTTTATAAAAAATCTAACTTTTGTTAATGATCTTAAAGTACGATTAGGTTGGGGTAAAACTGGCCAGCAAGATATTACTGGTGCAGTAGGATTCTACCCTTCGACTCCTTTGTTTAATGTCGGAAGTAACAATAGCCAATACTTGAACGGTGTTAACTTGTATTCTGCATTAGCTTTTAATGCTGATTTGACTTGGGAAAAAACAACTACTTATAACTTGGGAGTTGATTTTGATTTCTTTAAAAATAATTTCTTATCAGGAAGTTTTGATATCTACTCAAGAGAAACTACTGACTTATTAGCTGTTGTGCCTTTACCTCCGGGGCAAGGATTAAAAGATACTTTTGTTAAAAACGTTGGAAGTACTGAAAGTAAAGGATTTGAATTAAATTTAAATCTTAAACCTGTTAGAACTGATAATTTTACCCTTGAAATAAATACAAACGTCGCTTATAGCTATGTAGAAGTTACTGACTTACAAGATGTAACCAAACTTGGTACAGGTAACGATTTACCTACAGGAACTAATGTTAAAATATTGGAACATGCTGTTGGTTTTCAACCGAATTCATTCTGGGTATTCCAACAGCTTTATGGAACAAATGGGGAAGTTATTCCTGGAGCATTCGTAGATAGAAATGGCGATGATCAGATTACGAATGATGACAGATATTACAAACAAATGACTCCAAATTGGACGTATGGATTTGGAATAAACATTACTTATAAGAAATGGGATTTTAGCAGTAACTTTAGAGGACAAATGGATGGGCAAATTTATAATGCGCGAAAATTGTCTTCTGGATGGACAGAGAAAGCAATTCCTACAAATTCAAGCAGCTTATCAAATGTTCTTGATTTTTATAGTGGAGAAGCTGATCTAGCTTTCCAAAACTATAATGGAAATGCAACTTTTTCTGATTATTTCTTAGAGAACGCATCTTTTTTAAGATGTGAGAATATTGTTTTAGGATA
>DLGT01000130.1 GCA_002482845.1 Saprospiraceae bacterium UBA7687
AAGGGAAGCCCTACGCTCTCAGTCGACACAAAAAATCCATTCGAAGATGTAATCTCCCCTTTAGGGGCTGGGGGTAATACCGAAATTAAATTTGATAACCTATCAGCCATCAACTCTCAATCCAAATTTGATATGTTTTATGGCGCTTCACCTTTTATTTTTGAAACGGCAGCATCATTAAGAAGAAATATGACAATTGAAGAATCAATTATTTGGGATTATCTTAAAACGAAACCATTCAATTTAAAATTCAGAAGACAGCATACCATAAATACATATATTGCAGACTTTTATTGTCATTCATTAAGACTTGTAATAGAAATTGACGGGATTAATCATTCATATAACCAAGAAAAAGATTTGATGAGAGATACTTTTTTAAATAGTTTGGGTATCAAAACAATACGAATGAAAAATGATGAAGTTAGATTAGATTACAAAAATGTTATTAAAACAATTGATTTAACAATAACTTCCTTAATACAAAAATAAACATGTCAAACAATAACTCATATCACGTCTCAGAATCAGGTCATTATGGCGAATTTGGTGGCGCATATATCCCTGAAATGCTCTATGCAAACGTCGAAGAAATCAGAACAAAATATCTTGACATTATCGCTGAGCCAGATTTCCAAGAAGAATTTAATAGTTTACTCAAGGATTATGTGGGTCGTCCATCACCATTGTATCTTGCAAAAACGATTTCTGAAAAATATGGTGCAAATATTTATTTAAAACGTGAAGATCTTAACCATACGGGTGCTCATAAGATAAATAATACCATTGGTCAAATCCTGCTTGCAAAACGACTGGGTAAAAAACGGATCATTGCAGAAACAGGAGCTGGACAGCATGGCGTAGCCACAGCTACTGTTTGTGCTTTAATGAATCTGGAATGTATTGTCTATATGGGCGCGGTAGATATTGTCAGACAAGCTCCTAACGTAGCACGGATGCAAATGCTCGGCGCCAAAGTTGTTCCTGCTGAAAGTGGTAGCAAAACGCTCAAAGATGCAACTAACGAAGCTATACGAGATTGGATAAATAATGCTGAAATAACACATTATATCATTGGCTCTGCAATCGGACCTCATCCCTACCCAGATATGGTCACTAGATTTCAAGCCATTGTTAGTGAAGAGATACAATGGCAATTAAAAGAAAAAACTGGCAAAGATCATCCAGATTATGTCATAGCTTGTGTAGGTGGTGGAAGTAATGCAGCAGGCGCTTTTTACCATTTTTTGCATGATGATCGTGTCAAACTAATCCTTGCAGAAGCTGCTGGCAAAGGTATAGATTCTGGTCATTCAGCTGCTACAAGTATACTTGGCACTAAAGGTATCATACATGGTTGTATGACTTTATTGATGCAAACTGCAGATGGACAGATCGTCGAACCATATTCATTATCAGCAGGATTGGATTATCCTGGTATTGGGCCTATGCATGCGCACCTTATCAAATCAGGAAGAGCCACAGTCTATGCTGCTACAGATGATGAAGCCATGCAAGCAGTAATCCAATTATCAAGATCTGAAGGAATTATTCCTGCTTTGGAGACAGCACATGCGCTTGCCATATTGGATAGAATTCCATTTAAAGAAGATGATAATGTTGTTGTCAATCTATCTGGTCGTGGTGATAAGGACCTAAATACCTACCTTACTTATATTGAAGATCATAAAATACAATTGTAATCATGAAAACCATCAGACAAACCATTATAGAAAAAGGCAATAATATTTTAAATGTTTACTTCACAGCTGGACATCCGACCCTTGAGAGTACCGAAATTATTATGAAATCACTCGCAGATACTGGTGTAGATTTGATAGAACTTGGAATGCCATATTCTGACCCACTAGCGGATGGACCTACCATTCAGCGTAGTAGTGAGATCGCGCTAAAAAATGGTCAGACAATTAGTAATATATTTCAGAATGTAAAAAACATAAGGAAGACACATCAGATTCCTATCATCATGATGGGATATTTCAATCAAATGTTGCAATATGGAGCAGAAAGATTTATCTCAGATGCACATCTGTCAGGTATACAAGGTCTAATCATTCCTGACATGCCTATGGAAATCTATGAGCGAGACTATCAAAATCTATTTATCGAGTACCAAATGGAAATTAGTTTTTTAGTAACTCCGATGACATCTCATGAACGTATATTTCAAGCAGATAGACTTAGCTCCGCATTTTTGTATATTGTGTCACAATCTTCTATAACTGGTAATCAAAGTGGTATATCAGATGAACAATTAGCATATTTCGGTGCTATACAGTCAATGAATTTACAAAGTCCTACATTAATTGGATTTGGTATACACGACAAAGAAACACGCGAAATAGCGAATAAATATAGTAATGGCGCTATCGTAGGAAGTGCTTTTATAAGAACCTTAGAAAATAGTAAAGATTACTCAGCTACTATTCAATCTTTTATGTCAAGACTAGAGAGTCAATAATATAAAAATAACACAACCAGCAAAATATCCTGCTGCTGCAAGCCAAGTGATTTTTTTGAAATACCAAATAAAATCTATTTTCTCCATACCCATTGCAGCTACACCTGCAGCAGAACCTATGATAAGCATTGACCCACCTGTTCCCGCTGCATAAGCAATAAAATGCCATAATTCTGCATCAATAGGCTGATTGTACATACCCATGGCAGCAGCTACTAATGGAACATTATCTATCACAGCAGACAACATACCTAGTAACATAATAACAATATTTTGATTGGGTACTGCTGCTTCTAGTCCTTCCGCTGCATTTCTTAGAGCGCCTACATCTCCTACAACAACTGTTTCGAATGCTGCTATGGCGAGTAATATTCCCAAGAAAAACAATATACTTGAGATCTCAATTCTAGACAAAGCTTTATGTGGGGAATATTTATGTTTCTGAGATTCTGTAAAATTTTCTTCAGGATGAATATATTCGGAAACTGCCCAAACCACAGCTAAACTCAACATCATACCAATATACGGAGGCAAATGCGTTATGGTCTTGAATATTGGCACAAACACGATCATTGTCAATCCTAAATACAACATTCGACGGCTACTCAATAGTTTTACAGCATCTTCATCCACACCTAGTTTATTGACCGCAACATCGCCTTTAAATACTTTGTTATTTGATGCTAAAAAGAATGGTACTGCAAAACATGCTATTGCTGGCAATATAATATACTCAATTAGGCCGACACTCGTTACCTTTTTTCCTATCCAAAGCATGGTGGTTGTGACATCACCTATGGGAGACCATGCACCGCCAGCATTTGCCGCAATGACGATTAATGATATATACCAAATCCTTTCATTTTTATCATGGATTAGCTTTCTTAATATACTTATTAATACGATTGTGGTGGTAAGGTTATCTATAATTGCTGATAATGTAAAACCAATGATACCCACTATCCACAATAATTTCTTTTTATTACGGGTTGTAATCCATTCTTTAATAACATCAAACCCTCTATGTAAATCAATTAGTTCAACTATTGTCATAGCACCAATCAAAAACACAAGAATCTCTGCAATTTTGCCCAAGTGGTGAAGTAGCGCATTTGTAAATCCTTCCTCATTTGCTTCTTTGGAAACATCATCCAATACACCGCTCATACTATATATATGATCATGTCCATCAATGACATTGAGCCAACCACCATAAAACCCAATTGATAATACTGCCCACATCAATGCACCCATGGCTAGTGCTGGTACGGTTTTATCCAACTTTAAAGGATGTTCAAAGACAATCGTTAGGTATCCAATTACAAAAATAAGGACAATTGCTGCTAACATAATGGGCTGTTTTTTAAAATTTCATCGCAAATGTAGTTTTATTTTATAAATTTACGAATATATATCTATCAAGAATATATTAAGGCCGAAGCAACAGCTATACATCAATTCATACAAACCTAACAAAATCAATTCGTTACACAAGCTCAATTAAACCAAAAGTGGATGCAATATATATGATATTACATCCACTTTTATTTATAAATTTTACTTAAAATATAGATTTAAGCTTTGGATTCTCCTTAATCTTCTAATTTTAATACCTGAAGGAAAGCTTTTTGTGGCACTTCTACATTACCAATCTGACGCATTTTCTTCTTTCCTTTTTTCTGCTTTTCCAAAAGCTTTCTTTTTCTAGAGATATCACCACCATAACATTTTGCTGTTACGTCTTTTCGAAGCGCAGAGATGGTTTCTCTAGCAATAATTTTGGCACCTATAGAAGCTTGAATCGCAATCATAAACTGCTGTTTAGGAAGCAATTCTCTCAATTTTGAACACATCTTACGTCCTACATAATCTGCTTTGCTCCTATGTACTAATGATGACAAAGCATCCACTGGTTCACCATTCAAACGTATATCCAATTTTACAAGATCTGACGCCCTATAATCTATTGGATGATAATCAAATGAAGCATAACCTCTAGATATAGACTTCAATCTATCATAAAAGTCAAAGACGATCTCTGCAAGTGGCATTTCAAAACTCAACTCTACCCTTTCAGGTGTCAAATATGTCTGTTTTGTCAATACACCTCTTTTTTCCATACATAAAGTCATAATCGAACCTATATATTCAGGTTTAGTAATGACTTGCGCTCTGATGTACGGCTCTTCTACCTTGCTAAACATCGTAGGATCAGGTAGATCATTCGGTGTATTGATGAGCGTTGCTTCCCCTTTATGATTATATGAAAAGTAAGATACGTTTGGTACTGTCGTAATCACTTCTTGATCAAACTCCCGAGACAAACGCTCTTGAATAATCTCCAAGTGCAACATGCCTAAGAACCCACAACGGAATCCAAATCCCAATGCAATAGATGATTCTGGCTCGAAAACTAAAGATGCATCATTAAGCTGTAGCTTTTCTAAACTATCTCTTAAATCTTCAAAATCTTCATTCTCAATAGGATAAATACCTGCAAATACCATAGGTTTCACTTCTTCAAAACCATGAATTGCTTCTAGACAAGGCTTTTCATGATTTGTAATGGTATCACCAACTTTTATCTCTTTTGATTCCTTAATACCTGTAATGATGTAACCGACATTACCTGCTGACAATTCATTTTTGGGTATCTGACTCATCTGCAAGATACCTATTTCATCCGCTTCGTATTGCTTACCTGTATTAAAGAATCTAACTTTATCACCTTTTTTGATGGTACCATTCAGGATTCTATAATAGGCTATTACACCACGAAAAGAATTAAACATCGAATCAAAAATCAGTGCTTGTAATGGTGCATTGACATCGCCTTTAGGATGTGGTATTCTATCAACCACTGCTTTCATAAGCTCTACTATACCAATACCTGTTTTACCACTAGCTAATATGATGTCTTCCTTTTTACAGCCTATCAGATCAATCACTTGATCAGAAACTTCATCAATCATAGCAGATTCCATATCTACCTTATTTAAAACAGGTATAATTTCTAGGTCATGCTCAATGGCTAGATAAAGGTTACTAATTGTCTGCGCCTGGATACCCTGAGATGCATCTACTAACAAGAGGGCACCCTCGCAAGCTGCAATAGATCGAGAGACTTCGTATGAAAAATCTACGTGCCCTGGCGTGTCTATCATATTAAAAGTATACACTTCTCCATCCGTATGTGTATAATACATCTGAATGGCATGACTTTTTATAGTAATGCCTCTCTCCCTCTCCAGATCCATGTCATCCAATGCTTGGTGCTGCATGTCTCGTTCAGAAATAGTTTTGGTAAACTCCAACAACCTATCTGACAGCGTACTCTTACCGTGATCTATATGTGCGATCACACAAAAATTTCTTATATTCCTCATCGGGGGCAAAGATAGATAATTTAATTGATTTTAAAAGACACAATTCCCTACTTAAAATTTGACAGGTAAGTGTGCCAATAACATCGATAATTAAGAAAAGATCACTCTTTTTGATTAATATATTCAATATCTTCTACTTCAAATAATGGTAAACCTGCGTATCTCATCATAATTTGTATGACGGTAACCACATCTTTTTGGCAATAGACGACGATTCGATCTATGTCACCTTCATCCCAAAATACAGAACCTACCATACTCCCATCGATATCGTCTTTAGGAGTAGCAATACCAAGAGTCCCTGCCAATAAAGTCAATGATGTATAGTTTTTGTAATCCCCAAATCGCCACATATCCATGGTATCCATAAGATGGGCTGTCTGCCAAGGTTTTTTACCACCTATATCTAATATATTGGGTAATTGTATTTGATTGATCACCATTCTTCTGCATAAAAAAGGAATATCAAACTCCTTTATATTATGTCCACAAAGCCTAGAGTTTTCAGGATCGTTATAGTGATTGATCAAAATACGGGCAAAATCTTCTAAGACTATTCTTTCATCATCGCCTGCTACTGATTTTATTCTGATCTTAATAGGGACATCATCTGCAAAACTTAAGAATCCCATGGAAATACAAGCTACTTTTGAAAATTCAGCAAATATGCCTGCCTTTTGGCGATAAAGTGCGGCTATATCGATGGGTGTTTGGTCATTTGGGTTTGTTTTTTGTACCTGTAGCGCTTTTGTATTCCACAAGGATTGTTTTTCAGGTGGCATAGATTCATAGTCGGGAAACTCAGATACGGTTTCGATATCTAGGAATAAACATCTTTTTAATAGAAATTTGTCTAAAAACATATAATTAAGGGTTTTCACGGATATATTAACATAGTAGAATATAACCATTTTTATAAAATTGTACCAAAGTAAGTAATATTTCCATATATTTACGACGTTATAATCAAAAATATTTAAAAATATGAGTACATCACAATCTAAATCGAATTTTACAGCTATTGCGATCGTAGCTATAGTAGTGCTTTTAGCAATCAATGCATATCAAGCATACATTTACAGTAAACTTTCTAGTTCTAATCAAACCCAACAAACGGAAATGATGGAATTGCAGAAAGTACAAACAGAGTTGGACCAAGATTATCAAGCTGCTTTAGAGAGTCTAGAAGAAATGAGAGGAGACAATGCTCAACTGAATGCTTTAATTGATAGTCAAAAAAGTGAATTAAAGACACAGAAAGACAAAATCAACAACCTGATTTGGACAAAAAAAGAATTGGATAAAGCAAAGTCTGAAATCAAAAACTTAAATTCAAACCTTACAAAATACCTTGCTGATATTCAGCAATTGAAGGAAGAAAACAATATTTTGACAGAAGATAATGCCAAACTTACACAAAGAGTAGACGAAGAAGTCAGAGCGAAAGAGGAAGTAATCCTTGCAAAATCAGCTTTAGCATCAGAAAAAGATATGCTTTCTAAATCTAATGAAGCCCTTGGATCTAAAGTAGATATGGCAAATGCCATCAAGATCAACTTCTTGGAAGTAAAAGGTTATGAAGTAAAAAAAGATGGAAAGTTGAAAGAAAAAAGTAAAGCAAAAGACATCAAATTGCTTCGTACTTGTATCCTTACAGAAACCAATATGGTAACATCTTCAGGTCCTAAAAAATTCTTTTTGAGGCTGATAAATCCACAAGGAGAAACGATTGCAGTAGAAGATAGAGGTTCTGGGGTTTTGACTAATAAACTAGATAATACTCAAGTAAGATATACAACATCTGCTGAGATTCCTTACCAAAACGAAGATACTAATGCTTGTATTGACTGGAATGTAACGGATGCCTTACCAAAAGGTGAATATAAAGTAGAGATATATAACAATGGATTTCCTGTAGGAAAAGGACAATTCATGTTAAAGTAATTCATACGTACTCGTATAAATTGTTGGCGCAGTTGTTACTTAGGTGACAACTGCGTTTTTATTTATATACAATCATGGAGTCAACTGAAAAGAAAATACAAATCCTGAGAATTGATTTTACAGTCTTTTTCAACATATTCAAGCGCTTAAATCTATCTTTTGAAATTTACATCTCACTACCCTTTCATTCAGAACATAAGTTTTAAACAAAATACTTGCACCCGTTTAATCACGCTAACATAGCAATAAAATAAAAAAGCCACCTTACATCGCAAAGTGGCTTTTTTTATCTTTAAAGAATATATCTACTATTTAGTCTTAGTCGCTTCGTATTCTTCGTTCAATCTTTTAACGGTTTCTTCTGTGATGTCAAGCGTTGCTTTACCGAACATAACACTACCTGTAGAACCCTTCATCAAAACAAGATCATAACCTTTTTCTTCTGCCAATTTGTCTAGGTAATCATCTATCTTCTTTTGAAGGTCTTTTTGGGTTTCTAACAATTTACTCTCCAATTCTATAGTGGCATTATCTCTTTGCTTCATTAGAGATTCTTCTTCTTTAGCAAGATTTTGTTGTTGCTGACCGAACTTCTCTTCCATTTTTTTCAACTCTATGGGTGCAATGGTATTCGCTTTTTGCTGAATCTCCACTACATCTTGTTGGAACTTGCCCAATCTTTTTTGGAAAGCTTCGATTTTACCTGCAAGCGCTTTTTCAGCTGTTTTTGATTGACCTTCGAGTTCGGACTTTTTGTCCAAGTAAAGATTGTATTTACTCAATAAAGTATCTATGTCAATAAATACAATTTTATCAACCCCAGTTTCAGCTGTGGTCGATGCAGTTGGTGTTGCTTCAGTGGTAGCAGGTTTATTACAAGCCATAAAAGCCAAACCTGTAAATGCTGCTATCGCTACTATATTTAAGATACTTCTCATGATATTTTATTTAATGTGAGTTAATATTTAGCGCAAAAGTAGCATTTTAAGCTTAATTGTGCCACAGAACACAAATAATTTACACAAATCCTTATTTTTTATGGGGAATAATCATTTCATCCTGAAGAAAACCCAAAAGATACCTACTATAATTTTACTTTAATATCAGATTAAAAATTATTTATTAATGAATTCAGTATATAAAAATTAGATAAATTATGTCTTTAAGTTTCGATTTATTAAATTTACAATCTAATTCTTAAAATAATCCAAATATGAATTTTATAACAACCTTGAAAAAGATTTTAAAAATAGATTTATACGATGATTATATATGGATGTCACCTAGTTACATAGATAGATTACAAACAGACACTTACATTGAAGGAACCAAGGTATTAAGAGGAATACACAAGAATTGCAACATTATTTTAAGAGAAAATGCCAATTTGGAAATAGATGGTGAATTTTTAGGTAAAATTATCGGACTTGGAAATAATATAGTCAGAATAAAAGGAAATTTTAGTGGAATATTATCCTGTTATAAATTAATAATGCTAAAAGGCAGTAAAATAGAAGGCAGCTTTATGATAGACAGATTTGTAATACCAAGTAATTATGGCTGTATAATAGAAGGTAATTTTAAGAATCGCGAAAGCTTATCAAATGAAATTGATTTTCAATATATAAAAAATCTAGATTTATTGATTCTAACTCAAAACAAAAATAAATATAATAATATGTAATTGAATTATGATCAAAATAAAAAATACAGATTTGCTAATTACCCTTCCTATTTAGTTCACTGAGCTTAAAAGTTGATCATAAGGTTACAGATGATTTACAGTTCTAACCTATTTGAACAAAAATATAACATTCTAATCTAAAGCAAGGAGTATTTTGCCTTTAGATATTATTTAATGTTTCAGGTATTGCCTTAATAATTACTTCCCAAAAATAATTTTTCCAATTCCCCAATCCACCAGCACTGGTTTACGAATCGAAAGTAGTATTTCTCTTTTTGAATGTTAAAGTTTCCTAAATGACAGTGCAAGTTTCCTATTTGACAGTGCAAGTTTCCTATTTGACAGTGCAAGTTTCCTAAATGACAGTGGGAGTTTCCTAAATGACAGTGGGAGTTTCCTAAATGATGGTGGCAGTTTCTTTGAAGGAGTGTTAAAGTTTCCTAAATGACAGTGCGAGTTTCCTAAATGGAAGTGGGAGTTTCCTAAATGGAAGTGGGAGTTTCTTAAATGGTAGTGGGAGTTTCCTACTTGACAGTGCGAGTTTTCTAAATGGTAGTGGCTGTTTCCTGAATGAACATTGGAGTTTCCTAAACGAACATGGCAGTTTCCTAAATGGTGGTAGCAGTTTCCTACTTGGTAGCGGTTGGTTTTAAAGATGTCAGGGCTACGCCCCTAAATGTTAGAGATATTGGATGATTGCTACAAAGATGTCAGGCTACGCCCCTTTTTACATACACATAAATCAAAACAATTTGTTTCAAGATGTCGTGGATAAGCACATCAAATTTTGAACTTTGACGATTTTCTACAAAGATGTGAGGACTACGCACTTTTAGATTGGCATACTATCGTGCTACAAAGTTGACTTGGCTAGATCCCTTTTTTATTATCGTAATACATGTTATTTAGTTATCAGAACTAATTGTTCTAAGCTATCATTGTTACTCCAAATAGCAATCAATTTTTAGGCTTTTCTTGCGAATATGTCAGCCCTACCCTCCTATTTATGACGCCAATACTACTGCACCATTAACTTTATTTTTTCCAGCACTTCATTTTTTCTTGATCTGGAGATAGGAATGGGTGTATCTTTATTAAGTATTATTTCATCTTGGTTCCAACTTGTGATATATTTCGAATTGACAATGTAGCTTCTGTGGCAATAGATGATGAAGTCAAAATCCATAAGTTCTAAGACTTGTTGGAGTGTTTTGCGGATGATTAATTCTTTTTGTTGGGTGTTGACTATTTTGGAATATACATGGTCTGCTTGGATATAAAGAATTTCGTTGACTTTAATTTGGTAGTTATTTTTTCCATCTTGGATGGTGATCATTTTATCTTCTGCATTCTTTGAAAGATAAAGATTATAGGCAGATTCTATCGATGTCCACAAGGATTCTTTCTGAATGGGTTTGGTGAGATAGCCGTAAGGATTAGTGGTGAGTGCGTAGTCTAGAATGCGCTGGTCATACTGGGATGTGAGATAGATAAATGGTACACTTTCTTTTTGGTCAAGTATAAAATTTGCTACTTCAATGCCGGATTGTGGTCCGTAAAGACGGATATCTAGCAAGACGATGTCAGGTTTTCTAAGGTGGTAAGCACTTACAGCTTCATCATAAGAAATAGCTATATTTACAACTTGATGGCCCCTATCTTCTAGATAAATTTTAATCGTTTCTGCAATGAGAATTTCATCTTCTACAATTAATACTTTTAATACTTTCATCTGTACTTTCTTTAACCCGCATTATGCATTAGCAAATCTATTACATGCCGAAATTCCTGCAAAATAAGGCTCCGCCGCGGCGGATAATTTTCAATCACTCACCATAGTGGACTATGATTCGCTCTCGAAAATTCTTATTTTATTGGCCTTTCAGCCTTCACTACGAAGTTCTAATGCATAATGAGGGTTTAATCTTTTAAAATTAAATTTATACTGTGGACACCATTTTTTCTTCAAATAACAAGGTAAATACTGCGCCTTTCTCATTGTATCTTGAACTTTCTCCTTGCAACTGTCTTACCATATTGTTTATCAAGGTGAGTCCCATTCCTTGTTTTGATTTATTGGGAAGATCTGCATTAATACCAGGACCATTATCTGCATATTTCAATAAATATTTATTTCCAAAGGCTTTCAGGCTTAAATAAATTTTGATGGTTTCGTTTTCGGTTTGTGCATATTTGAGAGAATTGCTGATCAATTCTGAACAAATGATACCCAATGGCAACACGGTCTCTAGATTGAGCAAGATATGGTCGGCATCTGTTTGAAATTCGATTTGTGTGTGGATATCTTGCAAAATCTGAAAGTTTGATGTGAGTTCGTTTAGGTATTCTTTTGTATCAATCTTTTCAAAATCTCCAGATCTATATAATTGTTCGTGAATTAAGGCAATACTAAATACCTTTCGGGAAAGATCATCTAAGTAGTTCTTAACGCTAGGATTATTGGTATTATGACCATGTAAAGTGAGTAAACTGATGACTAGTTGAAGATTATTTTTTACCCTGTGGTGTATCTCAGAAAGTAAGATGGATTGTTTTTGAATAGATTGACTAAGTGCCTCATTGTTGGCACTGATCATTTTATTTTGATGAGCTATTTGTTTTCTTTTTTTATGATTATTAAACACAACATAAGATAAAACAAGCATTAGAAGGCCCATAGCTGTGAGCCCTACCCTTAACAGAAAAGTAATCTTCTCTGCGTAAATAACCTTTTCTTTCTCCTTGTCAATGGCAAATCCAATAGCGTCTGATACGATCTTTTCTTGATTGACCATCCATTGAGATTCTTTTTCATAAGCTCGAGTAAGGTTAAGGTAAAAGTAAGCGGAATCAATGTTGTTTTTTCCTTCAAAATAGTTCTTTTTGATTTCAGCTATTTGACCAAGTATTCGATAGTATGCTTTGTTTTTATCAACAATAAATGTAGACAACATTTGTACGGTATCCAAGGCAGACATTGCTTTGTCAGGCCTTTTTTCCTTCCAATATTTGTTAGAGATATTTAAATACATATTTGCGGCGCCTACATAATTTTTGTTGTTATAAAACAATGTGGCTGCTTCTCTAAAATATCTGCTCGAAGTATCCAAATCATTATACAAGATCCCAAGTAGCATAAAGCCATCGGTCTGTGCACGCAAAATACTAAGTTTACTGCCTTTATCTATTGCAAGCTGTGCGTAAACGATTGCAGAATCCTTAATACCATAAATTCTATGATAAGATGAATATCTGAATGCAAATGTTGGTTCGACCTGATAAAGTTTGTGGTTCATTATCAGATCTCTAGCCTTCTGTAGATACCTGTAACAATCTTTGTCTCTACCTAGAACTTCGTGACATCTCGCAACGGAGACATAACAGTGGGCTGCAATTTCCCATTCATTTTGTTGTTCAGCATTTTTTATAATCTTATAGTATGTCTTCAGCGCAGACTCAAAATCCATCAATAATTCTAGAGACTCACCCTGATAATAACCTATCCAAAAAGATATCGAACAATTTTCTCTCTTTTTTGATGTAAGTATTTGTAGTAAACTATCAGAAAAAACAAAAGCCTTGTTTGCATTTTCTACAGCAATCATTTGTTTTAGCTTTTCATAATCAGGTGTCATTGTCTTTTTGATCTCATCACAATCCTGAGCATATATATGAAAAGACAAAAAAAAGATAACGCACAACAAGCAAAATTTGCTGATGAAACAGATACGTCGCAATATTTGGGAAAAATAAGTTATGGTTTTAAATTTAATATGCAAAACTATAAAAATACACCATGATAATGATTATTTATCGTCGTAATGTTCTGAAAAGCGGTTTTAATGTTCTGAAAAGTAAATATCTTTATATTTATCCATGACAATAAACAAATTGGAATCAAATCCGCGGTTATACCATCAAAACAGGTAGAAAAGTTACTATAAATGTCATTCAGAACATAAAAGATACCATTCAGAACAAAGGCAAATGGATTCATATCTAGTTTTTTATATATTATTTACGTTTGCGCTTTCATTATCAACACTATTTCAGGGAAGGAAAAAATAAAATGTTTATTAATGTTTGCTGAGAAGTGCCTTTTATTCAAAACCTAAATTTATGAGACAACTCTTTACTTTGTTTTTGATAATAGTCTTCCATGTTTCTATGGTGGCGCAATTGGGTTCATTAGAGGACTTGGACGAAAAGACGAATAAAGGTTTTTTTAAAACACACATCAGTAGTTTTTTCAAAGATTTTACAGATTTTGGCGATCCATTTACACTATCTGGAAGTGTTGGGCTCAACATGAGATCATATAATGCCTTTGGCGGACCACTACGCCAAGATCCTTTTTTCTATACTTTAAATACTAATTTGAATGTCAGGATTTATCAGATTGATCTTCCTTTTTCCATGATATTGACAGCTAAAAATAATCAATCATCATTGCCTAATTTTAGTGAAATAAAAGATGCTTTCAAAGATAAAATTTCTTCTGTAAATAATAGATTTGTTCGATTTGGGATGAGTCCTCGGTACAAGTGGGCAAAACTACATCTAGGTCACCGATCCATGCGTTTTTCCAAATACACTTTAGATAACTTAAATTTTAATGGAATCGGCACAGAATTGACTCCAGGCAAAGTCCGCATTGCTGGTATGTACGGACAGTTGGCAAAAGCAGAGCCAGTAGATTTATCCCTAGTCACACCTAATGTTCCTGTATATCAACGAACAGGTTGGGGCGCAAAAGTAGGTTATGGAGATGAGCAGTCTTCTATTGACCTTACAGTATTTAAAGCAAATGATGATCAAAATTCTATCGTCATTCCCACCAATATTCCCATACAACCATCTGCGGAAGAAAACCTTGTTTTAGGTATCAATGCACAAAAATTGTTTTTTGATAAAATCAGAATCAAACTAGAATATGCGTCAAGTGCTGTCTCACCCAATGCCCTAGATGCCACCACAGCTAAGAGTCGTCTCACTTCGTTTTTAATGGAAGAGCGCACGACAACGGAATATAGTTCAGCCATTGACGCATCCGTAGCTTATGAAGGCAAATCCATGTTAGCTGGCTTACAATATCGAAAAGTAGATCCTAATTACAGGACTTTTGGTGCTTACTTTTTTAATAGAGACATCATTGATGTGTTGGGAAATTTAGCTTTCAACCTGCTAGATCATAAACTGAACGTTGCGCTGAGTGGTGGTGTACAATCCAATAATCTAGATTTGAGCAAACCTGCTACGACCCAACGTTTTATCTACGCAGCAAATCTTGGATATGCCACAGGTGGATTTTCTGCTTCTGCTAATTATAATAACAATACCACTGATGTAGGATATGTCTTGAATCAAAACCTTGACTCCTTAAATGCGGTCATTATCACCAAAGATGTAGGTCTAAATCTAGCATATACCATTGCGAATACAGAAGGTCCACAACATTCGTTTTCCCTAAGTGGAAATATGCAGGATGTCAATGATGATGTCGTGAATAGAGAACAAAGTGCCGCATCCAAAGTCATAGTGGCGAATTTTGGGTATAATATTGTTTTTGCCAATAAACTCCGACTGTCATCAAGGATAAATTACAATCAGAATGAGATCGCACAAATGCTCATCAAAAGGTATGGTGCAGGTATGGGGCTAGGAAAGTCTTTTTTGGATAATAAAATCAGTGTTGGACTTGACGCCAATTATTTCACCAATACTAGAGATACTGGTGCCAAAAGCAATAATCTTTTAGGACAATTAAAGGTCGGTTTTCAGATTGGTTCAGGTCTATCCGCAAATGTAAACTGGGGCTACCTACGCACGACTGCTGAAACAATAGCGCCGTTTTCAGAATCTACTGCCAATGTTGGGCTACAATATAATTTTAACTATGTGCCTGGTAAAAAGGACAAAAAGTAGCCACACCATTATAAGTAGATAAATATTATAACAAGATAATCATTGATTAATATGAGCATTGGAAAGTATATTTTAAGTTTTATCATCTGGATATTTTTTATCACATCAATTGTTGCACAACAAGTTTGGCCAGTGCAGGTGACTGGTTCACTCGTACCTCCACATTCGCTCAATCTTGGGGTGTATGGTGCTGAGCGTACCCAAGACCTAACATTTAGTGCCATGCTCAAAGACCCTATGCAAGCAAGTCTACAAGTCAGGTTGAGCCTAAGCATAGAGCAAAACGGAACGATCATCTATCAGACGGATCCAAACTATGTGGGAATGCCTATCACGCTCAATCAGTTTCAAAATATGGTATTGGATGGGAATGTGTTAAGGTCTTACCTTAATAGCCAAACACTCACAGGGGTAAACGGAACTGGAATGGGTTCAATAGAGATTCCGGAAGGATTTAATCAGATATGCCTACAGATATATGGATTGGAAAGAAATGTGCCTATCTCTAATAAGTTTTGTATGTCAGGAAATTTCCGACTCAATCAACCACCACAAATTGTAAAACCTGCATGTGGTGAAAAAATAAAATTACCCTTAACTCAAAACATGATATTCAACTGGCAGCCGATGCATTTGGGAAGTCCCAATTCACCTGGAGCAGTGGAATATGAGTTTGAACTCGTACAGTTGCCTGAAGGTACCTTTAATGCCAATGACGTATTTGATAGTGCGTTGAAAATATTTAGAACGAAGTCATTTTCTGCATCATTGCTTTATACACAAGCAGAACCAAATCTCGCACCAAACAAAGTCTATGCTTGGAGAGTTAGAGCAACTTCTGTGATGAATCCTACAAGTAGGTTGTTTCAGAATGATGGACTGAGTCAGATATGTACATTTATGTTGTATGAGGGAGATAAACCAGATGACGATATCAACCCATCAAACCGACCATCTCCAAGAGGTTGTTCAGTATATGAAACTAGTTATGGTCCTGTGGCGATTACAAATAATGATCCAATGATAGTCGCTCCAAATCAGGATGTAAAAGTTGGATATTTTGATATGAAAATCGTAGATGCTAGTGGCAACCATCATCAAGGATATTCAGGAAAAGGATTAATTGTATTTCCGATGCTAAGATCGACATTAGAAGTAGTCTATAAAAACATCAAAGTCAATAAAGAAGGAAGGGTGTATGAAGCCGAACTCATAGAAGCAAAAAATGAAAAATTTCCTTTAACATCGGAGCAATTAATGCCCGATCAAATTGCTAAAAATTTGGGCAATGATTATGCGGTCAATTTGTACAAATATATGGGTAAAACAAGGCAAGTATCCATGATGTCAAACAATGGTGAGAAAATCAATGTTTTGCCGCTTTCTTTGGTAAATGAAAAACAACCGTCTTCATCCGTCTCAGTCATTGGTGTGCGATGGACTCCGACAAATGCTTATCTCAACTTGATAGGCTTAGAAAAAGATGGCAATGTCAAGAATAGTCAATTAACCATTTCTAATCTAAGTGTATCCGCAGGTACTGCCATTCCAGCCACGCCTTATGGTGTAAAAAACAAAGCACATTTGGTACCAATCATTGGTTCGGAAAATACCAGAGAAACAAGTGTACTCAACTCGTTATTAGTTGCTTATAGCCAAAATGGGGACAGTAAGTTGTACTGTGATTGTGAAGGTGTATTCGAAAAAAAGGTAAATAAAACCTATGTCATCAATCCGGCTTTGGTGGTAACAGCATTGAATAAATTGCCTTTGACTTTGGCACTAAAAGATAAAAAGCAGCCATTCGAATCTTATAATGGACTCATAGAATCAGTAGAAGATTTTAAGATCGTAGGTATAGACAATATCACTTTTTCTGCATCGGGCGGAGTTTTACAATTGAATGATGTACAAAATCCTTCATTTCCAGCTGATGTTAAATCATTGATAACCAAGGGTACCTCAAAAGGAATTTTGCTTCAAGGCATGAAAGCACTACTGCCTGCAAAATATAATCTTGCTGGTAAAAATGATTTGGTTTTGGATCAAGGGCATCTTTTTATTGATTCGGAAACGGTGCAACTTGCAAACATTTCAAAGAAAAATATTATTGCTTTAAAAGACGGAAAATCAAATAAATGGCAATATAGTGTGGATGAAATGAGTGTCGAAATCAACAACGGCACATTTGAAGGTCCAAAAATTAAAGGTCAAATAAAACTGCCTGTTGCAAGTAATCTTATACCCTACTCTGGTGGCTTTGATATAAATACAAACGATCTTCCTTCATTGTTGATAGATGAAAAACCAACCACTTTGGACATTGATATGTGGCATAGCAAGATGGTGATTCAGTCTGAATCTAACATAGCTGTTGACATAAAAAACATTAACAGTCAATATACATTTCTACCAAAATCCAACTTAACGGGACAGTTAAATATGCAAATGGATGGAACTAGTTTTTTAAAATCCATTAAAGGAAATGTAGCCGAAATCAGCACAAACTTAGAATCTGTTTTTAAAGTTGGTGGAGACATAAAGTCGATTAGATTAGAAGGAATAAATATCCAAAACTGGAATGTCGATCCATACAATCCAATAGAGAAAAAGTATAACACTGGTAACATAGACATAACAAATGCTTTTTTCATTATAAATGACAAAAAATATCCACTTACAAATGCAGCCATAAAATTTGAAATGGTAGATGGCAAAGAAAGTATCGGACTCTTTTTTACTTCTATTAATGGAAATAGTAAAATGGAAATGAGTATATGGGCAACGGACAAAAATGGTCAATTTGTTTTTGACCACATAGCGCAAAATAAATACATTTTGAACTGTGATTGTGTAGAAGGAAAAGCATTCGGATATTCCGATAAATTAAAAAATAACCTTGGTAGTGAAATAGGACAAAACGAAGTTTCAAGTCAATACAATGGTAGTCTGGCTAGTATAAATGATGGGTCAAAAAAAGAAAACTATTATAGTTTTGTGACAAATAATATTTCTGAAAATACAGATGATGATTTTATTCTAAAAGATGACAAGACGCTTTATTGGCCATTGATTGATCGTGATTTGCCTATCGAAAAGACAGGAAAACGTATTAAAATGAAAGATAGAATCCTTGTCGATCAGAATGTATTTTCCAAACTTGGATTCAAGACACAATTAAATATCCCACTCGGTTCTTCACTATATGTTGCAACAGTTGACATAGATGAATGGAAAGAACGCGGCGCAATTGCAAATATTACTTTTGTCCTAGAATCATCCTATGATACTAAAAACGAAGAAAAACGCATGGTATTCAGAAGTGGTAAAGTCAACGCTACAGGCAATGCTGTAAAGTTAGAAAATGTAGATTTGTATGCTGAAAATCCGGTGAAAAATGAAGACTGGAAATTTGAAAACTATCATTGGAGCACAAGAAATAACAATGCTACTGAAAGCAACAGAAACCTTGCTAGAATAGATTGTACCTCAGGGTTTACCTATTATCAGATGTATGGCGAGATTACATTTGACGACATGGTAAATAAATCTGATAAATCCTTGGCTAAAATTCCTTTTAGACTCAATACGTCCACATTGGGCAATAGTCATTCTTTGGTAGATTTTATTGCTATCTGTCAGGACTTTGCATCTGATAAAAAAGACTCAAAATGGAATATTCATCCAAAAGACCTTCCTCAGGTGAGCTTTAAAGCAGGTGAAAATTATGCTATTTATTTTGATAATTCTTCGAATAAAAAAATTCCTGGTTCTTTAGCATCTGTTTCATATAGTAAGAGTACAAGTGACAAAGCATTCAAAGGCATTATCATAGAAAACGCTAGTTGTGAATTACTAGGATTTTATGATGCAAAAAAAGCACCTTTATCCTTGCCTATTACGGACTTGGTCTATGTTTTTAATGACTTTGAAAAAGGGTTGCATAGTAGCTTTGAACTGAAGGATGTAATTGACAAAAAAGACGGTGCCAAAATTTCAGGATGGAAATATAGTTTGGATTCGGTATCATACGCTATCAAAAATTCTGTTTATAAAAGTAACTTGGAAATAAAAGGTGAAATAAGTATCCCAATATTTAAACAAAATCCAGACAAAATAAAAAGTGTAAAATTTGATTCATCTTGGGTTGAGTTCACTGGTACTGTATATGTATCTAGCAGTAATGGCGAATCTAAAATTTCTAGCCTTTTCGAATTTGATGATGTGTCATACAAAACGTATCAATCCGACTTTATTCCAGGGCTTGGCGTAGTGCTCAATGATGATTCTAATATCAGCTTATTGTTTAATAACCAGACCAATAATTGGGATCCAAGCGGCACTTTTAGTGGTATTGGCATTGTATTATTAACTACCGAAACCATGAAAGCTTATGGTTTAAAAAACTTTCCTGATGGCATGGACTTGTCTCTGCACTGTCTCACATTTGAAGGATTAGAATTAAATAAAAAAACAGCATCAGCTTCTGCAAAACTGATCGACGAATATGGTATTAAATCTATTGAATTTGGTACTTGGGGCGTTGTAGATATTAAAAGCATTTTCAATAACGAAGATAAAGATGATGAAGATAAAGAAGAAGTAACAGAAGAAAATAAAGATAAAGCAACTGATGTAACACCTGAGGTTTCTACAGCCAGCGGTAAAATAGTCAGAAAAAAAGGGGAAGTTAAAGTAGTATCAGAAGCAAGTGGCTCTATCAAGACTACAGAATTGACACCAGAAGTTTCTACTGCAAGTGGTAAAATAGTCAGATCAAAAGGTGGAGTCAAAGTAGTATCAACGGCAAGTGGCTCCGTCAAAAGAACAAAAAAAGCTAGTACAAGTACACCTGAATCAGCCGCAATTACAGCCAAAGCTGATACAGAACCAGAATTTAACAGTCTTAAGTTTGACGTAGATTGTAAAGGAATCAAAGCAGTAGGTGATAATTTTGAATTAGGTATTTCGGTAACATTGAGTTTACTTGGAGACAATAAAGAGAAAAAAGGAGAAAAAGAAGAAGTAAAAACTTGTGCCATAAATGCCAAAGGCGGTGTAGGACTAGCGTTCTCAAGGAATAAAGATGGGCGTTTTGTGCCAGATGGTGTTAATTTCAAATGCCTTGCTTTGGATGGATCTATCGGCCCTGTAGCATTTAATGGTGGATTGAATATTCTACGAACGCCTAAAGATGAAAATGGCAAAGCAATAGTAACCAACAATCATGGTTCTGGCTTCAAAGCCTATTTATCTGCCACTGTAATGGGATTGGGAGGCATTCAAGCGGTGGGCCAATTTGGTAAAAAGACGATGAGCGAAACAGATGCATTTTATTACGGATTTATAGACTTGGAAGCGTTCAAACAATCAGGCTTCCCTATTCCGCCACCAACGCCTAGTAATCCACCAATTATTGACCTATATGGTGGTGGTGGTGGCATCAGGATAAATATGCGCTCTGCCAATGCTATTTCCGATCTCAAGATCAAACCAGATACCAATACGCCACCTGCAGATGACTGTCCGATTCCCGACGCAAAATATCTTGCGCCAGGTGTAGGTTTTTCACAAAATTACGAACCAGAAAAAGGAACTTATGGAGGCAATTTTTATGTGATCCTTGGTCCTTGGAATGAATTGGACAATCAAAATCCACCCATTTACTCCATCATAGCAGAGCCTGGTATAGACATGGAAATTTCGACCGATAAGGCCACAGGTGATTTACAATTCAGAAAGATATCTGTAAATGTAAATGCGTATTTTAAGCCGACGAGTTTAGCAAAAAGAAGAGACGAAAATATTGCAGACGCATATGCCAAAATAGAATTGAATCTCGCTGATCGAGTATTGGTAGGTGGCTTTGGCATGAGAATGAAAGTAGATGCGGTAGGCTTAGAATCGCCATTAATACAGATTCCTGAAGATTATAGCACGACAGATTTCAACACAAAGGCAAATTATGTAGGTGGAAAACTTGTCTTTTCTTTTGATAATAGAGAAGAGAAAAAGCCTTTTTTCAATTTCAAATTTGGTGGTTCATCCATAGGCAACTATACTAGCGCAAGTGAATTGAAGTACAACACTGCTTTGCTAAATCTAAATGACATTATAAAAGTAAAAGCAGGTGCTTATTTCCAAATTGGTAATGATGTGGATAATTTCCCACCTATTAAGGAGTTAATCCCACAAATCTCAGATATGGAATCGGCAAAATACGATGAAGTAAAGTCAGATGAAAACAGTACAGAAGAGACTACATCCGGTGCTGGCATTTCATTTGGATTCAAGGGAAGCATTGAAGGGAAAACGGAGACTGGACCACTTGTTGGAAATTTTGATGTAGGCCTTGGTTTTAATATTTTGTTGAAAGAAATGAAACAAGTATCTTGTAGTAACACGGAGAACGGATCGATAGGTATCAAAGGATGGTATGCTCAGGGTCAAGCTTTTGGATATGCCAACTGTAATGTCAATCTAGCGTATAACTTAATATTCACTAGTGGAAGGGTTAATATTATGAAAGCAGGCGCCTTTATATATTTAAATGCAAAGGCTCCAAATCCTAGTTATTTTTCAGGTCGAGTCAATGGTAATTATAGTGTCCTTGATGGCCTATTGGAAGGTTCATTCAATTGTAAAGTACAGTTGGGCGAAAAATGCGAAAACTTAGAAGCTCCCTCACCATTAGATGGCATCAATATATTTAATGAAGCGAATATTGTGGATGGTCAAACAAATGTGGATCGTTACACAGATATTATTTTGGCAACCAATATAGCGCTACAAAAGGAATTTCACGTACCACAAACTGATGCGGATGGCAATATTCTTTCTACTGCTTCATTTATTGCAGATGTTAAAGAATTGAAACTAACTTATTCAAAAAAGCAAAAGATAGGAAGCTTTGGCACCGTGAAAAAAGAAGTGATACAAAACCATGTTCAAAAAATACATACTAACAAAAAAGGTATTAATCTGACATTTGACAATCCTTTGCAACCAAATACAGAGTATCAATTGGCATATTCATTTATCTGGAAAAAATCAGAAATTGTAAATGGAAAAGTTGAATATATTGAAAACTTTGAATCTGGTAAAAAAGGTGACACTAGCAAACAACCTTTAATAGAAAAAGGTATCATCAAATTTAAAACAGGAGAAAGACCTACCAAGATTATGTCTGGAATGGTGGAATATATGGCACCAGGAGTTGGACAAAGATACTGGCATTCAGGATATGCAAATACCGAAATCAAATTTAAACTAAAAGCATTGGAAGATGCTGTTCATTTATTTCCAGACACGTGTCAGGCATGTACCGATGAATTTGGAAGTACGGTAAAATTTAAGTATTCTGTTCAGCTTAAAGAATATGGATTGGATGGTATAAAAGTAAGTGAGAAGGAACTTCAAATCACAACTTATCCTAAAAAGGCTGAAATGGCAAAAATATTGAAAGCTAAATCTCTTTCGGTCAATAATGGTCAATATCAAATCAATGTATTGTCAGAAGAAATGTCTCCGATTAGTCAGGTTTCTTTTCCTGATTTGAAAGGGTTACAGCTTACCAAAGGAGCCATGTATGAACTAGTAGTCTTACAAGAACCCGATCTTAAAAATATTTCGACAAATAAAACTGCAGAGACATCTTTAGACACAAGTACTGTTTTGACTGTCAATAAAGGCAAAAACGCTGACATTGCACAAGATAAAATCAATAAGGTGATCAAAGAAAACACGGTCATTTTGCACTCGTCTTTTTTTGCTGTCAGCAACTACGACTCGCTTCAGGGCAAAATGAATCTCCTAGAAGTAAAACATGTAAAATCTAAAGTAAAACGAAGGGATTTTCAACATCCCAATGATGCATTCGATGGTCAAAGAGCTGCTGCAATATCTAAATATGGCGAAAGTAAATTCCATTCTGTAAAAGATGACTATTACGCATTTACCATTAAAAATGACAATCTAGAAGGATTTGACAATTTCGATATTATGCGACTAAAACGCAATATACAACTGTCTTACAATGACACATATTTGCCGGAGCAAAGAATAAAATATGATCGGTATGGTGGAAAAGGTATTTATAACAAGTTTGATGAATTATTGTCTGGTTTCAAAGATATCGGTGGCTACATGCGCAAAGTCTTGTACGAATACTCCAAAGCAGAATCTGAAGGAATAGCCAAATATGGCAATTTATCTTCAAGCGATGGTAGCAAATGGCATTACAATATCACAGGTCCAAAAGATGAAAAATGTGCATTATTGCAATCAGATGAAATTGCAGCTAAAAAAGTAATTCATAAAATTGGATATAAATCAAAATCAGATCCGAATTTTAGTGATCCAGTATTTGAAAAAGAAATAGAATTTGATTTCTTATTACAAGATTATCGATCTAGAATCATCATCAATCAAATGGCTTGGCTGTCAAGATTAAGTAATACATACACCAACAGTAAAGATTTGAACAATTGGTTGCCAGGAAACTATCCGGAAGGGGAATTTTTAAGCGAAAACAAACGATTCAATAACTTCGATTGGGTCTTGTATGGCGACTCCAATAAAAATGATAAAGGCAATAAATTTAGTTATGTAGCTTCAGAACCAGGATATCAATTTAGCTATCATGGTGGATCAAAAATATCATTTCCTTCAGATAAAAACTGGAACGAAATGATTGAATCCAAAAGAGATCAAACAACTTCTTTAGTCGGAGTGAAAGAGTTTAGTCCCAATAGAGAGATGTCAAATATTACAGAGCAAACCATCACAAATGCCACAGAATTGGTGGAGAATTATTGGTACAAATTCAAGGTAAATGTGAAAGGTGTGCAACATGTTTTAGTTAATATAAAAGACAGTACATACTACTTAAAAATTGGAGACAAAGATCAAGCCTGGAGTGAATTGTGGAGTGTATGTTATCCTTACAGCAACTTCACTTACAACACAGGTCAATATGGGATTTATAGTTTAGGCGGAGGAGGCATGCCTACGATCAGAAAATTTAGTTCAGTCACTGATCCAATGAGCAAATTTGAAAATGTTTGGAATTTTGTATCTTTAGGTGGTAATGCCATGAAAGTGGTCAATGAAAGATATAAAAATGGTGATGAAACGGATGACAATAGATATTTCCCCAAAGTTTTTGATCATAGGGATTTTAAAGATGATAATGACAAAAGATTTCCTTCTTCCACGCTTCCAACCCAAATTGAAGTCGTAGAATTAAGTGGAATGTACTTCAGTCCAGAAAAGTATTATCATATTGAGAATTATGGAGCTTATGTCAAAGATGTGATGGGAAGTGATAAGTGGAGAATCATTCAGGAAGGCAATTTTTATAGATTTCAGAGTTCAAACGGGTACATCTTAAAGATAGATTACTACGAAGAATATAAGTTCTTTGGAAGTAATGTAGATCATTATAATGTTAAAACAGACGATAAAAATTTCCCAAGTGATAAGTATGGTGATCGCAATGGTTATTACCGTTCTGTATGGGCTGTAGTACCTGAAAGTGCAGGAAGTCAATAT
>DLGT01000070.1 GCA_002482845.1 Saprospiraceae bacterium UBA7687
GGCAATTACAACGTTACTGTGACTAGCAGTAATGGATGTACAGCAACTACTTCTGCAACCATTATAAATACTAATTCATCTTTTAACGTTACAGGAATCACAACAGATAATACATCTTGCGTAATGCCAAATGGAAGTATCAACTTAACCATCACTCCAAGTGGCAATTACACCTTCTCGTGGTTCAATGGTGCATCCACAGAAGATATCAATAATCTGAGCTCAGGATCTTACAGTGTTACCGTAACAGATGCGGCATTATGTAGCAACGTGGTTACATTTTCAGTTGCAGATAATGTCATCGCTCCATTGCTCACCACCACTACCATCAATACAAATTGTGGTCAATCAAATGGAAGTATCAATTTAACAGTAACTCCAGCTGGATCATACGTTTTTACTTGGTCAAATGGTGCAGTCTCTGAAGACATTAGTAATCTTTCCATAGGCAATTACAACGTTACTGTGACTGGTAGTAATGGGTGTACTTCAACCACATTCGCTACAATTATAAATGACAATTCTTCTTTTAACATCACGGGAATCACTACTGATAACACATCTTGTTTAACGCCAAATGGAAGTATCAATCTAACCATCACACCAAATGGCAGCTACACCTTCTCGTGGTTCAATGGTGCATCCACAGAAGATATCAATAATCTGAGCTCAGGATCGTATAGTGTTACTGTAACAGATGCGGCTTCTTGTAGTAGTGTGGCTACATTTACCATCTTGGAAAACACAAGTGTTCCTTTGATAGAATTATTGGCACATGCGCCGGATTGTTTCGGGAATGCAGGTTGGATAGAAGTGATAGTTCCTACGTCCCCTAATGATCTAACTTATTCCATGGATCGTGGATTGTCCTTTAGTGCTTTAAGCCAAATAGATAACTTAAGTCCTGGAGAATATGAAGTGATGGTCAAAAATGGTTTAGGATGTGTAACTGTTCATACGATCCAAATCCCTGAGCAACAAAAAATAACCGTACAAGTTATCCCAGAAATCAACTTAAAAATCGGTGTTTCTCAACAAATAGAAGTAGATATTGCCGACCTGCCGATAGCACTTATCGACACTATCATTTGGACACCTGCGAATGGTCTTATTTTTGCCGATACAACCATCTATAGTTTGCTTCACCCAACCTTCTTAGATACGCCTGATGGATCGTACACAATCACAATTTATACCCATGATGGTTGTAGCGCAGATGCCACAGTCAATGTAAGGAATGTAAGAGAATTGGATATTTATGCCCCAAACATCATTCATTCTGAAAGCAGTTCCGTTAATAATAATTTTTATCTAGTGTCTAAACCAGGAAGTGTCAAGATAATCAATACGCTAAGGATCTATGATCGATGGGGCAACTTGGTATTCTTAGCTAAAAACATCCAACCTGACGATCCAACCGTTGGTTGGTCGGGCACCTTCCGCGGCCAAGTTGTCAACCCTGCTGTATTTGTTTGGGTAGCAGATATTACATTTATTGATGACTCCACTTTGATCAAAAAAGGTGATGTGACGGTTATTAGGTAGTTGAAGATGTTTAATGTTGAATTGTCTAAGGTTTAAATATTTGGTGGTCAATCTTAATCTCAACCTTACCCTTAAACTTAACCTTAGTCTCAATCTTAGCCTTAATCTCATCCTTAGTCTCAACCTTAATCCTTATTTTTTCAAACTAAAAAGCATCTTCGTAATAAATGGAATGGTGGTCACAAGCACAATAAAAAGCACAATGTATCCTAGATGCTCGCCAATGTCATAATTGTATTTTGCTAACAAATAACCATTCAGATAATGACCTGCTAGTATAAACGAAGCGGACCAAACAAAACTGCCTGATATATTGTAACTGATAAATTTTTTATAATCCATATCTACGGTACCTGCAACAATAGGGGCAAATGTTCGGATAAATGGGATAAATCGAGCGATAAATATGGTTAAAGCACCATGCTTTTCGTAGAAAATAGTTGCATTGATCAAGTGTTGCTTTTTAAATAAAAGGGAGTCTTCTCGAGTGTATAGTTTTTTGCCACCTTTTTTACCAAACCAATACCCAAATATATTTCCTGCGATGCCCGATATGGAGATCAAAAAAATAAGGGCAATTAGTTTTAAAACAATTTGGTCGTCAGGTATGACACCACTCATGAGCGAAGCACTCAAAACCCCAGTCACAAACAATAAAGAGTCTCCCGGTAAAAAGAAACCTGCTAATAAGCCCGTCTCTGCAAAGACCACAAACATGATGAGTAGGATTCCACCATTCTCGACATACCATTGTGGCTGCAACAAATCAAATACACTCATGGTAACTTCCTTATGATTTCAAATCCAAAATAATGATGATTGTCTATCTTTCCTATGACCCTAACCAATAGAGATGACGTCTTTATATGGAGTTGCATTGTTTTTCTGACCGCATCTGCCGCAACTTTGATAAAGACTTCCATAACATTGGGGACTGTTTCTTTTGATACAACATGTAAAATAAATACCCAAACGCCATATATAGTCATCATGTTCATTAAGTAGTCATTTCTCCCTATCCACCACCCTATCCAACCCGACCAAATACCTATCATAAACAGACCCACTTATTTTATAATGACAAATGATATACCAAAATGGCAAAAATCAAAAAATAACATCAACTGATAAAATAACTATTTAAATCAAAAGGCAAAAGTAACACAACTACTCCGATATTCTGATGAAATACAGCACTAGGACAGAAATTTAACATTAACATAGGATTTATAAAGTCTTAACAGGGATATCAGCGACTGAAAAAGGAATTGCCACGATAATTAACCCGCTTCAAAACAGACAACAATCCATAATATTATCAAAAGTCAAACGATAGAGAATTATGAAAATAAAAAAACGCTAAGTCCCCACACAATAAAATAGTGAATAATGCAACTACATTAGGCAACTTCACACCAATTACAGTATGGTCAACCTAAAAAACCATAATATCACTTTTTCAATCTTGCTGAAAATTGTAATTTTCGTCATGTTACAGCTCGGTTCATAGTATTACTAACTAATTTTTCCTACAAAGATGTCTAAAATACACTCAAATAAGCCCAAATTGGCCATAAACAGCGCGGAAATAGCTGTAAAAATGCCAAAATATGGGTCTCCGCAGCGGAGGGCCTTGTCAATCGAATATAATTGGGCTTCCGCGCTGGAGATAGCCATCATAATCGTAAAATTTGACCCTCCGTGCTGGAGATAGCCATCATAATTGTAATATTGGGCTCTCCATTTTGGTTGTAGAAATTTTACATGTATTTTGGGTATCTCCGCTCAGGATACCCTTATCATAGAAATATTATAAGTAGCCACATGTTGGACAGCCTTATCAAACAAATTTTATATTGCACCCCAAATTGGGGAAAGCTTTCCAACGATTATGATTTGTCGCCCCAAGTTGGGGCGACATAATATTTGGAAATGGAAAGGGCTTTTTCCACTTAGATTGGGTGGGAGACACGGTTTAGGTGTTAATGAACATTGAATGATGGAAGTCTTACTGAAAATACTTTGTTTTTTAGGACAAGATGGCTGTTTATGCCAATATATTTTAGAGAATGTTTCTTGAATAAAGCTCGCCATGTGAAAATCTGTTTTATATTTGTAGGAAGAAAGATGGAGATGATTTTAAGTTTAAGTTAAGACAAACAAATTTAGGCCATTACATTTGATATTTAATATTAAGGAGATTCATTTATTTTAAGTATTGCATCTCATTCTATTTACAAACCACCGACTAAAATCAAATGACAAAAAGAATATTTATATTTTTATGTTTCGCTGTAATATTATTTTCAAGTTGCGCTACAATTAAAAGTCAATTCGGACAACACATTCTGGAAGGACCAGCCGATACAACATTGTCGAAACAACAGATTACAAAACTAAGAAGTATTGATAATAGTATTTTTGTTAAAGGAAGTTTTATAGGCAAGGAGCAAATAGAAATCAAGTATCGCCTTTTTAAACCCAACCAAAAAAGTGAAGAAAAATATCCATTAGTGGTCGTTTATCACGGTTCCGGAGCAATCGGCACAGACAATAATACACAACTAGGATTATTACACAAACTTTTTGCTAGCCCCGATATTCAATCCAAATATCCAGCCTATGTTATAGCACCACAATTTCCTACGCGTTCTTCTGACTATAAAACTGATATGGAAAGAGAAGTGCTTTTCTCGACACCAAGACCTTGTTTAAATGAAGTATTCCAACTCATCGACTCGCTCAAGTCAAGTTTAAATATTGATAGTAAAAGGATTTATGTCGTCGGATTTTCTATGGGTGGCTCCACCGTCATTAATTCATTATCAGCGAGACCAGATCTTTTTGCAGCAGGTATAAGTGTAGCAGGTATTCCACAATTTGATCAAACCCAAGTATTAAAAAAGATTCCCATTTGGCTAATCCACGGTATAGATGATACAGAAAATCCCATCCATAGCGATGAAATTTTGTATAAAGAAATAGGCGACAATATTCGTTTTTGGAAAATAAAAGCTACGACGCACGACAATGTTTTTTCTTCCTTAATACTAGGAGAAACCTTACCAAAATGGTTATTCAAATATCAAAAGAAATAAAAGACAATGGTGACACAATCTATAAACCGTCTTGATACACTCATCAACATCATTCCTGATCTACTCTTAAACATGGATGAATCAGATTTGAATTTAAAATCATCACCCGAAAAATGGAGTAGAAAAGAGATCTTAGGACACCTGATCGATAGTGCCACGAATAATCATCAAAGGTTCATACGCGGACAGTATGAAGATGAGCCAACAATCTTTTATGATCAAAACCAATGGAACACATTGAGCCACTACCACGAAATGAGCACAAAACAAATCATAACGTTTTGGACCATGTACAACCAACATCTACTGCACATCATAAAACATATTCCCAACGATCATTTACAAAAAAAGTGTCGTGCTTTCGATGGCAACACGTACACCCTAGAGTTTTTAATAAATGATTATGTAGTGCATCTTGAACATCATTTACGTCAAGTGGTGAGTTATTAAAAGAATGAGAAGAACAAAAAGATATCAAAGCCAATACACTCAGATACTTTGGCAAAGTTTTGTTTTGATATATTACAGTGCTGATATTGCATATTTAAATTTATGAAAGTTAAAGTAAAGTACAAATTATCGACGATCGTAATTCTTATTTTTGGAGTTATAGGATTTTCTTTTTTGGCTTCCTTTTTTTTGAAAGCTATGTTAAGTCATAGATATCTTCAGATTTTAGATTTAACCTTTTTTTTATTGGGTTCATCACTTGCAATTTGCAGTTTATATTATCTGCTCAAAAACGAATTGCTAATTGTTGAAAACAAAAAACTAATTATAATTTCGTTTTTTGGACTTCAACGTAAAGAATTCTTCTTAACTGAACTCATTTCATACACAGCGATTGAGAAAGCAAATAAGTACATTAATTGGGAAGATTTGGATTTGTATTTTAAGAGTGGAAAAGTTCGTATTACTTCATCGAATTTTAAGGTAACTGATTATTATAATATCAAGTCTTTGATCACAAGAGGTACAAAAGCCAATCAAAAAGAAGTATCAAAATGGTCGAATAGAATACAAAGTCAGTATGGTATTGCCTTTATAATAATTGGCATTATTTTTTCATTACTTTTCATTAATCAAAATAATAGAGGTATTAAAATTATTGATGGAGTATCTTCAATTCAATTTACAGGGACATTAAAACAAAAAACTAACATTGTATCGAATAGACATAATAAAAAATCAATAGTATTATCATTAAGCGAATATCCATATTTTACATTCAAATTAGACGGTCCTGAATTCAAAGCATTGGATAAAGATGAATTCTTAAAAAAGGTGAATAATGGAGATAAAATTACGATTAAAATTTGGAAAGATCAGTATGATAAAAAGATTAGTGAATCGTCAAGCTTAACATTTGCAGACAAACATTTTAACTACCATAGAATCGAAATATTGGGAATTGCTAAAGATTCTGAAGATTTTATGCCACAAGACCTTGTAAATTATTACAGAGAAAAGTTCCACACCAAGTTTAACTTCTATACTCTAATGGTAATAGCTATGTTAATTACAGGTTTCGGAATATATTTGGTGTTAAAAGCGTTGGAAATTGTTGGTTGATTACATATTCAAACAAATAAAACATATATTATTGAGCAAAAAGAATCATTACCTTTGTGTTTATATGACAAAGGTGTTTAGTAAGATGGTTTTTAAATGGAATCAATTTTGCAGTAGTAGCATTATGAAACTCCAAAAGTTCTGGTTTTCTACAAGCCAAAGGTTATCGGAAAATTGGATATTTTTTTAAAAAGTTGGTTACAAACATGGCAACTGGCACGATACACACTGGTTTCAGTTATCTATAAACGATCCTAAATAAAATCATTTCAATTATCCATTCACCAAACAACAAAATCAAATAGCATGGCACACGAACATCATTATTCAGTAACCAATATATGGCAAGGCAATAAAGAAGAAGGAAACAAAAACATAAGAACATATGACCGTAGCCATACCATTCAAAATCAAGGAAAACCTGACTTACACCTGACCACAGATAATGCAGCTGTGGGCGATAAGTCAAAACTAAATCCGGAAGATTTATTGGTGTCAGCCATTTCTTCTTGCCACATGCTTTCTTACATTTATCTCTGCTCATTAGACGGTATCATTGTAACAGAATATATAGATCATGCTACCGGGATTATGGTCGAAAATAACGGTGGTGGCGGACAGTTTAAGACAGTTACCTTACATCCCAACATCAAAGTAAAGCATGAAGAAATGATTCCAAAGGCCATAGAACTGCACCACAAAGCACATGACATATGTTATATAGCCAATTCTGTAAATTTTACGGTTATTGTTAATCCAATAATAGAGATCAGTTAATGGAATTCATAATCAAATTATCAAAGAATTCAATTTTTAGTTTAGAGTTTGTAGAAAAAGTCAGCTATTCGTTTTCTGAAGTATCGTTTCGGAGACGTTTGTTCAAAA
>DLGT01000014.1:0-3569 GCA_002482845.1 Saprospiraceae bacterium UBA7687
ATTGTTGCAATTTACCAAAGGGTTTACGATTCATTCTTATGCATCGGATGTTGTGTCCATCTTGCTAAATACTTTACGCAGTGATACGACGCAACCAAAGGGGCAAAAACAAATAACCAATGGGCTAAAAAATGTTGCTTCACAGTTGGCTTTCAACAAGTTAGATATATTTAGCAAACGAGAAACATCGTTTTATAAAAATACACTTCTTAGAAAAACAAACGATGGAAAGGCTTGGAGACTGAATCGAAATATACTCTTCGGGAAAGGAGTAAAGGGCGATCAAATGAGTGTGAAAATAGGTTATTATCACGTTGATTTTGAAGGAAGTATTGCCAATTATAAAGAAGTATTATCTGTGGCTTGTCATCGTAATGAAAATATAGAATTTAGCGATTTCAAACTTCCAAAGTCTAATAAAAACAATACTACTCCGTGGACTTTTATCATCGTGCAAGTGTGGCGGGAAGGCAGTTTTCAAGACATCACAGGAATGACGTATATGTCTATAGTGGACGTAGTGGACAATGATGCTTTAAACGATGCTCTTGACGAAAATAATGAACCATTATTGCATAAATGTGGGCGTGAAATGGATGAAGGGCATGGATTGAACGAGTTGCAAACTCGCACTAGCAAGGGTATCGAAGTAACAAACTTCGACAATCTTAATTTGACTCATGGGCATAGCCGTTTTAGGGAAGATTTAGTCAAGTTTGGCGGGCAGAATGATTGGGGTGAGGCGATTAAGAAGGTAGCGGCTGATAAAAAACGCTGAAAAGTAAGAATGTAGTAGGGGTGAAATGGAAGAGGGGTATGGATAGCACGAGTTGCAAACTCGCGCTAGCAGGGGGCTTTAAACGGTAATCTTGACGGAAATAATGAGCCATTGTTGCATAAATGTAGGCGTGAAATGGAAGAAGGGTATGGGTAGCATGAGTTGCAAACTCGCGCTAGCTAGGGTTTATTAGTGGTACAATTTTACTTATTGTTCTTTTGTCTTAACACAAAAGAACCAAAAGGTCAAGGCTTTTTCATTTTCTTAACGTCAAAACTTCAAAAAATAGCTAAACATAAAAAACTCGCCTAGGGAATTTTTTCGTCGATGTATACATTTGTTGTACTTCGTTAATTTCAACTCGCATTAAACAGTTGTTTTGGCTCATACAGTTTTCTGTTCTTAACGCAATTTTTCAAACTTTTGACTAAAAATGAAAAGGCCGGTTTGTACGCTGCCATAAGATTTTACTAAATTATTTATATTATGATAAGAACTTAACAATACAAGTTAATTGATTGAATTCCAATATATAAACATATGTCATTGAAGTTTTTTTAATTTGGAACTAATTGTTTGTAGACTCCACAACTTCAGTTTTTAATTAAGATAATGGAGAAAAACTTTCTGATTGTAAATGTCATTTAGAAGATTGATTATTATAAATTACCAAACTTCATTCCTTTTTTATATTTCTGACCAAATCCACTATTGCTAGGTTCATAAATAGCAGTTATTCCAACTAACGGATTAAATTTTTCATATTTCATCTAAGCTTTTAAGATTTACTTGTTTAAGCTCATTCTCAAGTTTAGCAATTTCGGATTTTTTATTTTTTATACCAAAATAACAAGCAAATAAATAAATAAGTAGTGATATAAATATACAAAAAATCGCAGCATTTTTATACCCAAATTCATCAGCTAAAGAAGGACCTCTTCTTCCGGCAAATACTGGAAGAACAAATCCCCAACCAATTACTAACATTAAGCCTAATGGAATCATTTCTTTCAATTCCTTAATAAACTTTAAATGAATTTGAATTTCCTTTTGGATTTCTGTTTTATCTCTCAACCTAATTATTTATAATTTAACCTTATAATTATTAAATCATTTTTCTAAATTCACCAACTTTACTCCTTTTTTATATTTCTGACCAAATCCGCTATTGCTAGGTTCATAAATATCAACTGGATCTGCGTTTACTCCATTTTCAGGGATCTTATTTTCTGCATCTAAGGCCCAAAAGATACTATTGAGCAATAACTTTCGCATAGAAGTATCTTTAAAATCATAAGGGTGGCCCAAGGTAGTGAAAAACACTTTGGAAGGTTTGCCATTTGTTGTGGTGTAAGTTTTGGTCCATGCTACAGGATTGGTCATTGGAAATTTTTCGAGATTACCTTTCATTTCATGATTGGATTTTAAAGACTTGCCTTGGAGCAAAATATTACAATCTCCTTGTAATTTCCATTCGCCACCATCAACATGATAGAGCCAAGAAAAAGCATCAAATGGCTTTACACCGCGTAAGATCGGTTGCATCATTTTGTTTGCAAAATACACTGAAGTCAATGGTTTATTTCCATCTTCAAAATGCCCGTGATGGGTGATCCATTGCTGTCCGAATACCTTGGTTGGCCATTCGTTGTTCATATGTTTCATACTATCTTCCTGATATAGAAATGCATGTGTACTCGTGCGAAGACCGATGATAGGCTTACCAGATTCAACATAATCCGTGATATATTTCAATTCATTATCAGGCAATGCTCTGAATCTTGCAAACATGACCATTAAGTCTGCATCTTTGAGTTTTTCTAGGCCTGCAATATGTTTGGCATTATTTGGGTCAATATATCCTGCGGAGTCCACTGAAAAGCAAAATGAAACTTTCGCACCCGTTTCTCTTTCTAATATTTTGGCTATCATAGGAAACGACTCTTCTGACCTATACTCTTCTTCACCAGAAACAAAAACAATATGTTTGGGTCTAAAATCTATCTTTCGACTACATGATGAAGCCAAAAATAAGATACCCAAAACAAAGATGAACTGAGCCAACCATCTTGTATTATTTGTCATGTGGATGCGATTTTAAAAGTTCTTCTGATGTATAAAATCCTTTTTTGTCTTTTATTTCTGCCCTTACTTTGGCTACTTCACTTGCTGTGACAAAGCCTGTATTATTTCCAAAACTATTTCGAATATAAGACAATACAGCTGCAACTTCTTCATCTTTGAGCATACCTTCGTACGGTGTCATAGGTACTTGTCCTGGATAATTGACACCTTTGACTTTCATGGGACCATAGACACCTTTTAGTGTGATCTTGATGAGTCTTTCGGTACTTTGATTGACCCATTCTGACCTGGATAATGGTGGAAAACTAGATGATTGTAATCCAAAACCATTTTTTTGGTGGCAAGTGCTACAAAATCCTTCACGTTCGTAGATTTCTTTTCCTTTTTTATAGATCAACTTTTGGTCTGCTGTAAAATTGGGATTGTCGCTCACAGCATCTTCTATTTTGGGTTTGAATGTTTCTGTGACATAAGCATAAGCTCTTTCAAATGGGGCTTTCATCCACGAATCCATGGGTTTATTTTTGGCAATATCCAGAATACTCAGCGCTTCTTTTTTGGGCAGCCAACTCGCAGCCACGATCGCTTCTAGCCTTATGCGTCCATGTTCATCCCCAGCAGATTTTTGAAGAAAAGTGACCTGATCCTTTACTTGATGTCCTGTATATCTAAGGACTCTCACCGCAGCAGCCCTGACCCTAAAATC
>DLGT01000014.1:3609-32796 GCA_002482845.1 Saprospiraceae bacterium UBA7687
GGCAGATACAAGAAGTTGTTTGAGCAAAGTCTGATCCACTTTATTCATTCCCCAAGTCACCCACAGTGCTTCCAAAAGATGATGCTCATACCTTGGTGCATTTTTGTCCAACTTTCCAGTCCATGATTTGACAGCCGACAAAACATCGTCTGTCTTTCTACTTCTGAGTTCACGTTTTGTACGGTACCTAGTGCGATAATCTGTTGATTTGAGATTCTCTAACAACTCAGGAATGCTAGCACCATGAACTTTGGCTACTTTGACCAATGGACGTGATGGATAGGTGACTCGATATATCCTTCCGTGTACATGATCACGTAGTGGGTCACGTGCGTTGTGCTGCATGTGTCCGATGAGCATATTGTGCCAGTCAGCAATATATAACGACCCATCGGGTGCAAACTCAAGGTCTACAGGTCTAAAATTAGGGTCACTACTTTGGATCAAATCCTGTCTGAAAGTACTTTTGTATCCGGAACTGTCATCCGTCAGCCGATGTTGTTTGGTACCTAAAAATCCGATCACATTATTGATCAGAAAGTCACCTTGCATCTCATCTGGAAAATGCGAACTATAGACATACTCCAGCCCTGATGTAGGTCGCACCATGTGTTTTTCTTCTACAAGTGTGGCGGAAATAGGAGATTCCATGCCATACATGGGTTTGATAGATCCGGGCATCATCCATCTTACGTCTGGGCCTGATGTCTCGGCAAAAATATTTTGTCCCCATTCGTCAAAAGCGATGCCCCAAGGATTTGGAATAGGTAGCTGTGCCGTCCTTTCCAGGTGATTTCTATTGGGATTATACCTGAAAAATCCACCATTGGTCGCATTGACAGGTCCGTAGGAAGTCTCTACATTCGTATGCAAAAACACGCCTTCTGCCATATAAATCGCACCCGATGGATCGGCACAAAAAGCACTGATCGCATGGTGTGTGTCATGATCGTCAAATCCACTCAAAATTACTTCCACCTTATCTGCTTTGTCATCACCATCAGTATCAGTGTATAGCTTGAGATGTGGACTTTGGGTGACGTAAACGCCTTCAGGTGCAAATTCAAATCCAATAGGCAAATGTAATTTATCTGCAAATACCGTTTGTTTGTCTGCCTTGCCATCACCATCTGTATCTTCTAGAATGATGAGTTTGTCATCAGGTCGGCTATCTCCGGGTTTGTAATGTGGATAAGATGGCATCGTAGCTACCCAAAGCCTGCCTTTGTTATCAAAAGCAATTTGTACAGGATTGGCCAAATCAGGGAATTCCTTTTCTGAAGCAAACATTTCTACCTTAAATCCGGGTGCCATTTTCATAGTCGCCAAAGCATCGTCACCATACAGGTATTTACCTTCGCCAGAAGTGTAATTGGTTTGTACTTTGGGCAAATTTTTAGTCTTTTGATCAGCCTGAGCTACATCATAAGGTTGATTGGTGGCAGCTTTCCAGATGGCAGTATCTCGAATGGCCGTCATTTGTCTTATTTTTTCCAATTCCGCAGGATAATTGTCTGGTCCGAATGGCTCAAATCTCCTACCGTACACATGCACACCATTGGGTATTTTGATATCATTGTGCCACATCCAGTTTTTTTCTTTTACCGCATCCGCTACTTTTTGTTTATCTACGGAAGCACTTATTTTTTGTTTGCCAAATATCTTATCCGACAGCAACACTGCCAATTTTTGATAACCAACATCGTTGAGTTGTGAACCATCGATGGTCAGTTCTTCTCCTCTTTTATACCAGGATAATGTTTCATCAAAAACATTGACAAAAGACACTTTCTGTTCATCACATACCGTTTTCATGGCTGCTGTGTAAAGTTGTAAGTTCGCATTGATTTCCTTGCCATCAGGCAGGTCTCGAGTCGCTGACAAATCCTGAAAAGCAATAGGAGAAACCATCACCAATTGTGGTGCGGCGACACCATTATACACCTGACTTTTGGTGTGGGCGATAAAGGCACTGAGTTCTTCACTAAAATTGGTCAATCCATCAGCACCAGAAAACGACTCATTGTATCCAAAAAATGCCAAAACAATATCTGCCTTATGATTGGTCAGCCACTCATCAGGTGATGCAAAATGTCCTTCACTGTGAGATGGCAATTGTTTGTCAGGATGATACGTCTGTGCGCCAGGAAATGCCCAAGGATCAAATCTGCCTGGATGAGGACGAAAACCAGCTGTATTGCCAGGGTCACACATATTGCGTATATATAGATTGTGCTCAGGGTATCGCATGTATAGCTCCGTCTCGAAGTGGTCATACTCCATCATTCTAGAGCATAAGTTGTTGCCTATGAGCGCAATGTGTGTATTTGGTAACAAGTCTATTTTTTGCCCATCATTACAACTTATGAACCATGAAAAGGACAAACAAAAAAGTAAATATTGGACAAAATTGGCTTTAAAAGGCTCCATAGGGTTGGTTTTGCAAAATTAAAGCTCAAATATGGGGAATTTTATTGAGATAGAATATTTAAAATATTTTTGTCTTAATTTTAAAAAAAAAACTAGTTTTTATTCTCTGTAAAAAGTTAGCTTTGTGAAATTATAATAATTGATAAATATGTAACATGGGTAACGATAATCCAAGACTTGTATTAAATTTTCTAGCCATCTTAGTTATTATAAGTTGTTTTTTGATTGTTTTAAAAGATTATGGTAGAATTAATGAATCTTACTATAATTTAAGTGCTGATGATCTGAAATGGAGAATTGGAAATGCTGCTATACATTTAATATTTATGTTAGGAATAATAGGTGTTTTTTACAAAAAATCTTGGGGTTGGATTTTCATAACAACTGTTTTTATTGAATACTTACTCATACTTATGAGATTAAATTTTTCAGTAGAAAATTTTTCAATATTACCACGCATTATTTTTTTAGCCATTTTGATAAGTATAACTGTTTATCTTTATTTACCTTCAGTTCGGCGATTCTTAAATGTAGGGGTCAAATCTTTAGCTTTTCCTATTATAATAAACATTCTTTTAATAGGTTTTAATAGAATCAAATTTGATCACGAATCTGGAAATATCAACTACTTTTATCTTGTAGATAAAGATCTAAAATATCATTTTGAGAACTCATTATACACAGGAAAAACGTTTTATTTTCATAATAATGGTCAAAAGGATTTTGAAGGTTTTATTAAAAATGGAATGTTTGATGGTGAATTCAAATATTTCAATAGAAGTGGACAATTATCATACATAGTTAGCTACAAAAGAAATGAAATGAGTGGAAAATATAAGGAGTGGTACGAATACCCGAATGATATTAAAACTGAAGGACAATATATTAAAGGACTGAAGGATGGCGTTTGGAAAACGTACGGAAAAGATTCGGGATTCACAGAAATTGAGACTTACCGACTTGATACACTAATTAGCACTGAATATATTGAAGAAAAGATGTAATTCAGTAATACATCCAGTTTTGTACTTGATTTGTTGATATTTTAATCTATAGGATCACTAAAATGTGCTTTTTCACCTAACCACTCGCTTTTAAGACCTGTTTTATTTATGAAATGGATTTGATCTTCTTCGGTTGTATAAGCAATCACAAATTTTAGACCACCAATATAATAGTTAAGTGTACCTACCTTTAGTTTTTAATTCTTCTGTGAAATATGAAAACTTTTGAATAAAATGGTCAGCAATAAAATTTGCCTTTACTATTTCCAAATTATTCCCATTCCTACCCACTATTTCCTTATTTTTGCATTTCAATCAGACACATGAAACCATTCATATTCATTATCTTCATAGGTTTATTGTTTTCATGCAATTCCAACATTAAAATGGCACAAAACGACATTATATATACTTCAGACGCATTTACGGTTCATAAGGACAAAGTCATTCAGGGCAGCAATATGGCCGTCATTCATGACAAAAATCACATCAGCTCCAATTATAGTAGTCCTGCAAGTGAGACTTACCCAAGACTGATAAGTTTTAAATTTTCTATCAACGAAAAGGACAATGAATTGCCTTTTGGAGTCGATCATCAGGTTATCATTGGGGATCAGGACCACGAGTCACCATTGATTACTTTTGGTAAAATGCCGGAACGGATTACTGATAAACCTAGTACTTATCTTCCACCCAATCATCGGTACTCTTTTAGGGTAGATATGTCTCCGGTCATGGAGCAGTTTGAAAAACAAGGATATTATGAAATGTATAATGGGAATAGAATATCGAAACATGATTTTAAAGGTTTTTATATAGCTGGTGGGTCAGAGCCATTGAGTTGGGATTTTGTAGGTTTGAGTGGTAAGGGTTTAAAGCTCACACCTACGGGCGAAGGTCATATTTATGCCATCACGTTAAACATGAATCCCTATGATGAAAGTCAAAAGGATACTCGTCACTGGCGCAAAACTGTCCATACAGCAGATAAACCAAGTTATACTTCTGATCAGATCATCGTGGATGCTTTGTACAACTTGTCTTGCGAAGAAGCCAAACTTAATATAGAAGCAGATAGCACCTTGCGTACGGGTGCAAAATGGAGCGGTGTATGGACACGAGATATTTCATACAGCATCTTATTGGCATTTGCTTACCACGAACCTGAAATTGCTAAAATCAGTCTGATGAAAAAAGTCAGTCGTGATAGAATCATACAAGATACGGGTTCGGGAGGAGCTTGGCCTGTATCATCAGATCGTACCACTTGGGCACTTGCGGCATGGGAAATATACAAGGTCACAGGGGATAAAGATTGGCTTGCACAAAGCTATCAAATCATCAAAAATACGCTTGAAGATGATTACAAAACCTTGGCTTCTACTACAGGAATGTACAAAGGTGAATCTTCATTTCTAGACTGGAGAGAGCAGACCTATCCCAAATGGATGAATAATGCGGATATCTTTCAGTCAGAAAATTTGGGTACCAATGTGGTGCATTATCAAGCACATATTATACTCGCTTCGATGGCCAAAATCCTTGGAGAGCCTTCTGAGAGTTATGTAAAACAAGCTGAAAACATAAAAACTGCCATCAATCAGAATCTGTGGATGGAAGACAAAGGTTATTATGCCCAATATTTATATGGTAGGAAAAACTTGGTCCGTTCTGATAGATTCGAAGCCCTAGGAGAAGCTTTAGCGATATTATTTGGTGTGGCTGATGATGAAAAAGCGAGGTCGATTTGCTCAAAGTCTCCTTTGACGGAATATGGAGCAAGTTGTATTTTTCCGCAGATACCTGGCATTCCACCTTACCACAATAATGGAATTTGGCCTTTTGTGCAGTCTTATTGGAATTTAGCTGCTGCCAAATCGGGTAATGAAAAGGCACTCACCCATGGACTGGCATCGATCTATAGAGCAGGCGCTTTGTTTCTGACCAATTATGAAAATTTTGTGGCACAATCTGGCGATTTCAAAGGGACTGAAATCAATTCTGACCGAATGCTTTGGAGTATGGCAGGTAATCTGGCCATGGTACATCGTGTGTTTATAGGCATGTCTTTTGAGACGGATGGCATTAGGTTTAGCCCTGCTGTTCCCAAAGTTTATGGTGGTATTAAAACACTAAAAGGCTTCAAATATAGGAATGCCATCTTAAATATCACTGTTCAAGGTTATGGCAACCGCATCCAATCCTTCTCTGTAAATGGGAAAATGGTGAATGACTCGTTCCTATCTTCTGACGTATCTGGCACAGTGGATATCGTTATAGAGATGGATAATCAGTCCTTTGACCAACAAAATATTAATATCATTCCTAACCAATTTTCATTACCTAATCCTGATGTGAAATTGGATGGAAATAAGCTTAGTTGGACCAAAATTACTGGTGCTTCTTTTTATCATGTGTATAGAAATGGGCATGTAGTAGGACAAGTAGATACAAATGAGTTCAACATCGAAGACAATACACTTGCTGAATATGCCATCAGTGCGGTAGATCAATTTGGCGTATCATCATTTATTAGTGAACCTATTTTAACACATATCAATCAAAATCAGCAACTCATTCAAGTGGAAAACTTTGCACCTAAATCAGGGCTTCCGTTTACCAATTATTCAGCAGATGGTTTTGTAGAGATAAACAATTTTGTTAACGAAGAAATCACACTTCATATGAATGTCGAAGCAGAAGGGACCTATTTTTTAGATATGAGATATGCGAATGGTTCTGGCCCTTGGAATACAGACAATAAATGTTGTATCAGAAGTTTGTATTGTAATGATGATTATTCGGGTTCTCTTGTCTTTCCCCAACGTGGTACAGATGAGTGGTCAGATTGGGGTTTTTCTAATAGCATCAACGTAGATTTGAAAAAAGGTCAGAATACATTGGTCCTAAAATTTGAACCATGGAACAATAACATGAATATTTATGTCAATCGTGCCATGTTGGATTATATTAGGTTGGTACCAACAAAATAATCAGTCGTTTTTAAGTAACTATTCAGGAGTTAACTATTTCACTAAAATTTTGTCACTATTTTTGCAATATATTGGCAAAAATGGCGCCAAAATTAAGTTAGTTTTACATTTTTACCACGGATTTACATCCGTGGTTACTAATATTTTACCCCTTTGGGGTTATAGCTTTATTGTTACATTTTTTATTTTATTGCCTCTCTCTTTGAATTATGAGTACACTCCGAAAACACTGAAAATATAATAATCAACCGTTTTTTACCCTGCACCCTGAAGGGAAATATCCTGCCCATAAAGGGGTATATTGTTGATTATCAATGCAGTAGATTCTAATAATTTTCTAAATTTCAATCAGATACTTTTCGGAGTAGACTCAAGCGAAATATAGGTTAAGACGATTATCTGATAAGCTTAGTATCCAAATTCTTTAGATACTTAAGGCAAGTTTTTAACTACAAAATTAGGCTTTCACCACTCGACTTCGTTTATAATAGGATTCCATTGCTAATTTTCATAATCGTTCCTCATGATTCAGAAATTAATATTGCTTTTGGGAGTTTGTATAGCTTCTATATCTTTGGCACAACCCACCACATTTACTTCCAAAGGCATTGGTGGTGGCGGCGCACTGTTTTCTCCATCTATCAATCCTGCAAATCACGACGAGTATTATGTTTCTTGTGATATGGGAGAGCTTTTTCATACTACCAATTTCGGGACAGCATATGATCAGGTTCACTTTTCAGAAATGATCGGTGGGCATTATTCTCGAGTCAATTTTACAAATACATCAGGTCTTTTATTTACCATTAGATATATCAATGAAATTCCTACCCCTGTCAAAAGCACCGACAATGGGCAAACTTGGAATACACTTCCTGGCAATCCTGATCCATTTGAATATACTTATTCTTTGTACGTGGATTATAATAATCCTAATAGAATATTGATGTCTCATTACGGAAGTATTTATTTTTCATCCAATGGTGGTAATTCTTTTGTAAACATTCACAATGCCGTTAATAGTGGTTCGGGTGTCGTAGTAGGTGGCGTTTTGTATGATGGGAATAACATTTTTATTGGTACAAACGATGGTGTGTTGGTATCAACGAATGGTGGTACATCTTGGTCCATACCTACCATTTCGGGAATTCCTGCCACAGAAAAAATATGGTCTTTTGCAGCTGCTAAATCTGGTGGTATTACTAGATTTTATTGTATCACAGCCCTTGAGAATGACATTTATGTAGGGGTAGTGGGATCAGATTATTGGGGTTTTGCCAAAGGTGTTTATGCCGTAGATTATGGTATAGGTAATTGGGTATCAAAGGCTAGTGGACTAAATTTTAACACAGACTTTCCGATGTTTATAGACATGGCAAATAATGATATTCAGACAGTATATCTTGCTGGAAGTAATGATAGCAGTTATCCCGATATTATCAAATCTACAAATGGTGGTAATAATTGGACACACGTTTTTAACACAGCCAATAATCTCAATATACAGACTGGATGGAGTGGCTTCGGTGGTGATCGTGGTTGGGGATATGGAGAGTGCCCCTTTGGCTTTGATGTAGCTGATAATAATGCCAATGTATTGATATTTAGTGATTTTGGTTTTGTACACACTTCACAAAATGGTGGCAGCTCTTGGTCACAAGCGTATATCTCACCCACAGACGAAAACCCTGCTGGCACAAATACGCCACAATACAAACATTATGGTAGTGTAGGCATCGAAAATACTACTTCTTGGCAGGTTCATTGGATGGATGAAGATAATATGTGGTCTTGTTTTTCTGACATTCGTGGTATCAAAAGTGAAGATCAAGGCGAAAAATGGTCATTTGATTACACAGGACATACCGCCAATTCTTCCTACCGCATCGCCCAATTGTCTAATGGTACCATCCTTATGGGTACATCTAATATACATGATATCTACCAAAGTACTTATCTTCAGGACAGCAGACTAGATGTGAACGATCCCAATGGCAAAATCATCTATTCTACCAATGGTGGGCAGTCATGGCAAAACTTACGTGTTTTTAACCATCCTGTCTATTGGATAGCAATAGATCCAAATAATGAAAATATCGCTTATGCTAGTGTCATTCATTATGCTAATGGCAGTGGGATAGGAGGAATTTATAAAACAGAAAACTTAAATTTGCTAGCAAGTTCTACTTGGACCTTGCTTTCCAATCCACCACGTACACAAAAACATCCAGCATGTATTCAGGTGCTCAATGATGGAAATATGGTCTGTACCTATTCGGCAAGAAGGACATCAGCAGGTGCGTTCACGGCAAGTTCAGGTGTATTTCTTTATAATACTAGCAATGGTTCGTGGACCGATGTGTCTCATCTTGGTATGCACTATTGGACAAAAGATATTGTTTTAGATCCAAATGATGCAAGCCAAAATACTTGGTATGTCAGTGTTTTCAGTGGTTGGGGCGGCGCTCCCAATGGTCTTGGTGGCTTGTATAAAACTACAAATCGTGGTCAATCGTGGACAAAACTGACAGGTAGTACCTTGGATAGGGTGCATTCTTGTACTTTTAATCCACAGAATCCCGACCAAATTTATGTCACCACAGAAGTACAAGGCTTATGGAAGTGCGATAATATTAATGATGTCAGTCCAGTATTTTCTCAAGTAGCAAGCTATCCTTTTCAGCAACCTGTCCGCGTCTTTTTTAATCCTTATGATCCTTCTGAAATGTGGGTTAGCAGTTTCGGTAATGGAATGCGGAAGGGAAACTTATCTTCAGGAGACTGTAATATTGTGACCAATACAAATAACGACGGACTAGGTTCGCTTCGATTTGCCATAGATTGTGTTGCAGACGGTGACACCATATTTTTTAGCAGTTCATTAGCTAATGCAACGATTGTAATCAATGGTTTACCTATAACAATCAAAAAGTCTGTCACCATTTTAAATGAAAATACAAATAAAGTAACCATCAGGCATAGCGATGATCATCTTTTTATCATTCAGGCCAATCACACCGTTTGGATGGAAAATATACATCTCCAAACTTCTACCATAGATAAGAATTGTATTGAAAACAGCGGTCAGTTAACGCTTAAAAGCGTCCATACATCCGTTACCAATGGTACAACTTCCAAAGCGATCAATAATGATGCTGGCACTTTGTCGATAATCGGTGCGAATGAAATTAAGTAGGGGTTTATCCCCAAATTACACTTAATTTAAAATTCATTTTGTTTTACCCTGACCTTAAAGGTGACAAAATGAATTTTAAATTAGTTTCTGTATCAAAGTGGGATAATCCCTTAAGTGGTATTTTAGTTGGAAGTTCCCACGCCCATAGACAAACTATAAAGCGGCTCCACTCGACCTTCTGACGATATGATGCAGACGTCAATATTACCTGACAATGTCTTTTTGGTGAAGTCAAAATAATATCTATCTCCATCAAAACTGACAGGTACATCTGCATTTTTTCTGTTTTTAGCTATCAATAGTTTTGAACCTTCGGGTAGGCTTATTTTCAGACCTATACTATCTTTTTTGGTTACTTTACCGCTGAAAGGTGTGATGTCGGATACGCCATATTTTATAAATCCTGCATACAGATAGGGTAGGTTGGCAAAAGTTGTTTTACTATACACACTATCTAACAACTGCCATTCTTCTTCATCTGGAAAGTGTGACATGATCATGGTTTTGGGATCAAGATTAAAAAATCCTTTACCGAAATCTTCTTTTACGCCCATTCCTGTGGACCAAGTGACATCCATAAGCGCCCATTTTCCATTTATCTTCACAGCATTCCACGCATGTGTAGCAGGGATATTTGCTTGTCCGATCAGCGTAGGCCTAGTTTTTCCTGCGCCTGTTATAAATTCACATTCGATACCTGCGTGCAGACACATCGCTTGAAAAAGCCAAGAGAAATCTTGACAAACTCCTTTTTTATCATCTAGTGTATCATCAATATACTCTTGGATTTGTGCTAATCTCTGTGCTTTAAGTTCTTCTAATGACCCTTTAAATCTAGTTTTTTTGAAACCTGATTTTTGCATTTTAGCTAATTTTTTGTGGTCGTATTCTATATTTGAAGCTATCCAAACAAAAATAGCTCTCACTTTAGACTCATCATCTTGGTAGGGTGAAGTGAGCTTTTCAGTCAGCTTTGCTAGGTCTCTTGAATATTTTATTGATTTAGCATGGGCATCTATGGCGCTGTAGTCTTGAGCAGATACTAAAAAGCTGATAAGCATAAAAAGCAGCGAAAAGAAATTTTTCTTCATACTGGGTTTGATATTTTGGAAAGTAAACTGATTTTTTGTAGTTTTGGTTTAGGAAGTTTTAAAGAAAATATTTTTAATCTATTTCTCTATAACCCTGTATTAGCCTAGGTTCTACTTAGTTAATTTAACGTTTATTCTATCAAAAGTTGAGTCCACTCCTAAAATAAGAATTTTATATAATCAACCGTTTTTTACCCTGCCCCTAAAGGGAAACGTTTGATTATCAATTCAGTAGGAATTATTGTGTTCTTTTCCTGCTCATCAAACACTTTTCGGAGAAGACTCAAAGTTTAATTTAATAATAGTGGGATGATATCTTCAAAAATACATTTTCATTCTATGGAAATCTATCATAATGCCTTTTTCAGTGAGCTTTGAAATACTTAGAATGCCTGAGATTTGTGGCTTACCTTTTTCATTAAATCCCGTAAAATCTTTTACTAAACAAGTATGATCTTTCAAAATAGTATTGTCAATAGAGAAACTTTTAATGATGTACTTGCTTACGATGGTAGAATGTCCTACACTCTCTACTTTGACATCTGAAGTTAACTTTTCAAAAAAAGATGCTTGTGTAGCTATAATTGTTGAATCTACCAAATGAATACTTGCACCTGAGTCTAATATAAAGGTATACTTTTTATTGCCAAAAGTTAATTCAGTGCTAGGAACGCCATTCTTCATGCTGAAATCTATATGATTTAAAAAACCAAAAGATTCGATATCAGGCGCATTTTTAAAGAATTTTATTTCATTTGATTCAAAATCTAAATAAATGCTATGTGGGTTAAAAAACTCAGCTCCTATAATGCCCGCAATCTTAAGATTAAGGAAATTTTCTATATTGGCCAAGTTAGTATTGTAAGCACTTACATTCTCTTTAGTAATATCGCCTACTTTTAGATGACTGATTTTAGTTTCTTCAGAATTGGTCACACCGTTTACGGTTTGAAACATTGCTGCTTTATTTGAGAACTTTCTATTATTTGAATTCAAAAAAATAGCATCCGAACCCGTATCTAGTATAAAATTGCCTGTTCTTTCTTCAATATCAATTTCTATGATGATAAGGTTATTGATCACTTTAAACGGTATTGCATCCATATTTCCATATAGAAACTGGTTAACAACAACCAAGAGAAGCAATATTTTGAATGTTTTTAGCAACTAATTAATATTGAATTAATGCAAAGTTAATATTAAATTAACATTAAAGCAATACTTGAGTCATAAAAAATAATTATATGCACACTTTTTTTCTTGTATTTTATATATTGTTAATTTTTAAATATTAAATTATTACAAATGTGTGTTGGATCTTTCCAAATTTAGTTCGGTATTGTCACACTTGCAGCACAATACTTAATATCATCACCTACTAAAATGGATAAAAACATAGAATTAATTTTGACTTAACATTGGGTTAATATTGGCATTCTACTTTTGCGGCATAATTAATAAATAAAATTTTTAAAATGAGAATGTTAAACAAATTTTTAATTCTATCACTTGCCTTTGTGGCATTTACCTTTATTAGTTGTGATAAAGAAGATGACTGTACACTAACTTGTAATGCTGACGAAGTTCTTAGCGCAGAATGTACTTGTGTTAAATTAAATACTTCTAATGAAGTAAGAGTTACTACAAATGTTACTGCTAACACTACATGGACAAAAGATAAAGTTTATATTTTAGCTACAAGAGTTACAGTAACATCTGGTGCTACATTAACTATCCAAGCTGGTACGATCATCAAAGGTGAAGCTGGTACTGGCGCTAATGCAACTGCACTACTTGTTGCTAGAGGTGGTAAGTTAATAGCAGAAGGAACTGCAGCAGCTCCTATTATTTTTACATCTATCGCTGATGAGTTATCTCCTGCTGATGTAGCTGCTGGTAATTTCGGAAGTCCTAACTTAAGTTCTGATGTAAACGGTCTTTGGGGTGGCGTTATCGTGTTAGGTAAAGCTAAAATTTCAGCTTCTAAAGATAATGGTGATGTGAGTGAAGTTCAAATCGAAGGTATTCCTACATCAGATCCTAATGGTCTTTATGGTGGCGCTGTAGATAATGACAACTCGGGAATACTAAAATATATCTCTATCAGACATGGTGGTGCAAATATCGGTAATGGTAACGAAATCAACGGTCTTACATTAGGAGGAGTGGGTAATGGTACTGTTATTGAAAATATCGAAATCGTATCAAATCAAGATGATGGTATTGAGTGGTTCGGAGGAACAGTAAATGTTAAAAACGTTGTCGTTTGGAATGTAGGTGATGATGGTATTGATACAGACCAATCATGGGCAGGTACGCTTGATAACTTCGTAGTAATAGCTTCTACAGGTCACTGTTTCGAATTGGATGGACCAGAAGGTACATACATGGCAGGACATACTATCCAAAATGGTTCGATCATAGCATCAAGTACTGGTAGAATATCAGAAGACCTTATTAATGTGGACGCAAATTCAATCGTCAATCTTAAGAATCTATATTTTACAGGTGTTATGGATGGACAAAAAGTAAATAGAGTTACTGCAGCTGGTGTTACATTTGAAGGTATTCAAATTAATGTTGATGCTTCGGTTCTTCTAACATTTATTAATGGTGCTGTTCCAGCAGGAATTACTGCAGGTACTACTTCAAAAGCAAATATATCTGGTTTAGGTTGGACATGGGCTTCAAAGGCTGGTGCAATGACTGGTTTATAATTAATTTAAAAAAAAAATAAACAATATAGAGGAGAGTAAATGACTCTCCTCTTTTTTAATTTCAATAATAATATTTTAATAAACAAAAAAATGAGAATTTTAATCACAGTAGTAATAATAGCCATTTCCCAGCTTATTATTGCGCAAACAGGAACTGTCAGAGGGACAGTATTAGACAAAAAATCTGCCGAGTCTATCATCGGTGCAAATGTATTGGTAAACGAATCTGGAGTAGGAACGGTCACAGACTTGGATGGTAAGTTTGAGTTGGAATTAGAACCAGGCACTTACAAATTGACACTTTCTTATATTGGGTATCAATCTATAGTCGTAGAAAATGTAGTAGTAGCTCCTAAAAAAGTAACGGTACTCGAAGATGTATTTTTGGGCGAAGATGCTCTTCAACTGCAAGAAGTAGTCATTACCGCAGCAGCTACTAGGACGACAGAAGTTGCCCTACTTACTTTAAAGAAAAACTCTAGCGTCATGTTGGATGGTATTTCTTCAGCAAAAATGAAACTTATAGGAGATGGCAATGCAGTAGATGCTGCAAAACGTGTCACAGGTGTATCTGTAGAAGGAGGCAAATATGTTTATGTACGTGGCCTTGGAGATAGATACATCAAAACTATGATGAATAACGTAGATATACCAGGATTGGACCCTGATAAAAATACCTTGCAAATGGATATTTTTCCTACCAATCTTATAAATAGTATCGTTGTCAGCAAAAACTTTACTGCAGATTTACCAGCGGATTTTACTGGCGGTGTTTTAAATTTGGAAACAAAAGACTTCCCGGAGGAGCGTGTATTTACTATTTCTCTAGGTACTAGCTACAATCCATCTATGCATTTTAATAGTAATTTTCTTTCCTATAAATCTTCATCAACTGATTTCTTAGGATTCGATGATGGACAAAGAGCTTTGCCAAAACTTGCAAGAAATAGCAGAATCCCTACACCTATCAGTGGCGCGTCACCTGAACAAGTTAATAGCTTTGTTAAAAGTTTTGACAATCAGCTTGGTGCTGTAAGATCAAATAGTTTGATGGATATGAGCGGAAGTATCTCCTATGCAAATCAGATTAGCTTGGGTAAAAACAAAGAAAATGGTGGCTCAAAACTTGGTTACATGTTTTCTCTTTCATATAAGTCTGATTACAAATATTATGACGATGTAGAGTTTGGTGAATATCAAAGATTGATAGACCCAAATAGCTATGAAATTCTACCAGCAACTGTTCAAAATGGATCGATAGGCGAGCGTAATGTCCTAGTTGGTTTATTGGGTGGTGTAGCTTATAAAACACAAAATTCTAAAATTAGACTTACAGCAATGCACCTTCAAAATGGTGAAAGCAAAGCAGGTAAGTTTGAAATCGTAAATGATGGTGAAAGAGTAGGTCAGTCAGGATACTTTGCAGTGTCTGACAACCTTGAATATAATCAAAGAAGTCTCTCAAATGTGCTTCTGAATGGTGTACATGTTTTAAAAGACAAAAACTGGGAAATTGATTGGAGAGTTTCACCTACTTTGTCATCTTCTGAAGATCCAGATATCAGAAAAACAGCATTTACAATATCTGAGGTAGCTACTTCATTCTCAGCAGGTGCAGGAGGAAATCCAAGTAGAATTTGGAGATCTTTGTCAGAATTGAATGCTACGGCAAAAATTGATGTCACTAAAAAATATCAATTTAAAGACAACGAAGCTAAAGTGAAATTTGGTTTTTCTCAGAATTACAAAAAGAGAGATTATGAAATCTTATTTTACGATATCCAGTTTTTCGGTCAACAAGCTTGGAACTCTAGTGATCCAACAGCTGTCTTAAATAACGAGAATATTTTCCCTAGCTCTACCAATGGTATTTACTACCAATCTGGAAACAGAGAAGTCAATCCAAATGAATATAGTTCTAATGTTATGAACACGGCTTTTTATGTGTCAAATGAGTTATATATCACTAAGAAGTTGAAAACTATATTAGGTATTAGAGCAGAAAATTATGTGCAGCGTCACACTGGTAGAGACCAGAGATATGCAGCTGGAGATTTCGAAAACGGAAAATCATTTGATAATGACAAGGTATTAGATAATTTGGATCTTTTCCCTACTGCCAATTTTATTTATAACGTTACAGCTGATCAAAATCTTAGATTAGGTTATGCCAGAACGATTGCAAGACCATCTTTCAAAGAATTGTCATTTGCACAAATATTAGACCCAATTACGAATAGAATATTTAACGGAAGTTTATTCCAATATGACCAATGGGATGGAAATTTAGTTCCTACTAAGATTGATAACATCGATGTAAGATGGGAGAAGTTTTTGGCAAATGGTGGATTATTTTCTGTAAGTCCATTTTACAAAAAATTCAGCAATCCTATTGAATTAGTGCGTATTCCAGAACAACAAACAAGTACAGAATATCAAACGAGAAACGTAGGTGATGCACAATTATTCGGTGTAGAAGTTGAATTTAGAAAAGACCTTGGTTTCATAGGAGCAGGTTTCGAAAATTTCGAATTTAATGCAAATGTCACTTTAGTACAGTCTGAACTTGAAATGACAAAAGTCGAATTTGATGCAAGAAAAACTTACGAAAAAACAGGTGAGAATATCACTAACAAAAGACAAATGGCTGGTCAATCTCCATATGTCATCAACGGTGGTATCAGTTATGGCAATCGTGATTTAGGTATCAATACAGGTATTTTTTACAATGTGAAAGGTCCGACTTTGTTTATTGTAGGAGCAGGATTGTTTCCAGATATTTATACGAAACCTTTCCATAGTTTGAATTTTACTTTAAACAAAAAACTGGGTAAAGGTGATCGTGCAGCTGTAGACTTTAGAGTTGCAAATATATTGGGTAGCGAGATTCAAGATTATTACCAATCTTACAATGCGACTAACCAGACATTTTCATTATTTAAGCCAGGAACTTCATTCAGTTTAGATTTTACGTATAAGCTGTAATTAGTTTATTTTCATATATTATTGAAATTAGGGATATCTAGTTGGGAAGCTAGGTATCCCATTTTTAATTTCGGCTTCCATCTTTCGACCATTAAGCTGAGAGCAACGAAGACTGATGGGCGAAAGTACCTAGAGATTACTTAGGGCACAAGTTACAAATTTGCGCCAGCAAGGGAAGTATGTATTGATTTACACCTAATAATTAATAAAATATAAAATAGTGGAATTTGTTACGCACATTTTAAGGTGAAGAAATTAGTTTATGGAAACTTTTTTATAAGTTTGTAGCGAAATTAGATATTTAGAAAACTGGACGTTAAAACAACAACACAAAATCAACAGACAGCGATCGCAATTTCTTGAATTTAAAACAACAGATTTCTTCAATATTAAAAAACACATAAACTAAAACATCATGAAATACTTTTTCCTTATCTCGGCTTTACTCTTCGGTCCGATATTTACATCTTATTCTCAGGAAACTGGAAACTGTACCGTTTGTTGTCCATTTGATTTGAACGGCTATGCTGATTGTGTAGATTTCGAAGAGTATACAGAAGGGCCACTCGTGCCACAAGCTTCGCCAAAATTCACATTATTTCTTTCGTTTTCTGAAGATGCTAACGTGACTAAATTTCCGTCAGGAACAGATAATAAGTGTTTATATTTCGAAGATATAAGTGATATCAGCTATAATATTAATAGGGTAATTACTGAAGACATTGCAGCACGCCTAGAGTGGAAGATGAATCTTTCTAGCGGTGAAGGATCTTATTGGGCATTGGCTACTGATGACCCGCTAGCACCACCTCTCGATATTAGAATGAATGGTCTTCAAGGCGAAGTATTTGGCGTACAAAATGGTGTATATTTAAGATTGGCAGAATTTGATTATACGGCAGATGCTTGGACTACTTTTGTGATCATATTTAATCCTAAAATGGATTTTATTGAGTTATGGGTAGATGGCAAATTTATTTATAGAGCCACTAACCAAATATCAAATGAAGTGAAATATCTAAATTTTTATGGGGATGGTCCCCCAACTACCAATGGATTTCATATAGATGACATTTGTTACAGAGAGACAGATGCAGATATAGCTTGTACACTAGAGTATAATCCTGTCTGTGTCAATGATAAAACGTATGTCAATAGTTGTTTTGCATATATAGATGGCTACACCGAATGTGAATATTATGGAGGTGAGTGCAGTTCATCTACCTCAGAAACAAACCAAGTAACTCCCTTATTTTATCCTAATCCTAGCCGCACAGGTCATTTTTACACCCAAGACCAAAACATCACCTACACCACCTTAATTAACACAAATGGTCAAACCCACCCAATCGTAGCCCTAAAAGGTGATCTAGACCTAAGCCATCTACCATGTTGTCTATACATCCTATCAGGTACAAAAGATTCCTTACCGTTTAAGGTAAAATTGGTTTTGGTGGATTAGGGGAGATGGGTAGTTTGGATGAAATCTAGACTATTTTGTTTATTTGTTTTATAAATTGTAACAATCTTATTGTACAAAAAATGATAAGCGCAAAACAAGAAATTCGTATAAGTAAGTTTTTGAGTTTAGTTTTAAGGCATCAACCAGAAATAATAGGTATTGATTTAGACCAAAACGGATGGACAGATGTCAATATATTGATTAAACAATCAAATGATTATGGAGTAAATTTTGATTTTGAAGTACTTAAGCAAATTGTTGCCACAAATTCAAAAAAGCGCTTCGCATTTACTGATGGTTTTGACAAAATCAGAGCTAGTCAGGGACATTCCATAGATATTGAACTTGGTTATTCGAATCAAGAACCACCAGAAGTACTATATCATGGAACGGGTGAAACATCTGTTGAATCAATTTTATTAACGGGGCTTGAGAAAAGAAATAGGCAGCATGTCCATTTAAGTATTGATATGGAGACGGCAATAAAAGTTGGACAAAGACATGGGAAACCCCAAATATTTAAGGTACTATCTCAACAAATGTTTAAGGATAAATTTGAATTTTTTATATCTGATAATGGTGTTTGGCTCACAGATAATGTGCCACCTAAATATTTGAAATTAAATCTCTAGAAAATGACCACCTTTTAAATAATTATTGAACAATTAATGGATAACCAAGTTTTCAAAAACATTAGTAAAATCATTGAAAGGGATGCTAAAACGGCAACTTACAAATTTGCTTTGTTAAGAGGTGTAATTGATATTATTCAAGATAATTCTCCATACATAAAAATTAAAGATGATATTGTTGAGATTCCATTAGGGCTGCTGATTGAAAAATGGCTAATCTATTACTATCCAATATTAGAATCCGAAGTTGATATCCCTCAAATCAATGGTAAAAATTTAGCTTTTCAGTCTGAGTTTAAAATTATCATTTCTAGCTATAGTTCTAAAGGTGGACTTTCATTTTTTTATAATGATCTAAGAATTAAAGATATAAGTAATGAAGTGAATTCCGAATTTTATAAATTAGTTCTTGCTATAAAAAAGACTATCACCACGATGCCCATGAAATACATTGGAGGTAGTGTTTTTCAAAAACACTATTCTATATTTAATTATACTTCGGGGACATTAAAAAATGATAAAAAACAAAATAGTTTATGGCTAGTAAATGGGTGTGGAACCTTTACAGTTCCAAGAGATTATTATGAAGCATTTAAGATATTAGGCAGTTTCATTTCAGGGACTGATAATATACTTTTTAAATGGGCAGAATTTTCTGTAAATGCGAGTGGAAAGGTATTAACTACTGGCAGAATTGTTAATGAGATTTTAAAATTCCCAGTTACTGAAAGAGATGTAGAAGCATCAAAAAAATTGTATATTGAAATTCTTGCAAAACAAGGGTCAGTGTCTTGTGTGTGGTCAGGTGGCAATATATCCAAATATGACATTGACCACATGTTGCCATTTTCAATATATAAAAATAATGATTTATGGAATTTACTTCCATCAAGTCCTCCAACAAATAAATCAAAATTGGACAAAATTCCTTCCTTAAACTTGATTACTAAACAGAAGGAATTAATTATCCATTATTGGGAGATAATACATCAATATCAGACTGAAAGGTTTATGAATGAACTTCAAATATCTTTGTTAGGAAATTATGCAAAGAACAATTGGCAACAAAGTGCTTTTAGTCAACTGCTTCAAACATCAAAATACTTAATTGAAACTAGAGGATATCCAGAATGGCAATACTAAACGAATTCACCCATCTAACCGCTAAAGAACGAAACACCATTTCATTCCCAGCCAGAGTTCTTCTAGAAAGAAATCTTTTAATTGGTGACACCCTGGATTATGGTTGTGGATTAGGAAGCGATGTAACTTTGCTAAAAGAAAAGGGTGTCAAAATTACAGGGTACGATCCATATTATTTTCCTGAGAAACCAATAGAAAAATATGATACCATAATCTGTTTTTATGTGTTGAATGTATTGATGCAAGAAGAACAATCGGATGTCATAATGGAAATTTCTGCTTTGTTAAAACCAAATGGCAAAGCATACTTTGCTGTACGAAGAGACATTACTTATGAGGGATTTAGAACGCACAAAATCCATCAAAAACCGACTTATCAATGTAATGTCAAACTGCCTTTTAGTTCTATGTTTTTAAATGATAATTGCGAAATTTATACGTATCAGCATTATACTTCCATCCACGCTGGCAATACAAATATAAGCCCATTTTTTATCGATGACCTACCGCGAGATTTAATTTATGAAAGTGGTACCTCATTTTCATTTTTTGATAAATATCCTGTGAGCTTGGGCCACACACTTGTAGTTCCCAAAAGATTGATATCCAATTATTTTGATCTATCCATCAAAGAACAAATAGCTTGTTGGATGATGGTCAATAAAGTGAAATCACTTATGCAAAATCGTTTCAATCCTGATGGTTTTAATATCGGAATTAATATCCAAGAAGCAGCTGGGCAGTCCGTACCACATTGTCATATTCATATTATTCCGAGATATATTGGTGATGTGGATATACCACGTGGAGGAGTACGTGGCGTTATACCTGGGAAACAAAATTATTGAATGTCAGTAATCTCTTGATAATTATCCCAGTAATGAGGTATCTTAGATTAATAACTGATTGAGAAATTTCCATTACTTTTCAGGATTAAAAGTCTTCCAACTATGCCAAAATTCCTGATATGCATGTACAGGTTTTAGCTGTTTTATCTCAGAATTATCTGATAGAAGCTGACCTTTTAGATTGTATTGTATATCTCCAATAGACAAGATATTCTGCTCAATGGAAAATACATCATTGGCACTTTGACGCTGAAATGCAACAAAACTCTTATTATCATCAAGCAAAGCTATTAGGATTGGTGTCGAACCAACGATGCCGTTTATGCATCTATCTTTTTTTAGTTGATTCCAGTCATAAGCTTTGGACATACCATCCACTTTGATACCCACTACCCATGATTTTTTATTCCAAGATGAAGTGTCAGTTTTGGTGAGTTTGCTTTTTCCTACGGTTTCGTAGACGCTCATACTGTCATATTTTTCCTGAAATTTAGGATCAGCTTGCATGACCTTACTATTAGGGTGTAGTGCAAACCACTCGCTCAATGTCATTTGACTAGATAATAATTCTGGTAGGATTTCACCTTTCAATTTGCCAGCAACTGCTTCTCCTGTAGCCTGTCGCCACCAACTTCCAGTACTATTATCTTCAAACATCGCATTGTAATGATCCATACCTACCAGTCTGAAAGTTTCATATTGACCATTTACCTTTGGCTCATAGATTCTACCCGTTCGACATACCGTACAGTAGGTGACCATTATGGGCGTATTGCCCAAGGTATCTAATACTTGATGATGGTAACCTATGTATTGTATCGGATAAGCTTTTGCAAAACCATTATACTCTACTCCTATGACCAATCTATTGCTATCTACATTATTTTCCACCATGTTTTTAGTCAGCACGACACTTGGTTGGTAAAACATGGTGTCTGCTGCCATTTTGAAATTGGTCATGTAGATAACAATCGCCCATAAAGTGACTACTGCCAATGGTAACCAATATCTTTTCCATGTTGAAAATAAAAAACTTATCAAAGCTACACCACCGAAACCAACTCGAAATATCCACCTCCAGTCATGTAAGAAATATGCAACATCCAAAGAATTTATTTCTTGACTTCCAGGCATGGGCATGATGAAGAACACATTTGCAATTTCAAAAATTATTAGAAATAGCATGCTGATATAAAATAAAGGCTTTGTCATTTTATACTATTTAAATGGTTATTATTTTGGTGATGAGTGTGTATATCCAGTTTCTTCGACTATTTTTTTAGCACGAAAACGATACATTTCAGGGTCATCAGGTGCATGAGTACCTAATCCATCTACATACCTATTAAACATACAGAAGGCCGCAGAAATTAACACAGTGTCATGAATTTCGATATCAGACGCACCTTCGTTTTTTGCATTTGTGATGTCATTTTCAGTGACATATTTACCGCCTAGTTGGACATTTGTAGCAATCTGTAGGAGTGCTTTCATTTTATTGGAAATAGTTGAGTGTTCAAATTTCTCCTTCACTTTTACGACAGTTTCATTACCTAGATAATAGGCAGCAACAGCACCATGTATATTTTGACAAAATGTACAATCATTGAGCGAAGATACATAGGTGGCAATCAACTCCCTTTCTCCCATAGTCAAGCCTTCATTATTTCTTAATAATACTTCTGCCAAAGCATTCAGAGGTGCAGCCGTCTCAGGTCTGAAGTCCATCAAACTTCTTATACCGGGCAATTCTTCATTGATTTTAATATGAGCCATAACGATCTTTTTATTTAATTAATAACCATTTTCTGCGATGTTTTTTGCCCTTTCTTTATAGGTCTCCAAAGTGTCATTTGAGGTCAAGCCCAATCCATCTATATATCTATTAAAAAAACAAAACATAGATGCGATTAGTACCGAATCATGTATTTCGAGATCAGTAATATTATTTGCTTTAGCAATGTTTATTTGAGCTTGGGATACATGTTTTCCGCCTTTCTGCACACTTTCTGCAATCGACAGTAAAGCATGTAAGCGTGGTGGCAGTTGGTTACTTATTTCATTTTCTTTAATTTGAGATACAAGTTCAGGCGCATCTTTATAAAAACACTGTGCCACTTCTCCATGTATGATGTGACAACTTGTACAATCATTGAGAAAAGATACATAAGTTGCGATCAATTCTCTTTCACCCAAACTCAGTCCTTCATTACTTCTCATGACCACTTTCATCAATGCCAATAATGGTGGTGCAATGATGGGTCTGTAGGCTAATAAGCTTCGCATTCCCGGAATATTGGTGTCTACATTGATATGTGCCATTTGTTAACCATTGTTAGAAGGTGGGTTATAGCCAAGTTCTCCCATTCTTACGCCCATATCCTTATATGTTTGTGCATCGGTAGGTGTCAATGTTGCCAAGCCGTCCACATACCTGTTAAACATACAAAAAGTGGCAGATATCAAGACGGTATCATGTATGTCTCTGTCATTTGCACCATGGCTGCGTGCATTGGCGATGTCTTCGTTGCTAACTAATCGAGCATCTTTTTGTACCTTTTCGGCTATGGTCAGAAGAGACTTCAGCTTATCAGAAATTGGTGCATTTTGATAGTCAGCCAAGACTAAATCAACCAATGACGCATCATTATGATATAAATATTTGGCTGCAGCAGCATGACTTTGGGTACAGAAAGCGCATTCATTTTTTGATGAGACGAAGGTAGCGATGAGTTCCCTATCTGCTTGACTTAGTGGAGAGTCATCCCTAAGTAGTACTTGAGCTAATCTGTACAATTCTTTTCCTGTATCCGGCCTAAACAGCGCCAAACTTCGGATGCCAGGAACATCATTTGCTAAATCTATATGTGGCATTTATTCTATCTTTGAATTAATGAATGGGACTTTTATAAGCCAAAACTAAAGCTACAAAAAACAAAAGTGAAAAAGAAAGTAAAGCAGGTCCAAAACCACCAAAAAAAGTGACCATTGACCCAACGAAAAATACGGCCGAAGCAGTAAATAGCCTACCAATATTAAACGAAAAGCCTACAGCTGTTGCTCTCACAGGGGTAGGGAATAGTGCAGGAATATAGCTTGAAAGGGAACCCTGACTCAAGCCAAAGAATAGGGACAATAATACTATTTCTACATAGATGATTTTTGTAAAAATACTATTGGTGGTAAATAAAATGCCACACATTGTAGTCAGGCCAAGAAAAGTAATGATTAAAGTTTTTCGATTGCCTACGGCTTTTACCACAAAACCAGAAAAAATACCACCTATAATGCCACCAACTCCTAAAAGTATAATAGAAAATCCTCTTTCTTCATTTCCATCTTGACTAGGTGGTAATAAAGACTGAACCCATGTAGGCAACCACGAAAAAATACCCCAAAGCCCTATCAATACTGCTCCAAATATTAACGAACCGTGTACAAGATTTTTTCTATATTCGGGCAAAAATATATTACTATACTTTACAGTCTTAGTTTTATCTGTATTTTGCCATTTTGGCGATTCATCCAGCAAAATCCATATCAATATAGCATCAACTATGGGTATGATACCAAGCCAAAAACATGATCTCCAATCAGCAATATTTGCTGTGATAAGCCCTGTCGTAACTATACCTACAGGAAATGCTATTGCCAAAATACCCAAAATAACAGGTTTGCTTTTTTCAACCCATATTTCTGAGATATATACCGTAGCAAGAAGTAAGATACCACCTACACCAAACCCACTTAGAAATCTAAATATTAATAGTATGTACCAATTGCCTACAAATACAGTTGATACAGTGAAAACACCGGCTAGCATAGTGGCAAATCCAAGCATACCTTTCCTTCCTAGCTTGTCACTAAATATCCCGAGTATTAATCCACCTGCCATCCAACCGTAAAGGTATGAAGCATTTAGATATGCACCGATATTGCCTATCTCTTCTTGTGTAACATCTTTTTTTTGCAACTCTGCGATCACTTGTGGTAAGTAGGACGAAAGCAATGTCGAAGTTGTACCGCTGAATATGTAGGCTATAGCACTTAAAATAAAAGCAAGCCAATGTTTAGTTGTCAATTTCAATATGATTAGAATTTGTTGAATGCTTCATCAAAATTGAAACTAATGTAATACAAACCTCCTACAGCAGGTGAACCAAAAGCTTGAACAATATACTTATTTGTTAAATTTGCGGCACCTATTTTTATCATGGTTTTTATGCTAGGGATACTATAACTTACCTGTGCATCAAACAAACTATAAGCATCGATTTTTCCAGGATTCAAACTATTAAAAGTACCATACCAATCGAACGAGTCCTGCCAATGCCATGCTATACTAAATCCTATTTTTTCAGTAAGATTTGCATTACTTAATACAAGATTTGACTTCCAAGTGGGTGTGTTAAAGGCAGGTATATTGCTAGGATTTGCATCCAAAAGATTGAAATCACTCCATGTAGTATTCGCATGTATTCTATAATTTTTTGGCATTAAGTAAGACAGCCCTGCGCTTATGCCTTGAATAGATACTTTATCTGTAGCATTAGTATAAAGTTGATAAGCTTGAACTTGTCCTCCTAAGATTTCACTTGCAGCCGCTGGATTTAAACTGCCATCCGCCAGTAAAATATTATTGGTAGGAGCAATGACCACGGTATTAATTAAAAAATCTGTGTATTGGCTGTTGTAATATCCAATATCAAAAAGTAATTTTTGGTTTATCAAACCTTTATATCCGATTTCGAAACTTTTTACTTTTTCAGGTTGTATAAACGGAACATTTGACTTTTCGAGTTTACTTATATTGTTAGCTACTGCTGTCGGGAAGGGTACGCCTTGTCCTAATTCTGCTCCTGCTGCTGCTCCAAAAGCACCTACAGAAGCAGCTGTGTATGAATTGGAATATGCGTTAAGTCCTTCTGCATTGGAAGGCGCACCACCTAGTATTATAATCGGTCCTACATTCAATTTGATATATTGGTCACCTATCGTCGGATTTCTGAATCCTGTTTGGTACGAAGCCCGGAAATGATGACTTTCAGTTGGTGATAATACCATAGATGCTCTAGGTGTGAACCTTCCGTCAAAATTTTCATTTTTATCATATCTCCCAGAAACAATTAGCTTCAATTTGTCATTCCAAACTGACTTCGAAGCTTGGATAAATGCACCATATTCGTCATTGGTGAGATTTTTATCTTTATCATCAAACAATGTTCCTTGAGTGTTGAGGATATACCTTCTAATATTACCACCTATCTGTACATTTACTATTTTATTGATCTGATCGCTCAGATCATACATGCCTTCTATGTGTCTCAAGCCACATTTACTAAAAATACCAGCTCCTTGTAATCCTTGTGTTTGAATCAGTTTGTCCTTTTCACTATCAAATTCAGCACTATTGGGTTGTAGCCGCCCTTGATCGGCAAAAGAGCGGGCAGTAGAATGATCATTTGATGACACACCACTTATTGACCCGTCAAAAGCAGCTTTATATCTTTCAAACCAAGTGGCATCAGCAAGATTTGGTGCAACTACATTACCATTTAGGTCTTGGACCCACGTTCTATTTATAAGTTGACCTAACGACCTGCTATTGTATGAGTCTTCCGAATTTTCTTGGTTTGAATATGCTTTGATGTAAAATGATTTACCCTTAATCTCGATTCTATTTTGGATCAAACTAAAATTATTGATAATAAATCTACTACTTCCAGTGTACTGTGCTCGAGCAGCAGAATAGTTTGCTTGGTAAATCAATTCCAGATCTTTTGTCACTTTGTAATGTAAAGCACCATTTAACTTTGTATTATAAACACCATATTGAGCTAAGTCTTTTTCTTCATACCCTGTCCGTGATATTCTCCCAATACCTGGTAGCGTAGTTGCTACTTCATCGCCATAAATATTGAGTGAGTTTTTCCCAGGATTATTTGGTCCACGATTAGCTTCAGGTGTATTTGGGTCGATATCAGTATAGTCATTAGCATACCAATCTGTCCCTGTCATGTGTGATACATTAATTTTGAAAGCAAACTTATCATTGAAAGATTTTGCATATCTCACACCTAAGTCAAGTATTGGTTTTGCACCAAAATCTGTACCATCTCCAATGTGATTTACACCTACTTTAGTTTGTACAGAGAGACCCTGAAAGTCGAAAGGGTTTTTGGTATTTGTCTGCAACATGCCATTAAAAGCAATTGGGCCGTAGAGTGCTGACGCAGCTCCAGGTATAAGTTCTATACTTTTTACATCTAAGTCGTGAGGGCCAAATAAATTTCCCATAGCAAATCCCAATCCCGCTGATTGATTATCTACACCGTCCACGAGTTGTAAAAAACGACTATTTCCTGTTGTATTAAATCCTCTTGTGTTTATCTGCTTGAAGGTCAAACTGCTTGTGACCATATCCAAGCCTTTTAAATTATTGAGTGCGTCATAAAAATTTGCTGAAGGACTTTGTTGAATTGCCTTGGAATCCATTTTTTCGATGGATACAGGTGAGCGCAATATGTTTTCTTCTGTTCGGGAAGCCGTGATTACGACTACGTTTAATAATTCATTGCTAGCTTTTAATGAAACTTCTATTTTACTATTATCTTGAATATATAATTCTTGGCTTTCATACCCAACTAATGAAACTTTTAAAGTAACTGGAAGTGTGGTTACTATTTCGAAATTTCCATTTATATCGGTGATGGTTCCCTGTGATGTTCCCAATATAATGATAGAGGCGCCTATCAAAGGCTTCTGCCCATCTTCAAAGACAAAACCTTCTATTTTGGTAGTTTGTGCGGTAATGTTGAAACCACAGAAAACAAAAATTAAGAGAAAGTAAAATTGTTGTTTCATTTTGTTTGAATTAAATTGTTGATAATTGAAAAATTAAGTTGGTTTTATTTTTTAAGATCATCATAGCCTTGTGGTAGACGTTCATAGCCAAAAGATGTAATTCTGTCACCTAAATTTTTATAAAATTCAGGATCGGTAGGGGCAACAGTAGCTAATCCATCCACATACTTATTGTACAAACAAAATAGAGATGCAATAAGAACAGTATCATGTATTTCCATATCTGTTGCTCCAGTTTCTTTTGCGAAATTTACCATGTCAGTTGTGACATGTTTGCCACTTTTCTGAACTGCTGCTGCGATTTTCAAAAGACCTTTCATTTTTTGAGATACAGGTGACGTCAGTATATCGAGCTTGATCAGATCACAGACTGTATTATCACCCAATAATATATCAGCGGCTGAAGTATGGGCAGCTGTACAAAACTTACAACCATTGCCATGTGAAACTATAGTGGCTATCAGCTCTCTTTCTCCTGTAGAAAGACTATTTTCACCACGCAAAAGAATTTGGGTTAAAGTCCGAATTGGGGCTGCGGAATCTTTTCGGTATTCTAGCAGTCCTGTGATTCCTGGAAGGTGATCAGGTAGGGAAATATGAGGCATTTCGTTTATTTTAGAATTGACAATTTGACAAACCAAGAAAGATTATACTTATTTTTCGAAGACCAAAAATCAGTAGCAAATATATAGACTACTATTATTTATTCCGTAATAATGGAAGTATTAGTTTTTAATAATTTTATTATTAATGTATAATATACTGTTAAATAATTTATTAAATCATTTTAATATTATACAAGTTTAATAATTCCTAATATATGGAAATTGTATTTAGGGGTAAATTAGTCTTTGTTGAGTACTTGTTGGAAGAGTGCTTGATGTTGTTTAGAAGAAATAAATGATTAATAATATCACTTCAAGTAACTTTTTAATACCTAATTTAAAGGATTTACGAAGCGCTTTTTTTATCTTTAGCTCACTGCGTTATAAAACTCACTAAGTTTTTTACAGTTTCAGCTTGTTGTTCTTCTCTACTAATAGTGGCTGTATTATCTCCTAATTGATATCCATAATACCCAAACTGTGCATGATTTGCTCCATCGATACGGACAAACTTGGTTGATTCAGGAAGTTTTGATTTATTATCCATGATGGATGTTTCATCTGCTACACCGTCATGTGAGCCATAGATTTTCAAAATGGGTATACTCATATCTGCCAAAGAGATGTCTCTTGGATGCGTACTAGCTATCAAAACTAATTTGTGTATAGCTTTTTTGTTTTCAAATACAAATTGTGCCGCCATTTTTGCTCCTTGAGAGTGACCTGCCAAGATATATGTTTTTGTGCTATCACTTAATATGCCCAAATCTAGCGGTTTTTTGTATCCCTTTATGGCAAGCCTCCATGGCATTTTTATCAAATAGACTTTGATATTCTTTTCAGCTATTTTTCTACAAAGTGGAATATATGCCTTTGGTTGCACTAGCGCACCCGGATAAAAAATGAAAACCTTGTCATATGTTGTAGTTGGCGTAAAGGCGTAAAAGTCATCGTTATCTTCAAAAGCAATTAAATCATCAGATTGCAAATAAGTAGATGATACACCTTTTGCTTGCATGGAATAAAACAACCATGTTGTAAATAATATCCCAGCGCTGACCCATATGATTTTGATTACTTTAAAAAATGTCCATTGCATATTAGAGGTATAATGATATCTTTATCAAATTCATTTTCTACAAAATAAATTCCAAATAAAGCCAATATATTGTTTTATGCTTTATTTTTGCATAGTGTAAAGTTATTGTAGGATTATT
>DLGT01000013.1 GCA_002482845.1 Saprospiraceae bacterium UBA7687
GATTCATTCTTATGCTTCGGATGTTGTGTCCATCTTGCTAAATACTTTGCGCAGTGATACTACGCAACCAAAGGGGCAAAAACTAATAACTAATGGGCTAAAAAATGTTGCTTCACAGTTGGCTTTCAACAAGTTAAATATATTTAGCAAACGAGAAACATCGTATTATAAAAATACACTACTTAGAAAAACAAACGATGGAAAGTCTTGGAGACTGAATCGAAATATTCTCTTTGGAAAAGGAGTAAAGGGTGATCAAATGAGTGTGAAAATAGGTTATTATCACGTTGATTTTGAAGGAAGTATTGCCAATTATAAAGAAGTATTATCTATGGCATGTCATCGTAATGAAAATATAGAATTTAGCGATTTCAAACTTCCAAAGTCTAATAAAAACAATACTACTCCGTGGACTTTTGTCATCGTGCAAGTGTGGCGAGAAGGGAGTTTTCAAGACATCACAGGAATGATGTATATGTCTATTGTAGACGTAGTGGACAATGATGCTTTAAACGATGCTCTTAACGAAAATAATGAACCATTATTGCATAAATGTGGACGTGAAATGGAGGAAGGGCGTGGATTGAACGAGTTTCAAATTCGCACTAGCAAGGGTATCGAAGTTGCAAACTTCGATACTCAGAATTTGATTCATGAACATAGCCGTTATAGGAAAGATATTGTGAAATTTGGTGGGCAAAATGATTGGGGTGAGGTGATAGGAAAGATTAGGGTAGGTAAGTGATAGCTGTAAATATTTGTTGATTTTGTAAAGAAATTTGGAAAGGGTCTCGTGCATAATTATGTGTTTGTAAAAATTAAATTTAGAGTATGTTTAAATTTTTATTGCCTTATAATCAATATCTTATGAACCTGACTTCAAAATAATCTCATCGTTTAGTTCACTAAACTCTTTAATTATTTTATTGTCAGAACCATAACCTATTGATTAGCAACTAAGAAAATTTTTAAACATACTCTTAATTTCACGGGACGTTGTTTTTTAATTGTGATTCTATTTTCAAAATAAATGGTAAGCTAATTGTCAATGAATGGCGACCCAAATGTCACCTTTTACCACTTTTTATTATTATTAGTGGTTAGAGATTACTTAAGGCACAAGTTATAAACTTGCGCCTTAAGGGGTAACAACTCTAAGCTTACTTCCTTGTTTAACATATACATTGATCTTATAAACACAGGCTTGCCGCACGAAATACCAAAATAAATATGATCTGGAAAATACTATCCGTTATAGGTCTCTCTTCTTTTGAAATCTATGTAGCGATAGCCCTAGCAGCGGGTGTAGGTCTGACGCTTTGGCAGACTTTGATTTGTACTATGATAGGAGGTGTCGTAGGGGCTTTTATCTCCCTGTTTTTAGGACAAAAAATAGAAAGTTGGATCAACACTTACCTCCGAAAGAATAAAGAACCCAAGCCAAAGAAAGGCCTATTATTTCGTATTTGGAATAAATATGGTGAATGGGGATTGAGCATACTAGGCACTATGTTTTTTGGTGCACCTGCGACGATTGGTATAGCTGTAGGCTTTAATGCCAATATCAAGAGGATGTTTCCTGTGATCGTCATCATAGTTGTGATACGATGCTTTACGTTTACATTTTTGGGAGACTGGCTGGAGAGGCTGGTGTGAGTATTTATTAAATATTGAAAATATCTTTTGTTTAGTCTCAGTAAGTTCCAATATGCTTTCTACGATTTCTTTTATATCCTATTAACGTATTTGGGCTTTTCTATTGCATATGACAATAATTTTATTGGCAAAGACACATAACAATATTTTTATTGTCAAGTTATTTTAGCAATATTTTTATTGTCAAAACTAAAATTTATTATATTTATTCTCTTATTATGTTGATTTGCAGCATGTTATAACTTCCCAATACATTATCCTGAAATGCTTATAAATAAAGGGGTTCAGGCGATTTGGCAACGGTTGGGCAACAAAAGTTAAGTAAATAATAGAAAACAAAAGAAATTAACGCTCTACCGTTACAGATCCATTTGGATAGCGTGTAACCCCTTTTGAGTTCTTTAGATAGATTCCCTTTTTATGCCAATGTTCTTTTCCTATGTTTATATAATCCTGATTAAAGTATTTGTTGGAGTCAATTATTTTATATAGGTCTCTTTGGTCATTTGATTTAAAGTATGAAGTAGCTTCAGTGAAAATGCCGGAAGAATATTTAGAATTATCGTCAACTATTTCCTTTAGACATTCTTCATGGAAAAAGAAGAAAATATTGTCAAGTGAGTTAAACATATTGGTATTAGTCGAAAATGATCGAGGTTGTTTTTGATTTGGGTATCTATATGAATAACAGTCTTCATAATATTTAAAAAGCTCTTTATTGTCCTTTAGTGTGTTATACCCAAAAGTATTAAACAAAATTGTTCTTAGCCTATTTAAATCATGAATATCATTAAGGACATAATTATTATCTTTAAAATAAATTAGGGCTTTCATTACTTTTTCAAATGATTCATGGCTCATAACACCAGCATCATGTAATTGATTATTTAGGTAAAGGATTCTAGCAGAAATATAGTTTCTTACTGCAAAGTTGAGAAAATTTATAGCTAAACTTTGATTATTTGTAGATAACATTGAAACTCTTAACATGGATGTATATTATTATTTAGCAAAATTACAAAAAAAAAGGACCACTAATACTCCCTTGGAAACAAAACTGGAGTAGATGACCGATGTGACTTAGTGATAACCCATAAAATATAGCTGCAAAAATATATATTTAGTGGTTAGAGAGATTCAACTATTGAGATTAGAAATTATTTAATCAATATACATCACATTGAGCTCCACATTAACCCAATCAATCCTACAAGCAATACATATAGTAGTCATATAGAAGGAGATTTTATGGCTTCGAAAATAGATATGCTGATGGATGAAGTGTCTATTGGAAAGTCTATCTCATCTTCACTTTGAGAAACAATTTTATTATGCAATGTTCTATATTGCTTCTCCATACACAGTTAATATGCATCAAGAATAAAAAACAATATGGTTGCCAGTAAAGGATCCATAAGGTAATCAGCAAAAATGAGTATAGCTGATATCAAGGTGAATGCCCATCCTTTGATTATAAAAGAGTTTGAGTTCATCCTAGTGATGATGTTTTGGATGAACTGTAGGTGTTTTAAATTCTTTTCCATTGTTATATTTTTAAAAAGTCATTGATGGCCGTTTTTATTCCGTCATAAACATCACTCCAAACTTGGGAAACAGAAGCATATTTTATCTTCCAAGTATCTATAGAATGTCCTTTTCTTGGTAAAGCTGTAGTTTTTGGAATCCAGTCAATATCTATCCAACCCGAATAATCTCGAACAATGATAGGTATTACAATACAATTATTTTCTTTATGTCTTTCGAATGCTATTTTTAGTTCTTTGTCTTTGATATATTTTGTGTTTGCAAATGAACTACTTATCAATAAAAATATTATATCGGCCGAACCTAATTCTTCAGCAATTTTATTGTCCCAATCCTCACCAGGTATTAATTTAGTATCATCCCATGCTTCCAGAATTTCTCTATGTTCTGTTAGACCAGACAAGACCTCCTTGAATTTTTCTAAGTAATTCACACCATCTCCTTTTGTAGCATCGTGGCATTCTTCTCCATCAAACTTCGAATAAGATATAAAAGCCTTAAGTTTCTTTTTTGGTAATGCCATGTTTTTATTATTTATTAGTTTTATTTTTACATCTTGTTCAATTTCGCTCACAGTTTTCGTCTTTAGTTGTTGTTTGGGATACTTCAAAAGCCTTTCACATTGTCTGATAAAATCGTTAAGACACATTTCAAGCTTCATGCCGTGTGTTGTTTCATTAAAACTTATTTCTTTATTTGGGTCAACTATATAAAACCCAAACGTTCCTAGTTCTGAACTAAGATCATCATAACCGTATAATTTTCCTGTTTCGTTATAAATTTCAATTGTGCGCATCCAATCATAAATTTGCTTTTTCTCAAATTCGTTCATAATATAATTGATATACATTATTCTATCTTTTTCATGTTCAAATTCTGATAGTTTGTTTTCAAGAAATGTAATTTCAAAACTATTCCTACATAAATCCAAAAATAAGTGAGCCACTCGATCCAATTTATTTAGTCTTAATTCGTTTAAATACAAATTTGCAATTTGGATTTTTAAATCGAATCTTTGAGTTTCTTTTTTACCTCTATATCCCCCATCAGCCTCAATTAATTCAATTTCCAATTCCTTGTTTTCTAAAAGACAATATTTTAGATCTAAAATGAGATTCTCAACAAATTCACACTTATCATTTTTGGTAAGTATAAATTCTGTATATTCTTTTAAAACTACAGAAAAAGGATTAGTTGAAATCTTATTATCAAACATATCGTATTGAATAAAAAATGAAGTTAATTCTAATTTTATTTCATTATAAATTGTTGATTTTTCGGATAAAGTAAGTGGTAATACTCTTTCAATACTGAAATAATTTTTGTAATCACTTTTCTTAATTACACGGAAAAGAGTTTTTAACAAATCATCTGAATATTTGATTAGACCTTGCTCTATGAAAAAGTTATTAAATTTCTCAAATTCTTTCATTTCCATCAATTTTAAAAATCCAATTTTATTTTATCAGCTTCTTCACGTTTATGTTGGTCGCTTATTATATTGATATATAAATTAAGCGATACTAAATGTGTCAATTTTGATACATCTTTGGGAATATTCTCTATTCCACAAAAAATCAAGTCGAGATTACCGGTCTTTTCTTTTAACTCTTTATTTATTATACTTGGAAATTCTGTATTCATGGTTTAAAGTTCATTATTTATACTATTTATCTTGTAATATACTATTCACCACCGTCCGCACATCTGGATGTAATTGATTAATATCATAATCATTTGGATGAAGTAAATATCTATACACTTGAAGATTTAAAGACATAAATGGATCATCTTTATAATCTCTTTCGAGTTCATCCGTTATTTGTCTAAGAAAATCCAAGTCACCATCTTGGTACAAACCAAGACAAAGAGCGTTGACTACTTCGTATGCATTAATGGAATCTTTTTGATAAATTGCATCAATTGTCTTTTTAAAATATGTGAATTTTTCAGCTTGATTTTCTATTATTACTTTGTACAATGCTTCACCTAAAAGGTTAGAAAAGGATTCTTGCCCTTTCCATAACTTGATGTATTGGTCTAGATATTGCCATTTCTCTTGTGTAATAATTATTATTAATGCAGAATATAACGTATCAAGGATAAAAGGAATATTGGACTCTAGCATCATTGCTTTTAATAAATACTGATGAGCCAATTCAAAATCGCCTTTTATACGAAACACATTTCCTAAATTATAAATGGCAGAAGTGTGTGCAGGATTAAGCCTAATTGCCTGTTCAAAAGCATTAATTGATTTGTCTAACTCTCCCATTTCCATGTAAAGATTTCCTAAATTATTAAAAGCTAATACATCATTCGGGTTTAGGATTATTGCCTTTTTATAAGCTGCTAATGCATTATCCAGCTCTTTCTTTGCACCCAAAACAATTCCTAAATTGTTATAAAATGTGCCATCATTTGGCCTTAAGCTTATGGCTTTTTGATATAATGTGATGGCTTTATCAAACTCTCCATTTTTTCTATATGAAATTCCTAAATTATAATAAGCAGAATCATAATTAGAATCTAGCTCGATTGCTTTTTGATATGCAATTATGGCTTTATTTAGTTCTCCCTTTTCGCCATAAGCTGTTCCTAAATTATTAAAAATAGTTGCATTATCTGGGTCTAAACTTATTGCTTTTTCAAAAGCAAAAATGGCTTTATCAAATTCTTCTTTTTTTCTGTAAGCATTTCCCAAACAATAAAAAATAGGCGCATAACTAGGGCTTATGCTCTCTGCTATTTTATAAGTTTCAATAGCTTTTTCTAGTTCTCCATTATTAACAAAAGCAATTCCCAAATTAAGATACGTTGAGACATCACCATTGTCCAAAGTTATCGCCTTTTGAAAAACTTCAATTGCTTTTTCATGTTCAAGTTTTAAACCAAAAATTGTGCCTAAATTATAATAAGCAGGCACAAACTTTGGATTTATCTCAATAGCTTTTTTGTAAGATGAGATGGCTTTGTTTGTTTCTCCTCTGCTCCAATAAATAATGCCTAAATTATATTGAACATATGCATCATCTGGGTTTATCTCAATTGATTTTTTGAAAGCGGTTATTGCTTTCTCAAGTTCTCCCTTTTCATAAAAAACAATTCCGTTTTCAAAATATTCTTTTGCTTTATTCATTAAATGTAATTCCTTAGCTTTGGACTCTTTATTTGGAATATTTTCATATTTATCCATTATTCTATCTCTTATAATACTTACATTTTCAGTCTCAATGAAATCAATGCCTTCTTTTTTTGCAAAGTGACAAAGTAATGGATGAGCATAAGGATGATCCAAAGGAAGGTTTTGCAATTCTGCCTTTCTTTCTTGTTGAGTATAGTATTGGGACAAAAAGTCCACAAATACACCAACAAATGAATAAGGCACATCTGCATAAATCTGTCTTTTCTGATAGTAAAGTACATAAAGCCTATCCCTTACATAAAAATACTTGGTATTACCTTTATTTTGTTTACTGTAAACGACATAATAATTGTCTGATAACCAACCAAATGATCGTGCTATCGTACTTTGGTCCAGCGGTGGATCAAATGATGCAGCCAAAGTACTCTGGGTCATGTTTTCGCCTTTTCGGATCAACATGTCAAACAATATCTTAGATTTAGCGGGGATGTCATTGGTTATATCTTGATAATAACTGGTGAGTTCGTCTATCAAGCCATCCAACAGCTGAGCTGTCTCCAAGATATTTTTCTCAAGAATAAGTTTACCTAACAGCACCGCCAATCGCGGACTACCACCTGTAAATTGCGAAATGGCTTTGATCTTTTTTCTTGTTCTTTTTATATTTTCTAGTTGTGTGTCCCCGTTTTGGGATTGTTGAGCTACTTTTTCATAATAACTTATAAAATCATCCGAACTCCATGGTTCTATATCTATTTTTTTGAATACTTGAAAAAGTCTCTTAGAGTAATCATTATCCAAATCCGGTCTTAAACTGGAGCCTATCAAAGTGATTTGATCAAAGTCTGATAAAAAAGTTCTTAGTCTTGAGCTTTCTATCTTATCCAATTTTGGTATAAAGACTTGCAAGTTTTCTTGTGTGACAAATATATGTTTGATGCCATGTTTTTCTTTTTCAGATATGGCAGCTTTTAGACGTTTTATAGAAGTTTGCCATTGAATATCAGATATATTCCATTTGGGAATGGCATCTACTAGATTGCCTCCTTCTAGGATTGTGGAGATTACATCTAGTAAGTCAGCTGCAAAATTGATGTTTTCCTGCTCTTCGGGCAACTGAATGTACTGGCTCTCCTTAAAGATATCTGAGCGGTCGTGATGAATTTTGAGCAATCGGGTGAAAAATGATTTGCCTATTCCTCGTGGTCCATACAACATAAAATGTTGATTACTTCCCTTTTTCAGGCATACCTTCATTTCATGGAGCATTTGATCAAGAATTTTTTCCCTACCTGTTGCGATGGCTAAGATTAAGTCTTCCGACATCTCCAGCGGATTGAATTTTTTTACTAACGCACTCATGTTATAAGGTTTTTTTTCTCCACCAATTACGTAAAATTTCAAAAGAAAAATCTATTTGATTGTGTTCATTTATCACCAAAAATTCCTGATTGACCAGTATCAATAATATGCTGTAAACATTTTCATCTTTTAGAGATTCCAAAAGTTTTGCCTCGGATATATTTGGGTTTTTGTAAATACTATTCAATATCTCTTTGGCTAAAGCCAATTTGGACGGTGGCAATTTTGCAAATCGTTCATTAAATTGATATTCAAAATCATTGACAATAGTAGGGTTTACGTATTTATTAAAAATTGTTTTGATACCATTTGTATTTCCTTGCCAATGTGTTTTTAGACTAAAATGAAATACCTGCAGAAACTGTGGAATGCAATCGGGTAGCAATTCAACGATTAATGTTAATTGTTCGTCTTCAAGTGGAAAACGACCTTCTTTTGCAAGTTTGGTTAACAAACCTCTTGCTTCTTCTTTTGTATATTTAGGAAGTGTTTGCGTTACGATTCCTCCTAATAGTTTTCTTGAAATTCCTAAAGTCTCTAGTTGAAGATGTAAGTTTAGTGATCCACATATGGCTTGAGATACACCTATATTTCTCCATGACCTAAGCGTAGTCAGGATCATTTCTATTTCTAATTTTGTAGCCGCATCATTATTTTCTGTAATATTTTCAAATAAAATAGGCAACTCATCCAATATTAAAACAATATGTTCCTTTTGTTCCTTAAAAAAAGTTCCTAA
>DLGT01000036.1:0-44678 GCA_002482845.1 Saprospiraceae bacterium UBA7687
TTATAAAGAAGTATTATCTATGGCATGTCATCGCAATGAAATGATAGAATTTAGCGATTTCAAACTTCCAAAGTCTAATAAAAACAATACTACTCCTTGGACATTTATCATCGTGCAAGTATGGAGAGAGGGCAGTTTTCAAGACATCACAGGGATGACGTATATGTCTATTGTGGACGTAGTGGACAATGATGCTTTAAACAATACTCTTGACGAAAATAATGAGACATTATTGCATAAATGTGGGCGTGAAATGGAAGAAGGGTATGGATCGCATGGATCGCAGATGGGCAAAGGTGGTGCAAAGATTGCAGAGGTTCATGGGTTGCAAAGTGGTGTAAATAATTCAGGGGAGTTGAAGCATGCATATAGCCGATATAGGGATGATTTGGTCAAGTTTGGCGGGCAAAATGATTGGGGTGAGGTGATAAAACAAGTTGGGATTAGACATCAGTTGTAAAGATGTTATATCAAATCAAATATGTCATAACTTTTGTTTAATTTGAATCGCTTTTCAAATGCTAAAAATAGAGTATCGAAGTTGCAAACTTCGACAATCGGAACCTTTGAATTGTTAATTCATCTGTATTCAAGTCTTTCCCATTTCTTCCATACTGATCTTAACAATCACCTTACTGTCCTTCGTAATCTTCACATCTTCAGAAATGCGATATCCAGGAATAGTTATGATTTTTTCATCAGATATAACGACCACTACATTTGACTTTTGATAGAGTGAAAGTTTATTATTAATTAAAAAATCTTTAACTTTTTGGTTTTTACCTTTAAGACCTAATGGTGCAAAAGTATCGCCTGCTTGCCATTTTCTGATGGTGAAGGGTAGGGTAATGTTGTCGATACAGATATATTGAATGTTGTTATTATTATCAAATGTATGGTTTGGAGATTCGACGGTTTCTAGTTTTATTTTTTTGTTGGCTATCGTAACTTCTGTATTTAGATCGAGTTGGATGATGGGAGTATCTTCATTCTTTAACTGAATAGGGCGAATATGGAGTTTGTTTCTATCTAGAAGTGCTTCGTGTGATTTGGTCAAGAAGAAACGGCTGTTTTGATCGTGCATTGATAAAATGTCTATACATTGATCGTAATGGTAGCCATATTCTTGGATGATTTGGAATAGGAAAGAATTTGCGTTTTGGAGCTTTTTAATTTCTTTGAGATCAATGATGGTTTCATCTCTTTGGGTGGTTACCAAGTTGTTTTTTATAATGTCAGTGAGTTCGTTTAGTAAGTCATAGGACGATTTTAAATTTGCTATAGTTTGCGGGATACCTTGTTTAGCGCGTGGGTCCAAGTCATACAATGCCGGTACAATATGGTGTCTAATGCTGTTTCGTAAGTATTTGTCAGAAGCATTTGAACTATCTTCTCTGTACTGAATTTTTTGATCGATGACAAAGGCAGAAATCTCGTCTCTTGTGGCAAATAATAGCGGTCTTATGATGTTTTGTCGTTTGGATGGAATGCTTGAAAGCCCATTTAATCCCGACCCGCGTAAAAGATTCATTAGAAAAGTCTCTATGACGTCATCTTGATGGTGGGCAGTGGCTACATTTTGGTAATTGTATTCTAACATTACTTTATCAAAAAAGTCGTATCTGAATTTACGAGCTTTTTCGTGCATGTTTTGACCCTCAAAAGTTATCGGATCAATAGAAGCTACAAAAAAGGGAATGTGATTGGTCTCGCAGTAGTCTTTAATAAATTTTTCGTCTTCTTGGGATTCATTACCTCTGAGATTATGGTTGATGTGTGCAATGCCTATTTGGATATTTGCCGCTCTAAATAAGTGAACCATAGCCATGGAATCCATACCACCCGAGACGGCCAAAAGGATTTTATCTGATGGTAAAAATAATTTTTCGTGGTTTATATATGATAAAAACTTATCAAGCATTACCTTTGTGTTTTAAAAGCGCAAATTACTCATTTATCATAAAGATGTGAAATGAACATTATAAATATTGATCTTTTTGTTATTGTGTTTTTAAGTTCTTCCATATTTTAAGAGTGACTATGCGCCTTTATAGGTAGTTGTCCATTTTATTTTGTTTATCATTTCAATCAATTAATTCATCAGAAATATGAAAATCCAAAGTCTAATCTTCATAACATTCGTTTTGTTTTCTTGCAAACAAAATACAAGTAGCACTGGTGGTTCGGTTAGTGAAAGTAGTTCAAAGGAAACGTACCTTTTATTAAATCAAGGAGATGTAGCTGATGCTGAGATTCAGTCGATGCGTGCTGAAGCGATCAAGGTGTTAGAGCATAGGCAGAAGGAGTCAGGTAACAAGGTGATAACGATTCTTGAGAAAGACATTTTTGTTTTTGATGCGGTGGTTATGGGATCGGATATGAAAATGGGGGATTCCATAGCAGGGGAATGGTTGGATTATAAGGACGATCTCACCTATGAGTATGGTAAATTTGATCAAGTGAATGGTGGTGGAAGATATTTTTACAATTTTGATGAGAGTACGTTGTTAATGATAGATAATAATGCTGCGATGAAACCACAGGAGTTTGAGACAAAACATGCGAATGATGTCATGATTTTAATAGGTAAGCCATTATACAGAGATAATAATATTCAAACAAAGCTTAATTTGGTAGCTAGTAAGCCAAGTAAAAGTGCACAAGCGGCTCCAACTAATTGATGCGAAAAGATTAGGGTAATTGCGAGTTTCCCATTGTTTTATGTGGGTTGTTTATTTCGTACCTAAAGGCACGATGGTTCAGGGATGTTGATTTTTTCTACCGATATTATGTCCTTAACAGGACAATGGTTCTGATGAATTACGATGTCTTTTTAGAGATAGTTTTGTGAAGGTTTACTGCGAATTTCAAATAAGGTACTATAAGCCTAGCTCTGTTTTTATCCAATTATAATATGATTCGTTTGCTTCTACTTGCCAATGTAGGATGGCAGGGACTTCATATGGATGAAGTGAAACAATTCGTTGTGTCAGACTTTCTGTTTTTTCAGGTAATGTTTTCATGAAGGCAATGTATTCATTTTCTGTAGTCAATTGGCCTAACCACATGTACGTACTATCTGATGTGACTACATTACTACAGGCTATCAGCTTTTCTGCCAATAGTGTTTTTATGATTTCCGCTGCTACTTCTTTTGATGGAAACGGCGTATAAAATATGGTGATATTCATTACATCGCTAAGATTTCTGCCATTCTTACTAGGTCTTTGTTTAAATTTTTAGTTTTAGAAATGGCATCGTTAAATGGCGTGAAAGTGATTTTATCATTGATGATACCTAATGCTACACCACCTTCACCACGTAGTAAGGTTTGTACAGCGGAGTGTCCCATTCTACTAGCAAGTACACGATCCATAGCGGTAGGAGATCCTCCTCTTTGTAAGTGTCCTATGATGGTGACTTTGACATCATATTCCGGATTTTCAGTTTTGATTTGTTTGGCAATTGCGTTTGCATCACCATTTTGATTGCCTTCAGCAACTATGACCAAATTGAACAACTTTTGTCTTTTGGCAGATTTACGCAAAATGTCCGATAGCTCATCGATAGAAGTATCCGTTTCTGGAAGGAAGATAGCACCTGCACCACTTCCTATTCCTGTATGTAACGCAATAAAACCTGCATGACGGCCCATTACCTCCACAAAAAATAATCTATTGTGTGAATCAGCTGTATCTCTGATTTTGTCTACTGCTTCTATCGCTGTATTGATGGCAGTATCAAACCCTATAGTATAGTCTGTTCCATAAATATCATTATCTATAGTACCAGGCAATCCTACGAATGGTATGTTATATTCTTTACTGAATACTTCTGCACCTGTATAAGTTCCATCTCCACCTATGACAACTACGCCATCTATATCATGAGCAATAAGTGATTCATAGGCTTGTTTTCTACCTTCTGGAGTTCTGAAGGCTTCACTTCTTGCTGTTTTTAAGACCGTACCACCTCTTTGAATGATATTGGCCACATCACCTACTTCTAGTCTTTTGATATCGCCATTGACCATACCATCGTATCCTCTATAAATTCCATACACATGAAGATCATGGTACACTGCTGTCCTAACTACTGCTCTCACAGCTGCATTCATACCTGGAGCGTCTCCACCTGAAGTCAATACTGCGATTCTTTTGATACTACTCATTTATGCTGTTTTTTAAATGAAAATCAATTAACTTATATATTGGTTGTTGGATTATTTCATCTGCTTTAAGATCATACTCCGCCAAAACTTCTTCTAAATATGTACGATGATAGTGGGCAATAGATCCAACAAATTTTATTTTATGTGTTTTATGTTCTGGGTACGAAAGAATACGTAACTCAACAAATTCCCTAAACAGTTTTTTAATTAAATCGGTTTTCCATGGTCCATCAATTAATACTAAAAACTGCGCAAATGACGCTACATATCTATTTCCACCGGACGATCTGTACACTTTTTCTATTAAGACTTCTTTGGTGACCGTAAAGTTTTGAATGAAAATGGCTCTTTCTTTTTCAGGCATGGTTTCATAAAAATAGGCCTTCAATATTTCTTTGCCAAAATTGGTGCCACCACCTTCATCACTAAAAATATATCCTAATGTCGGAATAGATTTGGTCACGGATTGGCCATCGTAAACACAAGAATTAGACCCGGTGCCTAAAATACATACAATACCTTCTTCTTCACCACAACAAGCCCTTGCCGCTGCAATCATGTCTTCTGCTACTATTAATTTTCCAGAAAATCCATAAGCGTTTAGCCAATTTGTGACCCTAGCTGTACTGACAGGGTCAATAATGCCTGCACCATAAAAGTATATGGACGTTGCTTTACCTATTTCAGATAATAGTTCTGGATGTGAATGCAAGTCTAGGAGTTCTATCTGTGTGGCAGGATTTATGCCGTTTGTTTTATAGAATACATTGGATTCTGGACCGTTTACGACAACCCAATCTGCTTTGGTAGACCCACTTTCCACTACTATAAACATATGTACAATTGGTGTTAAAAATACACTAAGTGTTTTAGGTCAAAAAAAATAATAGACCCAAAACTGATTCAGCCGCAAATATAATTGAAATTCATATATTTTTATCATCAAATAAGGATTGATAGTTTGATTCTTATACCAAAAAATACTTTTTCAGTTACCTTTGCGTTTTTATTTGAAATATTTTAAACCTAACCAATCATGAATATCAAACATGTTACCGTCATAGGTGCAGGCACCATGGGCAATGGTATTGCTCAAGTTTTTGCGTCTAATGATTTTAAAGTTACACTTTGCGATGTTTCTGAATCAGCGCTGACAAAAGCGATAGAAACAATTTCTGCCAATCTCGGTAGAATGGCCAAAAAAGAGCTAATCACAGAAGCCAAAATTCAAGAAACATTATCAAATATTGTCATTAAAACGTCACTCCAAGATAGTGTTGCTAATGCAGATTTGATTGTAGAAGCTGCTACTGAAAATATTGACTTGAAGTTGAATATTTTCCGTCAAATGGATCAGTTTGCACCAGCACATTGTATTTTGTCTACCAATACTTCTTCTATTTCTATCACAAAGATAGCTAGTGTGACCAAAAGACCAGAAGCGGTAATCGGTATGCACTTTATGAATCCTGTACCCGTCATGAAATTGGTGGAAGTCATCAGAGGGTATGCTACTTCAGACGAAGTCTGTTCAACGGTAATGGCAATGTCAGAAACACTGTCAAAAGTACCTGTGGAAGTCAATGATTATCCTGGTTTTGTTGCCAATAGGATATTGATGCCGATGATCAATGAAGCGATATATACCCTGTATGAAGGTGTGGCTGGTGTATACGAAATAGACACAGTGATGAAATTGGGCATGGCGCATCCTATGGGACCACTCGCATTGGCAGATTTTATAGGTCTTGATGTGTGTCATTCTATCTTGAATATTATGTATCAGGGATTTGGAAATACGAAGTACGCACCATGTCCTTTATTGACAAATATGGTGACGGCTGGCAAACTAGGCCGTAAATCTGGTGAAGGGTTTTATATATATGCAGATGGATCAAAAGATCTTATTGTGGTACCCAAATTTACAAAATAATATGGATTTTATCAACAAGGAGCTCCCATTTCAACATTTAAAAGTATTGGATTTGTCATCGGTTCTAGCAGGTCCTTTGACTGGATCATTTTTTGCAGAATTGGGAGCTACTGTTGTAAAAGTAGAAAATAAAACGACTGGTGGAGACGCTACAAGACAATGGAAGTTACCATCTGAAGATCCTGAAAATCCATACTCTGCTTATTATCATGCTGCAAATTTTGGTAAGGAAGTTATTTTTATAGATTTAAATTCAGATGAAGAGCGAACAAAACTGGAAGAAATAATGACTCAAAGTGATGTGGTCATTTCTAACTTTCAAAAAAAAGTTGCTGCAAAATTTGACTTATTGCCTGATGATATTGGGAAGAGACATCCACGAATGATCGTAGCACAATTGAGTGCTTATGAATTTGATGATCCAAGACCTGGATATGATCTAGTCATGCAAGGCGAAACTGGATGGATATCCATGACTGGGACAGACAAAGACCACTTTGCAAAATTGCCCGTGGCTATGATAGATATTATTGCATCACATCAGATGAAAGAAGCCATTTTGATAGGATTGTTAAAAAAAGCGGGTACAGGAAAGGGTAGTGTGTTCCATGTTTCTTTATACAAAAGCGCCTTGTCTGCTCTTGCAAATCAAGCTACAAATTACTTGATAGCAGGTCATATACCTGTCCCATGTGGGACTTTACATCCAAATATTGCACCTTATGGTGATGTTTTTATGGATGTAGATGGTATTAAATTCCTTTTGGCGGTAGGTAGTGATGCACAATTCAAAAAACTATGGTTTACCCTGAATTTGTCTGAGGAAGAATACCATACCTTTGAATTGAATTCGGGGAGATTAAAAAACAGAAATCTCCTTTGTAAGGCACTGCAACAGTCATTCGGAACACAGCGTATATCAGAACTTAAAGATATATTTAATGTGTATAATATTCCCTTTTGTGAGATAAGGTCGCTAGATACCGTTTTTTCTCAAGAAGATTCTAAATCAATGTTGAACCAAGAAAAAGTAGGCGACGAATTAGTTACATCTGTTAGTAGCATAGCGTTTACTATTTGATTTGTATATATTTGATATTGAATAAGATAGGTTTTTTGTGGTATTGAAACTAAAGATGTATTATTTTCGTTTGAAAATCTGAAGTGGTAGTCTTACTAGACAAATATTGAAGGAATTTGGTGTTATGTTTTTTAATTTAAAACATCATTTTATTAGTCTAAGTTATAGATCTCTGTACCACACAATCTCATTTACAATCAAGCCACATATAGTCTTGATTAATCAAAATAAAGAACATATTGTTTCTTTTTGATTAGTCAATTTAAAGGAAATGTTTACTGAATTTTAAAGATGTTTATATAACCACAAAAGATAAAAAGAAAGTCTTCTATATGTTTTGTCGGGAGGATTTAAAGCATCACAGAAGTTTTGTAAATTTACTTAATCTAATGGGAGAATAATATGTGGTCTTTAAAATATTTTACGTCTTTTACAATGGTTATAAAGATGCCAAACGAAGATTAATCAGTACGCTTAACGGGTGATTAAAAATTTGTTGTACGGTTTTTGCGGTATATATATAGTTAGATTGGTGGAAAACCTGTATTGGTGATACAAGTTTATAAGTCAATATTTTATAGATTAATGTTTTATTTAATATAATAAAATCATAGAGATTTGAAAACACAAAACTTAACACGAATCCTGATTTTGGGAATATTTTTTATCGGTTTGTTAAAAATAAATGCTCAAGATCTTCATTACAGTCAGTTTTACAATTCTCCACAGAATATTAATCCTGCTTTGACTGGTGTATTCAAAGGTGATCACCGATTCACATTATCGATGCGAGATCAATGGCGATTTGTCCCCGTACCTTGGTTTACGTTGAGTGGGTCGTATGATCGACAATACTATTTTGCCAATAGCGATAAACACTTTTTAGGTCTTGGTGCGTTTTTTAACCACGATCGACAGGGTGATTCCAAATTAAATTTATCCTCCCTTAATATTAGTGGTTCTTACCATCGTATACTTACCCCAAACCATATCGTAAGTGGTGGATTGGTATTAGGGTTTGCATCTAGAGGTTTTAATAGTACGACCTTAACATGGGATAAGCAGTGGGATGGTGAGGCATTTAATGGTACATTGGGGTCAGGAGAATCATTCGGCGACCTTGAGCGAATCAATTTTCTAGAGTCGGGCGTTGGTTTTAATTATAGGTATCAGAAAGATAGTAGGACCCATGTAGATGCAGGCATCTCAGCATTACACCTTATAAAACCTAAACAGTCTTTTTATGGAGCAAGTTCTGTTAAATTGCCACAAAGGATTACTTTTTCTGCTGTGGGAAATATCAAGATCCTAAATGCTTTTGACATACAATTACATGCTCTCCATCAGTTGCAGGGCGAATATGATGAAACTATTTTTGGCGGTTTAGGTAAAATTTATCTTAGTCAAAAACGTGGTAAAGAAGTTCAAGTTCATGTAGGAATGGGCTATCGAACTGCAAAATCATTTATACCCACGATGGCTGTCCAATACAACAATGTTTATGCAAGTTTGAGTTATGATGTCGATACCAACGAATTTAATGACATACTTAGTTCCAATAAAGGTGGTCCAGAGATTCATGTAAGGTATTTCATAGTAAATGTAAAAGATTTGAAGGAAGTTAAGGTTTGTCCAATTTATTAAAACCGAAAGTATATGATCAACAATAACATATCAACAATATTATATTCGACCATTATTTGCTTCTTTTGTTTGGGTAATATTCATGCCCAATCCCCTACAAAAAAGCAATATCTAGAGAGAGCAGAACGGGATTATGCAGATAAGAACTTCTACGGAGCACTTATCAATTACAATATCGTTTTGGAATTCGATGAAAAAGATCCAGTAATTATATTCAAGGCTGCGGAATCAGCACGACAATTTAATTCGTATGCTAGAGCAGCTGAAAAATATAGCTACTTGGTCGACACCTTAAATGATGATAAACAGCCACTTTCCGTTTTCTGGTTGGCCAGTATGAATCAAAGAGTAGGCAAGTATGATGAAGCAAAGAAGTATTATGACATGTACTTATCCGAATATGGAGGGACAGATAGTTTGTACACAGAATTGGCAAAAAAAGAATTGGTTTCTGTCGACTATGCCAAAGGTGTGGTGACCAATCCAAAAAAGAATGTAACCTTTGACAAACTCGGAGAAGATGTCAATAGTACTTCATCTGATGTATCGGCCATCATACACAACAAAAAACTCTATTTTTCTTCCATGAAGTACTATGAAGAAAAAGTAGTTAAAAAAGCACCCAAAAGGGAAATTTCTAAGTTATTGCAAAAGGACGGTGAAGAGCCTGCTGAATTGATACCTGGATATATTAATGAAACAGATTCATTGGTTTCAAATATTGCTTTCAGTACAGATGGAAAAACAGTTTATTACACCGTTTGTGAATACATCAATGGTAGTGATATTCATTGTGATATTTATAAAAGTAACATAGACTCTGTAGGTAATCTCAGCAATGAAATGATATTGCCAGATCCTATTAATTTGCCTGGTACTACATCTACGCACCCACATTTGACCATTGACAAAGTAACTGGCAAAGAATTTTTATTTTTTGTTTCCAATCGAGAAGGTGGATTGGGTGGACTAGATATTTGGTACAGTCTGATAGATCCAAAATTTGGTTATTCACAACCAATAAATATTAAGGAGGTTAATACATCAAATGATGAAGTCACACCGTTTTATCACAAAGATAATGACTTTTTATACTTTAGTTCTGATGGGAGACCTGGCTTAGGTGGTTTGGATATTTACAAATCTGCCAAAATTAATGATGCTTTTGGCGGTGTCGTCGGATTAGGTGCTCCGTTCAATAGTAGTTATAATGACATTTATTATTTTGAAGACATTGCGGATTCTACAGCTTATCTTTCTTCAAATCGTGAAGGTGCTTTGTTTTTAGATAGTTATTTCGAGTCTTGTTGTTATGATATTTTCAAATTGAACATCATCAAGATTGAGCTAGATCTGAATGCACTTACCTTTGATAAATTGACAGGTAGAATACTCAAAAAGGCTACGGTCATATTGATAGATCAAGATACAGGAAAAGAAATTGCAAGATTTAAAAATGATGATGGTAATGACCACAAATTTCCATTGGTAGAGGATAGAAATTATCTGATCATAGCGGAAAGGGAAAATTATTATCCTGATACCATTAAGTTTTCTACCATTGGTGTGGATAAAAATGAGACTATTATCAAAAAAATGTATCTGAGCACCGATATGATGCTGCTAGATGTATTTACATATACAAAGGTTGGGAAGTTGCCGTTGGATGGCACGACAGTATCTTTGATAGATATGTCAGACATGGCTGTCAAAGATATCGTGGAAATCAATCCATTAGGTAATGAATACAACTTCATGTTGGATAGAGGTAAAATCTATAAAATTATTGCTACCAAAGATGGGTATACAGAGGCCATAGACACGGTAGATACGAGACCTTACGACAAGTCCGGACTTATCAAACGAGATTTATATCTTGATAAATTTGTGCTACAAGATTTGCTACCGATCAGTTTATTCTTTGACAATGACTTACCAGATATTTCTAGTAGAAAGACGGTCACTAAATCTAAATATGGTGATTTGGTCAATAAGTATGTAAGCAGAAAGGAAGTTTACAAAGACAAGTTTACTAAACCACTTCCACTTGCGGATCGAGCATTGGCGAGGGATGATTATGAAGTGTTTTTTGAAGGAGATGTCAAAGGTGGATATGATCAATTTAAACTCTTTATGAAATCACTCCTTCAGGAACTCGAAGCAGGGAACAAAGTGGAGCTGATATTGAAGGGATATGCATCTCCAAGGGCTGACTCTAAATACAACCTAGCATTAGGTCAACGAAGGGTAAATTCTGTCAAAAACGATATGATATTTTATGATAATGAAGTATTAAAACCATACTTCTTATCAGGTCAATTGGTTTTGACGGATATATCATTTGGTAAAGAACTGGCGCCACCTGATGTAGAAAGTAGCCTAGAAGACGAGCGTAACTCTATATATAATATAAAGGCCGCTAAAGAAAGAAGGGTAGAAATATTAAGAGCATCACGAAATTAAAAAAACAAATGAAATCTCTCAAAAAGGCAATTAGAGTAGGTCGTGCAGACATGAAGATTGTTTTTTTGAGAAGATTCTATTTGAACATTAAAAAATAAATAAAATTAATCCGATGAATATCTTTGTAATGGGAAATATATCTAAAAAAATATTTACAGCTATTTGCAGGTTAAGCATCATAGTTATTATCTTCATGTCTTTGCCTAATGTAGGTAAAAGTACGCACATTGTAGGTGGTAATATAACTTACAAAAGTATTGGAAATGTACCAGGAGGTAAAGGATTTACAGTCCGATTGACCTTAAGACGTGACTGTTTTTTGGGATCACCTGAGGCTGAATTTGATAATCCTGCATATGTCGGTATTTTTAGTGCTAAGAATGGTACTTGGATTAGGTCATTTACGATGCCATTTATGTCATCTGATACGCTCAATGAGTTTATCAGGAGTGATTGTGGATTTGAGGGTACACAAGTCTGTGTGCATGAAACTACCTACACTGGGGCAATAACTTTACCGCAAATAGAAGGTGGTTATATTCTTGCATACCAGAGATGTTGTCGTAATATCTCTTTAAATAATATCATTGATCCTGTAGAAACAGGAAGTACTTATTGGGTAGCAATTACTGAGACAGCCTATAATTTTAACAATAATTCGCCTACTTTTAAACAATGGCCTGATGTCTATATCTGTAATAATAAACCATTGGATTTTGACCATAGCGCCACAGATATTGATGGTGATTCTTTGGTTTACAAGTTATGTTTACCTTCGTCAGGTGCTACATTAATAAATCCCCAACCTACTCAACCAAGCCCTCCACCATTTGCTGGTATCATATGGGCACCACCATATTCTATCAATGATTTGCTCGGAGGAGTACCACTGAAAATTAATGCTCAGACAGGATTAATTACGGGCACTCCCAATTTGGTAGGACAATTTCTAGTAGGTGTTTGTGTAGATGAATATCGAAAAGGCATACTTTTAAGTTCGGTGAGAAGGGATTTTCAATATAATGTAAGGCTTTGTAGTCAACCACCGTTGGCAGAGTTTTCTACTTCTGAGTCCAATTGTGATGGTCTACGTGTGGAGTTTTATAATGAGAGTCTGAGTGCTAGTAACTTTAGGTGGAATTTTAATTTTCCGAGCACGGATCCTGCATTCCAATCTACAGAGACAAACCCAATATTCAATTTTCCATCTTCGGGCGTTTATAATGTCAGACTCCTTGCTACTAGGGGATCAGATGGATGTTTTGATACCATAGTAAAGACCGTATCGGTTTTTGAAAATAAAATAATACCTGACTTCAATTTTAGTTTATCAGGTTGTAATGACAATAATGATAGTCTTAAAATTCAATTGAATGATGCATCGGTTTATGATGAACCTGGGTTTGCTTTATCAGAATGGTCATGGAGTGTCTTACAGAATGGGGCCACAACCTTATATTCGGGCAATAATCCAATCATTGATTTAGCAGGAAGCGGTGATGCTGAAGTAACCCTAGTGGTAACAGCAAGTAATGGATGTCGGGCTACTACAGTCAAGACCATAAATATAGCAAGTTTAGCTCCAAAAGTAGATTTTGATTTTTCTCTTTCAGACTGTCCGTCAGAAGGAATTGCACAATTGGTTTTTAACAACTTATCTGCACCACTCAATCCATTTGCCACCATAGCATCTATTTCTTGGGCAATAGGAAATCAAACATTTACGGATGATCCACTGAGTATCACGCTTCCTACGAGTACAACAAATCTATCAGTAACACTAACCGTTAACTTTGTAGGTGGTTGTACAAAATCGCTTACCAAATCTTTCTCATTACAAGATTTATTGCCTAAAGCTGATTTCTCATTCCAACCTATTGAGTGTCCTGATGAAAACAGTGTCCAACTAGAATTAACCTATGTAGATACCCTTGCTAATGGCATCTCTACAACGGACATATCTTGGATAGTGGGTATTGCTAGCAATCAATTGCCTTACACTGGCACCGATATTACCATTGTTATACCAAAAGATAGTATTCTTTTTGTGAATATGATTGTCAATTATGAAAATGGTTGTAGCGATACTGTCCAAAGATCATTTTTGCCTGGACCATTTGCTACTATAAAATTTGTTGCGGATCCTATCATACTTTGCCCTAATCAGTCAAAAACATTTGTGACCAATCCGAATCCTGCATGGACATATACTTGGTCACCCACAGATGGATTAGACCTTACGGACCCATCCAATCCTATTGTCACAATTGATTCAAATATTACTTATCAAGTAACTGTTTCTGATGGATTGTGTACGGTTGTTTCGTCTGTAGATGTATTTGCATTGGAAGATGGTATCACCTTGCAGATAGAAGGAGACACCACAAGCTGTGATGGTAGCGTATTACTGACCGTTTCAGGTGGCGTAGGCGTAGGAGAGTATATCTGGAGTACAGATTTTAATCTTACGGTTGTTATTGCTACAGGAGATACTTTAAAGACGCAATTTACTGGAAAGGAAGAAACATATTATGCACAGTTTGTGGGCGAACAATGTTCTACATTTCCAGCGCAAATTACAGTAAGTAATGAAACCCCTAGTATAGAAACCGTGTCACCGTTTACAGTATGTAGGGAAGATACCACTAAACTATTGACCTTAAATCTGGATCCATCACACAATAACCAATTTGTTTGGGATTCTGACAGTCACATCGTTTCAGGTGGAAATACATCTAGTCCTACCATAGGCATTGGACCTGATGAAAATGGACCGTTTGTGTTTTACTTTACTGTTACTAATCAGTTTGGCTGTAGTTTGAGAGATTCGATTGAGGTCATCATTTCAGACAATCCTGTTGTTGATTTTAGTTATAGCTTATCTGAATGTGGTAAAAATGAGTTTTGTTTTGAAATAACTGGAAGCTACACTGGCTTTTTACAGTGGAATTTTGGCGATCCTACGACCACCAATGACATATCATTGCAACCTAAACCTTGCTACACCTATCCTGACTCAGGAACTTATAATGTGACATTGGTCAATCTAGTGAATGTGTGTCCATTCAAAATAGAAAGTCAAGATGTGGTTGTCAATCCTTTGATTTCGATCAATGCCATAGATGACCAAGTAAGGTGTCTAGGGGATACCATAATATTTGTAGCGGATGCCAATATTGACGATGTGACTTATTCATGGACAGATATGAATGGAAATGTAGTCACTAGTGGTAATACCCTTGAAATTATCTTGGATAATGATGCAGAATACATCGTGACTGCAGAAGATATTTATGGATGTAAAGATACTGATACTGTAAGGGCGGAAGTATTTAGATTTGATTTTACCGTTGATTTGGATGGTCGAGACAGTCTTTGTATCAATCAAGAATATGAAATTAGTATTATCATTGATGATCCTTCGCTATATACCTATCAATGGTCGCCGGCAGAGTGTATTGTTTCGGGTGGAGATTCACCTAATCCAATAATCAAAGCAGTAGAAGGAAAGGTACTTACGGTCATCCTTACAAATATGGAAACAGGATGCGCAAGTAAGGCGGATATCACCCCGAAAATAACTCAACCATTTGATTTTCAAGTTTCTGGACCAAGTCAGTTTTGTTTATCGCAAAATTCAGAAGTGACGCTCGACATTGATAATCCAGATGCATATAATTATTTATGGTCGCCAGCAGAATGTTTTACATCGAGTACTACCATCCAAAACCCAACTGTGTTGCTAACTGCGGATAAATTATTATTTGTAGAAGTGACGGATAAGCTTTCTGGATGTAAACAAAGTTCCGAATTTTTAGCTGAGGTAGGTGAGCAAGTATCTGTAGAAGTCAATGCAGATCCAGATTTTACCATTTTTGAAGGTGAAAGCATAGAAATTTTTGTCTCAAATCCAATAGGCAATGCAAGCTATGAATGGAGTACTGGTGATGATGGACTTAGTATTATAGTGAGTCCTACAGACACGACGTCATACACTGTAACTGTCACGGATGAAAATGGATGTACAGCCACAGATGTCGTAACAGTGACCGTCAGAAAAGCGCAATGTGATGAAACGGATGTGTATCTGCCTAATGCATTCTCACCGAATAGTGATGGAGTCAATGATATCTTGTATGTGAGGAGTAATTTTGTAGATGATATGGAGCTTATTATTTACAATCGGTGGGGACAAGAAGTATTCAGATCAAAAGACCAAACAATAGGGTGGGATGGAACCTTTAATGGTGAGCCACTACCACCGGATGCATATGCTTATTATTTAAGGGCTTTGTGTATAAATGCATTAGAATATAGGAAGCAAGGCAATGTTAACTTGCTCAGATAATAAAACAATATTTGATGAAATAAAAAAAGCCTTAATTGACATTGGTGTCAGTTAAGGCTTTTTTTATGAATGGATTTACCGAATTCTGATTTAAAGTCACCGAATGCTGATTTTGTAGCGATAATAAATTTAAATTGTTTTATATTTGTGAAACTGATCAAAAATCTAAATTATAAGACATGAAACAATTAATAACAATTACTTTTATTTTATTGGGATTTGATGCTTTTACGCAATTAAACTTACCCTTAAAATTTCAAAATAGTGAAACAAAGTGGGCTGAATTAAGCTGGATAGAAGGAAATAAGATAGATGATCAGTGGTTTGAGATGAGGGTACCGCCTATCATTGTAGATGATACTATGTATGTATTTATGAATTATCGGGGACTTTTTGACAATGGTGTTTCAGTGGGTTATTGCGGATACACAATCAAAAAATTAAATAAAAATACTGGTGAAGTATATTGGGAGACAAGGCGAGTTTATAAGGAGTTTCTTAAAAGAAAAGCAATTAGTCAACCTACATTGGTAGATGGACAATTGGTCGTTACATTATATGATGAGGCAGAACAACCAACAGGCACAGGTACATATTGGGCCTTTTGCTATCCAGCATATATTACGCTAGATCTACAAAGTGGAGAAGTTGTCGATAGTAATTATATTGATAAACTTGATTCTTCAATACCAAAATTCAGATCGATAGCTGGTGTTTCAGGGCAAAATAGTACGACAAGTTCAAGGATTTACAGATATGAAAATGGATATTTGCATAGGTTTTACACAACAGGGGCGGAATCATTTGTTAATACGAAAATTAATAATTCTGGCAAGATAATTAGGATAGATTCATCATTATTTACTGCAACATTTTTTACAGAAAACTTAAGATATTTCGATCTAATTGATGGGAATAAAGGCGCATTAATGGTATCTCAATCCGAAAACTGGAAAATTAAAGAAATCATCATTGGTATATTTGATAGTGAAATGCAACTCCTTGAGAAATATGATATTACGCATCATTTTAAAGATACTATAGGTTTTTGTGTTGGATATAGGTATGATAATGGTTATTTTATTACAGAATCTGGTATAGAAGATTTCGGTACAAAAACACTTCGGTTGACTTACCATATGTTTGATATGAAGGCAAATTTAATTGATAAAATTACTTATACCCTTAGAGATGGTATTGATAATGGTATCATGTACGGTTATTTTTATCCTTTGGCAGATGTGATAAATAACAGAATTTTACTTAGTAGGTGTCGTCAAGATAAAATAACAGAAAGTACTTATTATGATTTGTTTGCTTCAGAAGGAGATACCATTAGTTTGGTCAAAAGAACATTGGTAGAGGGCACTAAAGATCATTTTAGGACAGAATATGCTTCCATGATGGAAAATGGAGACATACTTTTATATGTTCAGCAATTTATATGGACCGGAACTGGTTTTGGAAGTGATTATCCACGGTTTTATAGCTGGGTCCTGCTAGATGGACAGAAGATGAATATATTGAGTAGCGTACTAGATGCTTCAAATGATGTAAACATAAAAATGTACCCAAATCCATCATCTCATCTCATCACCATAGATGATGCGACACGATTTGACAAAAAGGTATCTTTAACATCTATAAGTGGTCATGTGAATCAATTAATACTCCAAGAAGGTCAGATAGATGTGTCAACGCTTACGTCAGGTACTTATATCATTGCTCTGACAGATGCTACATCAGGAAAGATATATAGACAGAAGATTATAAAAATAGATTAGTATATTTTTTTAGTAAGCTTGTAGCCAATTTGTTTTATAAGACAGTTGGCTACAAGCTTTTTTTTTGCGTCGAATATTTTATTAGTACAAAAGATTTAGTTGATATCAGGCCTTAATGTACTTTTTACTTTAATGTGCGACAATGATTTTGCCATTCCAAGATGTAAACTCTCCTTGCATTTTATAGAGATATAGACCTGATGACCAGTTGGCACAATCTATATGCAAAGTCGTATCTGTAATAGGGCCTACATATACTTGTACACCATTGGCATTGTAGATTTCTACTTGGCGAAGTTCATCTCTGCTATTACTATTAAGATCAATTTTTATGACATCAACTGATGGATTTGTAATGGTAAAAGGTGTGGTTTTATAGATGTCATCCACGCTGGTGGAATTTTTGTCATAAATGAAAATATTGTCTATATCTCCTTCAGAACCATCAATGTATAATGAAATATCAATCAATCCTAACTGTGCATTTGTCAAAGGTATTTTGAATGTTTTAAAACTATTGTCAGTATCTGTAATGACAGGAGTCGGCAGTCGTTGATTATTTTCAAAAACCATTATGCCATGTAGGAAATCTTCTTTTGGTTGAGGAGATAATGTACGCATTCTAGCGTCAAAACTTAAGTACGGCTCTACCATATTCTCGATATCTACACAGACTTTAGTATTATTAAAATTAAAGTCTGCTAACACATCTTCAAGTGCGGCATCATAAAATTCTTCTGTGGGTACACAATTATTTATTTCGGTGCTTAAACCCAGATTTTCAAAATGTAGCGCACCTGATTGTATTTCAGTATTACATAAGACACATGGCGCAATTTGTAGTAGTCTTTCATCCCGATAGTCAGTCACTTGATCGAAGCTTATAACTTCATTTTGTCTTAAAATTTTTACAATGTATTTGTCAAGGGTATCACTTCTAATCAGATATTTCTGCCCATAGATCCATGCTGATAGATGCACTCTAATGTCTGTCGTAAGTTCAAAATCTGAAAAATCAGGTCGAATCACATCAGGTGAAACAAAATTAAAAAATTTGTTTGGTCTAACAGTCACCGTATCATAATAATATTTAGAAATATTGCCATCTTCATATTCAAACTCAAAAACAAAATTTTCTTCTCTACATAAGTTGTGATAGACTCTTCCATATGTCCATGCCAACCTAGATCTTTTATCACAGATGTTATCCATGTTAGAATAGATGTAAGCATTACTAAAGTAATTTGCAGGTTCTTGTTCGTTTTTCAGATATTGGATAGACTGCAGGAAGGTATTATTATAATTAGTGCCAGGGAAGTTTACCCGCACATTATTATTTATCGATAGGTAATTTACGTATGCAGGAAACTGGACATTGCCAACCACATCTACGGATTCATTGCTGTCCAAGGCCGCTGTCGATGTCCACATTGTATCTATTAGCGTTACTTGATAATCAATATTATCATATTTATATTTGCCAGTTGCCATCACACGAAATATGGCACCGGGTGGTACGGTCTGTTGACTGTTATTGGTTAGTGTTAGTTTTATTTTTCGATCGTTGTTATCCCAGCAAGAAATGGGGTTTAAATCATATTCTCCATCTGTGGCAAAAGTAAATGTTAGATTTTGATTTACTTGTGGGACTTCTGGTAGACCTACTGCTTGCCAAGCATTAACTACGGTATTGTATTCATCAGAATTAATGCCATACAAATCTTCAGCGATCAATTTTGAGTATTCATAAGCGAGTAGGTAGTCGGAGTTATCAGTGAGGTAGGCTGTATTTAATAAAAATACTATTTCTAGGGCTTTGTCCATACCTATGGCTTTTACAGAAAATGGTACGTTTCTTTCTGTTTTGCCAGTACCACCGTTGACCATTAGATAAAACCAATAATTCATGACGCCACTATTCGTATGGACAGTATAAGGATTGATAGACCAATAGTCACCATTATAATATTTTGGTTGGTCCAAAGAATTAGGATTGCTCATAGATCTGAATGGGTCGTTTCCTGATCGGGGTATCCTGTTGCCTAAGAGCCATGAAAATTGTGCGGGTTGTGTATAGAATTCTAAAGCCTTACCGAAGATGTCACTTATAGATTCATTTATTGCGCCAGATTCGCCGAGATAAATAAGGCCTGAATTAAATTCTGTCAGTCCATGCGCAAATTCATGTCCCACCACATCAAGTGTTGTAAATGATTTATAATTATTGCAATCGCCACCACCATAAGTTGTGCTCTGTCCATTCCAAAAAGCATTGGAATACAAGAAATTATTTACATTGGCTACAAGCGGAAAACCCTTGTTGTCTAGGCTGTTGAAGTTGTACTTATTTTTTAAGAGGTCATAAAAATGTTGTGCGCCATAGATGACATCGATAGCTGCTTTGTCATTAGGATCTGTAAATTTCCACTCTGATTTTTCATTAGTATAACTTTCATTTGTTTTTAGATTATTTACAAAAATACCATCTCCTCTAGTTAGGTCTTGCAATAAAAACTTATTAGGTGCAATAGAATCGTGATCGAAAGAGACTTGACCATAATAATTAGAATCGCCTTTTCCTTTTGCTTTGTGTAAGGCGATTTTGCTGATGGTTATGATAGGCTGACCAGTCATTGCATTCACATAGTGGACTTTTTTGATAGGTTTATTCCATAAATTTACGGATTGGACTATTTCATAAGCCAAAACGATACTGCCATGATTTTTAGGATAAAACTCATTGATATATGTAAGGAAAGTGCTTTCTGTTTTGGGTGTAATATTGGTTTTTGTGATGATGTTTTCTTGATTTTGTAAATCTAAAGCCATCATTTGATCAGCAATTTTGATGGCTTCATTTTCTGGAATGGTAGGTTTGTCGGGAAGGTTTATTAGCCTTGTCTCTAAATGACCAGTCAAATGTGAGACATAGTTTTCTTGTGAGTGTACAACTACAGATGCACCTGTCACTTTTATGTTTTTATAGTATTGATGATAACGATCGTGGACATTCTTTCTGTTATCTTCGTAAGTGGTCCATAGTTTCATTTTTGTTTCAGCTGCAAGATGAAGGTCAGATTTGTTTGATTCGAAAATATCAAATCGGGTAATCGACTTTGGCTCAATTTTTTTTGTAATGTTTATAGCCTGATTACTTTGAGCATCGACCATAAAAGACATAAAAAGGAAAAAGTAGGTAGTAAAAATGAGTGCTTTCATAAGATAAAAGTTTTAAGTTATAATAGGTAAATAATCAATATTAGCAATATTTGGTAATTTAATGCAATGTAGAAATTAGTTTTTAGACTTTAAAGAAAAAAGTATAAATAATTTTAGAATTGGATGTGTAACCGACAAAAGAGTATTGATTATTGATAAAATATAAAACAATATTTTTTAAATCACCTGTATCAGGGACTTTTCTGAGTGGGATGAACTAAATCATAGATAAATTCAACCAAGCCTAAATTTCTAAATTAATCAATGATGATCTCATCTTTGATTAGTTTTAATGCTGCGTGTGTCACGTTTTTTACCGCCTGATTATATAGTCTCAAACATCCTTTTTCAGTGCCGTTTAGTGATGGATTTTGGTAGTACATTTCTGCGGATGATCTAAATGTATAATTTCTGCTTGGAATTTCCACCGTTATTTCAGCCCTAAATTTTGCATATTCTGTCATTGATTTCCAATCTGCATTCAACTGACACTCACCTTCTAGAATTCTAAATTCAAGATTGACAAGAATACCATTTGGTTTTTCAGATTGCCTTATGATTTGAGTAATATCTGTTTGGTTTATATCGCTAAATTCAGGATTTCCTCGCCATTCTCTTGTTTTAGTAGACATTAAAGGCACATCCCAATTCATGGGTTGCATTTCTTTTCTAGCGTCTACGATATCAAAGCTATCGACCTTAAAAGGTAAATCAAGTTTTTCATTAGTATAGTCCGTTAATGGAATCTCCCGCACTGGAAAACATCCAATTAATGTCATGAAAACCACTAGAAATAAAAAGCTGTCTTTTATCATAATTATTCAATTCTATCTAAGACCCAAAGATTTAAGTTCAAGTCTCTAAATCCTACCAACCCCTTTTTTTTGTTGAAATATAATTCCGTCAGAATGTTGTCATTAGGTTTTATGACTCTGTAAACATCTGTAAAAGTAGTATCCAAAAGTTTGATCTCATTCTTGAGTTCATACTTGTTTATGTTATTAAACTCTTGATTTAAAATTTGTTCATTACCTTTAAAACTAGTTATTACTTCTAGTAGTATGAAGGTGTCGATCCAAGAATCAGTTGATTTAGAATGAAATAAAAAATTAAAATTATCTACAAAGTGTTCTGTTTCTTTTGATGGTATTACATAAATATTATCAAAGAATCGTAGATTTAATTTCTGACATTCAAACCCAACAGCATATTGATCTCTATGGAAGATGTAGGAATTTGTGTCGCCATTTTCACATATTCTATTAAAGGAAATGGGGAAAAAGGAATGACTTTTTTGACCATATAATGGTTTGAAAACAGCTTCTTCACCATCCTTATTTTTAAAGAACAATTGTTCTTCTCCGGTATATTGTATAAATTCTAAGCTTTTGGTATCCAAAAAGACAGTATCAAGTTCAATTTTATCTTTTACACATGGTATACTTAATTCATTGGGAACAATCGTATCATTATCTTTCTGACATGCGGCCAAAGATAAGATAACTAGGATAGCTGCTAAAGAGTAATGTTTCTTCATCTTGGTTGTTTTTAATTGATTTTTGCAATTTATTGTCTGATTTATTTTTCGACTTCGATGTATCGATTTTGTATTTCTAGGCCATTCAGCCAAGCACGTTTACAAACTGTTCTATTGCTTTCTAGGTCAAATTCGCAAAGTAGCGTATCCACAACATTGGGATTGAGCTCAATCAGGGTTGTGGATTGATTACCTTCGTAATAATCAGAAGGAAAGACAGTGAGTATTAAATTTTTTGTTTCATCTTCGTGGAGTGAGTACATTTTGGAATTGTCTAAGTTACTTCTATTGATGTATTCAAACTTGTCTTTATTTTTATAATAAATCTTAATTTTTGATGCATCAAAATCAGGAGTACTATTTATAAGATTATTGCCCATTTTATCTCTGTAGTGTAAGCTTACATCTACATCCACGATGGTACAGCAATTTTCATTGTTATCACAGCTGATGAATGATAGTACGAATAAACCTATTACAAGAAGATTTAGTGTTTTGTTGATTCTTTTTGTAAAGTTTATCATGTTATTTGATTTTAACGATTCTGAATAAACTGTATAAAATATTTGATAAAAATAAGAATTGACTCAGTACAAAAATTAGAAAAATGATATAAAAAAACTGATTTGTCATCCGAAATGCATGTTTGGACACACTCATCGCTTCTTTAAAAAACAAAGATAATGCAATAACTAAAACGGCTGTAAAAATCGTAGTAATAATATGTATTTTTGTAGCCCAAAGAACTAGTTTAATATCTTTCATAAAATAATACACACTGCCGATAATAACAAAATAGATAGAAAAAAATAAAGCCACACCCAGTGTAGACATAACGGCATAAGTGTCTAGAAGTTGGATATCCATTCTACTCTTAAAGTTAATCATGGGTAAAGTCAGAAAAATAAGGATGGAAATAAAAAGAATTTTATGTGGGCTATTGATATTCAACGTCTGATGGTTTTAAGTACCCTTTTATTTCTTTAATATGATCTCTACTTTAGGATTAATGTCAAACATATCGGCTATAAGATTCTTACTTCTGGTGATTGCTGGTAAAAATTATTTTTCTATTTTTAATATCACTGCTTGATATGGCAGCATCGATACTTTATCACCATTGATTTGGACTGCAGGATAGTTATTGATAAGGCTACTTCCTAACTTCCCAATATTAGCCAGTGTGATATCATTGCTCTTTGTTGAAAAATTCAAAAGAACTAGCACTTTTTCGTTATCCAATGTTCTGGTAAATGCATAGATCTCTGGATGTTCTTTTTGGATGATGTCATACTTTCCGTATACTAAGACAGGGTTATCTTTCCTAACTTTGGTCATTTTTTTAAAATGATTTAGAATACTATTTGGGTCATTGTTTTGAGATAGAACATTGATCTCTTTGTAATTTTCATTGACCCTAGCCCAAGGTTTGCCTGTGGTAAATCCGGCATTTGGCGTTGCATCCCACTGCATGGGTGTACGTCCATTTTCACGAGAGCTGTAATTCAGTATTTTCATAAACTCATTCATGTCCATGCCAGATTTTAGCGCTGCTTTGTATTTGCCTATTGCGTCAATATCTACATACTCTTCTATAGTCGGCATGTCGATATTGGTCATGCCAAGTTCATCACCGTAATATGTGTATGGCGTGCCTCGCATGCTTAGCAAAAAAGTATTGAGCAATTGAGTAGACGGTGTTCTAAATTCAGGACTTGGATTTCCAAAACGATTGACTAGACGTGCATTGTCGTGATTAGATAGAAATATCGCTATCCAACCTTTATCTGCAAAAGAACTATCCCATCTGGTAAAAACATCTTTAAACTCGTCAAATGTGTAGCCATCTGGTGTCCTAGACATATCCACAGACTCAAAATGGTAGGCCATCTGTAGTTCCTTCCGATCTGCATCTACGAGATCGTGGGCATCTTTGAATGTACTGCCTGCGCCTTCAGCTACAGCAAAAACGTCATATTTTTCTATGACTTCTGTGTACATTTCATTGAGGTAAGTATGCAATTGTGGTCTCATACCATACCATTTTATAAAATCTTTTTCGTGCCCTTTAGGAAATTCTGGCCATGTGGTATCCTTACTTGTAAACTGAAATGCATCCATCCTGAAGCCATCGACACCTTTCTCTGCCCAAAACTTCATGATATCATATACTTCTTGTCTCAATTTAGGGTTTTCCCAGTTCAAATCTGGTTGCTCTTCAGCAAAAGTATGAAGGTAATAAGCATTTGACAACGAATCAAATTCCCATGCGCCTTCAGGGTCAAAAAGACTATGTCTGTAAGGTGGCGTACCTTTTTCAGCTGGCCACCAATGGTAGTAATCTCGATACTGATTTTCTCTCGAGCTACGTGACTGTTTAAACCATTCGTGTTGGTCACTACTATGATTTACGACAACATCTAAGACAAATTTAATACCACGCTTATGAAAGCCATCTAGCATCTCTTGGAAATCCGTCATATTGCCGTACCTAGGATGGACGCTCTATAATCAGCTACATCGTACCCATTATCTACCAGTGGGGAATCAAAAAAAGGATTCATCCAAACAATAGAAACTCCAAGGCTATCTATGTAATCCAGTTTTTCAATGACACCCTTGAAATCTCCAAATCCATCACCATCAGAATCCTTAAAACTCTGTGGATAAATTTGATAGAGAATTCCTTCTTTCCACCATGTCTGACCATCTATAGCTACTTTGGTTTCGTTTTTTTCTTGTTTGCAAGCAGTTATTATTAATAATCCAAAAATGAATATTAGGGAAATATATTTATTCATATTGTTTCAAATAAAAAATTTAATCAATGGCGCAAATATATATGGTGGATTTCGGAAGTAATAGCAAATAAGGTTTTATTTTAATTTATATAAAAATTAAAATTCAAAACATGAATAAAAACATTTTAGTTATATCATAATTTTTGAAACAATTGCCAAATGATCTGAGCTTGCTCCTTGAATCGTTTTTGTATGAATAAATTTTATTTTACCCCTTGCCATGATGTAATCTAATGTTATAAAAGGTTTGCTTTTGTTTGTATTTGGAAAGCTACAATGTGAGAAATCGTACCTTCTTGGAGTTGCGTTTTGCCAATTAATTTGGATCTTTTTAAATATTGGTTCAAATCTAAGTGTATTTAAATCTCCAGCAAGAATCTGACAATCATATTTATTTGACAATGGTAGAGTTATTTCCATAATTTCAGATACTTCTTTTTTTCTTCGACTATAGTTTTTTGAATAAAGATTGAAAAAGTCATGTTTATTTTCAACTGCACCAGCAGGAGATGCTAAATGGGTATTTATAAACTGAACTTTCTTATTATTAAAACTTAATTCAGCTATTTGAGCAAATGGTTTATTGCTATTATTTATGATGGATTGGTTTGATATCTTATATTTTGAGAAAATACCAATACCGTGGGCTCCTTTTAATGGGTGAGTTGCTTTGAACTTGTAGATGTCTCCAAACTCATCTAAAAGTAGTTTTTCCCAATCATGAGTAAGTTCTTGAACCAATAAAATATCAGGCTCTACGCTCTTAATTATAGAAAGAGATAATTTTGGTGATTTATTGCTAAAAAGCAGGTTGTAGGTCATTATTGTCAATTGCTTTGGATCTTTAGGTGGTTTTACATTTCTAATTGATTTAACATAGAATCCAACCTCAATTAGACTAAGAAGTAACAAAAGAAATACAGCGTACTTTAACATCAGGCTATTTCTATAGTCTTGAATAAGGCAATAAAATAGAATTAGTAAAGTAGGTAAAATCGGAAACAGAAAATTCCAAAATGCACCAGGTATTAATAAAAATTGAGTTATCCCACATAAAATAGTTAGAAATAAAATTCCTTTATAGATAATAAACTTCAAATGCTTTTATTTTTATTAAAGAGAATAAGCAGTAATGCAAAATTGTGAAATACAATCAAGGTATTAAATGTTTTTTAAACGCTAGGTTTATTGTTTTATTTTAGTTTTGAAAGATTGCAGTTTTGTAAACTTATTTTTTCTCTTTCAATAACCTATTTTTCATAGACTACCATCATCCAAAACAAAAATCATTTATACATCATACTTAAATAAACATAGGGTATAGATTTTAAACTTTATTCAGCGTTTTATATTTTTCAAATGCAACTATCGTAAGGCTTTTTAATTCTGCCATCAGATTGTCATCGATATCTTTGAAGTTAAAACAAGACTTGCCTTGCATCCGACTTTTTAGCTCATTACTTATGTTATCTAGCAATTCAGGGTGGTAGTAGATCGGCATTAAATGGTAAGCTACATAAGATTTTTTTATTTGGACAGCTCCGAAAAATTCTGGCTTTTTGTTGCTTTCAGTAATTGGTGTATTTAAGTAATAATTATCTGTTTTATCGTGGACAATGGTTAAATCGGGTTCATATGGGGAAAGGATCGCTTTAAGGTGTTCAAAAGTTTTATTACTGTCCATTTTTATTTGATTTTATAAAGGTTATGTCCTAATAAAGTGGCAGGAATAAATATAATCAAACCTACGACTATAAACCACGTCGGATGTGGAATAGAAAAGAAGTTGGCCACAGCAGATAAAGTCAATAAACTTCCTGCAATAATGGGTAAATTTTTGCTGTTGGATTTGGTTAGGTATTTGATTAGGAAGCCACACAATAAAGCTCCCAAAAACCATCCAACTAATACCATCAACCAAAGAGAGATGGGTTGATTCTCATAAAAAGATTTTACAGCTGCTTTATCATTAAAGTCTACTGTTTTTGCCGCAGGATGTAGCATGGCATTAATGGTTTCGGCTATGACAAAGGTAACCATGGCTACAATTAAGCCTGCAATTACGGATAGAATATTACGCAACATATGTATTGATCATTTAATGAACTGCAAAAGTAATAAAACCAATAAATCTAGAATTGTAAAAATGTTACCATTACTGGAAAGGAATAAAGTGTGGTACAATTTTTAAGGTAGGATTTAATAAAACTTTCTTTACGTATTCAGTTGGCTTGAGATCCGTAAATCTTTTGAAGTCATTGTTAAAATGTGATTGGTCAAAATATGATAATTCATAAGCGACATCGGTAAGTTTCTCTGTTTTTGTTTTACTGATGATTTTTAGTGTATTTTGAAATCTATGTAAGGACTGTAGCATTTTTGGTGATACACCTGCGTATTCTTTGGCTAAGTAGTTCAGATGTTTTCGTGAGATGTTAAACTGTTTACAAAGATCAGATATGGATAGTTCTGGATTTTTTTGGCATAAAATTTCAACAGTATTTATAAGTTTTGGGTTTGGCAGTTTGTTGGTTAAGAGTTTTCGATAAAGAAAGTTTTCAGTAATCAAAAACTTTTCAACCATTGTATTTGCTTCTTTTAACTGCTCCCAAGTATCGTCTGCGTCTGCATGGAATACCTGATCAAGGGGAATATAATGGTCTGTATAATAATGTAATGGGTCATTGAGAAAAACAAAAGCACCCAATGTTTTGAATTGTATGACAATCATTTTGCTATTTCCATAACTTGACACATTTGTTGGTTTAGTTTGCAGTCCTGCTACCCAATGTTTTTTGTAATCGATTGAATTTGTAAATGAATTGTCCACAAATAACTTGAAATTATCTTCAAGATTGAAGACCAAACTCATGGCTGTTTTGGGCAGTCCAGTACCTTTATTATTTCCTTCTATATAAATGATGCTATCCACATAATGGTCAAGTGGAAACTTCGGTATATGTTTTTGAAAGATCATTTACAAAACATGTTTCTACTAGGTCAACTAATGGTCAAAAGTAATAGGGTAGGACATAACTAATTACACTTCCATTTTATGGGTTATAACTTCACTATTTTAAACATTCTGTTATGATGACGAGATTTATTGATCGTTCTAATAAAATACATTCCAACTGGATAAGTGGATACATCTACAGAAATTGAATTATCATTTGTATCCACTTTTTGGATCAATTTTCCATAAGCATCTGTTATTTCTATGTGGTGCAGACTTATGTCGCTTTGGATTGTAAATGTATTCAACACTGGATTTGGAAAGATCTTAATATTTTGGTCGTTATTTGTTTGACCTTCATTTATTGAACTTACCAAAGGATCGTAAAAGCCAAAGTCAATAGTATTGTTCCCACTTCCATCGTAATCAAAATAACAATTGATAGGGTCACCATCTTGGAGTGGCTCACCATCTAATGTTAAGGTCACTATTCCTGACATGATATCAGAAAATGGATTGCCAAAACCATTATTATCTCCATCCACATCATTGTCTGCGTTGGGTTCAAAACCATTGGTAGATACAAAATTTTCTAATGGTTCTCCTGGTCCCCAATTTTTAACTTGCCAAATAAATACGGTGTAGTTACCAGGTTGTAAACCAGAAAAACGATAATATCCATTTTCATCCGTCACCTGTACACCACTGAATCCCTGCCAGTCAGGAATGCCATCACCATCAGGATCAGACCAAAGCACTACAGAAACACCTGGGATGCCCGGCTCATCAGGGTCATTGATACCATCACGGTTTAGATCATTCCATACTCTATTGCCTATGGACACAATACCTGGCGAAACCGGAGATGAACAATCTTCATAACAAAATGCCATGTCATTGATGGCTTTAATCATTTCATTGCCCATGGATTTGCCTACATTAAGAAAGGTGGATGCATTATTATTGTAATGATAAATGGCATCTTCGGGTGAGCCAGATAGATTTATATAAAATGGTTTGGTATTGACAAAACCAAGACTTCCACCATAGATAGAATCATTGCAACCTACACTTTGCTGAGCTACAGCCACTATATTCTGCATGCTTTGTACCCACGAATCGTTTATTTGTTCGAATCCACCTTGACCTGCACTTGCTACAATAACAGGTAGATTAGGTACATTCAGGTCTTTGCGTATGTCATCGACTAGATGGTACAAATTGCTTTCGTATGTATTCAGAAATTCTTCTGAAGCTCCATCATTCCATCCTTGAAACCATCCAAATCCTGAAATCTCAAAATCTGTCTCACCTATTTGTGGAAATTCAGTTCCTAAGTTTTGGGTCACTTCTTTTACCTTTTGGATCATGTCTAAATAAGATTGACCCACAGTACCACCTGCGGATGGTGGACGAAAATCTTCTGCTAGACTTTTTCCGCCCCAAGCGGTTTTTATGATTAGGATAGGGTCTTCATAATATTGATCTAGCTGATGGGCAAACATTAATTCAGGACCTATTAAATTTTCATAAGCGCCTTGACCTACGGTCACATTGTTTTTTACCAAGCTTTCACTCCTATCAAAATATATGTAAGCATCATCCAACGTGGTCCACTCATTGGGTTTTCCGATAGCAGACCATAGGCCAGTGCTATCATTTTGTATGACATCTACCAAGCTTCCGGGATCATTTTCAGCATCTTCTATGCTGCCATATCCTTCCATATTTGACTGTCCTGCTAGGACAAATACCCTGACTTTTTTCTTACTTTTTTCTTGTCTGGTCACGATCGGGACATAGCCAATCTCGAGACCTGCAGGTGGCTGTATGATGGCAGCTGGATCTAGGGTAGCGATTTTCCCTACGCTAGGTGGTGCTAAGTATTCATCCGTGTGACTCCAGTTGGTGTGAAGCAGTTCCACTCTGTTTTGGAGCTTTGTACGAATATCTTCAGGAAGATTTGCATGTATGATTGCTGGTTGATCTATAAAACGATACCAATAGTAAGTGACAGTAGTGCCATCACCGAGGTCAGCTGTAAAAGGTCCTGCACTTGGTCCTGGGCTTTTCCATGGTCCGTTTGGATCTTGCCAATGACAGTCCGCTTCCATAGGTGTCAAATAAGTAAGATCAGGCCGTGGGTATGAAGGAACGGCTGTGGTCAATAAATTTGTTGATGCGGGTACGTCTTCATCATTGATAGCTTGCCATCGATCGTTATCATCGAGTTTAAAATATTGTGGTAATATGAAGTTATTATCTTTTTTCTGCACTACATTCAGATCAAATTCAAAACCCATATTGTTTTTGTTTTGCTGGACATTGTTCATGAAATTCAGATTGATGGGTTTTTCGTTTATTTCTGCGGCCATGGCGCCACCATTATTGACAAAAGAAACATCCATAACACCTGCTTTATTAATACCTGGAGATACGGCAGGTCCGCCATTAAACCATGAATTTAAGTCATTCCATAAAGCATCTGGTGAGTACACTGAAATTTGATTTAGCAGGATAGCGTTGTCTTCATTATTGGCAGGAAATTGTAGACCTTCTACTTTTGCATACGATTTTCCATTACCATCTTTACTGACGAGTGCAGGTGAACCAGCATGTTCTATACCGAATCCTACATTGGGTTCGGAAGGTCTAGTATCTAGGAATAAACCTTCTAAACTAGGGTCCAACAATACAGGTTCAGACCAAAAAGTCGGTAAAAAGAAAGTTGCAGGACCTTTGAAGTTGGTCGTATTTAGGAATAAAGTCCAACATTGATTACCTGTTTTGACATTTGTGTCGTTAGTATTGCTGATTGGGTCTGTCAGTGGCAAAGGAATGTAACCATATCCAAGCAATTCACCATTTAGACTTTGCGCCATATTCAATCCATCAGGCGCCCAAAGTAGTCTATTGGACAATTGGGCTACACCATATTTTCCACCAGGTGTGCTCCAGTCTCTCTGTCCATTGGGCAAGGACTCACTTCTGCCCGCGCCAGGTCCGTTGGCCCAAGCATAAAAATCTTTTGAGACACCACCCATGATAAACTTAGGTACTTTGGTGCCAAAACGAGTATCGTGCCACCAGCCTAAGCCACCTTCGATGGTGTTGTAATATTGATTTGGATTATTTTCTTTTTTTTGTGGCGTAAGCCAAGAACTACTCAGTCCCGTCTGAAAATCATTGGGTCCAGGGTACTTTCTAAAAGCAGGATAAGCTGCACTATACATGGTATAACCAGAACCAAAGGATTTGTCTGCTATGTCTTCTGTTGAAATCCAAGTGAAGCCTGACCTTTGTGTATTAACGATTTGTGCATTTAATGGAAGGTAAGATCCAATAGTAATAATTGATATAAATAAAGTCCAAAATGATAAGATAACCATTTGACGTCTATAATTATCTCTTGTGAATAAGACCATTTTATAAGTGTTTTGATTCTAAACGTAAATGTATGTTTTAGTTTTTATTTTAATAGGGTAGGACATTGTGTTTTTTTTTAGTTTTATCTTTATGTTGACTATTGATGTCTGTATTAAGAAAGTTGGCTACTATTAATCGTATGAGTACGTAGCAATTTTGAATTTTTTATTTTCAACAATGGTGTACATTTTTTTATTCGATTTTTGCTATCGTAAGTGTATTCCCAGGATTGATCATCGGCACCAGGTCCACCGAGATACATGAAATCAATTTCATATTCTGGAACGTGTTTGATGACTCTCCGTTTTCTATTACCGTTAGGATAATAGGTAATCTCTTGCATTTCTTTTTTTCCAGAAAGAAGATTTGTAGCCACCCATTTTATGATTTGATTGTTTTTGTTTTTTATTATTTGGTATTCCGTTTCATTTTTCCAATGTCTCATTTGATCTTTTCTGAAGTGGTATGATGTTTCTAAGTAGAAATAGGTTGAATCATTGGGCTTACTTTGCAGTGCTAATACCGTAGAATCTTTGGATGTATTAAAAATGGTTGTTTGCCGTATGATGTCATTTTTAGCGTATTGGTAGATACGTGTCCAGTTGGTATCTACGCTGTTAGGCCTGTTAATATTGTAATTGCTGATAGAAAGAATTTCATTGTTAAGGTATCGTAAGCAATACTTTCTTCACTTAGAAGTCTTCTTTTATTGTATGATTTAATGTTCACAACTCTTCCAATTGAATCTATGGTTTTTATACTCCAATACCCTTTGCCACCAGAACCATTGTAAGATTTTCTTTTTACTATTTTTGTATTTGGATAAATCTCATGGTTAGGAAAAACTTGCCCAAAAAGCTGAATAGAGAATAATGAAATGAATATTGAAATAACTATTTTGTTTTTCATAAATTTTATTTGTGGATCAATTTAATTATTATTTTAAACAGTTAAGTATTCTCACCAAGTATTTCATAGCTTTTATTTTCAAGTCCCAAGTCATCAGTATTTCTGTTTGATTGTTTTATGGTTTGGTAGGTAGTAAGGAGGAAAATCGCTACCATTAGTATTTTCAAAAATCTAATCACTCTTGTCGCAATAGTATATTGTCTGAGGGCATTGTCTTTAGTGATGACAGTGAGATAATTAAATCTGTGTGGAAACTTATTAAGGAAGGTCATAGCCAAAAATAATATGGTAGCGATGCTTGCAACTAACAAAACCATCCACTTCTCCCCATAACCATCTACTTCCCCTTTTAAGTTAAAGTGTGTGGGAATGATGTCAGGCAATTGGTTGTAACTATTGATCGTCATACTCCATAAAGCTATCATGAATATGCAACCTAAAATTTCCATTATTTTGTCAAACGTTGTTAATTCTATTTTAAGTTTTGGTCTGTCACTCATATTTTTAACTTGTTAATTGTTGTGCTTGTTGTAATGGTTGGCTTTTGGTTGTTTTTTGAGTGTAACTGTTGAAGTTTATACATTTCTAAACCTTTTTTTGTCACGATTTTTGCAACTTTCAGGCAAAAATAGCGCCAAAATAGTATCTACTTTCCACTTATACCACGGATTTACATCCGTGGTTATTATAATTACACCCCTTTGGGGTTATATCTTAATTGCTACTTTTGTTATTTAATAAATACACATAACTTTTTTTAACAGATTGCATTAAATTATTGTTTAAAACAGAGTTTTTACTCCTTCATCCAAGCCACCAATTCATTTTTATCGACGATCGACCAACTGTGTGGATGTCTGACACCATTGGCACGATAGCCCTTGTCTACGGTAGGTATGTATTCGACACGGTCAAATCCTGATGCTTTCAGACGTTCGTGCAATTTTTTGATGTAAAAAGCATTCATTTGGTCATAATCTGCCATTCTATTTGTTTTCCACCATAAGGTATCCGGCTCTGTATACAGTCTGATTTTAATGTTTTTTAAGCTGCTCAGGTTATCTATGTTATTACTTTGAGAAGTAAACACAGCATAATCTTCATATTTTGATAGATTGCTATTTGGATGTCCAAACCGCTTTTCTAAAGTTTCGATGATCCAAGTACTTTCTTGAACGGATGTTTCTGAAAATTTACGTTTTAAATTCTTCTCAGAACTCTTGTAAAGAGCCATTAAGTCTATGGGCGAATCAATTATAAAAACACCTTTGGGCGCTAGATTGAATTCCTTATGCTCCATAAGAAATGAACTAATAAGCAATGATACATTCCCACCGCTGGAAAAACCACCAATGAAAATGTTTTTTGTAGGTAGTTTATTTTCCATAAATATACTTTGTAGCAGTGATGCCAGTTTTTGTTTTTCATCATCTTCTAGCCATAGTTTTTGATGGTAGTTCATATACAAAACTGCAATATTATTTTTCTTTGCAATATCAAGTATTGTGAATTCTCGTTTTATATTTTCAGGTTTTTCTGGATAACCACCAAAAAGGACTAATACGTTTGTTATGACTTTTGTTGGTTTGCTCAATTCGTAATTTTCATGGATTACTACTTGGAAATCGGATAATACTTCCGTTTTTGATTTCTCCTTTTGTGTAGTTTTGCAAGAAATAAAAAGAGTTATTATGCATACTATTACTAAGACTCTATTCATGGGTGATGTTGATTAAATGTTTATTTATTGAAGATTATAACGGTGATTTTAAAGGTGTAGTTTAATGATAATTTTATGTAGAAGTTTTGAGTTATTCTTTAGTGACAATCAAAATTTATGTGTAAGAAGAAATTTTGATATCGATAATAACAAGTTTTAAATATATTTTCATTTTTATAGATTAATTAATTATTGGCACACCGTATCCATTTACATGTCAAATCTCGTACATATTCCATCTACGGTCATAATTTTTCCGTCTTCTATGAGGATGCCTTTCGTTTCTTTACTATATTTTTCTTGTCCATGTTTCACGTCAATTCTAATCACTTTCCCATTAAAATCTTTTGAAACATCATCAACAATCGTATGGCCAATAACCATATGGCTTGCCTGGTATCTGAGTAGAACATCAGAAAGTTCTTCATGCGTAATCTTAAGATAGTCCTTATGGTCACTTACTAGGCCACGGTACCAAAATGGACTTTTAGGACCCATTAAAAAGCTTGCTTTTTTGTTATCATTGGGATTGTTGTATAGGTTTTGGTCTATATTTTGACGAACTTCTTTATTCATCTCTTCTATTTCTAGGTTTAGGGGAAGTATTTCCGGTGAAAGTCCTGCATGAACAAACATATATTCTCCTATTTTCTCAATGATATTTTTTGTTCGAAGCCATCTACCGAGAAATGAATTTTCAGAAAACAGTATTTTGTGATTTTCTTTTGGTTCGTCAAGTCTTCCGATTTCAGTAGCTATTTTTTTGTATTTGTCTTTTGCATATTTAAAGTTGCCCTGAATATTCATAATTTCATGATTGCCAAGAATGAAATGAACTATTCCACCACTTTTTTCAGCTTCAGTTTCAAGTTTATAAATCAACCAAAGAGTTGGTATGACATTTTCTCCCCTGTCCACAAAATCTCCTAAAAGGACTAAGTGACCGTCTCCAAATATCCAATTAAAATGGTCATCTATAATTTTATTTGATTGTAAAAAGCTACTAAAACCATCAAAATTCCCTTCAATATCAGAGATGGAAATTAGTTTAGAAGGCATTTGATATTCATGAATTGGTGTTTGGTTTTCATTTCTTATATCAACATAAAAACTATCCCTATCGATATTTTGCACTAATACCAATATGGAATCTTGGTTCAAATTCTCTTTTTGAATTTTATTGTCTTTGGTAATTCGTATGATAGTATCTCCAATGATGTAAGGTCCATCTATACCGTCTAGATGGTAGCTTTTTTGCTCAAAAAATTGAAATCTACCCTTATCTTCATCATATCCAAGTATAATCTTATCTCCGCCACTAATAGTTCCATCTGTAAATCTGACCAACAAAATTAACATAAATGGGATAATCAGAATTGCTAATATTCCGATGCGTAAGGTTGTTTTGATGGCCTTGTTCATCTTTTTTTGAGTTATAACGCTTCAAATAATTCAAAAGTATAGTTTTAAGGTAAACTTTTGAACCTGCTCATTTTATGATAGGAGTGAACATTCAAATTATTGCATTCTTCACTTTAATCTAGGTTTTGAGTAGTTTCTCATCAAAAATATCTCATACAATATCTACTGTACTTCCGAATCAACTATTTTGGCTTGACCAGTATTATTATCAATGGTTATTTTGATCCAACCAATTTTACTTTCGGCTATATTGTTTAATTTGATTCCGATAAGATAATGATCTTGAACACCATTACTAGCTATCTTCCAGGTGGATCCCCAACCATTTTTATAATGGTTTTCTAAACTTGCAATTTGTGCATTTATTTTTTGCCAGTAAAATGGATCAGCTACATCTTTTTTTATTTCAGATACATCTTTTAGGAATAAAAACGGTGCTTCTGTTTTATTCAATATTTCGTTATTACCTAATATTTCAAAATAACATAAGATTGCTTCTGAAGTTGTGGGGGAATATATAATTGCATCATCGATATACCTAATTTGGAAGTCATCTACCCCGTTTTTATCTACATCAATTGTTAAAGATTTAGGAACATTGGGTTTTGGGTTTTCTTCTTTTTGACAAGAACTAAAACATAGTACTGCACACAAGAATATAAGGATTTTAGTTTTCATATCTTTGATTTTTTATTTTAAAGACGTATTAGATTGTTTAAACGTTGGGTTATTGGGAGGTTTTTAATTTTGAGTCTACTTTTTATTCTTTTTTTATGCCAAATAATGGTTAGTACATACTGCGTGACGTAGATTAACAGACATGATCGTCATGTAATGTTATAGTAATTATTTTAAAGTTTTATAATTTTAGTTATGTAGAAGTGGGTATCGGTATTTAAAGCCAATATATAAATTCCAGGTACAATTTCTTTTGTAGAAATCGTGATCATATTTCCACTATTTAATTTTGAACTAGATTTGACTAATTTACCATTAAAATCATATATCTTTATATTTATCATAGAAGATTCTGTGAAACTATTTTCGATTGTTATTATTTCGTTGAATGGATTCGGATAAATATTAGATTCTCTAAATATTGGAGCTTTCACATTTACAGGTAGTGTAGTTTCGCATTGGCCTGATGTATCAATTTGGAGTATTTCATTATTATTTGCTGAGTAACATTGTAAAGTGCTTCCTGATTCAAATCCTACTGAACCGTAACAAGGTTTTTCAAATAATCCTCTATCTGTTCCTATTCCTTCATATAGGAATGAATTTCCAAAAGATAATTCTTGACCAAAAATAAATTTTTTTCTTATTTGAGATCCAAAATAAACGGTATCTATTGCCATAACTATTTGAGGTTTTGAGCACCATGTTCTCGCAATCGCTGTATCACCAACAGTTAAATTAAAATTATGAAGCAATTGGTCTTCTTCGTATACGGGATGATAGACATAAAATTTTCCTGATTCTTCACGAATTGGCCATAAATTTAAATCTGATGCTTCTTGTGAAATAGTATCTCCTGTAACCCAATTCCATACTGTAACTATCCCTTGACGTCTAGTCTTGAAATAGGTTACATTATCAATTAAAGTATCACCATCCAATCTAATTGTGTAATCATTTGAAGAACAGAATGGATTCCCACCGCCACAGGTTACCGAATGTTCTTTCCATTCCGTATTCAAGTCCAAATAATTTTGAGTAAAAGAGGAAGTGCTAACCCCTAAAAAGATTAAAAAGATAAATATTTTCATATTGCTAATTTTGATTTTTCATTTCCTACAAACTTTCTTATATCCACAACAAACCTACGACACACTTTCGATTTTTCCAATTTATCAATAAATAAATTCATTTAATGGATGTAAAATTCCTTAATGTTACGGTCTTTATATTCGATGTTAATGGCTGATAACAGTTAACCCTTCCAAATGAGATGGTCTAGGATTTCTGTTTTCATTCTCTTCAACATTTACTTTTCGACTTTCGAATTGTGTAATTAAAGAACTTTTGTCCTTGTACAATACGGTTTCAAATATGTCTTCTAATTCGTTACTTATTGTGTTCAATAACCGATAACATCTAGGTTATGTGATGGTTGAAGCGATAGTGAATCTAACATTGTGTAATAATCTGGCCATTCTTATTCACTAATCATTAATTTTTGTTCGTCGATTTCTACACTAAATTTCACCTTTGCGTCTAATGCATCGAATACTTTAAGAATGGTTGCAAATCTGGCATCTGTAGCTGAATTCTCTACTTTAGATATTTGAGCTTTTTGAACGCCCACAAGTTCACCAAGTTGTTCTTGGGTAAGGTGTTTTGCCTTTCTTGCCTTTTTAATCGCATCACCCAAAAGTTCAATTCGTAATTCTTGCTCAAATTTTTCACGTTTTTTAGTTCCACGTTTGCCTATGTGCATATCTAAAACTTCATTAAAACTTGTGGTTTGCATATTATTATTTTTTTGATTGAAAATATTTATCTTTTATAGCTTTTGCCTTTAAAATTTCTGATTTTTCTGGTTTGTCACTTTTCTTGATGATACCATGTGTTGCAATTACCAAGGTGTCAATTTTATTTGTCTTGTCCCAAAATGCAAAAATTCTGTAGTGGTTGCCAAAATATTTTGTTCGGAAGTACCAAATTCCATCTTGCAAAGGTTAAACAATTTTGGGTCTTTTTTTGATCTTGCCATTGCCATATTAAAAAGGATTTTGTCCTTTGCTTTGATAGGAATTTCATCTAAAAATTCCAAGGCTTCTTGTAAAAACTCAATCTCAAAAAGTTCCAAGTTTATAACATTTTTGCAAAGATAATAGTTTCTTGTTTGCGATACAATTTTATTTCTAAAATCGACTTCGGTGTTATGGTTTAAAAAACTCCCACTTGCTATTAAGTTAATAATAATTCATTGCCATATCTAATTTTGTACTTGCAATCTTTTCAAGAATTCTTTTGTCTAATTCCATGTTTCCTTGAATTCCCCACCAAATGATCCATAATATCTCATCGTTCACTCCTAGATCTCTGATTTTTTGCCCATTTTCTAATATGAAATCTAATAGCCAATCCAGTTTATACAATATATTATCATCTACCACAATTATAGTACTACCGTATCCCCACTCTTGTCCTTTACGAGGACCTTTTTTAGGAACATCTGTTTTCTCATGAGTTCTACCAAGGATTAAAAATGGGAAGTGATGTAATAATTCCTTTGGCGAGAAATCTTCACCGCTTATGTGCCATTCTGGATACATACCATCTTTATACCATTCCATTTTAATATGCTATTATTCTTTTTGGTCGATCATAACTTACTTAAATCCGCAACAAACCTATGACACACTTTCGGTTTTTGCAATTTAACATTAAAAAAAATGACTAAATAGAAATATTAACCCTACACCCGAACCAAACCATAATTGCCCGTACTTTTTTGAATGGCACAAAATGTTACGGTCTTTATATCCGATGATAATGTTGGATCAAAGTTAACGATAAAAAGTGAATTTGTTGGTTGTGATGGATCGTAGGTTAAGAGATAAGAAGTGGTATTTCCTGCATTGTCAGATACATTCGCATATACTGTAAAATCATCAGCAGGCCACAATGAAGCAGGTGGCCCCATAGTAACGGGACATCCACACATCATTTTTACATAAACAGAGCAACTAGTATTGCTGATATTACCAGCACTCAAGTATAGTCCAGGAATGACTACGGTGACGCTATATTCTGGCTGATCAGGATTTAAAAGGATTGCTTGCTGAAACAATAAAGGTTCTTTGGAAGCAGGTGAAGGCACACTGATATGTAACTGTGCTATCTCAAATGTAGCACCCAAATTAAAGTTGGCTTTGCCACACGCTGTCGTAAAATCTGTTGATAGAAAATGTACTATTGAATTTGTTTGGAGAGTTCCATTGGGGACAGTAATAATGGGCATAAACGAACTTGACCCTGCGTTAAAATCAGTGGTAGGATTTCCATCGGTAGTAAAATTTGGTGTGATAGGATAGGGTAGTTGGACTGTTCCTCCTGAGTAGACCAGACTTATAGTAATATCACTTGATAAATACGCATGTGCACCTAAATAATGTGCCCCTAGTGCTTGCAAATAAACCGTAATGTTTGCGTTTTGTGCCATATTCATTTGTTTAGATTATTGTGAACCATAATGCTCATTTTTTATGTTGATCTAAGAGCCAATAAGCATTTTTTTGAAAACGTGCCCAATCATCTGTGATATGTTGCCTGAGTTCAAGGAGCTTATGCTGATAATCTGAAGACAATTGATTCCAAACCTTTTCTCGGTAGGTGCCATCGATGATTCTATCTAGGTAAGTCAATAAATTTTTGCATTGTGTAAATTGACCACATGCTATCAAATCATTTAAAACATTGTTTTTGACTTCAGTTTCTGTAAACCAAAGTGTGGTGGGCATATTATTGGCGGCTGCAATGGCTTTTTGCATTTGTGGAGATAGGCCAGTTTCTTCTTTTTCTAGGGTATAAATATAGTTGGACTTAAATCTGTAATTCCATTCGGTGCTATCATATAGAGAGTTCAACGACAATCGACGTATCCTTTTCAAAAATATATCTGAAACCATCTTCAGCACAGATGTCAACCTGAATTGTATGAGATAAATTAGGATATATATTGGTGTCTTAATCAGAATGCTGAAATCTTTTATATACTCTCTCAATTGATCTTGTCCAAAAGTTTCTTTTATCACACGCTTGAGTTGAGCTTTGGCAAAGAAGTACAAGATATTCCATATCACTAAAATAGGCAACATACTAGATAAGATTATGGTGCTTAGTCTTGATAATGACACAAAGCCCAATATGCCAATAATCACGACTAATAAAATCCTTGTGACAATATTGATGCCATTGATAGTAAAAAAGTTCTTTAAGCTACTTTCTTTAAGTTTGGGCACTTCATAGGGTTGCATCATCTCACTAGATACATCAGAAACAATGTAAGTACCTATAAACGGCTCACCATTTTTGGTATGTCGCATTTCAGCCAGTTTCACACCTTCTATACCCAAGTTATCTATGACACCGCCATCCATGATAGCAGTTTCAGGACTTTTGTCAATTCCTTTGTAGTTTTTATTCCATGTTATATCTACGATACTTTCTGGTCCATTACCAAAATCTATTGGCATAATCATGGGTTCAAATCCACCAGGAAAACAGGAAGATGCGGCGACAGCATCCGCAATTCTGATTTGACGAGCCGCATCAGGTGGAAGGTTTAGATAATTATTGCCAAATCTACCTTTGCCATGTTCCTTTTGAAAACGGAATTGAATACCGTATTTAAATTCTGATGACCCAAAGATGACATCGGTCAAATGCGATGGGTGACCATTGAAAAGATCTTCAAAAGTTGCTTTGTCGAAGATGACTTCATTGTAGACTTCAGAAAAAGCATTGATCATGTCTTTACTTTTATGTGGATTGGTCCATGAACCAGGATTGCTCAATTTATGTAAGGCGAGATCAACCAATTGGTCATCTGACAATACTTCGTATAAATCATTAAAACAATCTTCAAATGTTTTGCCCTGAGCTAATCTCAACGCATACATCGCACCTGTAAATGTACCTCCAGAAATGGTAGAAATAATCTTTACTTCCTGCAGTAAACTGATGCCTTCGAATGTGCGATAGTTAAGGTAAGACAGCGCACCAAGATGAAAAGATGTAGCTCTGTATCCGCCGCCAGAAAGCGATACAGCCATGTTTTTAAAAGGCAATGGAGTCATATTGTTCTATTTTGAAACGCAATGTATGCCAAATATTTATTTTGAATATACGTATAAATACGGATATGGTGAAAAAAGTAGATTATCTAGATGAAATTATATAAAATTTAGATTGATTAAAGCTATATAATGAATGCGCAACAAGGCTTGAAATGATAATGCTTGGACGTATGTCAAGCGATTTTCTTATAATGAGTTGAATGTAAGATAAGCCCAAAAAGGGTAGGTGATGGTTGAATTATTGTGGCTGTATTATATGAGCCAAGGGTAATGTTTTTTTGTACACAGAAATTAAACTAGACTTACACATCGCTCAATCGATCTTAGTTACAAACATTTACTCAATTTAAACTTCTGTATTCAATAGGAGTTTGTCCCGTTTTTTGTTTAAAGAGTTTGCTAAAGTATTGAGGGTATTCAAAACCTAATGAATACGCAACTTCACTTATTGAATGGTCCGAATTAAGCAAAGCGTTTTTAGCTTCTTCTATGATGTAGTAATGTATGTGGTCTTGAGCATTCATCCCTGTTTCTTTCTTTAGTAAGTCGCTTAAATAACTGGGCGATAAATGTACTTTGTCTGCCAAATATTTGACAGTAGGTAAGCCTGTTTCTTTAAGTTTATCTGACTTGAAATACATTTTTAATAAATTTTCAATTTGTATGATGGTATTTGAATTACTGTTTTTACGAGTAATAAATTGTCGTCCATAATACCGAGAACAATAGTTTAATAATAGTTCGATATTCGTCACAATCAAGTTTTGGCTGTGATTATCAATGTTTTCTTGTAATTCGATTTCGATTTTTTGAATACAATCATGCAAGATTTGTTTTTCTTTATCTGACAAATGTAAGGCTTCCGTCACATCATAAGAAAAAAAAGTGTACTCAGACATTTTATCACCTAATGAAGTTCCACGAAGTAAATCGGGATGAAAAAATAAGCCCCAGCCCATCATGTCATCTCTCTTTTCAATTTCATTATCCATGGTCAACACTTGTTTTGGTGCAATACATATTAAATTGCCTTCTTGAAAATCATATGATTGTCTGCCATAACGCAATTTATTGGCACAATAGTTTTTAAACATTATCGTGTAGAAGTCGGCACTTATTCTAGTGCCTTCTTCTATGTAATCATCTGCTTTGCTAAAATCTACAACGGCAACCAAAGGATGATTGGTCTTACTCTTTACAAAGTTATTGATATCCGAGATATGATGTAATTGAATTATTGGTTTCATATTAAACTTGGCTCATTACTATTTTATCGAATAATTTATCTCCTAAATAAATTCTCATCCAAACCATTGGTTTTGCCCATAAACCAACCCTGTATCTCGTTTTTGGTTTTGGTTCATTTACAATTTTTGAAATTGTGTTAGAAATTACACTTGTTTTTGACCCTTGTCCACTATCATACATTTTTTTTGTAGCGGCTATCAGTTTGTTTGTAAGTGTAGCATAAGCTCCCTTTGATGAAAATTTACTGATATTTTTAAGCATAACATCGCCAAACTCAGTTACAATAATTCCTGGTTCTAAAACTACTACATTGATATTAAATTGCTTCAGTTCTAATCTTAAACAATCGCTAAATCCTTCCACTGCATGTTTACTCGCGTGATACCAAGCGCCCATTGGCGTGTACATTTTACCACCCATCGAAGAAGTGTTTATGATTGTACCACCACTTGCATTACGCATGTGTGGAATCACTTTTTGTGTAATTGCGGCTAGTCCAAATAAATTTACTTCAAATTGTTGTCTAGCTTCTTCTACAGGAATATCTTCCACTGAACCATAAAGTCCAAATCCTGCATTATTCCATAATATATCAATTTTTCCTTGTTGCAGCATGATGGTATCCACTACATGTTGAATGTCCCTTTCTTTTGTTACATCCATTTGTATAGGAAATCCACCTAATGTTTTTAGGTCTTGCATTTGGTCTATCCGTCTTGCAACAGTATACACTGTATGTCCTTGCTGAATAAGTGCTATTGCGCTTTCTTTGCCCATTCCTGAACTAGCACCAGTTATTAGAATTACTTTTTTGCTCATTTTTATGTTTTAAAATTATAGTGCAAAGGTCAGGTTAATAAGCAAATGGAAGGTAACACTAATTCACGGTTGTTGTATACTTTTTGCGGTTTATCGGAATTTTTATGTTTGTAATCAATATTTTGTGACAGAGAGCTGACACATTAATAACAAGAATTCGCTCATTTTATCTGTCATTTGAAGTCAATTTGAGTTGTTAAAGTAAGTTGCTATTACTTAATTGATCAATAAACTTTATCAGCATTTTTATTTGTTGGTCTTCTGACTTGCTAGATGTAATGTTATCAATGATTTCGTTTCTATTGTCTTCAGACAGATTATTAAATGCCGCTAGAACACCTGAATCTTGAAAGATCTCCAAAACTTTCTTTTTTGTAATTTCTTCTTTCACAGTCAATAAGTAAAGTGTCACAGTAACTATATCGCCACCACTTTTGTTAATTGCATTTCTGATTTTTGAATTTACTGATATAAGTTTATCTCTGCCCCTTATCGAAAACAGGTTTATGCTTTCAATATGGTAGTCGTCAATAGTCCCCGAAACCTTCAAGAATCCCCATTTTCCAATGATATGTTTTGTGTTTGGGATTTCGATGTGATATGTCCAAGCACCTTTTCCTGGTTCATATTTCAATTCAAGTTTCTCATCTTTTACTAAGTATTCCATTTTATTATAGATTGTCTTTTAACCTTTATGAGGCGCTTTATCTTTTAGACATTTAGAATGCAGTAAAAGGCAAATCCGCTGAAATTCAACAAAACGTTTTTTATTGTTCAATGTTTCTATATCGTGTAGTTACTTAGTTACTTTTTTTGTCTTTTATAACATTGGCCACTCTTAATGCTATGTAAGCTAACAACACTATGATAAGAATTTCAGTCAAAAAATAAGGGTGTAACCCAAAATAACAGTTAGTTTAAAATTCCTTTTGTTTTACCCTGACCCTACAGGAGACAAAATGAATTTTAAATTAGATAATGTGCAAAAACAGGTTAAAGTCTTTTAGTAAAGAGTAGCATGACATTCGGGTTAAAACAAAAAACAAGGCAAATGTAGTCAATGCGGCACCAAAACCGTCCATCAGAAAAAGTGTCCTTGGTTGTCTTGAAAAATAATCTATGGTGCTTTTGATATACATCTGCCTGGTTACTCCAAAGGTACGAAGATTCTGCTGAAAATGTCAGACATTCGATTTGTGAGGTTCTGTTTCGAAGACGTTTGTTCAAAAAACAGCAATAGTGAATAAGAACGAAGTGGAGTGCAAAGCACCAAAGGCCGCAAGCCTTTGACGAAGTGAACCGCTAGCGGGTGGGCAAGGAAAGTGCGTCTATTGCCAAACATGAAAAAAATAAAAGAAAGGTCAAAAATGGCAATAGAAAAAGCATTTTG
>DLGT01000036.1:44734-69574 GCA_002482845.1 Saprospiraceae bacterium UBA7687
TTGAATACTTTTTTCTGCGCTTGCTTTCCAAAGGAATATGTTAACCCAAATGATGCAAAAAGTATTTGCCTAGCCAGCATTAGGCGACGATTAAAAAATGTAAATACATGAGTTTTTATTGAATTGGTTAAAGAGCATTGAATTAAATTGCCCATTTTATAATATATATTGCAGATTATCAGTTGTTTAGATCTGTTAAAGCAAGACCTAAATCTTTAAAAATTGAACCCAACATTAAGTCCTGGTTCGGGAAAGATGAATTTAGACCATTTATCATCTAGCTGTTTAAATCCATCGGGCAATTGTGTATGATGTGCACGATGGGTTACACATATGGATGGTTGGAAGAAAAATTTGTCTTTAAAGAGTTTAATGTGATAACCCACACGATATGAATTAAATATCTGAAAACCACTATCAATTTTCTTTCCATTGACATTTACAAAATCTTGTAAAGTAGGCATTACATCCAATTGGGCATATAAACCTTTCCATAAAAATCGTTGGTAAGAAAACGTTATTCCATATTCACGAACATATCCTGGGAATTTTTCTTCAGGTTTATAATATGCATCGTTTAAAAATGGGTGAATACCATTTGGCCAAGCGTATTTCCATGTTTTTGGAGATAATCTAATCGCGTCTTTCCCTGTGATTCGATAACCTAAATCTAGTTGAAAGAAATTGGGTGGGTTTTTTGTGTCAAAATTACCAAACAAAACAAATAAAGAAGTACCAACAAACCACCGTTTGTAAGTACTGTCTTTTTCGTAATATTGTGCGTTGAGTTTTAGCGAACTTGTCATCATTAAAAGAAGACCAATGAATAAAATTTTCTTTTGCATATCCTTTTTTATTTTTGTTAAATGATAGTGCAAAAGTAGATGTGTACGTTACAATAAATCGTTCACTTAAGTTAAGAAATGAATTTACCCTATATCTTTCTTTAGAATGTTCGCTCTTAGTCTACTTAGTAAAAGTGATTTAATGCATGAAAAGGATGCTAACTTTAGTTGTGAAATTTTTAATAATATCTAGTCTTTTTTATATGGTATTGGATGTAGTTTTCTATTTAGACAGTGTGGTGTAATAGTCATAAGCTGCTTTTGCAACATCTGCTATAATTTTTTCATTAGTATCGAAATTTTCTTTTGATTCGCTTACAAAAACGCTAATTATAAAGTATTCACCATCAGGTATAAAAACGATACCTATATTGTTTACAGCTGCTGTGACTCCTGTTTTTTTATTTGTTCCTGACCAGCCCGTTTTGTGCGCAACAACTGTTTCCTCTGGTAATTGTCCTTTTATCCGATTTGCACCAGTTGTTGTTTCTTTATTTGTTTTCCAAAAAAAGTCATAACTCCTTTCAGAAAGTAAATTGTTTTTATTTTCATAAAACTTTTTAAGTGTTTCAGATGCAGCTTTAGGCGTTGTCCAGTTTTTGAACATATTTTCCCAATTTGCTTGCATTTCTTCTTCATTAAATGTAATTTCTATGTCATTAATTCCACTCTTTTTTATATACGCTTCGACCGTTTTGGGTGTTCCGACGAGTCTTATTAAAACATCACAAGCAGTATTGTCGCTGTGTGAGACAGAATATTGAATTAATTTTTCAATAGTGAAACTACCACCATTTGGATTTTCGTCTCTAAGTGGACTCCAGAAGTCTTCAGGTAAAAGGTCTTCTTTTTTTATTTCAATTATTTTGTCTAAAAAAAGGTTTCCTTTGTCAATCTCGGCCAATACTGCCAATGCGATGTGAAATTTAAATACACTCTGCATTGGGAAACGCTTATCTCCATTAATTGAAACCGTGTCTTTGTCATTCGTACCGATTATAGAAACCCCAACAATAGCTTGCTTGTCTGAAATGATTTGTACAATTTGATTTCGCAAAGAATCTATCTTTTTATTTAATGATTGACAATTTGTAAAAAGAAAAATTGTCATTGACAAATAAATTAATCTCATCATACTATTTACCTGTATTTGTAAAATTGATTCAGAATAAGTTGTTCAGTATTCTTTGAGTTTGTTATATGGATTGTCCAAAAGTCAATAAGTTATGATCAGGGTCAAGCAAAGAAAATTCTTTTTGTCCCCAAGGCTTGGTTACTAAATGTCCGTTTGGATGAATGGTGACGTTGTTGTCTAAAAGCATTTGGTATAGTTTGTCTATTTCGCTTGTTCTGATATAAACTTGTCCATAATTTTCTTTTGGATCAAGTGTCTTAAATTCAAAAAAATGTATTTCAATTTTGTCTTTTCCAACCATTAAATATTCTTCATATTCACCAATGATTTTAAAATCCAATTGGTTGATATAAAATTCTTTTGTCAACATTTTGTCCCGCATTGGCAATTTTGGATTGATATCTGTAAGCATAATTTTAAAATTTTAAGGTTAATTTTTATTTTTGATGTTATTCTGAACTACGCAAATTAAGTGTTTTTTATTCTATAAGTTGAAGAAATAAGTTTTAATCCTATCTGGTGAATTTAACAAATTTTATTCTTTTTTATTAGTATCTTTTGGTCAATTTCTAACTATGTATTGCTAAAAGTTAAACCCAAAATCAAGTCCTGGCTGAATAAAATAATTAGGCCATTTACTTTCTAAAGTTTTAAAAGATTCTGGTACATTAGTTCGGACAGGCCAATAACTACATCCAATAGCTGGTTCAAAAAAGAAGCGACCTTTAAAAAACTTAAACTGATAACCTAAATAGAAATCCAAATATAATGTGAATCCATTTCCAATCGTTTTTTTGTCCTGATCCATATATTTTTCAAAAGCATTTAATGCATAAACGGATGTATAGACACCTTTCCACCAAAATCGCTGATATCCTATTTGTGGCGCAAGTATGCGTGCATGTCCAGGATAATTTAGCCCAGGTGCATCAAATGATGGTCCAAACGGGATACCTATTGGCCACGAATAAATCGATCTTTTAAATCTAAATTGAACAACATCTTTAGGTGTTATCCTATATCCAGCATTTAATTGGATATATTCAGGGTTATTTACTTTAGAAAAATTTCCCAACATTAATAAAGTACTCCCTACAAACCACTTTTTGTAAGTGCTATCTTGTGTAGTAGATTGTGCATTTACTTGTAAACTACTTACCAATAGTAAGGCAACTCCGATCCATAAAATTTTCTTTTGCATATCCTTTTTTATTTTAAATGATACCGCAAAAGTAGATGTGTGAGTTACTATAACTCGTTCACTTAAGTGAAGAAATACGCTTTAGTTATTTTTTTTCGAGAATTCTTGCTCTTAACCTGCTTAATGATTGTGGCTTGATGCCTAAAAAGCTTGCTAATTGGTGTTGTGGCACCCGTTGAATGAGATCAGGTCGAGATTCTAATAAATTAAGGTATCGTTGTTCAGGAGAAGAAGTCTTAAACTCGTCAAAGTCAATTTGTTGTTTCCCTAAACGTTCTTCAGATAATATTCTGCACATGAGTTCAAATTTGGGGAACTTGCTGTTTATTTCTGTTTCCATATCAGAAGTAGAAATTAATAGTATAGCGTCTTCTACACAACTTATGTAATACTCGGATGGATTTTTGGTCATTACACAATGGGGAGTCAAAGCTTCCATTTCTGTAATAAATGCAGTAGTTTTTTCTTCACCATCTATCATGTAGTATTTCCGTAAACATCCTTTTAACACAAAGTAATTTTCATTCGATTTTTGACCTTCTTTGAGTAAAGTCGTCCCTTTCTTTACAGAATGGAATATGTCTAACGCAAGTATAGCGTTCTTCTCATCATCTGTCAGGGTAACGTATTTTGATATAAAGTCAAAAAGTATGTCTTGCATTGTATTTTTATGGTTTACTATATTTTGTTACGCTTGCTACCAACGGTATTGTTTTGAGACTGTTTTATGGGCATAAAAGCTTTTGTTTCTGCTGTGGTCAGGGCAAGTTATGGCTTCGTGATTGCTAAGCAAACATTAGTTTGCCTTTAGGTTTAAGGATATCTCTACCCATTTTGATTGCGGTTTCGATCCAATCATTAATAACCAGCTTAACATTTGCAATTGCCTCCTCATATGTATCACCATCTGCTTTGCATCCAGCAAGTTCGGGGACTTCAACTATAAATGATTCATCAGATTCGCTCCAAAAAATAATTAATTCATACCTTATATTATCCATCTATTTTAGAATTTAATTTGTACTTAATAATGATTTCTCTGACTTGTTTTACTTAATAAGGCTTGGCCTTTCCATTTTTAGGCTGGATGTTGAGTATTTCTTCAATATCTTCTTTAGTGAAAATGTGATGACTTCCTTTAATTCTTAATTCAAATCCAAGTTTTAGAAGCAAATTTACAAATTCACTAAAATCAATGTTATGATCAGAAAGACCATTGATGATTTTAAAAAGAATTTTATCAAATTTAATCAAACTAATTTGATTTATAAAAAATACTTAAGAATGCGCCTATTTATCCAATCAAGACTTTACATCTTTGCTCTTCGACCACAAAGATAGGAATTCCTGTGAGAAGTTTTGAGAGATTTAAGTTGTTTTGTTCTTTGGTTATGTTCTAATTAACGAGTACGAAGCTACAAACTATAAATAACAACAAGATTTGAGAGCTGACTAGGATTGCTAATAAAATTGGGAATGAGTATCCCCACCATTCAATTTTTTTGTTTTGTTCTTCCATCTGACATTACAACCTTTTCCAATAAACTATTTTATCCTCTCCATCTTTCCAAAAGTCCTTAATAACAGCAACTTGTGCATATCCAATTTCTTTGTAAAAATTTCTTGTACCCATCTGGGCATCGTCACTTGATGTCTCTACAATGAGTATTCTACCGTCTTTTTGTTTTAGTAGTTGTTCAATATAATTTATCATTTGGCTAGCTATTCCTTTCCTTTGTGCGTCTTGAGAAACGCCTATTGCTAATAAATTATAGGTCCCATCAGTCAACTTTTCAGGCACACAATATCCAATCGCAACTTGTTTATCATTGTCAATGTATGTAAACCAAATGTCTTCAGTTTCAGGGTTATTGAAGTAATCAGACATCATGTCTTCCAAGTATTCAGACGGAAACAGTTCGCTTGAGTCAACTACTTTTTTCAGTCCATCTAAGTCTGATTTTGTAACGGATTTTATTTTATTATTCATTTTTTATCTTTAATTTTTGCTCTATTTCTTTATTTAAGTTTTCAAAACATTCGGTCCATCCGTATTGGCCTTCAAAATATTCTGTCCCTTTGAAAGTTCCTAGTTTCATTCGAAAATTGAATATACGTTCCTTTTGATAATTCAATTCGTTGATATTTACAACTTCATGTCTAAGAATTGTTGCTACACTGCATAAAACAAATTTTGCTTCATCATCTATTTGTTTCTGACCACTTTCCGTAAATTCTACTGTCTCAGTAATTTTTGTCCATTTCCACCATGTATAATGATATTCTCTTTCTGACACATAATATCTACTTCCGCATTTTAGACATTCTATTTCATAGTCATAAGTGTAGGTTCCATTAATTTTATGATTTAATTGTATAGATTCATTTTCGGCTTCCTGCTCTGGATTGAAAGATTCATATGTTTTAGAAAGATAAAGTTGGCATGTACATTTTCTTTGATTGCCAATTAGTGAATTTAATTCTTGATGAAATGCAATGATTTCTAATGGAAATTGAAAAAATCTATTATTTGATGCAAAAACTCCGCCAAGCACTAAGTCCTTTGTCGCTTTTTCTATTTGGGTCTTGTATGGGATTATCTTTTCAATTTCTGTTTCATCTTGACTTTTCCTAATAATAATAAGACCAGAACGTCTAATTCTAGTTACATCTTTTGATGTCAGATCTTCTATGATTTCTTTTATTACCATTTTGTTTTATAAAGCGTGTTGTTTTACAGATACTCGAAGGTAGCGATTTCTAAACATTTCACTGCCAACCGAGCACAAACTTTGAAAGAAGCTCAAAACTTGTTTTAACTTCAAAACCGCCACTTTTGGTTAGGTGCTGTTATAGGGCGTTTATTTTTTGTCTGTCATAGTTAAATAGTTTGCAGAGTGTCGGAAAAGTTTGAGAGATTTTATCTTCGTCCCAATGTTTTCCAGTCAATTTACTTGCTTTTACTCTCACAGGCGGCATTGGGTCAGAAGTCTTGCCTTCATAAACTTGACTCGTTAAATAATATAATTCTTCAAGTTGTGGGTCTTCGTCAAAGATTGTCAAAAGATGATTTTCGTCTATTTCTTTAATCGCTTCAAATGCACCTTTCCCTTTGGAAACAGCCCAAACTCTGAAATAGTCAAACTCATCATCGCCACAACCACGTCTAACAATAAAAGCCAAAGCCCAATGTTCCCAAGTATTTATCTCGTTTGACTTTGTAATCAATAACTTGTTAAAGTTAATTAATTCTTTTGGGTAAAATTCTTCTAAGATTGATTTTAGATTGTCAAGAAAATTAAACTGGTCTGTAGACATTTCTCTAGCTTGGTCAATTAGTTGCCAAAACAAATCTTCATCTATTTTTCTTTTGTCAGTCGTAGGTTTAGGTTTGGGTTTCTCAAGACTTGAAACTACTTTAAGTAATTCGGTTTGCTTTTCAATTTCTCCGTTGTCATTAAGAATTTTAAGCCCTGCGATAAATTCATTTATTCCATCAATTATGTAGAGCCTTCTCCAAGCAAGAGTTCTTTCTAATGATTCTTTGGAAGAAAATTGATTGTAATTTTTAATGTCAGTATTGATAATTCTTTCAATTGTGATATTTTGATAATTTGTCCTTTGGTATTCAACGTCTCGCCATAATTTTTCAAGTCTGTTTCTGATAATACCTTTCCAAAGTTGTTTGAATAAAGCTAATTCATTGTTGTCAATTAGGTGTTTGCTAAATGGTCTGCTAAAGTCATCGCAATTTCCAGAGTCCCAATTTTCAATAATGAAGGCGATTAGTTCTTTGTATCGTTTGTCAGTCAACCATTTGTCCCGAACGTCTGCAAAATCTTCTTCCATCGTCTGACTCGGGAGATTATTTTTCTCTCTCAATCTTGAATGTTTTGTCCAGTCGTCTAAGAATTTTCCGTAACTCATTTGATTGTCGTGTCGGTTTTTAAAATGGCCACTAAATTACTTATTTCTACAACAAATCTACGACAGACTTGCGGTTTTTCCAAACTTTTTTATATAATATCCAAATCCATCATTTTCTTCTCAATCTATCTAAGGGACTAATTTGCTGTCGAGACATGTGTATAGATCATGGTGGTTTTTACCCCTTGGGATTATTATCTTTGTCGAAAAAATATGTGCAGCACTATTAAGTTAATATCTTAAGGAGTGAAAGTTATATGCTATTTTATTTGGGATATATTAAAAATTTGAATCCACTCCGAAAACACAAATTTATTGAAAATCAACCGTTTTTTACCCTGACTCTAAATTTAAACAATTGATTTTAATGAAGTAATAGAAGAATATTTTTCATTTATTACCTTACACCGACTTAAGAAACCTGGATATCAATCACTGTTGGATATGTACTTTAAACTGATGCTCAACCGTTTGCGAATTGTTACTTAAATGGTGCTATGAAATAACATCTGAGTGAAAGATTTTACTCAGAAATGAAGGAACTGCAAATAACGGTTTGCTGATAGATGATATTAAATTGCGAAAACTGATTAGAGGCGCTCCCCATCAGCTTCGGGTGGTGGGGCCGTCTACTCGATTAGCAGTAGGCTATTTCATTTCTATCATTTTGAATTTACTTTGATCAATGTGTATTGTGTCAATTATCTTCTTAACTCTACTTAACCATTTCTCTCGAATTTCTAAAGCTTCTTCCTCGAAAATAAAATATGATATTTTAATGTAAACATTATCAAACCGTAAGTACCAGTAATGAAAATCCATGTTATTATCACTGTATTTTTTAGAAAAATAAATTGTTTCCAAACCTGAAACATTTACTCTAATCGTTTGAGCAAATTCATTCTCTTGTAAGATTATGTCAAGATGATTTAAGTCCTTAATTGATTCAACAACAGGTCTGTCCCAAATTATCGAAATCTGAATTCCACCTTTTAAATCGTCCAACTCATTATGAATAGAGTAAAAAGAGTTTCCAGATACACTATAAAACCAGTTATTATCAAACTTGATTTTAAAAATATTATCTCTTCCAATTAATTCATCAGAAATAGGAATCCAGTTGACTCTTTTGATTCTCTTGTATATCGCCTGAATAAATCTTAACATCTCAATTATTTTCTAATCTTGGGTTAGGGATAAGCTTACCGCTATCGTTTTGCCTACCCGACGGCTCGTCCCGATAGGGATAGATGGCGGTTATGGGTTCGTGATTAATTTTAATTTAGGTTAAATAATTTACAAATTTTATGATTTCATATCACTTGTTAGATTCAGTCCTTATTTTTTCTAAGTAAAATTCATAATGACTTTTATTAGAAAAGAGTGATTCAGGGATGTTTTTAGTCATATTTATGTAATTATCTGCTATTTGATTCTGTGTCTGTATTTTGTGAAATAAGTAATACTTTTCAATTGGTGAAAGTTGATTTGTAACTAATTGTAAGTAAAATTCTTTATCAGAATGATTATACATATTTGTAAATTCAATTACATTAGAGAGTGTGCTAATATAAACTGTTAAATTATTAGTCATATCAATTTCAAAGTACCGAGTTAAATTATCTTTTAATTTAGTTTCATCCATTTTGTTATCAACTAATGATTTATCTACATAGTCTCGATTCAGAATTTTCTGGAATTCAAGGAGTGCGTTTTGACCGACTTTAGTTGTTTCTTTTATAATTTCATTTCCTCTTCTGGTTGTTATGTGAATATCAATTTCATTTAAATTAGCTTGTTGCAGTTTTAGCAATTGAAAAAAGGTGGATTCAAATTGTTGTTTCTCAAACACACTCCTGGTTTGCTTCAATTCATCTCTTTGTAAGGCCAGCTCTTTACTTTGTAGAAATATTGTGTAGATAACTCCTGCTAATGCCAGTCCTGAAAACAAAGCATTTACCGCACCAAACATGTCCCCAAATGCTCCTCGGTCAGCTGGGTTTTCATAAGTAAAATAAAGTAATAACGCTGAAACGAACCAAATTAATATAATACTAGCAACTATGGATATTATTTTTATTCTTTCTCTCATACTTATCATCTAATTGAATACAACTTACTTATTTAAACAACAAACCTACCACACACAAGCGGTTTTTCCAAACTTTTCCAATAGAAATTTGATGAGTTACTTATTTCATCTCAATCTATCCAATGGACTAATTACATTCTTTATACAAGTGGTGGTAACGTGCATATAGCTCATGTTGGTCTTTGCCCCACAGGATTATGATCTTTGCCTTAAAAAGGAATGCAATGCGCTCATGTTTATTTATTAGTGAGTGAAAGTGATCACTTTTTTTATACATTATATACTAAATATTTGGCTAACAGAATTAATGAACACGAATCTGGGAAAACTATCGATTAATACAAAAGCCTTATATACTTTACTATTAATCATTAATCATATTCCTGTAAGTCATTGGATCAATGGAGTAATAATTTTAATACTTCATAGTTTATCCTGCTTAAGTGCCTTTTGTCTCTAGGTAGTTTTTCTATGAATATAGTTTGGTCTATTTTATAAGGAAAATCTATAATTATCTGATCGATATCTTTTGTCTTTTGTATAAAAAGAATGTTCATTCCATAGATGTGGAGCCATGTACCTTCTAACTTATCATGATGAAAAGAAAGATATTTTTCCATCGTAATAGGTGCGTATGTCACCCCATTTTCAAGCCATGTATACTTCATCCTGCCGATTAGAAAAACTTCTCCACCAAGCATATATCCTGCATCGCCTGTCTTGTGCCAAAGAGTGTTTTTATCTATGATCTTGTTTGTGGCAAAAGCATTATCGTCTTTGTAATAATGTGCCAACACATGTGGGCCGGCTACTATGATTTCTCCTACTTCACCATCTTTTAATGGGTGGAAAGCATTACTTGATGCTTCGTTTATACTGATTTTGATATTGTGATGTGGTCTGCCTACTTTCAAGCCCATTTGGTCTTGATCAAAGGAAACTAAATAATCATGCAACGTCAACGTACACATAGGCTCAGCTTCTGTACTGCCATATACCAAAACAACTTTTGATGGGTCGATTTTAGTGGCTACATAGCGGGCAAAATGTGGCAGAATAAATGCACCACCTATGAATACACGATCTAATTTGGCGCATTCTAAGAGCTGGCTCATTTCACTAAAATGAGATGGGGAAGCTGACAAAACATTTGGCGCAAACTTATTTCTTACTTCATGCCATTGTGAAAGCTTAGTGTATTTAGGTGGTATGATGGAAGTTGCTCCGACAGCCAGATTGCACATCAAAACAACTGGCAAGCTTGTAATGTGCGTGTCTTCTGACTTCAATGTCATTTCTTCTATGAGCGTCGATAATTGGATATTCAAAAATCCATGGGTTCGGTTGGCTGCTTTGGGTTGCCCTGTGGTGCCGCTAGTAAATGTGATCAAGGCAGCATCATCGGCATCTCTGCCCACCATTTGAATAGGGCTGGCATCCTTTCTTTTCAGAGAAATAATGCTTTTCCATAAGCTATAATGAAATACAAAATACTTCAGTAATGAAATCAAGCGAAGGGTGACGATGGCTTTAGCATTGGACTTTTGAAAGGCATAAACTAAACTGGATTTCGGATTGATATCATCTACCAATACTACATTAGCCCCAATTAGAAATATCGCTAATATATGGATATAGAGCTCAATACTATATGGAATTACGACCAGGATATTATCATCTTTCTCTACGTTGTTTTGCTTCAAAACATGAGCGGCTTTATAGACTTCATCTCTTAGCTCAGCAAAAGTGATTGATTGCGATTGGTGGACGATGGCTACCTCATTGGGATAATTTCTGGCCAACTCTAAGAAATGAGATATTATATTCATAGCTTTGAATGCATTAGCAAATGACTCTGATAGTGTCTGCCACCGTAATTTGTAGAGACTTTAGCAGAATTATTATCAATATGGAAATAAGCGTGCAACATGGTCTTAAATCCCATTTGATAGGCTTTGGTGCAAAATATGGCGGACATGATATTGGCAATGCCCTTGTACTTTTGGTCGGGATTTCTTGCTAAGGTTTTGACGATGACTTGTTTGGGATTATAATGGTCTTTGACTGCAAAAAACAAACCTACTAGTTCTTCTCCATCAAATATAAAATCAATCAGTGTTTCATCGAAATATTGGAGTATAGGCAAATATAAACCTTGAAACTCATCATAGCTTATGGGTGAAAAAAGTACGTTTTGACTAAAAACATCCATACAGAAATTATACAATATGTTAAGGTCTCTTTCTACTTGATTTTTGTCGAAATTTCTGGTGGTTAATCCTCTCTCAGATAAAGCATTAATCGCATTGGGTTGATTATACGATTCATTTAATTCTTCAAAATTGGTCTGGTATTGTGCCATATCTTCAAAGCCACATTTCTTCCACAGGTCGATGTAATAATGCTGGTGAATGAGTTCCATAAAAAACGGTGGTCGAGCATGCAGACTATATCTATAAGAATGCCAAGTGCTGCCATTCATAGGACCAACAAGGGCAGTACATTTTAATTCTGAAGTCTTTGCCCTTGAAGCTAGAAATAGTGCTTGGGCAGCGTCAACATTATTTATACACTCAAAGTTACCAATGATAAGGTAGGTTGGAAATGATTTGTTATGATACAAGGCTAAAAAGCCTATAAGATTGTCATTATCGTAGGCAGTGATGATTCGAATGGCATGATTAAGATTAGTGAGTTTTGGCTTCAGAGCTGATGAATAGAGTTGATCTACAAACGAAGTTAATGCATTTTGATCTATCTGATTTTGTAATAGGGTATTAGTAATTATCATTTTTCATTAATGGTTTTAATATTCTGGAGATTCTTCTCAAAAATATTAGAGATCGTTCTACCACTAAATTTCATTTTGATGATGTCCCAAATATTTGTTTTGTCAATATCTTTGTATAAACCAAAGGTTAGTTTTGTCTGATTGTTCTGAATCGATTCGTATATCTGTCTGGTGAATAAATCAGAAGATGTCATGGGAAAATTAGTCAAATTATACAATGACAGTTCTCGATACATCAAAGGCGTGGTTTGCACTTGGGTAGTCAATTCATCCCACCATATTCCGGATTCGTCGTCCTCTTTGAAGCATCTCCTGACACTTCCTACCTTGCCATCTTCAAGTGGGGCAGTAGGGGTGATGTGGTGCACAAAACTTGACCATTCGGATGCATTGCTAGAATTTCCCAAATAAGCGAAAATTTTTTCTTTCGGGGCATTTATTATGATACTATTCTCAAGTTCATATAAACCTTTACTTTCATTTTTAATAAATGGACTGGAATAGACCCAAATTCCTGAGACAAAAACAATTGAGACTAAAATGAATAAAATTATTTTTTTCATAATGTACTTAATTATAACATAATAGAACAATAATGATTGATAATGGGACGGTGAAATTATCCCAGCCTTTTGTAGAAAACAATTCTGCAAAAGAAGATACTAAAGCTAACGATATTATAAAAAACCAAGTATAAGAAGAAAAAGTTAGCCCATCAAAAATAAAAGGTACTATCATTTTGAAACCGAAAATTAATGCGATCGTCGTGATAAAAAAGGCTATAGTGCCCCCAATCGTTTTTAATTGCCCAAAGACTTTGATCGGATAAAAACGCGTCTTTTTGCCAACCAATGCTGCCATAGGATCTGAGATGCTTAATATTAATATAGGTAGATAATAAAACTCTAAAGTCCACTTTTGGGATAACCAAAAACAAAATAAAACAACCAAAGCAAACAACCAACTGCCACTGGATTTGCGATTTATAGCTGTGATAGACTTAAACCATTTTTTCTTTTCACTCAATGCTATAAGGCCCAGAAATGACATTGTTAAGATAGCCACTTGCCAGATTTCATCTAAATATACCTGGAAGGTCAATGCAATTAATCCTGTGCAAATATGGACTATCTTCCGAGTGTGTTCCACATTTACTTTAAATTTGTAATATAAGAATTCTGTAAACCCAAACAGGGCCAAGTAAATAACGCTATATATGGCTACTTCCTTCATTTATGGTCTTTGATAACAATGAAATTTTTGATAAAAAAATCCGCGATCTAATTCAGCATTCACAGCTAGGGGGACACAATGTACGATATCATGCAAATTTCGGGGAACCATCAAATTCCAATAACAAATTCTACTCTGTGGCATCGCATTTTGGTGAAGCAATTTTGCATGTTTTTCAAATACTTCTTCTGACATGTATTCAAATATATTTGATAAATTAAATCTATTATATGCTGGATGATGCATTAGACAATTTTCTAGATCACCATAAAAATAAGTAATCTCATTTTGCTGAAGCCACGATTTTATCTTGGTAAAATTTTCAAGCATCGCATAAGGCGGCAGTAAATCTCCAAACTGACCCGTCAAGGTGTAATGAAGAATATAGTTTTGCTGGGCATAAATGGACTTTAAATGTGCTTCTGCAACATTAAAAATTTGTTTTCCCACATTTACTTTCACTTCATTGAGCTTTTCAGGTTCTCTTCCAAATTTGCCCATAACATATTTACTAAAAAATATTCTGAACAACAGTTTCCACCTCAGATTATTCCATTTGTGATAATAAAATGCCTCTTGTTCTACAGCAGATTTGGGCAACATCAGTTGTTGAATATCCTTCTTCGAGTGAATAAAAGGCAAAATTCTCTTTGCAAATAACTGAAAATACTTTTCAAATTTTCCTTGATGTATGAGACCGCTTTCTATGAGCTGACGTGATAAAAACTCATTGGCATTATCTGAAAGAAATGCTCTGATCTTAAGAAATATTTCCCATCGGTATTCACAAGAAATAAATCCAAGTAGCTTCAAAAATTCTTGATGACTCAGGTGTTTTATAGCTTGCTCCTTCAATTGGGTGACCCAAAGTTGTACCTCATTCATATCTAAGCACAACATAGACTTTGGTTGAGCAGAAAGCAGCATAAGGCTATTGTCACCAGCTGAGGCGATAGACATGACTTTACACTCACTATCAATACCTAGTGATCGGGTCAGCAGGTCTGCATCTTCCCAACCGTTGCTATATTTCAGCGGATTATTGTTCTCCATGCTTTTCTACTATTCCTGTTTTTCCATTCATTTTGATGATATCGCCATTCTTGAGCATTTGAGTCAAACCTTTGATCCCTACGATGCATGGAATGCCCATTTCCCTAGATACAATTGCAGCATGACTAAGTGTACTTCCCCTTTCTACTAAGATGGCAGAAGCGGATTGGAATATTGAAATCCATCCAGGATCTGTTGATGTAGTCACTAGAATATCACCATTTAGACTTTTTACATCCTTAGGGTGGGTTAGAATTCTGACCTTACCAGTAACTTCGCCTGCACAACATGGGATGCCCTTGAGTTGTCCTTCATGGATTACAATGTTTTGGTTGATAACTAATTCATCATCATATTGATGTAATCTTTCCGGCATTATGGGTAAGGTATGATAATGATCAAATTCTACCTTTCTGTTACCGACGATTTTTTGAATTTCTTTGTCACTAATTTTTACATTGAAAAAGTCATCGACTTCCCCTTCTTTTAAATAAAATATATCCTTAAAATGACCTATTGTACCTTGTGATTCAAGTTTTTTTCCTATTTCCCATAGAAACATTCTCACAGTACCAAAACCGAAGGTTCTGTCAAAACGCAAATTCTCTCTATCAGCAACCATTTCTGCTGCTTTATTCATTACATACTTAAAGATGGCTCTATTTAAGAAAGGAAGCTTATTTAATATTTCAGTTGTTTCAATAGGCTCTGACATGCCTCTTTCACCAAAGGGTGAATCATATGATTTTAATACGGTAATATAAGACTCAGGATTTTGTGTAAATGTCTCATTTTCTAATTTGAGCTCTCCTACACTTCTATCGCCATAGAGATTAATATACTGCTTAATCAACACACCCGTCTTCCCAAATTTACCATTCTTACACAAATCCCATATCTCAGATTCCGGTGTATTTTGAATGGAGTGAAGCCTATTTTCCTGATCTGCTTGCCGAATAATCTCTTGGGTCAACTTCGCAGGTAATACAGATTTTACGGAATATCGACCCACAACCAATTCGGTATGAAGTTGGTCATTTCCTAACCACTTTACACACAGCTTTTGCAGGGTGCCAAAGTAAAACATCGCCAATAGATCATTAGCCAATGGTGGGAACCATTCATTGACCAAAATGGATTTGAATTTTTTATAATCAGACCATATCTCTGATGCTTGTTTTTTACTATAATCTTCAGACTTATATTCTGCTATGACCGCTGTTACTTTTTCAGTAAATGATTTTTTAATCTTGGGTAGCCTTCCATTAAGCCCAATAATCTTGATCATTGTTTTTGTCAGATTCCAATAATCTCCAATTATGCCAGACTTACCCTTCAATTCAAATGCTACACCAAGAGGCTCGCTTACACCCATCATTTTTTCCATATAAGCTGCATTGATGTTATATGCAGGCAGCATCGCAAGTGCCTTGTACCAATGGATGAGATGATAATAAACTCGCCCATTAATATGGCCCAACATTTCTGCAAACACTTCACTATTTAACGCTATTTGCCGACTAGGTACACCCAATAGTTTTGCAAAGTTCTTGTAAACAGATTCGTAGATTTCGAGTATAAAAGAAAAAGTAAATGGAAGCGTTATTCCTGGGTAAGATTCTATAATATTGGAGTTGTCCCAAATGATCTGTTTATTGTATTTTTTCAAAGTGGTGATAGGTCTACTTTGCAACATATACAATATACTATTTTTATAACAAAACTCTACATCTTGCGGACATTCGTATAGTATTTCCAGCTGATCTAATATCCTTCTTAATTCATCAAGTTGAGAATGATTTAAGGTACTTTTTTTACATAAATCTGAATCTAAATGTACATATTCCAAATCACCACCATTGAATACTAATTTTTGCTCTTTTTCAGAGATCTCTTCTGTCCATTTATTGTTTGAAAAGATGTAAGTATCGGCATTCAGTTTTCCACTGACTAAGCCTTCACCCAGTCCAAATACAGTGGATATCACCTTGGCTCTACTATATGGCTGTGTAGGATCAATGCCAAATGCCACTCCGCTCACATCAGCAGCAATCATCTCTTGTACTACTAATGCTAGAGATAACGAAGACGCCGAGATGCTATTGATATCAAGGTAGGTGGTTACGGTTTCGCTATGCTTTTGATTAAAAACCGTCTGAATTGTTTTGTGAACATCAGATTTTTTAACAAATAATGCTGTATTAAAAATTCCTGCAAAACTATGATGAATGCCATCTTCAAGATTAGCAGAAGAACGCACTGCAAAAAAGGTATTGTCATTAAATTGGCTTAACTTTTCAGAAACTTCTTCCTCTGATAAGTGCTCGATTTCATGTTCTGTAAAAACGACAAAATCAGGGACATTAAAACCTTTCTCTTTTAAGAAAACTAAAGACTTAGCCTTACCACCAATAAGATGTGAACTTGCATTCATGTGCTAGAGTAGGTTTTTGATAATGAAAGGTAGCGCACCTAGATTGAGGTACATACCCATAGTCCACAAACCTGCTGCATTTTCTATCATTTTTGCTTTTTTTTGAGTAGGATTTATTATAAAATTAAAGGCAACATAAAAACCAAACGTTGCAAAAACGCCCAACAAAACATATACATAAAAAGGGCTAGAGATAGCATAACTAGCAACAAAAGCTAATATAAGTGTGATCAGTAAAATAAATATCCAAATATAAACAGCCTTATGCATTCCCCATAGCTTAGAATAAGAAACCACGCCTTCTTCTTCATGCTCAGGAAGCTTTATTTTTCGACCTATCTCTAATACGATGCCATTAAAAAAGGAGACAGCAAAAAACCATGCTAATGCCATCGGAGGATTAATACCCACAAACGACCAATGCGCAGCACTTGCTACTAAATCCACCAATGGAATGATCATCATATGAGAGACCACGTAAGCCATCTGATGACTTTTTAACCAATCTTCAATAAAAAATTCTTTAAACATAAATCCTAAATACACCATGCTAACCAAATAAATGCCCAAAAAACTTTGGTTAAATACAATCAAAATGATCTGCATAATGATGAGCAATATCCCTACCCATTTTAACTCTTGCAATGTAATGAGTCCACGTGGCACTGGCAGATATTTCCTATACTTCATGTCATCTTCATGATCTTTAAATTCATCAGAAATTCTTAACAAAAGAAATATAGTAAATGTCAAGAAAAATGCTTTTAAATAGTCTAGCCAGGAAATAAATTTTGTTTCACCAACTGCTGATAAAGAATAGCATATAGCAGAAAACGAAAAAATCGCTATAATTGGAACGTGTGATTTCAAAGGAAATCTTTCTGAAAGGTAAACCAAGTATTTATTCATAGCTATCTTCCTAATCTTTGGTGAGCACTAGTAAAATGTCCCTCTGCCAGTGCAGCAGCAATAGACAATTCGCCACAGAGCAATAAAGCCGCACATACTTCAGCAAACTTTCTAGCTTTCCCATTTCCTTCACAGTCCAATATTTTCAAACATTCTTGTTGTGTGGGAAACTTAGTTCCACCTCCCACAGTGCCTACTATCAGATTTGGTAAAGTCACAGATACATATAAGTCATGGTCATTAACGACCTCCATTCTTGTCACACCTACTGCTGCTTCTGATACACATGCTACATCTTGTCCGGTAGCCATAAATAAGGCCGCAAGCCCATTGGCAAAATGTCCCTGAGCACCAATACTACCTGTTTGAATCACGGAGACTGTGCTCGCCAGCCAATATTTAGCGACAGATTGAGCAGTAGTCTTGAGCACATCTTCTAATACTTTATGGGTGATAATGCACTCTGCCGTCACCTTTTTGCCTCTTACCGTTGTAAAAGACAAAGCGCTTGCCTTCTTATCACCACTATAGTTGCCTTCAATATACCAATATTCTGGTTGTATAGGTGTATGACTGATCAAGTATTGACAAATCGCATCAGTGCAAATGGTGACCATGTTTTGACCTGAGGCATCTCCTGACAAGTATTCAAATGTGAGAATAACGTGATTACCTTCTAAATTAAGCTGTACATCATTCAATTTGCCATGCTGTGTATGCTGACCAACAATTTTGTTAAACTCATCTTTAACTTGCGTCACCCACATTAAAAATCTCAATCCCGATTCTATATTTTTAAATCCAAACAGTGGACTCCTCTTTACCCCTTCAGTTAGGCATACTGCTGATATTCCACCCGAGTTCAACGTAGCTTTGGCACCTCTATGGTAAGATGCTACTAATCCACCTTCTGTGGTAGCTAGCGGTATCAGGAAATCACCTTTTGCTTCAGAGCCGTTTACCCTCACAGGGCCAACTAAGCCCGTGGGCACTTGAGTCATCCCAATAAAATTTTCTATGCTTCCTTTTAAAATTTGAGTATCTGTATGCTCGTTGTTTGCGTTTATCTCATTCAATTTGATTTTACTAAAGTCTTCGATATACTCAATCCGGGATTTGAAATTTTCAATGCTATATTCATTGGTAGGCTGCTTACTGGGAATAGGATCATCTTCAGACCTCAGTCTAAGCAACATATCCTCCAAATTTGATTTTTCTTGAAGTTTTTCAAACACTCTAGCAGCTTTATTAAGTGAAATCGACATAGGTAATATTAGATTTTGTTAGGTAAAATAACAACAAATTTAGGAGATTTTACTAAATGGAAATTCGTAAGTAAACTTCTTATAAAAGAGAACCAAAAGTAATGGTAAAAGATTGAATCCACTCTGAAAAGTATTGAAAAAATAAAAAACAAACGCTTAACACTGTCGACGGACGACCGATAGGGAGTCTTAACGTCCGGTGTATTGTGTGTGCCTTGAATGGCAAATGTACGGCTAAAATGTTAGTTGTACAACTTGTTGCAAAACAAGTTATCTAGAGAGTGAAAGCCCGTAGGATATTTATCCAACGGGTTAAAAGTCTCTCATACGCTGGTGTAACGCCCAGAAGTATTAGCAAGCTGCAAGATGGTTTAGAGTGATCTATGCATTGAAGTAAGCAGGACTGCAAAAGTCGGTACTCTGGGTGGCTTGCGAGAGCAAAGAGCAGGGGATTTAGGAACTGGATAGGAGGCTGGTCAGGTTGGGTAAGGTAGCACAACTTGTCCCGTCTTCAGCGGGATCATACTAACGCCCGAAGTTTTGATACCTGATGAGTAGATCCGGCAGCGATTGACTGAAAGATATTTGTCTTACCGAGATGATTGACCGATCCTGCAAGGTCGATGCCCATAGGTGGCATCGAAGGGAAGGAACCGGAACGGGTGGGCTGGCAGGAAAGGCGTCACGCTAAAGACGTGATAAAGTATGGGCAGTAGCCCAAAGTCCAATTCTGATAACAACTATTACACTGCAACGACTCAAGAAACGTGGGTATCAATCACTTTTGGACATGTACTTTAAACTGAACCCATCAGTTTGCGAACTGTGACTGAATGGTAGCGAAGCTAATCAAGTGAACGATTTCACTTGATAATGAAGAAACCACAAACTATGGCTTGTGGCTGGTAGTATCCATATTTATTTCTAATTGAGAGGTGCTCCCCATCAGTCTCGGTTGGTGGGGCCGTCTACTCGATTATGCATAGTGTTTTCCTTTTCTTATTCGGTCGTAGCTAGAGGCAAACTGGTATTCCAAATACTACTGCACATCATCCATTCGTCATTTTCCTTTTTCCAAATATTAATGTATTTCCCTTTGTCGATTATATTATCTTCTCCATAACGTAAGTAGAAGGTTCCTTCATCAATTAGGTAATCTTCGTTCCCATAAAAAGAGGTTGTTTCTTCAGTAAATTCTTTAATTCCGTAATTGACCCATTCGTTATTCACAGCAGCAATAGCATCACGTCCTGTTATAATATCAGAATTAGGTGAATACACATTTGCATCCTTTGCAAAAATGTTATTCAAATATGCTGTGTCACGAGTGATATGTGCTTGCGTAAATTTATCGCTCCTTTCTTTTATGAGTTTTTTCATTGCAGTTAAGTCAAAAGTAGTAACAGTGATGTTATTGGTTTCTTTTGAAGCAGCGTTATTGTTCCCGCAACTAATGATTAATGCAGTAAATACAATTGCTGTAATTAAAATAGAAACATGTTTCATATTATTTTGTTTAATTGGTTTTACTTAAAATACTTTAATTCTGCACTTTATTTTATAAAATTACGTTTTTATTATCACAGATTTTTTGTCGATTTCACGTTGTTTTTTGCATTATGCATAACGGTTAGGCTATGAGCAGTATCCCGAAGGGTATTGCGTTGGTTTTGTTAGCAAACGTTAATTTCTTATCAAACTAACTATATATTCTCGATTATTTTTCGTAATTATTCTGAGAAAATAGATCCCATTTCGAAATTCAGTTGTAGATATATCAACATTTTAGCTTAAAACCTTTTTGGTCAATACTGTTTGCCCTAGAATGTTATCAATGGAAATTTGAGTAACAATATTTTTACCGAAATCAATATGTAAGTTATTCCTAAATGGATTGGGATAATAAGTAACATCACTTATTTCATTTATATCAGATATCCCTGTTGCTGTTTGAAATTCATAAGCTCCTATGTCTGGATTGTACCTCTTTATATTGTTAAAATCTATTGAAGAACTTAGAGTTGGGTGTCCATTTTCAATTAGAAATGATGCGGATTGTGGGCTCAAATCATAGGGTGGAACGATGGAGGTAAACATTGGATTTCCTACTTGAGAATTAACATCAAATCCTCTAGAATATGACCAAGCAGAAAGGGACATGTTATTTCCCCAATTTGCACTACCTGCAAGTTCCATGAAATTATAGTTGACTGAAAAATAGTTGATATCCAGAAGGTTCATATCAAAACCATTCCCATTATCCAAAGAAATAACATTACTAACAACTATATGATTTGAGCCTTCAGTACCTAATTCAATACCAATTGTACTTGAAGATGCATTTCTTAAAAAGATAGAATTATTGCGAATCGTTAAGCTATCCATAGGTATGTCTTCCGCACTAGTAATTCTGTCAGGCGCTGCAATTGCCCTAAATCCAGCGGCATTTTCATTAATAATAACATTGTTTTCAATTATAGCGCCTTGACAAGAGGCAACACCAATACCAACGTTATACATGTTTTCAATAATATTTCCTCTGATAATTAGATTCGTAAAACTTTCGGTCGATGAGTAGCCTGGATCTACACCAATTCCCCATGCATTAACATTTGTAGATCCTAAGTCTTCATGTATATAATTTCCTTCTATTAGCAAACTGTCATGTGCACCGTGAACAACCAATGAAACACCATCAGCCAATCCGTTGACTACTGCTGTTTTGTATAATTCGTTTCCTCTTATTATTACATTATCACCATTACTTAAATAGATGTTATGATTAAATATTGATAAGGCGAAGCCGTTATTTTTGAAATAACAATTCTCAATGATTAAATAGCTTCCTCCACCTAAGAATCCTTGCTGGGAACAATTGGTGATTTTTGAATTAGAGATTACCATATGTTGATTTTCGTAATCTGCCCCATTATTTGCTTGATTAGCTCCTCCTGAGTGAACTCCGATGCCAAACCCATCAATATCTACATTGTCTATCGTGACATAGTCGGCATCATTATAAGCGAAAAATGCCCATTGACTTGTTCCTAACCCTCTTAAATCTAAATTTTTAAAAACATATCCTTCATCATGATCAGCATTTCCACCATCAGCTAAATTGAATAAATTATACCCCGAACGGCTTTCAGTTAGAATTGGTTTATCAGTTCCACCCCACGAAGGAGAGTAGCTATTAAAAACTATAGGGGCTGAAGCTGTGGAGTTAAAGTTGTAAATATTGAAAGAACTATTAACCCAGGCACCTCCTTTAGCAAATAGTATTTGATCGTTGGGTCCTAAATTATTTACAATGGATTGTACTTTAGCTATACTTTGCCAAGGTGTTGATGGGTGTGTTCCATTATTGGCATCATTCCCAGGAACGCAATTAGGATCAGAATCTGGCGCACAATCGCAAACATAATAAATTGCATTTTGAGCTCTTAGATTAAAGCAAAGAGATGTAACAAGAATAAAAAGTATTCCTGTCAATATTCTTGAGTATTCTTTAGATTTTGTTTTCAATGTATTATTTATTTATTGTGTATAACGGCTGCCGTAGTCGTCGTGCCATCCCGAAGGGTGGCATGATTGTGCTACGGCTTGTTGTGCTTAGTATTTTATTCTTCAATCAATTCATAATTTCCGTAATTCCCAAAATTGCACTTAGTAATCCCAAACTTAGCATGAGGTACAAAACATAAGTTAATAATGTCCGCAGTAATATCTTCATTCGATTGCCCCTATCAAAAAATTGCCAGAACACTAAGATTACATAGCACACAGCAACAACTACTGGCAATAACTCAATGAGTTCGCCGCCAATAAATTTCTTTAGAACTGCAAATATTGAGTATATAATTGCTTGTTGACCCGTTACATATGAATTTATTACTAAGTGTTCGATGTAATTCTTTCCTGCTCCCAAAAACTAATGAAGGATGCAAATGAAAAAACTGGAATTAGCAACATTGTTGTATATGCATAATTCTTTGCAAACCAATTTAAAATTTGTGGTATTTCTTCTTTATTTGAACCACCTTTTGCAAATCCAGTTATAAAGTCATCCATCCAAGTATTCTGTCCAATCATTTTTGATATAATGAAATAGATTGTCGAAAATGTAATTAAATATGCAATTGGCTTAAAATGCTTTTTTCTTTTACCATTTAAATATTCATTTATACTTTTTCCTGGTCTTGTAAACAGGTGTATTAGAGTATATAAAAAACCTCTGTCTATTTGAAAAATACTTTCTGTTAACTCGTTCAATAAACTCGACAGGGTAATCCTACCGACTTTAGATTTTTGTCCGCAATGATTGCAATATTCCCCTGCTGTAATTTGCCCACAATTTTTGCAGTTCATTTTATTATTTTATTAAGCACAACGGCTGTGCTTTGCGATCGTCCCGCTGATAAAGCGGGATGTCGTCAAAGCATCTGTTATGATGTGTTTTTTAATTCACCGATAATTTGATTTGTTTTCCAAATCCTTCCCTAAAGATTCGCATGATTGTTGACAATCTAATATCGGAAGCATTGTTTTCGATCCTTGAGATATAACTTTTTGTTGTACCGCATCTGTTTGCCAATTCTTCTTGGGTCATTCCTTCTTTGGTTCGTAAATCTTGAAGCAATACCCCTAGTTTAAAAGCTTCAAATCCTTCTTCATATTCTGTTCGGGATTTAGTGCCTTCTTTTCCGTATTGTTCGTCGAGATGATCTCTGAATGATGTTAAATTACAATTTTTCATTAAAATACTGGTTTTTGATTTTAAGTGCTTTCTCTATTTCAGATTTAGGGGTTTTGTTTGTTTTCTTTTGGAAGCCATTGATAGCTACAATCAATTTTCCAGCGTCAAAAAAAGAGAAAATTCTATAAATATTTGATTCAATTTCAACTCTTATCTCGTAAAGTCCATCTGTGTTAGTTAAGTGTTTGAAATACTTTTCTGGGATATGTTCAACTGTTTCCAACAGGTTGATAGTCCAATCTACTTTTAGTTTAGCCTTTTTATCTAATCCTTGATAAAAATTTCGAAAATGCTCTCCGAAAAAAACAACTTCTCTAACAAAATCTGACTTCATATCGTAAAGTTAGCTCATTAGATAACAAATGCAAAACGATTTAGTTTCATTTCTTTAATTAAAATTCAATCAAAAGCACTAAAGTTTTCTGTAATGTATTTAGCTTGTAATTTTAAAATGTTATCTATTTCTGACTGGTCATAAAATTCACTATCAAGTTTATTTAAAGCTTCGCTGTCAAATTTTTCGTCGAATGAGTCTATATGCACTCCTTCCTTTTTAATAAATTTGGCGTTATCTTTAATGATTTTATTTGCTTTTTCAACGATTTCGGCATGTTTATTTGCTCCTATAACCTTTAAACATTCAGGTAAGTCTAAAAGGAATACATCCCCTTCATTATATAATACTTGGAAAAATCCACCATTATTTACTGCCATTTCTAAAGAATAAGTTTTATATATTACTCTTTTCGGATTGGCTATTGTCGAAATATAGTCTTTATTTTTTTCTTTACCGTTCCATACATCTACAGAGATGTCCTGAAAAACTTTATGCACAAGGTCATCACCTTTTAATTCTTTATATTTATTCATTTTAGTTGTATTTGTTTGATTTGAATTTTGTGTGACACCAGTGTTTGAAAATTGAAAGACAAGAATCCAAATTAATAGAAATTTTAAATTTTTCATTTTGAAGAATTATTTTTTTTGATTAATGCACCATAACGGTTTGCGGGTTTAAGAAGTTGGCGATTTTGGAGCACAAAACTGTCAACCTGCACGAAAGTTTGATTGGAAAACTGAACTTCAATTAACCACTGAACCGCCAATTTCTTAAACCCGCTGTGTGTGCCTTGAATGGCAAATGTACGACTAAAACGTTAATCGTACAACTTGTAGCAAAACAAGTTATCTAGAGAGTG
>DLGT01000055.1 GCA_002482845.1 Saprospiraceae bacterium UBA7687
TTTTTTGTTTACTTTTTTTTGCTGAAGAAAAAAAGTGAAAGCCTTGCCGGCTCGAGGCAAATGAATTTAGTCTTGAGAATGTAATATATTAAGCTAGTAATTATTCTAATTCTGGAAATTGCAATTTGTTAAATACACTAATAATATAGAATTAATATGCTACAAAAATAAATTTCTTACCTTTGTCCCATATTTATATAAAACCAAATGATAGGACGAACCAAAATTAGTATTGTGGTCATTTTTATGTTCATGAATATAATAATGACTTATGGGCAGAGCATACGAGGTAAAATTATTGATAAAAACACTAGACAGGAACAACCCGCTGTTCAAGTCTCTTTGAAAAATACCGATTTTAGCGTTTTTACGAATGGCTTGGGTAATTTTGAGTTTAAGGAAATTCCATCTGGAACTTATACCATCGTTGCTTTAATGAGTGATAAAGAAGTAGTCGTAACAGATGTTACTTTAGATGGTGAAGATGTAGATTTAGGTACGCTAGAAGTTACTTCCGAAGCACCAAGTTCCGTAGGTTCAGAAATCTCCATTATTGATGTGACAGATTTAGCTGGTATAGAAAATGAAAATGATAATTTTTCATCTGTGCTCGCAGCAGGTCGTGATCCCTTTACAAATGCGGCTGCTTTTAATTTGGGTACAGGTAGGTTTAGACCACGTGGTTTTCAGAACGAAGATTCAGAAATGATGATGAACGGCATGTTGATGAATGATCAAGATGATGGACGTGTTTTGTGGACGGCATGGAGTGGACTTAATGATGTACTAAGGAATCAAACCCAAATCATAGGTTTATCTGCCAATGATTATACATTTGGAGGTATTGGTGGTGGTACATTTGTAGACCTTACAGCTTCTAGTCAGCGTGCTGGTACAAAAGCGGTATCTTCATTTTCCAATAGATCATACCAACATAGAGCTATGATAACCCATAGTTCAGGTATGCAAAAAAATGGATGGGCTTATTCATTATCTGCATCTCATCGTTATGGCACCCAAGGATATATAGAAGGAACTTATTTCCAAGGGACAAGTTATTTTGTTTCTGTAGATAGGAAGTTAAATGATAATCACACCCTAAATGCAGTGATCTTCGGAACACCACAAGTCAGAGGAAGGTCTACTGGAAGTTTTCAGGAAATGTATGATTTAGCAGATAATAATTATTATAATCCTAACTGGGGCTATCAAAATGGTGAAGTAAGAAATTCGAGAGAATATCGAATTAACCAACCTGTTGCGATGTTGCGTCATGATTGGAAGGTTTCATCAAAAACAAATATAATTACAACGGCTGGTTTCCAGTTCGGAACATTTGCTTCTTCAAGACTAGACTGGTATGATGCACCAGACCCAAGACCAGATTACTACAGAAGACTACCAAGTTATGCACCTGACCAATTTTCAAAAGATTTAATCACAGAATACTTACAATCTGACATTAATCATAGACAACTAGACTGGCAGAAATTATATGATGCCAACTCGACAAGAAATTACACGATTGAGAATGTGGATGGTATAGCTGGAAATAATGTGACAGGTAAGTTAGCAGCATATGTTATTGAAGAAGAGCATTATGATAATAGAAAATTGAGTTTTAATACGATTCTAAATTCTAAAATATCACAAAACTTTTCCTTGTCAGGTGGTGCTCAGTACTTGAGTGAGAGAGTCCATTATTACAGACAATTAGATGATCTAATGGGTGCTGATTTTTATATTGACTTCAATAGATTTGCACTTAGAGATTTTCCTAATAATCCCAATGCAGGACAAAATGACTTGAACAATCCTAATAGATTGGTGAAAGAAGGAGATATCTATGGGCACAATTATTATATTCAAACAAATAAAGCAATGGCTTGGGGACAAGGAGTGTACACAACGAATCAATTTGACTTTATGGGTGGACTTTCTTTAGCAAATCAATCATTTTATCGGGATGGAAATACTAGGGTAGGGCTCTTCCCTGACAATTCCTTTGGAAAGTCTGAAACCCAAAATTTCTTTAATTATGGTGTAAAAGCAGGCGTTACTTACAAGCTAGATGGTAGAAATTATTTTGTTGCCAATGGGTCATATAGAACAAGAGCGCCTTATGCAAATGAAAGTTTTGTATCACCTCGGGTAAGAGATCAAATAGTGCAAAACTTGACCAATGAAAAAATCACTTCTGGTGAAATTTCTTACCTAGGTAGATATACCAATCTTAAGGCTAGAGTGACAGCATTTTACACAAATTTTGAAGATAAAATAACGAACGATGTTTTTTATCATGAAGAATTCAGAACTTTTGTCAATTATTTAATGACAGGTGTTGATAGACGTCATACAGGTTTAGAAATGGGACTTGAATACCAATTAACGAGCAATTTTACTGTAATGGCAGCAGGTTCGTTAGGTCAATATATTCATACATCTAGACCATCAGCTACTATTTCGAGAGATAATAGCGCAGAAGATTTTGTACAAAATAGGACCATTTATATAAATAACTATTATGCAGCTGGAATGCCACAAAATGCAGGAACAGTTGGGGTACAATTTAGAAAGAACTTTTGGTTCTTCAATGTGAATGTCAATGGATTTAGCAAAAACTATTTGTCTTTTAACCCAGATAGAAGAACGGCTGAAGCGGTTGAAGGAATAAGTTTACCCGAACAAACAGAGCTTTTTAATACCATTATTGCTCAAGAGAAATTACCTGATGCGGTGACAGTAGATATTTTCTGTGGCAAGTCCATCAGATTTAAGAACAGGAGTACTTTAAATATAAATTTGAACGTAGGCAATATATTGAATAACAAAAACTTTATTACTGGAGGATTTGAGCAGTTTAGATTCGATTTTGAAGGTAAAGATGTTAGCAAATTTGCACCAAGATATTTTTATGCATTCGGTACAAATTACAGTTTAAATATCTCATACGTATTTGCAAGATAAAAATTAAATTAAATAATAAAAGCATTTTAAATGAAGTCGTTAATTTTTAAGAGTTTATTTCTGATTTTAGGAATAGTAGCAGTTTTAAGTATTTCGAGCTGTATCAAAGAAGATTTTGATGCACCACCAACCACAGGTAGTGATCCTGAAATTGCAGCAGATCAAATCGTTTCTTTAAATGAAGTTTTTGCAAAATATGTGCCTGGTGCCTATACACCTATTGCATTGGATAAATATCTAAAAGCGGTAGTGGTAGCTGATGACAGATCTGGAAATTTTTATAAAACACTGATTCTTGAAGACGAAAACAGTGATTTTGGTATAGCTGTTTTAATAGATGAAAATGAAATTCACTCTCAATATTCAGTAGGTAGAAGAGTGTTTTTAAAACTAAATGACTTAACTATCTCTGACTATAATGGCTTGCCGCAAATAGGTATGGGTGTTGATAATTCAGGTACTTCACCTAGATTGGGCTATATTCCATCAGCGCTATTACCTGATGTAATGATCAAAGGACAGACTGGTATCCCGGTTGTACCAAGAGTGAAAACAATCAGTGAATTAGGTCCAAATGATTTAAATACACTTATCAAATTAGAAGGAGTACAGTTTAGAACAGTAGGCCCAACCGTTACCTATGCTGATAACAATCCAACTAGTCCAGTGACCATAAATCAAACATTGGTAGATTGTGCAAATAATCAAATCATTGTTAGAAATAGTGGTTATGCTGAATTCGCTGGAGATATCCTTCCAGAAAAAAATGGTAGTTTGACAGCAGTGTACAGTGTTTTCAGACAAGACAAACAGCTTTTCATCCGTGAGACAACAGACATCGTTTTTGATAAAGATAGATGTGGTCAATCTGGTGGTGATAATAGAATCGCTGTAAAAGATGTGAGAGCATTATTTGCAAATGGTACAACGGTGGCTCCTGCTGCTTTTGTGCAAGGTGTTGTAATTTCTGATGGTGCCAATGGAAACACGGACACACGAAATATGGTATTACAAGATGGTGATGCAGGTATTGTACTTAGATTTTCATCAGCACACAATGTCTCTCTTGGTAAAGAAGTAAAAGTAAATATCAATGGAATAACCCTTAGTGAATTTAATGGTCTATTGCAGATATCTACAGTTCCAAACGACAACATACAAATAGTGGGTGATGGTACTATCACACCAAAAGTACTAACCATTTCTCAAATCAATTTAGCAACCCATGAATCTACTTTAATAACTATCAATGATGTAGAACTTAGTGGAGGAGCAACATTCGGTAGTAACAATGGTAATATTACAGCAACAGATGCAACTGGTAATATTATTTTATTTACAAGAGGAGCTGCGTCGTTTAATAGTCAGCCTTTAAAAACTGGAAAAGTAAATCTAACTGCCATTGTTTCTGAGTTCAATAATCCTCAACTGACAATGCGTAAAATAGAAGATGTATCTGGTGGTGGTACCGTAGAGCCACCTACTGGCATTGATGAAGCATTCTCTGGTCAAACAAATAATGTGGATATCTCTATTCCTGGTTGGGAAAACGTAGCTGTCAAAGGAACTAGAAAATGGCAAGGTAAGAGTTTCAGTGGAAATTTATATGCTCAGTCAACTGCTTTCAATGATACAGCGCCTGCTATGGAAACTTGGTTGATTACACCGGAAGCAGATACGGAGAAAACACCAACATTGACTTTCGAAAGTGCAAAAGCATTTTGGGTGCATGATGGTTTAACAGTGTGGGTAACGACCAATTATACTGGTAACCCTACCACTACAACATGGACAAAAATCGATGCTAAAGTAGCCGTGAATGCAGATGCAGATAATACATTTATCCCTTCAGGGAATATAAATTTAAAGTCTTTTGGCGCTAAAGTTAAAGTTGGATTTAAATATGAAGGAGCAGGAGGTACCAACACTTCGACTTACAGATTAGATAACATCAAAATTCAATAAGACAAAAAGTCTTTCAATAAATAAAAAAAGGTGGTTTATATCTTCGGATGTATACCACCTTTTTTTTATTCAACAATTACCCGTTTTATAATTCTCAGCTTGTGGGTATACTTGTGTAGATCAGCATTGTGAATCCCAAAGTGGTCAAGCTTGTCAACCCGAACACATCCATTTACATGAATGATTCTTTTTTCACCGATCACAATGCCAGCATGATTTATTTGTCCCAAATCATCAAAGAAAAACGCAATGTCTCCTTCTTGACTTTGTTCTATAAAATCAATGACATCTCCTTGTAGGTATTGTTCATTGACATTTCCAGGGAGATGAAAACCAAAAAAACGGAATACTTGTTGTACAAAAAGTGCTGCATCCATACCAAATGGACTTTTGCCACCTTTTAGTTCAGGACTGAATAAATACCTTCTTGCTATTTTGACAAATAATTCAGTAGAGAATTCTAATCCACCAATTGGTGCTGCTTGACCATTGTACACATATTTGCCATCAGGAAGCGTACAAGAAATCCCATCATAAAGAGGAAGACCAGAACCTAAAACAACTGATTTTGATACTTCTTCATTAAAAGTGGGATGACATATTTCTAGAGACAAGGCATAATTCTGACTATATTTGTTGTAAGTTTCTTCAGATATTAAAGTAATCTGAGAAGTTTGCACCCATCCAACGACATCATCCACATATGTTTTTATCTTATACCAATGTTTATTTTTCTTTTCGACAATATGACAAATTTCACCAAATAGCATCTGAGTAAGTAAGGCTTCAGCAAGGTCAGGTTTAGGTCTCACAGCAATAATATTGAGATGACACACAGCGTGAAATAGGTGTTTGGTATCAATCTTCTTTTTCTTGGCCATTTATTTATCTGAATCGAGACTGCGAAAATACTTATTTTATTGGTTTGTGCGTTATAAAGTCTTAGGTTTATTAAGTTCACTAACGGGACGATGTTGTTATTTATGATTTTTTTACTTCAATTGAAGGAATATGATTAGTTTTGCATCTCAAAGAATTAAGATAGATATGGGTAGTAGACAATGGCTTATAAAATTGGAATTATATAATATGAACACTAAGCATTTTTTAAGCATTACCAAATATTTTATTTTGGCTAGTGTTATTTTATTTTCAACTCAAACAAATGCTCAAGATCCACATTTTTCTCAGTTTTATGGATCACCACTGACACTCAATCCTGCGATTGCGGGCACGTATACAGGTACTTTCCGTATTTCCACCATCTATAGAGATCAATGGAGATCTGCAGTAGATGATCCTTTAAGAACATTTGCAGCAAGTGGTGATGTCAAGTTTAACTTAAACTACGGCGCCATCAAAGGAAATCCTGATATTGTAGCAGTAGGTATCACCTTCTTTTCAGATAGGGTAAATACTTTTGACTTCAATACAAATCAGATTTTGCTAACCGCTGCCTACCATAAATCATTAGACAAAAAGACTAAACAATACATAGGAATTGGTATTCAAGGTGGCATATTGCAGAAATCACTTAACTACGAAGATCTAACCTTTCAGGATCAATTTAATGCCATCGATGGGTATACGCTTGGTACGGGCGAACAATTACCACCCAATAATAGGGCTTATTCAGATGTTAATGTTGGACTTTACTATTCCATTGCACCTAGCAAAACATTTAATTTTCACATTGGGGCAGGCTATTTTCATTTAAATAAGCCGAATGTCTCATTTTATAATACACCTGATATCATTGACCAGAATGTTATTAAGATTGATACCTTGAGTGCTAAATGGAGTATTCATACAGGTGCTTCTATTAAGACATCAGAAAGAATGGCGATTCAACCTAGAGTAAATGCCCTTGTACAAGGACCACATACTGAACTAAATCTTGGTGCGACATTCAGATATAAAGTGTCTAAACAATCTGGTCAGTATTTGCTTTTCGGACCATACATTCGTGGTGTGAAAAATTATAATAATTTTGGTTTAGAATCTGTGATAGGTATGGTTGGTTTTGAAAGAGATAATTTTATATTTGGTTTTTCATATGACCAAAGTCTCAGTAGTTTAGTGAATGACCGTAAGTCTTTGTCTTCTTTGGAGTTTTCTATCATATATATAGGTGAGCATCACAACGAAGATAATTTCTGCCCGCAATGGTAAGGTAGCCAATGTAGCCAAAGCTTCAATGTAGCCAAAGCTTCCAGCTTTGGAATATTTATCCCACTTCCAGCTTAGGTAAAACAATATAGCCAAAGTTTCCAGCTTTGAAGAAACATAGCGAACTTCCAGCTTTGGAAGAACAATGTAGCCAAAGCTTCCAGCTTTGGATAATTATACACAAACTCGAATATTGGAAAGCTTATAAAGTAGTGACTACCTTATAAGAAACGTTTTGTTATCAAAGACTAAGTCGTGGGAAATCAAAACCCTAAATAATCAATGCTGAAAATTCCTTTTTAGTATGGAATAAATCACTGTATCAAGATATTGTCCATCCCAAAATACATTTTCTTTGATATGGGCTTCTTTGATAAATCCGTTTTTGATCAATACACGTTCAGATGCTATATTATCTGGATCTATAATTGCTTCTAAAGAATGAAAACCTATATTTTCAAAAGCATAGGTCAAAACTGTTTGAATCGCTTCAGAAATAATTCCTTGATTATGATACTCAGGTAGCAGAATGTATCCTAATTCTCCTCGGTGATCTTCTTTAGCTATTCGATAGATGCCAATGATTCCAATAAGTTTTGAAGAACTCTTAAATTTTATAGCCCAATTGATACCATCATTTTTTGCTATGGTTTCCTTGACCATTTTGATATGGTCCAATGCATCCTGAAGATCCTTTGCCAACGGTCTAGGAATATATTTCATAATTTCTTTGTCACTTCTCATCGCAAAGACTTCGTTTACATCATCGTCATGCAATGACCTAAAGGCAAGCCTTTCGGAATTCATTTTTGGGAAAGGACTAAATTCTAAGTTAAGCATCATTTGGTCTATTTTTCATTTTGAAAATATGATGCAGCTTCATAGGTCGCTCCACCGTCATCACCCTGAGTCACTGAGTAGGTAAAACCTGGCGCAATGGCATAGGCACCGTATTCTCCTTGTTTATTAAGGGCTATAAAACCCACTTGAAACCCTTTAGCTTTTTCTGGATTTATTTTTATTAATCTTTCTATTGCTTTTTTACAAGCATCAGTCGGACTATGCCCATTACGCATAAATTCTACCACAAGGTGTGTCCCACAGATTCGTATGACTTCTTCACCTTGTCCTGAAGAAGTTGCTGCACCAATTTCATTATCTACAAAAAGTCCTGCGCCTATGATAGGGGAGTCTCCTACACGTCCATGCATTTTGAATCCCATACCACTTGTAGTGCATGAGCCTGACAGATTTTTGTCAAGATCCAATGCCAAAATCCCCATGGTATCATGATTAAACGAGCCATCTTCTAGTTTGCTAGGGGCTGCTTGGTGATTAGTATCAATGGTGTTTTGTGTTCTTTCAATATTAATTTGTGGTTTATACTCCGATTTTTCCAACCATGATTGATATGCTTTATCAGCTTCATCTGAAAGATCACCGGATTCTGCTTCAAATCCATTTTCTATGGCAAATTTATATGCGCCGTCACCTACAAGCATAACATGTGGTGTAGTTTCCATTATTTTCCGAGCTACACTTATTGGATTCTTAATCTTTTGCAGAAATGCCACTGAACCACAATTGTATTTATCATCCATAATACAAGCGTCTAGTGTTACCTTCCCATCCCTATCAGGATTTCCTCCAAGACCGACACAACAATTTATACTGTTTTCAATAATGTTGGCACCTTTTTCGACAGCATCTATTGCTTTACCTTTGTTTTTTAGTATTCCCCAAGCTTCCTTATTAACAGAGTCTAAGCTATCCCAAGTAGAAATTACTACAGGAGCCAAAGAAGACTTTTGTTTCGAATTATCTCCACATGAAGACAGTAAGGAAACTGCTGGTAAAAGTGCTGCACCTTGGATAATAAATTTTCTACGAGATGATAGTGTCATATATGAAACAATAAATGAGCTCCAAAACTAATGTAAATTCTCTTTAATTTGTCTATTAAGATGATTTTATTTATATAATTCTAATTAGGAGTTCAAAATATATCCTTCGCAACATTAAGTGATATCATCCTGTTTTCATATATTTGCACCCTAAATTGAAATTTTTATGTTCGAAAATTTAAGTGAAAAGCTGGATTTTGCCTTTAAAAGTTTAAAAGGTGATGGGAAATTAACGGAACTAAATATAGCTAACTCCATCAAGGAGATTAGAAGAGCATTGGTTGCTGCCGATGTAAACTATAAAATTGCCAAAGAATTTACAGATAAAGTAAAAGATAAAGCTCTCGGAACAGAAAATGTGCTTTCCGCTGTTAAACCAGGTGAGTTGATGGTCAAAATCGTCATGGACGAAATGACTGAACTTATGGGTGGTGCTGCTGCAGGTATCAATCTAAAAGGAAATCCAAGTGTTATATTAATATCAGGTCTTCAAGGTTCAGGTAAAACAACTTTTACTGGTAAACTTGCCAAATTCCTTAAAGATAAAAAGTCAAAAAAGCCACTTCTTGTTGCCTGTGATGTGTATAGACCAGCAGCGGTAGATCAGCTTTCTGTTTTGGCTGAACAAATAGGCGTACATATATATAAGGAGCCAGAAAATAAGAATCCAGTCCAGATATCGCTAAATGCCATCAGTTATGCTAAAGGGCACAGCCATGATGTCGTCATTATAGATACTGCAGGTCGTACTTCCGTGGATGAAGAGATGATGATCGAGATTGAGAACATCAAAAATGCGACCAACCCATCAGAGACATTATTTGTGGTAGATTCCATGACAGGACAGGATGCGGTTAATACAGCGGCTGTCTTTAATGAGCGTCTTAATTTTGATGGTGTAGTTTTGACCAAATTAGATGGTGATACAAGAGGTGGGGCAGCACTTTCTATTAAATATTCTGTAGGAAAACCTATTAAGTTCATAAGTTCCGGTGAGAAGTTGGATACGTTGGATATTTTCTATCCAGAGCGTATGGCACAGCGTATCCTTGGTATGGGTGATATTGTATCATTCGTAGAGAAAGCCCAAGAACAATTTGATGAGAAAGAAGCTGAACGACTAGAGAAAAAGATACGTAAAAATAAGTTTGATTTTAATGACTTCCTAGGTCAGTTGAATCAAATCAAAAAAATGGGAGATATTAAGTCATTGATGAATATGATACCAGGCATGAGCAAGATGACCAAAGATATCAACATTGATGACAAGGCTTTCGGAAAAGTGGAAGCTATTATCTTGTCCATGACACCAAAAGAAAGGGCAAATCCAGACTTACTCAATATGTCTCGTAAAAAGAGAATAGCATCTGGCAGTGGCAAAAATCTTCATGAAATCAATATGTTTATTAAGCAGTTTGACCAAATGAGAAAAATGATGCAGATGATGAGTAAAGGCAAAGGTATGGACCGAATGATGCAAGGCATGCCAAATATTGGTAGGAAATAGTTCGAAATATAGAATTTTATTCTTCGGTTTGGGTTAAAAAATATTTTTTCACAGATTTTTTAGTAAAACATACTTTAATATTCTGTAATTTGTTAATTTTCGCCTTTTAAATTTTTAATTAACAAATAATCCAAGAAGATGAAAAACTTTTTACTCACTTTTCTCCTATTTTCATTCTCTGCATTTACTGCAAAAGCAGCGCTTCCTGATGGTAGTATTGCGCCTGATTTTACAGTTACCGACATCAATGGTAATGTACACAATCTTTATACTTATCTTGATGCTGGCAAACATGTCTTGCTTGATTTTTCAGCGACATGGTGTGGCCCTTGTTGGAATTACCACAATTCTCATGCTATGAAAGATTTATATAATACATATGGCCCAAATGGAACTAATGAAATTATGGTTATTAAAATTGAGGCAGACCTAAGTACAGCTGAAGCTTGCCTTTATGGAAACTGTATGGGAATGGGTGGAACGACCCAAGGTAATTGGGTAGCAGGAACACCTTATCCTATTGTAAATCTCACGAGTACAAATTCTCCTGGTCTAGCTGGTCAATATCAGATTGCCTATTATCCGACGATTTATGGAATAGATGCGGATGATAAAAGAATATTTGAAATAGAACAAGTGAGTGTGCAAGAAGGTGAATCATGGTTTTTTGACTCTTTCGACATGGTTGTTTCAGAAACATTTACAGAAGGAACATGTCCGCAAACATCTCAAATAGCATTAAATGTAACTGGTGGTTATAATTCAATTACTTATGATTGGAGTAATGGTGCAAGTACACCTGTTATTTCAAACCTTAGTAATGGTACATACTCATGTGAAGTTTCTGATTTTAATGGTTATTTCTTTGAAACAGATGAATATGTTGTAGATGGTCCTGAAGATTTTGTGATCGAGGCTAATGTAATTCAAGATGTACTTTGTTATGGAACTGAATCTGGCCAAATTGTTGTCTCTGCATCAGGAGGTACTGGAAATATTTCATACAGCTGGAGTAATGGTACATCTGGTGCGAATAATAATTTTATTGCTGCTGGCGAATATATAGTAACTATTACTGATGCGTTGGGTTGTAATTCTTCAGAAATATACACGATTACTGAACCATCGCTTTTCTCTGTTTCTCCAAACATTGAACCACCTTCCTGCGATGCGAATGATGGTACTGTCATATTTGACGCAACAGGTGGTACGCCTCCATACAATTATGAGTTAGGTTCAATTGTACAAAATCAACCAGTTTTTACCGATGTAGCTGGTGGTGAGTATGTTTATACGATCATTGATAACAACAACTGTGTTGTATCGTCAAACATAGAGTTAGAGATTTCGACTTCACCACTTGCAACTTCAGCACCTTTGAATGCTATCAGCTGTGCTACACCACAAGCTCAGGTTTCTGGTGCAGGGTCTTCAGCTGGTCCAGTATTTACTTATGAGTGGACAACAACTAATGGTAATATAGTTTCTGGTGACAATCAACTATTACTAAGTGTTGATCAACCAGGTACTTATACATTGTTGGTGACAAATATTGAAAATGGATGTTTTAGTACAAGTTCTGCTATTGTAGAATCGAATGCTATTCTACCAAATCTAAGTATCCAAGCACCTGCTGCAATTGATTGCGATTCTGACGAAGTAGTGATTGATGCGACTCAATCTCAATCTGGTACGGGTATAACTTACCAATGGACAACAACCAATGGTAATATTGTAAGTGGAGCTACGACATTGAACCCAACAGTAGATGCTGGTGGATCTTACCAGCTATTGATCACGAATACAAATAACGGTTGTACTTCCACGGGAATGGCAACTGTGGTTGTAGATCAAGTAGTACCTACTGTTTCTGTTCCGTCGGCGACATTAAATTGTGGTCAGCCAGAAGTTCAGCTTTGTGCAACAGGTACAGGAGTTTCTTTCACATGGAATGTTCCTAGCGACAATGACCAAGCGTGTATATCTGTGAGCCAAGGTGGTACTTATACTGTAACTACTACTGCTGCTAATGGTTGTACAGCAGAAGCAACATCCACTGTGACTGTTTCTAATGACTTCCCACAAGTAAGCTCAGAAGCACCAGCAAAATTGACATGTACGGTAAGCGAAGTAACTATCACTGCTAATGTAGAAGGTGACCCTGCTGGATTTTCATATGTATGGACTACAACAGATGGACAGATCGTTTCTGGGGAAAATACATTGACACCTACAGTTTCAGCAATAGGTACATATGTTCTTCAAACGACTAATCTTGCTACAGGTTGTATTTCGAACTTAGAAGTCACTGTAGACGAGTCTAAAGATCTTCCAGTTGCAGATTTTACTGCAGCAACAGGTAATTTTGAAGTAAATGTTTCTGTAGACGTTGTAGATGAAAATGCTACTTATGCATGGGATTTTGGTAATGGTACTACAAGTGATCAGCCACAAGCAACAGGCGAGTATACCTCTCCTGGTACATATACGGTATGTCTTACTGTAACGAATGACTGTGGCGCGACAACAACTTGTGAAGACATTTCATTCTCAACAGTATTACAAATTTCAAGCAATCAAAAAGATTTAAATTGTTTTGAAAGCAAAGATGGTACAATCACTTTGACAATTTTGGGTGGTCAAGCTCCAGTTACAGTGGTGTGGACAGGTCCAAATGGATTTACATCTACTGAGTTTGAATTAACTGGTTTATCAGCAGGTACTTACAATGCAGTTGTTACAGACGCAACAAATAGCACACAAGAGTTAAGCTTCGAAATCACACAACCAACGGCTTTGGCTATTGCTTCATCTAGTATTATCAATGACGCAAACAATCAAAACCAAGGTGCAATTAATCTTGTAACTGAAGGTGGTGCAGGTTCATATACTTATTTATGGTCAAATGGCGCGACCACTGAAGATATCTCAGGATTGGGTGCTGGTGAGTATTCAGTAGTAGTGACTGACGAAAACGGATGTGAAAAAACATTTGGTCCATATGTTGTAGCAAATGTATCAGGCGTGAATGAGGCAGCTTATTTGAGCCACTTCAAAGTTTATCCTAACCCTGTTTCTAGTACTTTGAATATTGATGTACAATTATTACAAGTACAATCAGGTAAAGTTAAAATTACAAATAGCTTGGGTGTTCTATTGAATACTCAAGATTTTGTAGGAAGTTTGTCTCAGCGTATCCATGTGGATCAATTGGCAAATGGCATATACTTTATTGAAGTAGAAGGACAAAACTTTAACATTACTAGAAGATTTGTAGTAGCTAGATAAGTTTGACTTAGCGTATCCATGTGGATCAATTGG